>CALOEF010000001.1:0-208412 GCA_942492165.1 uncultured Planctomycetaceae bacterium
GACGCGTGGTATGTTCCAGCCTGCAATTAGTATCATGTCGGTGGTTGAAAGTTCAATCGATCCGTATAGAACGCAACTCGGGTCCAGATCAACGTGGTCTGCAGCTTGAACGATCATCACCAGTCCCAGAGCGAATAGAGAAGTAAAGACCACCCCCATGGCGGCCCCTTCATCGACCTTGCCAAAGCTTCGAATCCATTCCGTAAATATTGCGGTCAGTATTCCAGCCAAAACAGCTCCTGCAAACATGGGAATACTACTGCGGCTTTCACTGATGAGAAAGGCGGCTGCCAGACCAGGTAAAATGGCATGGGTAATCGCGTCGCCGAGCATACTCATTTTGCGCAGGACGAGAAAATTTCCCAATAATGCGGACGAGACAGAACACAAAATACCAGAAACGACAATCCAGCCATCCAGAGACCAGCTCCATAGTTCCAGGCCATTCATCATTTTAACCTCCGCGAACGGGAGTCGGGAGTGTTGGCTTGTTTTTGATCAATTTCAATGGCATGCGGGCTTTGCAGAACTTCTTCAGTTGATTGTCGGCTGAGTAATAGTTCTAGTTCCGAGATCACAGCTGGCTCCAATACATGCTCGATCGTGTCAGCATCCTGATCGACTTTACTCGGTGCAACGTCGGCATATGTAATCAAGTACATTTCCCACAAACGATGTTCGCGCACCACTCGAGTGGCTTCATTGTGGCCTGCTTCAGTCAGCCGTAAAGAACCTTCTTGAGTCATATCGACTAATTTTTCCTGTTGTGCCTGGCTAATAATTCTATTCAGCTTTGACAGGGACCAACTTCGCATCTGGTGCAACGCAGAAACAGGAACGCTTATTCCATCTGAAGTCTGTTCCTGATTCAGGAGTCCCCGTACTTCCAGGTATTCGTAAATCCCGCGTAACAGGTGTTGTCGATTCACTTTTGTATTCAACTCATAGCGTCGCAGTTTGCGGATCAGAATACCCCGGGGAATTCCGAAGACCATACTGATTAGAAACATGGCTGTTGCGACCAACACAATCATGGCACCTGAAGGGAGATTGGGAAAGATCGCGCTCATGGCTGAGCCAATCATACCGCTCAGGGCTCCCAGTACGATGGCGACAAACGTCAGATTCATCATTTTTTCGGTCCAGAAGCGTGCTGCAGCAGGTGGGATGACTAATAAGGAAATCATCAGAATCAATCCGACGGCTTGCAGTCCGATGATCGTGACGATGACCACCAGCCCCATCAGCATCATGTCCAGGAAAACAACGGGAAATCCGCGCGAGATGGCAAAACCTTCATCGAAACAAAGCAGAGTCAGTTCTTTAAACATCAGAATCGAAATCAACACACAGGACAGACCTGCAATACCGATCAGCCGGGCATCACTGGCGACCATCGATGCAGTTTTACCATAAATAAACGATTCCAGGCCGGAGGCGTGACCGGTTTTCATTTGTTGCACGACAACTAAAAGTGCGATCCCCGCACCGAAAAAAACACTGAGCACAATTCCCAGCGCGGCGTCTTCTTTTAAACGTGTCAAATTGCGGATAAGGAGAATCGCGGCAACTCCGAGCAAGCCACTTAATGCAGCTCCTGCCAGCAAAATCGGTAGTGATTTTCCATCCATCCCCAATGTTGTGGCAATGATAAAGGCGAGGGCAATGCCGGGCAGAGTCGCATGACTGAGCGCGTCTCCCATTAACGCTCGCTTGCGTAACAGGGCAAAGCTGCCGATCATACCGGCTGACATCCCCAGTAGTGTAGTCCCCAAAACGACAATGCGCGTGTTATAGTCCTGTAAAAACAGAACGCGTTTCCAGTCGGACCAGTTGGGCATCGAGATACTGCGATCAGTAATGGATCGCTGCTTGTGAATCTCTCCTGCATCGGCAACGACGATGACTGACCAGGGGGGGGCGAAGCTGGCAAGCAGGAAAACCAGAAAGAACAGCTTCATAAAGACTGCTCCCGGCGTCGCATGGTTTCAGTTGCTTCTTCCAGCAATGTCAGCCGTCCGCCATAAGTTTTTTGAAGATTTTCCGGGGTGAAAACATCTTCTGTCAGTCCATGATCAATCACACGCATATTGAGCAGAATGACGTAGTCAAAGTACTCGGGAACGGTTTGCAGGTCGTGGTGAATAACCAGGGCTGTTTTTCCCGCTTGTTTCATTTCCTGCAGAATCTGGACAATCGCTTTTTCTGTGGCAGCATCGACGGCCGCGAATGGCTCATCCATCAGGTACAAGTCGGCATTCTGAACCAGGGCACGCGCTAAAAAAGTACGCTGTTGCTGTCCACCGGAAAGCTGACTGATTTGTCGGCGCGCATAGTCGGCAATTCCAACCCGATCTAACGCATCCATCGCGAGGGCGCGGTGTTTTTTTCGAACGGGGAGGCACCAGCCAATCTCTTTGTAAAGCCCCATGGTGACCACATCGAGAGCATCAACGGGGAAATCCCAGTCGACGCTCTCCCGCTGAGGGACATAACCAACGCGGTGTCGATTTTTCTGGTAGGGTTTACCAAAAATTTGCACACGACCTGAAGCCTTGGGAATGAGTCCCATGATGGCCTTGATCAACGTACTTTTGCCGGCACCATTCGGGCCGACGATGCCAACTAACTTACCCGGTGGAATTTCAAATCCCACATCCCAGATCACAGGCTTGCGATGGTAAGCCACTGTTAAGTCATAAACGGAGAGTGGAATTTCTTTGGGAGGGAATTCAGGCTGTTGTGCGACTGTCGCGCTTTTTATATCGTTCATTTGGCTAGATTCATTTTATCAAACGTCTATGGTATGTAACCTTATTTCAAGCAATCTGAGATCGTTTTATCAACGGCGTGGCATCACGCTACTCGCTTTAACGAGAGAGTTTATCCTGCATGCCCTGCTTGGGTACCGTTCCACCTAGAGCATGTGTCACCTTTGTGAAATTATGATCCAGCATGCCGATGTAAGTACCTTCATAAGTGCCCGTTTCACCCATGGCGTCTGAAAATAGTTCGCCTCCGATGATGATGTCATGTCCTTGTGCTTTGGCGCCATCAATGAGTGCGGTAATATTCTTTTTGGAGACACTGCTTTCCACGAATACTGCTTTGATTTTTTTCTTCACCAGTAGATCGACGAGTTCATTAATTCGTTTCAGCCCTGCCTCTGATTCGGTGGAGATTCCCTGAACTCCTTGAACATCCAGCCCGTAAGCCCGACCGAAATAATTGAAGGCGTCGTGTGAGGTGATCAGGATGCGGCTATTTTCCGGAATCGAGGCAATAGTTTTTAAACCATACTGATGTAATTCTTCCAGCTGTTTTTTGTACTGTTCCGCATTTTTCTGATAGTCTTTTGCATGCGTTGGGTCAAATTTACTGAGTGCATTTTGTACGGCATCAACGCATTGAGACCACGCAGCGACGTCCATCCAGACGTGGGGGTCATAGTGCCCTTGAAAATCTTCCGGTTCGAGTAATGCTGTTTCATCAATCAATTCGGTGACGGCATAAACAGGTTTGTTTCGCGAAATTTTGATCAATGTGTCTGACATCTTTCCCTCCAGCATCAAGCCGGAGTAAAAGACAAGGTCAGCATTCATAATGGTCTGCACATCGTCTCGCGTGACTTTGTGCATGTGAGGGTCAACGCCCGTCCCCATGATTTGAGTGACTTGTACATAGTCGCCGCCGACATTTTTGACGAGGTCGGCGACCATGCCAACAGTCGCTGCCGCTTGAATCGGGTAGGTTAATTCTTTTGGTGGACCTTGTGGGTCTGAAGCATTTCTGTTTGAAGAGTTTTCTTCTGTATTACAACCGGTTAACAAACTCAGTAACAAGGCGAAAGCGAAAAGCCTTCTCATTACAAACTCCCATCATTGATGTTGATGTCGATAGAAACTGAAATGTAGCCATGGCTACAATTTGTGCTATTCTACCAGAGCCTGGGTTGCTGTCAACTCACGGGGCAAACAAGAGTTCAGGGTTTCAAATAGCGATCAAAGAATCCGATCACTAAGGGCCTCAGGTCTTTTTGCTTTGGCTGTAGATGGAAACTGTGTGGAGCGCCTTTGATGACATGCAACTCGACCGGGATGTTTCCTTTTTTCAGGGCGTCTGCCAAAAGTTTTGATTGTTCTACAGGAACCAATGTATCTTTAGTACCATGCAGGATGAGAAACGGAGGATCATCTTTGGTGATGTGAGTCACTGCAGAAGCCTGACGGCTGAGCTGTTTTTCCTCTTCTGAGAATGAGGATAACAAATCGCGTGATTCAGCCAGTGCAATCAGCTCGTGTACTCCATACATGGGGACAACGGCTTGAATACGTGAAGAAATACCGGGATAAGGTTCTTTGGGATCGAGATTGGAATCATCGCCGGTTACGGCCAGCATAGCGACCAGATGACCTCCTGCGGAGCCGCCGATAGCGCCAATATGGTCGGCATCAATGTGGTATTCCGTCGCATGCTTCCTTAAAAACTGGACAGCAGTTTTACAGTCTTGAAGATGTCCCGGCCAGACCTGTTTCAGGTTGTCTGTAAATTTTGATTGCTTTTGAGCCAGTTGATAGTTGATGCTTGCACAAACGTATCCTGCGCTTGCGAGTGAGTTACCAATGTTCCGCTCTCTGCGGTCTCCTTTGTCACCACCGATCCAGCCACCACCGTGGATGATGACGACAGCAGGGTAAGGGCCTTTGTGAATATTGGGATCTGGCAAATACAAATCAAGTTTCTCTGTGCGTCCCTTTCCGAGATAGCTGACATTTTTCTTGATGCGAACTTGAGGTACCTCCCGTTTCACACGGTCGCTCGGTTCAATGAACTGAACTTTTTCAGTCCCTGCTAATTCTGCAATCTGTTTAATATCAAACTGTTCCAGAAGTCCGAAGCAGAACAATTCAGGGGCCTGATTGACTGACTGATTATCTTCAATAATTTGTTTCAATGAACCCATTGAGCCTTTTAAGCTGACGCTGGAAATTATTTTCGGTTCGATGGCAGCAGCGACGAGTGTAAACAGACAGCTGCGCGGGCCTTCTGATTGAATTGTTACAGAAGTCTGATTTCGTTCCTCGCGTAACCAGCGGGCAATTGCTGCGACTTGACTCGCCTGGATTCCCAGCGGACGTTCCCCAACAGAAGCGACCAGCAGTCCATACAGGAAATCGCGCTGACTGATTTTCGATTCACCAAAATAAAATGGATCGACGGCTAATACGGTATTGCCTTGTGCGAGTAGTTTTTCAACGGTTGCCGCCAGACTCTTGCGACCTGCATCGGCGACAACGATTGTCGTTGATTTGGAGGGGCCATTTGAGAACTCGACAGCGGGGACAGTCCAGTCATCATTGATGCGCAGCTTCCAGGACTTGATGGTTGTATTATCTTTCGCTGCCTGGCTCGTTTTTTCTCCCGTCGCTTTGGATTTTTTGTAGTGCACTATTTTTTTGAGTGCCTTCACTGGATTCTTTTCGGAAGCAGCTTTTCGTGGGAGATTCTTGCTAAGCTTTAAGGCGAGTGTATGAAATGTCTCATTGTTTTGGGGGAGTTCAATGTTCAGCTCGTCTGCTGATTTGATTTCTGATTTACATTCGATTTCATTGACGGGAAGTGGTTTACCAGGTTCTGAAAAGTGGGCAGACAGCATACGGTATAACGCTTCGCGGTTGTCTTTGAGGAAATTATGGTCGCCGGGGTCATCGTTGACGTGCGACTGCAAATAACTTTCCTTGTCATACAATTTGTAAACCGGAAAGGCCGCCTTCAAAAGTGGCGGTTGTGCATAACCGGATTCAAAACAGCAATTATCTTTCGAGTTATTGGTCAATAATGTAGGACGTGGGGCACGCATGGCGGTCAGATGAGTATAGTCTGCATAAACGGCTAAATCGTTGGGAGTTTGTTCAGAATCTCCCAGGTCTTTCGTATGATAGGTTCGTGTCAAAAAGCTGGAGTAGCCGGCAACCGGGTTGGAAAGTGTCACGCGTTCATCCAGCGAACTAATGAAGATGGTTTGCCAGCCACCACCGGAAAGGCCGGCGACCGCAACACGTTTGGGGTCTGCATTCGGATGGGATAACAGAACGTCGAGCCCGCGTTTCATGGAAAGGTAAAAGGGAGCCAGTCCACTTGTACCACACAGGTCCAGCTGATTCATTCGATAATGCATCAAGCCAGGAACACTTAATTGTCCCATTCCCAGCCATTCGATGTTGAGTGCGATCATGCCGCGTTTGGCCTGATTGATACAGCGTACCTGTTTGTAGTCGGCGGCTTTACCATTTCGATCATGGCCATTGACGTTCATGACGACTGGCACTTTTCCTGAAAGCTGATTGGGAATATAGAGCAGAGCCGGAACCCAAAGGCCCGGTAACGCTTCGAATCTCAGTTTCTGGATTTGATATTCGGGACCGCCTTCGATCGTTTCGAGTCGAACGACCTTCATTGTAGAATCGCGCCATTTTGCCGCCTCTCCCCGATACACGACTTTGTTTAAGACATCGCTGCGAATCTTGGAAATATATTTTTCCCAGGCATCAACGCTGTTAATATCAGGCATGCCAGGGACACGTGGCGCGATATATTCTTGTACTTCTTTCCAGGGGAGTTCTTTATCAATGATCGGCTGAGACAGCCAGGTTTTGAAATCTTGTTCCACCGCAAGCAGGGTTGAAGAACCAGCAAACAGCAGGCAGCTGAATAGCAAGAATCGGCGAGTGTATTGTCTGAGCATTCTGGTATCTCCTGGTGTCAGCAGATGGTGGGAATCGTAGAGGTTTCACTTTATTCTGAGAGAACGGCGCAGGTAACGCAAGTTCGTTAACAAAATTAAAGAAACGTCGCTGGCAAATAATTTTACCGGAGTGACTCGTTTTTCAGGTTCCGAATGTGTCTTGAATAAGTTCGGTCCGCTTAAGAATCTTTACCAAGTTCTATGGATCGTTTTGTGGCAGCAGTGACCGCTTTCATCAGGCTATGTCTTAACCCACCTGCTTCTAATTCATGGATACCGGCAATGGTCGTACCGCCGGGACTGGTAACGGCATCTTTGAGTGTTCCAGGGTGTTCACCCGTTTCCAGTACCATCGTTGCTGCCCCTTTCACTGTTTGGGCTGCGAGTTGAGTCGCAATATGGCGTGGAAGTCCCATGTGCACGCCTCCATCACTGAGTGCTTCGATCACTTGGTAAACATAAGCGGGGCCGCTTCCGGAGAGACCGGTGACGGCGTCCAGTTGCGACTCTGGAACTTCAACGGCTGTCCCGACGGTCGACAACAATGACTCAACCAAATGCGCATCTTCATCTGTCGCCTGACCACCTCGCGAGAAGGCAGAGGCTCCCTGTTTCACCAGGCAGGGAGTATTAGGCATCACTCGAATCAAGCGTGCGTTTTCGCCGAGTGTTTCCAGAAAGAGGGACAACGGACAGCCTGCAGCAATTGAGATCAGCAAATGGTGCTCATTCAGCGATGCCTTGATTTCCTGAAGTACTTCAGTCATCTGTTGTGGTTTCACTGCAAGTAGAATTACTTCTGCCTGTTCCATGATGGCCAGATTCGAGCCAAGGGTCTGGGCGCCTGTCTCCTTTGTGAAGCCCGTTCTCGCTGATTCAAACTTATCACTGGCCCATACATGCTCTGCTGTCGTAAAGCCCGCTGAGATCAAGCCACCGGCGAGAGCTGTTGCCATACGACCCGCTCCGATGAAGCCTACCTTCACGTATCTATTCTGTGACATGCTAATAGTGCTTTCCTATGTCTATTAAAAAGATCATTCAGCCTGAATAATACCGTTGATTTTTGTCTGTCCTTGAATTTTCAAGGGTATAGTGCCTGATTGAGGGGACACAAACTGCTAGAATACGATAAAGCAGGTCAAGTTTATTGATCAATTATAACATCAACCGTCAGGATGTGCATCAGAGTGCATTGATACGGTCATTAACCAGAGTGTGAGCTGATTGCGAGATGAAGATTGCTGGCTATAATAAGTTGGACAATGCAACTGGAAACGAAAGCCAAACGATAATGTCTGACTTGGTTCCACCCCCAATTCGCGTGGGGGCGGTCTCCTATCTTAACTCGAAGCCGTTAATCGAAGATCTGGAAGATCTGGCTAAAAATGCTGAACTGATGTTAGATTATCCCAGCCTGCTGGCCGATGATCTGGCAGCGGGGCGAATTGATGTCGGACTGATTCCTTCGATCGAGGTGATTCGGAATTCGAATTACGAGGTGATTTCGAATGCCTGTGTGGCGACTCAGGGGCCGGTGTTAAGTGTGAAAATGTATAGTCGCGTTCCATTGGGGAGGATTAAGCGGCTGGCACTGGATATGGGATCGCGAACCAGTGCCACACTAGTACGAATTATGCTCGCTGAGCAATATGGTGTGATTCCCGAAGTAGAGTCATTGCCGATTGAACAGACAATTGAAGCGACCACCGCCGATGCAATTTTGCTGATCGGTGATCGCGCCATACATACTCCGGAGACAAAGTTTGAAGCGACCTGGGATCTGGGGGAAGAATGGTTCCGCTGGACGGGTTTGCCGTTTGTGTTTGCGATGTGGGCCGTTCGCAGGAATCAGGAGACTGGTTCCCTGGAGACGGCTTTATGTCAGGCACGTGATAAAGGGGTGACTCGACTTGATGAAATTGCTTGTCGGGAAGCACCTGAATTGGGAATTGATGTGTCTGTTGCACAGAATTATCTGAAGAATAACCTGAGTTTTTATCTGGGACCCGCTGAATGTTGTGGGTTACGTTTGTTTCAAGAATTAGCTATTAAAACGGGACTTGCTCCCGAGGGGGTTCCTCTTGTCTTCCGAAATTGCATCCCTGCTGGATAAAGCAGTTGCTGGTGAGCGTTTGAATCGCGAAGAGGGACTCCAATTAATGGAGTCTCATGATCTGATCGCCCTTGGTCGGGCTGCGAATGAAGTGACAAAACGTCTGCATCCAGAGCCGTATCGCACATATAATATCGACCGTAATATCAACTACTCGAATTCCTGTTCGGCTGTTTGTGATTTTTGTGCCTTTTACCGAACACCCAATGACCCGGAAGTCTATGTACTTAAACCTGAGCAACTCTATCAGAAAATTGAAGAAACGATTGCCCTGGGTGGAGACCAGATATTATTGCAGGGTGGCCTGCATCCGACGTTGAAGCTGGAATGGTACGAGGATCTGTTACGCGATTTGCGAGAAAAATATCCTTCTGTTAACATTCATGGATTCAGCCCGCCTGAAATCTATCACTTTACCAAAGTCAATAAGCTGTCTTTGAAGCAGGTACTTGAACGGTTGAAAGCTGCTGGTTTGGGAAGTCTTCCCGGTGGTGGTGGCGAAATTCTGGTAGATCGGGTTCGCAAAAAAATCACGCGTGGAAAAGTGTTGACCGACGGCTGGCTGGAAGTCAATCGGGTCTGGCATGAACTGGGAGGCATTTCCAGTGCAACGATGATGTTTGGCCATGTCGAAACTTTGGCCGAACGCATCGAACATCTGGATCGTCTGCGTGCTTTGCAAGATGAGACGCATGGTTTTTCTGCTTTCATCTGCTGGACACTTCAGCCAGATCATACGGATATGGAATATGTACCTCCCGCGGGTGCGTTTGAGTACCTGAAAACACAGGCCGTCAGTCGGCTGTATCTGGATAATTTTGCTAACATTCAATCTTCCTGGGTAACTCAGGGAGAGAAAACAGGTCAAATGGCTCTGTTTTTTGGTGCGAATGATATGGGAAGTCTGATGATCGAAGAAAATGTCGTTTCACAGGCGGGCACCACGCATCATTTGACAGTCGACACAATTCGGCACTGCATTACGGAATCAGGATATATTCCTCGTCAGCGCAATGTCTTTTATGAATATATCGATGATCCTGATTCGAATGGTCCTGCTAAAGGTTCAGGTCACGTTCCGTTGCCAGTACTCAACTAAGAGAAAATCAATAAGACACGTATCTCGAACCAGCCGATTCGCGACCATAGGGTATGCTTGCTATAAATTAGTTTATAAACGTGAACCTCATATGTCAGTTTGGCAGCGGATGTTGTTGGTTTGGTTTCGCATGTATTAGAGATGATGGACGCCTATGATTCATGTCGAAAATTTAAGCAAGAGTTTCGATGACTTACGTCAAGGTAGTATTGTTGCGCTCGATTCTGTCAGTTTTGATGTTCAACCAGGTGAGATTTTTGGCTTACTGGGACCCAACGGGGCTGGTAAAACAACCTGTCTCCGCATGCTCAGTACGGTTTTGCAGCCAACGGGAGGCACTGCCACCGTTGCCGGTTATGATGTGATCACTCAGCCGCAGGACGTGCGAACTCATATTGGCTTCATGTCCTGCAATACAGGTATCTATGATCGCATGACTGCCTGGGAAATGGTTGAATACTTTGGTCGTCTGTATGACATTGAAGAAGAAGAACTTCAAGAGCGACTCGACCGAATTTTTACGACCTTGCAAATGCAGGATATCAAAGACTTGCTCGGTTCGAAAATGTCGACCGGAATGAAACAAAAGGTTTCTATTGCACGGACGATCATTCATGATCCACCAGTTCTCATATTTGATGAGCCGACGACGGGTCTCGATGTACTGGTGGCGCGCGCAGTTTTAAAAACCATCGAAGCGCTGCGTGAGGAAGGCAAGTGCATCATTTTTTCAACGCATATTATGCGGGAAGTCGAAAAATTATGCGACCGCGTGGCCGTGATCTATAAGGGAAAAATCCTGGCGATCGGCAGTATCCCGGAACTGGCAGAAAAATACCAGGAATCGGATATGGAAGAATTGTTTTTCAGTTTAATTCAAGAGCATGAAGACCAGTTGGCAGTGAAGGCTCAATAATTCAGATGATACACTGGAAGAATATCAAACTTATTTTGATGCGTGAACTGAGGGATCAGATGCGCGATCGGCGTACTTTGTTCATGGTCGCCGTTCTGCCGCTCTTGCTCTACCCGGCCATGGGTATTGGCATGGTGCAGATGACTGTCCTGTTTTCAGAACAACCGCGCAATGTTGTTATCCTGGGTGCCAATGACCTGCCAAAGCAACCTCAGCTATTGGAGGGAGACCACTTTGTATCCAACTGGTTTCGGATTCCCTCTGATGCAGACAAGCTGCGCGTGATTACAGACAAAGAATCCGTTGAAAAAAAGGGCGAAGATACAGAGGAACCGGAAGGTCAGAATCGACAGGACCTACTCAAACAGGCACGCGATTTAGAGAGTGTTTTTGGAAAGCAAAAGGAATTGTTAAGCCGGTTACAGCAGATTGAGGGAGAGTCGAAAGTTGAAAAAGCAACACGGCTGAAATTGAAAGAGGAGCTGAAAGCCGCTAATACGGAATTTAGTGCCTTGTTTGCAGAAAGCCAGATTCAGGTTCTGATTCTCATTCCCAAGGGACTTTCGCAGGAAATCGAGCGGGTCAGTGAAAAACTGGCGCGGCACGAACCGATCGACTTCGATCCAGCTGAGGCTCTGCGGCCGATCTATCTGGAAAACTCTGCCGACGAAAAAACGAGGATTGCCTTTGGCCAGGTTCAAGAGGTGATGAGTGCCTATGAAAAAGATATCTTGCGTGATCGTTTGAATCGGGCCAATCTTCCGGAATCATTGCCGACACCCATCAATCCGATTGTTATCGATTTGGCACAAGATGAACAACTGGCAGCGAATCTCTGGAGTAAACTGTTTCCTGCTCTGTTAATTATTATGGCGGCAACAGGGGCATTTTACCCGGCGATTGACCTGGGAGCTGGTGAAAAAGAGCGTGGCACGATGGAGACGTTGTTGATCTCACCTGCCAAACGTACTGAAATCGTGTTAGGCAAGTTTTTGACCGTGATGATTTTCAGTGTTTCTACGGCGTTATTGAATTTGGCCAGTATGGGGTTTACCGGGAAACACATGGTTAATATGGTGGGATCGGGAGCGCTCTCAAAAATGGGCGATCTTTCCTTTCCATCATTTACAGCTTTGTTTTGGATTGTCGTTTTATTGATTCCCCTGTCAGCATTGTTTAGCGCACTTTGTCTGTCTTTGGCAACGTTTGCCCGCAGTAGTAAAGAAGGTCAGTATTATCTGACGCCTTTATTGATGGTGACGATCGGTCTCACTGTTTTCTGTCTCTCGCCGGGTGTTGAAATCAATGCCTTTTATAGTTTTATGCCCGTTGTTGGTGTGGCGCTGTTGTTAAAGGCAATGCTACTTTCGACCGTTAATGCGGGAGCCCTGTATATCTATGCGATTCCTGTTTTATTCACCAGTGTCGGTTACAGCCTGTTAGCACTCTGGTGGGCCATTGATCAGTTTCAGCGCGAAGATGTACTGTTCCGGGAAGCCGAACGCTTTGAAGTGGGACTCTGGTTAAAACATCTGATGCACACGAAAGGCCCACTTCCCAGTTTTGCCGAAGCGGGTTTCTGTTTTGTAATCATTATGTTGCTGCAGTTTGCCGTCATGAACAGCATGCGCGATGCGATCGCGTATGCCTCTGAAGCAGAACGCCCGACACGCATGATGCAACTTCTGATGATTCAACAACTGGCGATTATTGCAACTCCCGCTCTGATAATGGGGATCATGCTGACTACCAGTCTCCGAAAAACGTTTCGACTCTATTTACCAAGCCTGGGTTTTCTGGCAGTCGGAATTGTATTACCTTTCTTGTTGCATCCCATATCACTTGAACTGGCATCCAGCCTGGGTTGGTTTTTCCCGAAACTGCCATCTGGTGCAATGGGTGCCTTAAAAAACATGTCTGATCCCACACAACCGATCTGGTTGATTTTGATGGCGTTTGCTTTAGCACCGGCGATTTGCGAAGAGTTGGCGTTTCGAGGGTTTATCCTCAGTGGCTTTGGTCGCCGTGGACGCGCGTGGCTGGCAATTATACTGTCGAGTGTGACGTTCGGGGCTATGCACATGATTCCGCAGCAGGTGTTCAACGCTACCTTATTGGGGCTGGTGTTGGGATTAGTGGCAGTTCATAGTCGCAGTCTACTGCCAGGGGTTATCTTTCATTTCATCTACAACGGCCTTTCTGTATTCAGATCACGAATTCCCGAGAATTGGGTTCCCACGGGCGGACTACAGCATTTTGTCCGTATGGAACCGGACGGATTACGCTATTCCTGGCCTTTGCTGTTGATTTGTGGAGTGATCACCATCGTCCTGTTACTGTGGGTTCAACGTCAGTCGCGATCAAAGATTGATCCCGAAACATCACAGACTTCAGGATCGATTGCATTAGACCGACGCCTCACCGATTCCAAATGATGCTCGGCTTGATATAATACCGCGAGTCTCTTCATGCCCGCATCTTTCGTTAAATCAAAAGCAGAATTGTGGACCGTCAGATTTTAAAAGCACGTTGGGTATTCCCTGTAGAGGGGCTCCCTCTCGAGTCGGCTGTAGTGGAAGTCGAAGGTTCCCGAATTGTCGCCGTCTATGCAGGCGATCATCCCCGGGCGACCGATCTGGGAAATACGGCGATCATTCCTGGTTTGATCAATGCACACACGCATTTGGAATTTAGTGATCTCGAAAACCCATTAGGCCCTGCCGTTCCTTTTACTGACTGGATTCGGTCGGTAATGAAGTCGCGGTTTGAGAGCTCCGTTTCGGTGCAGCCGAAAATTCAACAGGGCATCAAAGAGTGTCTGGAATCAGGCACGACATGTCTGGGGGAGATTGCTACCAGTTCTGAAAGTCTGCATATTTTAGATCAGGGGTCACCTGCTCCGCGTGCAGTGGTATTTCGTGAATGTCTTGGTTTTTCTGCAGATCGTATTCCGGAACAAGAACGAATTGCCGCCCAGTTTTTTGAAGAATTTCCATGTCAAGATGATGCACGTTTCATTCAGTCAGGGCTGAGTCCGCATGCGCCTTACAGTGTGCATCCAGATTTATATCTGAGCCTCGTGAACCAGGCCCGTAATCAAGGGGCACCTGTGGCCGTCCATCTGGCAGAGACGCTGGATGAACTGAAAATGTTGAAACAGAAACAAGGTCCGTTTGTCGAATTACTGACTGACCTGAGACTTTGGGATCCGGATATCTTGCGAGAGGATGTTCGGATGCTTGATTACCTGGCACCGTTAGCAGAATTAACCTGCGCTCTGGCCGTTCACGGTAATTATTTTGGTGAGGCGGAAATCGAATTTCTGAAGCAGACACCTCAGATTTCTGTTGTTTATTGTCCCCGGACACATCATTATTTCGGCCATACGCCGCATCCCTGGCTGAATATGATCGAACAAGGCGTCAATGTGGCGTTAGGCACTGACAGCCGTGCTTCAAACCCGGATTTAAGTTTCTGGAATGAACTCCTGTTTTTACGCAAGCAATTTTCAGATGTTGCGACAGGGTTAATACTGGAATGTGGCACGCTCGCGGGAGCGCGCGCGTTGGGGCTTTCTCAAGATATTGGGTCTCTGGTTGTGGGGAAACAGGCTGATTTGGCTTTGATTCGGCTAGACGATGGCTCGAATCACCTGGCAGGCAGTGATCTTTTGTTAAATTCCCGGTCACATGTTTCCCGGGTGATGTTGAATGGGGTCTGGATCAATTGATTTCACAGCGATTCACGTTACCCTATAGTCTCTAGTTGTTGCAGTCTGCGAAATGTGGTTTTTGACTGCCTTCAATGTCTGGCTTAAGCGCGGCGTCTCTTTCGCGCTGATTATGGAAAAAATACTTCGAGCAAAAATCTCAAGTGTTGATGGGGAAACATCAAATGAAAGAATCAATGTCAATCGAGTTTGGTCAGGCGGTCTCCCCGCAGTTATTTTTAGTAACTGACGAAGAATTTTTGCAAGCGATTCAATGGAAGAAATCGAAGCCTGCTGGTGACTTGATGAAGGGAGCCCAGGCAGGGGATCTGAATCGATTCAGTAAAGGATTATGTGCGCAATTCAAAGAAATTTCCGGGCAGAGAAAACGGGGCAAGCATGGGGCAGCAATGCAGTGGTCTGCTCTCTGGTCTGAAGAGGCAGCAGAAGAAACAAGCCGAACCTCAGATTTATTGAATCTATGCAAGTCTGCCCGAGAATTATTCGAAAAGAGCAAGACAAAATCAAAAAAAGGGTCACACAAAAAATCACCCAGACTAAGCTGGGATGAAGTCAGTCGTTTGCTGGTGGGCTGGTTACATCAAGTTACTGTTTCAGAAGCATTACAACCATATGAACTGTTGCTCTTAACGGAATTGATGGAAAATGTTGGTTTTAAACTGGCCCCGACCACCCTTGTGAGTGTCTGGCGACATTGCCTTTTCGCAGCGGTTTCTCTCTGTTTCAATCTGGAAGAGACCGATTTTTCAGACACGACAGAAGATCAAGTCATTTTAATTTCTGGTGAATTACCCTGGCGATCAGGGTTTCTTTTTTCGGAAATTTCCGGAGCGAAAAACTTTCGACAACTGGGACAACAAAATATTCGCGATAGTTTTTTTGATCGCACTGATACTGATGGAAGCCCGCATGCTGACTTTCTGCCCCGTGTGGATTATTGGCTGGCAACCTTAACACGTACTTTGTTTGTGGGCTGTGTCTGGAATAAATCGGTCTGGGATCAAGAGGCGCAAGAACGGTTTCAAGGCTCGGTTGAGAAGCTGATCGCGATCTATGAAGTTTCAGGTGAAATCGCATTTTGTCCTCAACATGCAGTTGAACATCATTGCCTGCTGTCAAACGCCGCCTTCTACGCCGGTCTCTCTGGCAAGTCTGTAGAGCGTCGTTATTTAAAATCAGTCGCTTCTTCGGGAAAGAAACAAAAAACGTTCTTTATTAATTCTGCTGAGAATCCTTCCAATCAGACAGACTGGTCTGCGATAGCTACCATGCGCAATTACTGGTCAGATGCGTCGAATCTGCTGGTCACGACATGGAACAGAGATTTGCCTGAATTGAATCTGTCGGTGATGGGTCAGTTATTAGTCAAAGGTCCCTGGGACTTTTCGCTTCTGGTAGACGATAAAGAAATTTCAGGTGATGGAGAATGGAGTTGTGTCTGTTGGAATTCAGATGATGAAGTTGACTATCTTGAGCTACAGATAGAACTGGATTCGGAATTCAAACTGGAACGACAAATTTTGTTACCGCGCAATCAGCATTTTGCCTTTCTTTCTGACATTGTCATTGGGACTGAAACTGCAAAACTGGAATACCGCTCAGTCCTGCCTGTTGCTTCCGGATTGAAGGGGACGTTGCAGGAGGATACTCATGAATTGCAACTCAAAAATAAAGAGATCTCTGCACGTGTTTTTCCGATTGGATTACCTCAAGATCGTGATTTTTTTCAGTCTGGCAGTCTGACGCTGGATGATCAAAATCAGCTTGTGCTACATCAGGTCTCTGAGGCGAATGCACTTTATGCACCACTCATCATTGATTGGGAGCCGGAACTGAAGCGAAAACAGGCGGACTGGGCTTGTCTGACTGTGAGCGAGGGAGGCAAAATTTCGGCTCGAGACGAAGCCTCCGGACATCGCCTGCGGATAGGTGCACATCAGTTGTTAGTCTATCGCAGCTTGAAAAAAGCGGAACAATCACGGGCAGTATTGGGACATAATACCAATTATGAATCGGTGATTGGACGATTTGATACCGATGGCGATTTATCTCCCCTTCTATTTGTTGAGTAGATATTGCGAAATATGGTGAATCTCCGCTTTCTGGATTGGCAGGGTACTCAGAACCTTTGAAAATTCTTACAATAGAATTAGCGTAAGCGCCTGTTCTTACGTTTACAGGCTGTGTCGATTTTATACAGCAGCATATTGAGAAACTGTATTTGCTCTGACCTGATTATGGCAAGAGTTCAGAACCAGTTTGGTAACTTTTGCGATTCAGGCAAACATTGTCTGAGATCTGCACAACCAGAAATGATTCAAAAATAAGAGAAGTATTATGTCAGAAGATGTATTTACCGCCCTGGAAGAATTACAGCAGCAACAGTCCCCGGAAGCAGTTCTGGATCGCCTGATCGAAACGCTGACCACCCAGAAAAATTATCACCGCCTGTTTGATGCATTATTGATGAGAAAGAAACAGTCGCTGGGAATTGATCTATTGTTGCCAACGTCCTTTGATAATGTACCTGAAGAACATAAAAAAGATTTTGAGCAAGCCTACATTGATGCAGCGCGGCAGGTTGGTGCCTTGTTTGTAGAGGAAAAACAGTATTCTGATGCCTGGTTATACTTCCAGACAATTCAGGAGCCAGAACTGGTTGCAGAGGCATTAAACAGTATAAATCCACGGACCGTTCCTGAGGACAAAGTAGAAGAATTGATTCAGGTTTGTGTGTATGAAGGTGCAAACCCTCAAAAGGGGTTTGAGATCATGCTGAATGTGAATGGGATTTGTAATACGATTACCGTTTTTGATCAGATGAATGCTCAGCTCAAACCGGAAAGTCGTGAATGGATCGCACGTTTACTCGTGAATCAGCTCTACGATGATCTTGTGCAGTCTCTGCAGTATCAGGTCCAGCAAAAAGTTCCGATGGCGCCTCCTACCGATGACCTGCGAGAGTTGATGGCAGGCAGAGACTGGATGTTTGAGGCGGGCAGTTACCATATTGATGTGTCGCATTTAAATTCCGTCGTGCGTTTTGCCAGACTGTTGTCTGAGGACGATCCATGCCTGTCCAAAGTGATTGAGCTTTGTGAGTATGGTTCTCGTCTGGATGAACAATTTCAATATCCGGGAGAAACTCCATTCGAAGAGTTCTATCCGGCACATCTGCATTTCTTCAAAGCAATGGTCGGGGATGAGAATGATCAAAGTCTGGCGATTGCATATTTTGAAAAGAAACTTGATGCAGAACCAGATGATGATGACAAGCAAATGATTGCTTATGTCTTGATCGATCTGTTAACGCGTGTTGACCAGAATGAGAGGGCAATCGAACTGGCTGAAAAACATTTGAGCCAGTTTGAAGATCCGAATACGTTTTCGTTCACCGATTTGTGTCGAGAAACAGGTCACCTCGATATATTACAGAAAGTGGCACGTGGTAAAGGAGATCTGGTGACATTTGCCGGTGCTTTGATTGATGGACAATGTAATCAGCAGGCTCTGGAATCTTAGGATCAGTCGACACGTAATCGAGATGTTCTCATGTCCCACCTTTCTGTAAACCGCGCAGCCTGGAACCGGTTGGCAGAGATCCGTAGCCAGTTTACCAAGGTCGCTACAGACGAAGAGTGTCGTGCGCCCTTGCAGACTTTGGATTCTCGCGGCTGGTTGCCAGCGTCTGTTGAAGGGAAACAGGTACTTTGCCTTGCATCAGGTGGTGGTTGGCAGTCGGTTCTCTATGCATCAGCAGGGGCACAAGTGACTGTTGTTGACTTGAGCAATAAGATGCTTCAGCTGGATGAACAGGAAGCGCGACAGCGTGGACTGAAATTGCGGATTCTGGAATCATCGATGGACGATTTATCAGATCTGCACGATGCCCAGTTTGATATCGTGCACCAGCCAGTGAGTACCTGCTATGTCCCTGACCTCGAAGCAGTCTATCGGGAGGTGGCGCGTGTCATGCGACCCGGTGGACTGTATATCAGCCAGCATAAAACTCCTACCAGTTTACAACTTACCAGTCGGGATCAGCAAAACAGCTATATCATTGGACTGGAGTATTACCAGCAGGGTGCTTTGCCTAAAGGTGATGATCGTTCTTATCGAGAAGAGGGGGCGACGGAATATTTACACCGGTGGGATCAACTGGTGGGTGGTTTATGCAGACAGGGGTTTGTCATCGAGGACATGCGTGAGCCTTGTCGGGCTGATCCTGATGCGCCCGTTGGTCACTTTCGGCATCGGGGGCGCTATGTCGCACCTTATGTACGGATCAAGGCGCGACGTTTGGAAAGTGCTCCTGAAGACCAGAGCCAGAATACGATCTGGGTGCCTTGAAACTCATGCTTCATTCAGAATCATATTGAATCAGAGAAAAGACATCACAACCATTCATTTTGTTACGTGCGTTCAAAAAAGAGAGTTCGATCAGAAAGGCACAGCCTACGACATCTGCCTGGGTGTGTTCGGTAAGTTCAATGCAGGCTGAGATCGTACCTCCCGTAGCCAGCAGGTCATCGACAATGAGCACGCGATCGTCATCGTGAATCGAATCGGTGTGCATTTCTAATGAATCGGAACCGTATTCGAGTTCGTAGTGAAAGGCCCGTGTTTCAAATGGCAGTTTTCCCGGTTTTCGAATAGGGATGAACCGTGCGCCGAGCGCTAAAGCTAATGGGGCTGCGAAAATAAATCCACGTGCTTCTGCAGCCAGAACAGCGGTGATCTGTTTATCGCGATAGTAATCTGCCAGACGATCAATGACCTCTTGAAAGACTGTCGGCTCAGCCAGAAGTGGAGTAATATCCCGGAAAAGAATTCCCGGCTTGGGAAAGTCAGGGATCTCACGGATATAGTTTTTGAGATTGATTTGTTTATTCATCTGGTGTTTTGGCTTTCTGGGATTCCGTTGATTCTTGTTCTGCCTGAATCAGTGCGGGCAGACTGGCAAGGTTTTCTTTGGCGCGTTTTACAAATTCCTGGGCTGAGTTGTCTTGCTGATATAACACAATCAAAGCATTCCAGACAGCCCCCGCCTCTTCATATTTTTTTTCTTTGACGAGTGCATCTGCATTTGCCATTGACTGTGTCAACATGACAAAGCGTTCTGCATTGCTTGTAGAATTTTGTTGTAAATCATCGAGCATCTGAACTGCCAGATCCCTCATTTCCTTCTGGTCAGAATTCTCATAGAGCACGTCGACCAGTGCGGAAAGAATGATTTCCGCCTGAGTAATATTACCAGCTTCCAGATAATGTTGAGCCAGCATGATGAAGCGTTGTGGTTCATTTTGAGGTCCGGATCGAGAGCGGCGTTTGGCCGTCATACCGGCTTTGGAGCGAATTTCATAAGACTTGATTTTTTTGAGTAGTGGTTCAACCTGAACTTCCCATTCGCGGGGATGTGAATCTAACAAAGGCAGAAGAAATTTATCGCGGGCCGTATACCATTCGGGGTTTTCAGGCTGTTGCAAAATTTGCGAACCTGCAAGGAACATTTCCTGTGGCGAAAGTTCACGTTCCTGAAACCAGTAAAAACCTCCTGCAATCAGAAGCGCCAACAGTCCAATTAATATGAAGGTATTATCAAATAGCTGGCTCAGCCGTGAACGACTGGATTCTGATTCCAGTTGCGCTCGCATTAACCCCTGCATTAAGGTGCCTGAACCGGGTTCCTGGTCAGAAGCACCTTGAACAACGGTGGGAGACGTTGATCCTTCATTGACTCCTGAAAGGGCATACGTGTTTTCCGTCGCTGACATTTCGTGTTTGTTTAAAACTTCCTGCAAGCGGCGAGAGAGAACATATGCGTCCGGAAATCGTTTTTGTGGATCTTTTTCCAAGAGTTGGCAAACGATTTCTTCAAGCCAGACCGGCAGGTCATCAACATACCGGCCGGGACGATCAAACTGTCCGTATTTCTGTTTTTGTATAATGGCCAGCATGGTTTTTCCGCTGAAGGGAGGTCTTCCTGTGAGCATGACATACATGACAGCTCCCAGAGAATATAAATCACTTTGTTTGCTGACTCGTTTTCCTTCAGCCTGTTCGGGAGACATGTATTCTGCCGTACCAATGATTCCACCGGTGACTGTCAGTTTTTCAGTTGCGAATAATTGCGCGACACCAAAGTCGGCCAGTTTGACACTATCATCGTCCTTGAGAATCAGGTTGGAAGGTTTCAGGTCTCTGTGAATAATGCCGGCATCGTGGGCGGCCTTGAGTGCCGAGCAGATTTGGATTGCGATCTTGATGGTGGTTTTCCAGTCAATTCGCTTATCACGATGAAGTCGTTTTGTTACGGTTTCACCATCGACGTATTCCATCACATAATAATAGATCTCATTGTCAACGCCGCTGTCATAGAATTCTATCACATACGGATTGTGCATTTTTTTCAAGGCCTCAATCTCGCGATGAAACCTTTCGACAAAGCCGGCCTCCCGCGCGAGTGCACTCGGTAAAACTTTGATGGCAACCTGTTGGTCAGTGTGGATATTGGTTGCGAGATAAACTGACCCCATACCACCGGCGCCAATTTTTTTCCCGATTAAATATTCACCCAGCCTTTCCGGGGCTGATTCGTGTTCGTGTTTGCTCAAGGTTGCTACTCGATATTGAAATGAAGAAGGGCGACTCGATTCGAATCTGAGATTCATAGTTTGCCTGCTGTACAGTGTGCGAGTGCTGCCAGGCGTCTATAATCTCAACAGACTTTCAGTAAATTTTATATCGCAGTCTCTATTATGGTTGAATCTATGTCTGATGCAAGAAAGAAGGCAGTTCTCTTGATCGCCCACGGCAGTCGTCGGGATGCTGCCAACCAGGATCTCGTCAAGTTAGCAGAGATGTTACGGGAACGGGAGCAATTTCCCATTATTGAAATTGCCTATCTTGAGTTGGCAAAGCCCTCGATCCCTGATGGTGCTGCCTGTTGTGTCGCTTCGGGAGCGGATGAAGTTCTGATGCTGCCTTATTTTTTATCAGCTGGCGTACATGTGCAAAACGATCTGGAGCAATATCGAGGAGAATTCACTACCAGATACCCTGATACCCGTTTTCGACTGTGTTCTCATTTGGGTTTGCATCCATTGATGTTGGAAATTGTGCTCGACCGATTGAATGAAGCAGACGAATAAGTTCTTATATTTCAGAATCAAAAAAGGGCACCCCGGAGGGTGCCCTTTTATCAAAATGAAGACCTGACTTTGTGATCAGTTCGTTTTTGTATCCGCGATTTTCCCATAGGCTTTAAATGTGAGCGGAGTATTTCTGCCCGCGATCGTTACGGTAAACTCTTCTGAGTAATCACCAGGTTTATCAGGAGGAATAATAGTCAGTGGCAAAACATGCACTGGTTGCGCTGCTTTAGGCATTCTGATTTTGAATGCTTCATCGTTTGATTCGCATTCAATTTTATTGATTTCAAACGGTTTTTTACCACGCAGTACAACATTCACTGTTTTTTCCTGACCAGGAACCATCATGCCCAGTGAAACCACTCCGGGAGTGATGGTAATATCGGGGTCCACTTTTGCTTCAACGAGCAGGGGGACGGTTTTGAAATTGGCGTCATTGGTTTTCAGAATGATTTGCTCACGGATCGGGCCGAGTGGCGTTCCGGGAGCCAGTGTCAGCATCAGATTATAATTGACGCGTCCACCAGCACGGCTCGTTTCAACGGCTTTGGCTGACAGTGAAGGATCTTTGGTCTCGATGCCGGTAATCGCCCAGTCTTCACGACCCGCATAGGCCAGTCCAACCGTAGTCTGTGCACCTTTTCCTACTTCGACAGAACCAAAGTTGGCTGCACCAGGGGTGAAGACGACATCGGTTCGAATATACGCCGTAATGGGAATGGTGACTTGCGCATATTGCGGGGCATCGATCGTGACAATGACGTTCGAATTTTTTCGTCTTTGAAAACGAGTCGTATTCATTTTGACTGAGATGTAACCTTCTTCACCACTTGCCAGAATACTTTTGGAAGGTTCTGCGGCAGAACATCCACAGGTTGTTCGTACGTTTGAGATATGAACAGGTTGTATTAAATTATTTTTAATTTTCAGACGGTATTCGGCATCAGAACCGCGGGCAATGACACCAAAGTCGATTTTGTCCTTGTTGAACAACTTCTGGGCCCATTCCTGGCCGTAAGATGTTGAACTGCTCAACACAAACAGAACCATACTCAGCATACCAAATCGGAAACTACTCTTTGTTAACATGGTTGAATCTCATTTCTGCAAAAAAGAATTAACTTCGATGTATGAATCAAGTTGGGGTGCTTGAGAATGGCTAAGGGTAGGAATTTTAACCGACTTTCAGCACACAACTTTTTCATCAATAGTGCAGAATCCATTCACAGAGACGTTTCACACTACTTGCAAAACCGAACTTTCACAAATTCTTGACATCAATTGAGAAACAGAAAAGGGAAGCGTTCGACAAGCCTAAACTTTATAGCAAGTATTATACTGATTTAATGTGTCCAATATCAAATTCGAAATTCAAATCAATATAGATATTGGCATGTGTGGCAAATACATGAGTCGGCATCGACAATTTTGTTGCTGGCAATTTAGTTGGCATACGGTGAATTGTCAATGTTGTCTATTTCTCTTTCTCTCTGCCAGTCATCATCAGAGTAAATAGACTAATCCAACCCATTTCAGTCCCGATGATGTGAATATTTGGAACGATACAAATACCTTCCTCAACTGGTGTTGAGTGAATTCCAGGCTTTGATTGATTATCTATTAAAACTGGTGGCAGTTGATGCATTTGCTCTGCTTTACCATTGGGTGTTGATCTATTTTTGCAAATTTGCCTAAATTATCTTTCCCCGTTTTTTTACCAGTTCGTAAGGACGCATAAATTAATCCCATTCAATTAAAAAATAATGCGTTTTCTCTGATTTCTTTCCCGCATCATTTTTCTGGAGTGTTACGTTTGAGAATAGAGTGGGCTGTTATGCAACTCACTCTGGCAAATACAGCAGACAGAAAATACTGAGAGAATGATAAGGGAGATGGGATGTCTCTCACTATCAGGCCAAATTGAATTTTCTTGAAATTCAACTGGTTCGTTTCATACAAGAGTTTTGAGTGTTTTTTCGTGAATGATTATGAAAAATGTCACTGTGTATGCAGTGAGGATGAGAACTTCAGTTTGGTCTCAATAAGACAGGGAGCAAGAGGTTAAGATGATGTATAGAAAAACTGCGAAGGCAGGTCTTGCCGGGCTGTTAGTTCTGGGAATGGCCTGGATCGCAACACCGGCCCAGCTGGAAGCTGGTCATAAATGTGGAACAGGTGGTTGCAAGCATGGAGGGCATAAGCTTTTTGGAAAACATGGTTGCAAGCATGGAGGGTGTGGCAAGCATAAATTGTTTGGTTCCGGGAAATGTTGTAGTCCCTGGAAATTAGGCCATAAGCACAAACATAAATCAGGATATCATGACTCTGGCTGTGGTTGTGGGTCAATTGCGGATCATTATTATCAAGGAGCCGTTTATGGTATGGGAAACAGTTCGAATGGCGATTGCCAGTCGTGCCGGTCTGGAAATGGTGTTGCTGGCCCTGATGGGGTGGCAGCCGGTGGTGTTATACCGCCGCCACTAGCGATTCAGGGAAGGGCAATCCGACCTACAATTTTGCACTATCCAGGGACAATGGGAACCGCATATTCCCGTCCGACACGGATGATGCCAGTAGATGGTCCGGATAGTCACCCTCGCGAAGCGGGCTTGGATATTTATGCACCTGGTGCAACGGATATTCGGGTTGTTGCGTTGAATATTCAGCGAGATGAAATGGTCGGTTATCGTGATCCTGAAAATGATGATATCTGGGAATTTGTAACAAAGCGCCCTTTGATTCCCGGAATTCAACATGTTTATCAGGTTTACGCGATATTTCCTGAGACAGGAACCGTTCCACAAACCCGACGTGTTCGTTTAATTATGGGACGAATTGTTGAACTCAGTTACAAAAAATAGTGCTGATCACACAGATATGTAACGAGATCAGAGTCACTTGGACAGATGATGTGACAGACTCCGACGGATCGTCAGAGTGACTTTCAGTTCGATTTGATTTGTCCT
Source organism: uncultured Planctomycetaceae bacterium (assembly GCA_942492165.1). Classification (GTDB taxonomy): domain Bacteria; phylum Planctomycetota; class Planctomycetia; order Planctomycetales; family Planctomycetaceae; genus Gimesia. The sequence goes on from CALOEF010000001.1 coordinate 24,724, forward strand.
GTTGCACCCACGCCTTGTTTTGAACGCGGTAGTATTTTGAGTAGCGAAGTCTGGTTATAGATTAGCCAGAATGATTCCACTCAGCTATCATGTTCAGAACAGGGCGTGTTTTTTGTAATGGCACAGCCCACATCACCCCATACTGTCAAGAGTTGAAGCAGGCTGACTTGTGAACGAAGTCGAATATCTGAGAATGATCTCAGGCCAGAGACAGGACTGGAGAGCCCGGATCCTCAAGCCGTTCCTCTGGTTATTGAGTCTGCTTTATCAGGTAGCGATTGTACTGCGCAATCGAATGTTTGATTGGCGTTTTCGATCTATTGAAAAAGTTGCTGTGCCTGTGATCAGCCTTGGTAATTTAACAACGGGTGGCACGGGGAAGACGCCGATGGTTGCATATTTGACTCAGCACTTTCAACGCCAAAGTGTGAAAGTTGCTCTTTTAAGCCGCGGCTATCGTTCGTTACCTGGTGAAGTGAATGATGAAAAATTGTTGCTGGATCGTCTTTGTCCCGATATCCCTCATTACCAAAATCCTGACCGATGTTTATCAGCAACGAAAGCGATCGCTGCAGGCGGAGAGCTTTTGATTCTGGATGATGGTTTTCAACATCGCAGGCTTGCGCGGAATCTGGATATTGTATTAATTGATGCCGTTTGTCCTTGGGGATTTGGCTATTTGTTGCCTCGTGGGTTGTTACGTGAACCAAAATCGTCGTTACAACGTGCTGATTTCGTGATTCTAACACGATCCGATCAATGCTCGAAAACAGAGTTGGACCGGTTGACAACCGAAATTTCGAAGCACGTATCTGAGGATCGAATTGCACATGCCGTGTTTCGGCCTCAAGGCTTAGTGAACGTAAAAGGCGAAACGCAATCACTCGAATCCGTCGCGGGGAAAACGGCAGTCGCATTCTGTGCGATCGGGAACCCCGAGGGATTTCGGCGGACATTAGAGAATACGGGTTTTCCAATGTCAGATCTGCAAATTTTTCCCGATCACCATCACTATACGCGTAACGAATTGAATCAAATTGGACTCCATGCATCCCGGGTCTCAGCTGAGCTTATTTTAACGACGTGTAAGGATCTCGTAAAAATCAGTGAACAAAAATTGTCTGATATACCAGTCTGGGCGGTAGAAATTGGTGTCGAAATCACAATGGGAGCGGAGGACCTGGAAGGAATTTTACGGGGTATTACCTCGGAAGTGTCCCGTAGTTGAGATTTCCTGTTGATTGAGATTACTCAAAAATTCGGTTTTACAAGTATAAATGCTGGTTTATATGGTATTTGTGTTCTCTACCGATCCGGAAAATAGAGGTAAACACAATTCATAAATACTTGATTTTGGGTCTTCGTTCTGTCATCCTGAGTGTAGAGGATTTCTCACACAGTGAGGGTGGTTTGTAGAGAATACAGATCTCACCCGAATGATACCTGCCAAAAGCAGGGATGTTTTATTTTGAAAACAGCGTCCCTACTCCTGCCTCCACGATTTTCGGTTCAATCTCAATACAAATAAACGAGGTATTTTAATTATGCAAAAGATGAATTTCAGCCAGATATTTATTGTTGCACTTCTGGCATCAAGCACAAGTTTTTTTGCAGCGGAAGAAGCTAACGCTGCAGGTTGGGGATCGGTAACCGGGCAATTCATATTTGATGGACCCGTACCGGAAAAGGTTGTTCAGCGCAAAGAAGGTGATCAGGCTGTGAAAGATCCCGCAGTCTGTGCAGCGATGAAGCATTTTAACAATGATCTTGTTATCAACCCTGATAACAAGGGAATTCAAAATGTCTTCATGTACATGAGACGTGCAAAAAAAGTTCATCCTGAACTGAAAAAATCCAAAGAAAAGACGGTCGTTTTTGATCAGAAAGGGTGTACTTTCAGCCCGCATGCCATGATCGTCCGGACTGACCAGACAGTGAATGTGAAATCAGGCGATTCCGTGGCGCATAACACACATACGTTTCCAATCAAGAATCAGGCAGTCAATTTTATTCTGGCACCCAATGATCGTGAAGGAAAAGATGTCGCGAATGTCATCCCGGAAATTCTACCAATGCAGGTTAAGTGTGACATCCACCCCTGGATGACTGCTTACTGGTTTGTTGTCGATCATCCCTATGCGATCGTATCAGACAAAGATGGTAAATTTACTATTGAAAATCTTCCAGAAGGAAAAAATGATTTCCGTATCTGGCACGAAAAGGTCGGTTATGTGGAACGCAAGTTTACGGTTGATGTTAAAGATGGAAAAACCGTTGACCTGGGACAGATTAAAATCAGTGCTGAAAAATTTAAATAAAGCATCTCTATATCCTGGATATTTCAAAAAAGGACACGTCTGATAAGGCGTGTCCTTTTTAATACCGTCTCACAGTTATCTGATGATGTTAAGGTTGTCGAAACCATGCAGATGCTACGCGGTTTTATCGCTCTGGCTGTGTTGGGGGCAGTTAGCTTCTCAACAGAGATTAGTCTGGCTCAACAGGAGCAGGCAGGAGACTCATCGAAATTTCGGGAATCCGTTTCATTAAATGTGAAAAATGCGGTTCTCACAAAGATGGGATCCGTCCGGGAGTACCTCGCTTCCCAGCAGTGGGAAAATGCCGTCAATATACTGATCCAGATTTCCGATGAGTATGGTGATTCACTTTATCCGGAGTCGACAGGTCGATATTTGCGAGTGTCTGAATATTGTCAGAATCTGTTGTCGGGCTTTCCTCGCGAAGCGATCGCCATTTATCGAAACAAAACAGATCCACGTGCGAAACGTTGGTTTGAGCAGGCGATTGCAGAGTCATCAACTCAGCCGCTATTGAATATCGTTGAACAGGCTTTAGTGAGCAGCTACGGAGATGACGCCTTGTACCGTCTTGGTGAAATTTCCTGGGAACAGGGTGCGCTTTCACAAGCGCGTTTTTATTGGAGGAAACTGATACCTGTTTCTGACGAGGAAAAGCAATCTTATGGTACGGGTGTGTTTTTTTATCCCGATACTGATTTGCACGTTCCACAAATTATGGCTCGCTTAATTCTGGTCAGTTTTTTTGAGGGCGATTTCAAACGCGCTGAATTCGAGTTGAATGTATTTCGCGAAAGATACGCACAGGCTTCCGGATCAATAGACGGGAAGGAAGGGAACCTCGTTGCGTTATTAACTTCGATCATAGCAGATCGAGAATTAGTTTCTCGACCGGATACGGTCTCAGAAATGCAGACGTATGCTGGTCATCAGAGCCGTAATTATCGTGCCGCAAAGAAAGTGGATATTGGTGCGGTCGAGTGGTCATTCCCGATACCGATGGTTCTGAGTCAGGAATTTACGAGCAAGCCGGCTTTCAGTCGTCCTGTTCCCCCGGGGCTCTTTCCGGTCGTACATCGAGAATATGTCTTTTTTAATGATTCTGCTCGGATTTATGCACTCAACTGGAAAACCGGATTGCCAGCCTGGTCTGTTGATCAGGAAGCCAGTCCCATTATTTATCCTTCTGTCATTGAGGGAGATATCAGGCTTCCATTTCGTCCGGTAGTGGGAGTGCCGCGGTTTACAATGACCATCGCTCATGGCCGGCTTTATGCTCGAATGGGTACCCCCGTTACTTCTGTAGCGAAAGATGAACGACTGGGACTTTTTTCTGATTTAGTTTGTCTTGATCTGGATCAGGGACAAGGTAAGCTGCTTTGGAAAATTTCTTCCTCTCAATTGCACGAGCAAAATTTTGTCTGGTCAATTGAAGGGTCACCTGTCGTTTCTGGTGAGAGGCTGTTTGTCGTATTACATCGTGGTTTTCCAGAAGTACAGACTAATGTCGCCTGCTTTTCGACAGAAACAGGAGAATTGATTTGGAATCAAAGAATTTGTCTGGCATTAAAGAATATCGAAGAGAGTGTTAATTATATCAGCCATCTCCTGCTGACGTTAGCAGAAGGTCAACTTTATCTCTCAACGGATATGGGAGCTGTTGCATCACTGGATTCATCAGACGGGAAAATTAACTGGCTGGTCACTTATCCCTCACGAGACGAAATATCCAAGGAAGAATTAAGCGATCATATGAAAACGGGCCTGGTTCCCTGTCTCTATGACCGTGGCACTTTATTTATTGCACCGCAAGATTCAAATCTGTTGATGGCGTTGGATGCGGATTCAGGTTTATTATTATGGCAGCAGGAATTTCCGGAACAAATCAGGGAATTACTGGGAGTAGATCAGTCAACTTTGTTTGTAAGTGGTAATCAGCTGTTTGGTCTGAATCGCCGCAACAGGGTCTGTCAAATGGAAAGTGGGATATCAGGACCCGGAAGGCTTTGGGTATGGCCGGGGGATTCTCGCGGGGAAAATGTTATATTGGCCTTTGCGTGAAGAAATTCTGGTCGTTGACACTGAGCAGGGAAGACTGAAACAACGCGTCGCCTTGCGCAGGATGCATGGAGAAGCGGGAGGCAATTTAATCATAGCTGGTAATCGACTGTTGGTAGCACAGCCTCAAAAAATAACCGCTTTCGGAAATTACAGCAAAATTCAAGCAGATGATTCCCGAAAAGTATCTGTGTTATTCAAGAAGTAGTTTTCAATTTTGATTAGTAGAAAAATGAATGAGTTGACTGGTAGTCAGCTGAAAAAAATCTGAATTTTAATAACAAGGTAAATGAAATGAAATTATCCTCTCGTAAATGTCTGTTCTCACTGTTGAGTATTGTTTGCCTGTGTGGTTTGTCTGCCAGTGCCTTTGGTCAGATTTCCGGACCTCCAGTGAAAAGTGAAAGTAGGCGATGCTTCTCCTGCTTTCACTTCTCAAGATGACCAGGGAAAGGGTTGGAAGTCGACCGACCATGTTGGTAAAAAAATATTGGTGATTTATTTTTATCCCGCAGATTTGACCGGTGGATGTACCAAGCAGGCCTGTGGTTTTCGGGATGATATGAAAAAGCTGCAAGGCAAAGATGTGGAAGTCATTGGCGTCAGTGGCGATTCGGCACGCAATCATCAACTCTTCAAAAAGGAACACAATCTCAATTTTACACTATTGGCAGATGAAGATGGCAGTGTCGCTAAGAAATTTGGAGTTCCGTTGCGAAAGGGAGGTTCGATAAAGAGAACCATTGATGGGAAAGAAGAAACGTTAACCCGTGGTGTTACAGCAGCCCGTTGGACTTTTGTGATCGATAAAAACGGGAAAGTTGTAATGAAAAATACCAAAGTCAAAGCAGCCGACGATAGCAAAGCCATTCTGAAACTGGTCAATAACCTGAAAAAGTAATACCAGACTTGTCTCTCAGAAATCAACCGGTATCAGGCTCACCTGCAAAATATGTCTTTCGTACTCGAAAGCGAACGTGTTGCAGGCATGCATTTCATTTTGCAGGTGAGGTTTTTCTGGTTATCGTTTGTTATTGAATCGGAGATTTTCCATGTTGTATTTTCACTTTAAGACAAGTTTAACAAGATGGAGTGTCTGTCTGATACTGACTGGATTAGTCTTGGCAGGTTGCAAGGAAACAACTGTTTCAGAACCTGCGAAACCGGATACTGATTTAGGGAATGCTGCTGAGATTCCAGAGATAAATGCCGTCGAAAGTAGTCCAGACTTGAATGCCGTTGACAGTGATCCCGAATTGAATGGATCCAGCTGGGGATCTGTCTCGGGGCAATTCGTATATGATGGCGCTGTTCCAGCGAAAAAAGCAGTTCCGGCTGCCAGAGTTCCGCAGAACTGTGAAGCCGGGAAACGCTTAAATAATGAGCTCGTGATCAACCCTGACAATAAAGGGGTTCAAAATGTCTTCATGTATATGAGACGTGCAAAAAAGATTCATCCCGACTTGATAACATCCAAAGAAAAAACGGTGGTTTTTGATCAGAAAGGATGCACTTTCATCCCACACGCCCTGATCGTGCGGAACGATCAGGTTGTAAACGTCAAATCGGGCGATCCCGTGGCACATAATACGCATACGTTTCCAATCAAAAATAAGGCCGTTAATTTTATTCTGGCACCCAACGATCGTAAAGGAGTCGACGTTGCCAATGTCATCCCTGAAATTCTGCCGATGCAGGTCAAGTGTGACATCCACCCCTGGATGAGTGCTTACTGGCTTGTTGTCGATCATCCGTATGCGGTTGTGTCTGATCAAGATGGAAAATTCACAATGAAAAATCTACCAGAAGGTGAAAATGAATTCCGTATCTGGCACGAAAAAGTTGGTTATGTGGAACGCAAAATGACGGTTGATATTAAGGGTGGAAAAACAATTGATCTGGGACAGATTAAAATCAGTCCAGAAAAATTTAAATAGAGTCAAACTCGCCGACGATCATAAGACAATTCTGAAATGGGCTAATAACTTGACGAACCAAGGGCGATTTCTCTGGTTTGATTTGAGAAAGCTACCTGTATTTACCTTGAAACTCATTTGCATTCTTCATCTTTCCTACTCGACAGATAACGTGTTGAGAACATACAATTCATTATGCAGTAGAGATTTCTGGTTGTGTTTGAAGATTAAAATCGGAGGAATACCGTGTTACTGGTCCAAAACAGCAAGATTCTGGGAGCATGGCTTGTTTGTTCTATCCTGATAACCAGCTTTGCAGGGTGTACAAAAACGGCAGATACAGTACCTGCAAAACCGGATTCTGATCTGGGGGCAGCTGCTGAGATTCCAGGGATAGAAATCACTGATGGCAAACCTGAAATGAGTGACACTCAGGAAGTCGTTTTCCGGTCAGGGATGGAGATTGGCGCTTTCCCACCTGCATTTGAGGTGGTTGATGTGACTGGCCCTAACAAAGGCAAGCAACTGTGTTACCGCTGTTTATATGGTGGCAGGCCAGTGGTTGGTATTTTTGTACGCGAGCTTGATGAGAATGCAGAAAACCTGATTAAGAAAATCGATCAGGAAGTTACCAGTCATCAGGATGAAAAAATGGCTGCGTTTGTTGTTATGCTGACGGATGACCCTGAATCTGCGAATCCGATCCTGCAAAAAATTGCAGTAGAGAACAAGATCAAAAATATTCCATTGACCATTTTTCAGGGAACGGATGGACCGTTGGGGTATCACATTACTAAAGAGGCATTTGTTAACGTAATGATGTGGAAAGGTGATGTCAAAGCGAACCGTGCCTATCAGAAAAACCAGCTTAATGATCAGGAAATTCAGGAAGTGATTGCTGACGCCAGATTGCTTGTGCATTAGCTCTGACTCAGACCAGTTGATTCGAAACCATTTTTAATGATTTTTTTTGCAGGAAGTTGAATCGTATCATTTGCCTATGATCTCTCTTATTCAACACGACCCGTTTACCCGACCTCGCTATTACTGCTTAAATGTTTTAGTGCTGGTTCTGGTTGTATCATCAACGGCCCCCGCTTTGGCCCAACCTCTACGTCCACAAGATTCGGATCGGAAAAATTCGGGTCAAAAGGAATTGCGTGATCTCTTTCCGGTCAGCCGTCTTCACTCTAATGGCTTGAACGATGCCCAAAAGTTGATTGCAGACAAAAAATATTCTATTGGAATACCGGCATTACAGTCCATTTTGGAGTCTTCTGAGGACTTTGTTTCAAACAAAAAAAGTCCCGCTTTTGTCAGTCTGAAACAGATTGCACTACAAGAGATTGCAAAACTTCCCGAAGAAGGAAAACGATTTTATTCGCTGGAATATGGTCGTATCGCAGAACAGTTATACAATCGAGCCGTTGAACAGGATAACGTTGATTTATTGCAGGAAGTGATTCGTCGCTTTTTCTTTACGAAAGCAGGCGCTGATGCGACTTATTATCTGGGTGCCTATTATCTTGAGCGAGGTGATTTCTGGGGAGCGATCCAGCAGTGGAATACTTTGATCGAGAAGCACCCGTTAGCACAGAAAAAGGAGCCTCATTTAACGTTTAAGCTGGCAGTCGCCTGGTATCACATTGGAAATCAGGGGCAATGCCGTCAGGCGTTGATGAAGTTGAATCGTATTTCCGCTGATGGGATCTATCAATTTCCCAATGGGAAAAAAGTAGCGCTCTTCACAAATCAGGAGAACCCTGTGAAATGGTTGTCCAATCTGGTAGGCAAGGCAGATCTCAAAGCGGCTCGGGAGCAAAAAAACTGGACCATGTACCGTGGTGATTCTTCACGTTTAGCTTCAGCGGCATTTGCGGTGCCCTCAACGCAACCACTTTGGCGATTTTCGACCATCAAAGATCCCCATCTGATTAATCAGAAAAACTCTCCACAGTTGGAGCAGATACTTAAGAAACTGGGGGCATACCGTCGCAAACACCTTGTTGGAGTTCTTCCCGCTGCCAGCCCGCTGGTTGTGAATGATAGGGTGATTTTTCGCACACATCGAAATCTTAAAGCGGTTTCCTTGTCATCAGGTGAATTGAGCTGGGAAACGGCATTGTCTGATGGACTCTATCAGGAGCTGTTAAAAGATCGTGAGAATGATGACAAGGAAAAAGCAGGCGTTCCACTGACTCCTTTGGAAAAATATTTGTCACAGCGCGCCTGGCAGGACTATACTGCTGGTCGTTTGAGTACGGATGGTAAGCTGGTTTACAGTATTGAGAACGTGGGATTTATCGGAGGTTTCTATCACTATAGTCGCCTGAATCGTGACAATGTTCTGGTTCCCAAGTCCTTTAACCGCCTGATGGCTTTTGAAGTCGACTCAGGCAAATTTGTCTGGGAAACTGGTGGTCCTCGAATGCAAAATGCGATGGACTTTTCCGGGCACTATTTTCTAGGTCCTCCTTTGCCGTATGATGGGAAATTATATTGCCTTGCAGAAGAAGGGCGAGAATTTCGTTTGCTGGTTCTGGATGCTCAAACTGGTAAGTCACTCTGGACGCAATCTTTGTATCGCAGTGAGTCTTCAATCGCCCGTGATTATACTACAGATCGGCGAAACCTGGATCATGTTCGTCGCAGGATGGGATTGAGTCCTTCAATTGCACACGGTGTTATCGTCTGTCAGACCGGCACTGGTTGCACAATTGGTATTGATGCCGTTAATCATGCACTATTGTGGAGAAAGATTGATGACGGTGGTGAAAAAATTACGCGGTATGCTGTCTACTCCCGCGATACCAACAAAAACACGGAAGGATGGGCAGAGTTTTCACCAGTGATTCTCGGGGATCGTGTCTTGATTCATTCCCGTAAACTACAAACGATCGAATGTCTGAATCTCTTCGATGGAACATTACTCTGGTCGCGTCCCCGTCAGAAGAATCTATTTATTGCTGCAATCCAGGATGGGAAAATATTGCTGGCTGGGAACAATCAGATCGAAGCGATTAAGATGAGTGATGGCTCTCCTGCCTGGCCGAAGTCACGTCCGGTTTCGGGACTCACTGGTCGTGGAATTGTGGTAAAAAACACCTATTTTCAACCAGTTGAAGGAGGTGAAATCTTAAGTATACGTATTTCGGATGGCTTAATTCTGGCACGAACTCGAGTCGCAACCGACTCATTAATCGGAAACCTTGCAGCAGCGCATGGGATGATTGTTTCACAAAATGAAACAGAGCTGGTTGCCTTTCAATCTGTAGAGTCGATCTGGAATCAAATCAGACGCGCCGATAAATCTACATTACCTGAGGATTTGGCACAGGCTCACCTTTTACGTGGTGAATTGAGCCTCTTTTCCGGTGATGTAAGTCAGGCGATCAAGAACATCGAAAAATCGATCCAAATCAAACCAACCTCGCGCGCCAGGCGACTGTATGCCGATATCTTGCTGGAAAACCTGGAGCATGATTTCAATCAGAACGAAAATAAAATTTCAAAAGTGGAGCATCTTATAGTTGATGAAGATCAACAGATACGGTTCTTCAAAATTCTGGCTGTTAAATATCACCGACAGGGTAAAATTGAGGCAGCTCTCAAAAATTATCTGAAGCTGTCAGAGCTCAAAAATCTGTTTCACTCAGAAAAAACGACAGAAGGTACATATGTGCGTATGGATCGCTGGATACGCTCCGAACTGGAATTCATGGTTTCACATGCTTCAAAGACGGAACGTATCCTGATCAGGGAATTCTTTTCTCAATATTACGCAGACAAACTGGTTAATGCGGATTTGGATGTTCTGGAACGGTTTTTTCGGTCTTGTGGTAACCTGCCAGAGACAGCCCGGGCTCAGGTTGATCTGATTCGGCGTTTAGAGCAGACCATCGCTGGAAGTTCAGCGCTCCGGAAATCAGAGCTTCGTCGTCAATTAATGAAACACTTAGAAATTGCCAGAACAGCGACGCAGCCTGAAACCGCGGCATTCGCGACTGGGAAAGTAGCCGAAATTTATCTCAGATCGAAACGCTATTCGCAGGCTGCCGCTCTCATTGAGGAACTGGAAACTCGCTGGCCTGATGTGGTTAGCATGCATGGAAAAACTGCACGGCAGTTAACCCAAGAATGGAAATTGGACCCGGGATTTCAAAAGTGGCAAAAGACGGTTTCAGACTGGCCTGACTATCCCGCTCAGGTTTATCGTGGTGAACAGCAAAGAGGGCAGAATACGTCATTACCTGTTGAGATTATTGGTCTCACAAATTCATTGTTCGATAATTTTCGCCTCGAAATTGGTCCAGCCAAAGAGTTTCTGTCTGGATTTGACAGTCATGGAACGCAACAGTGGTCATTCTCTCTGATCGATGCAGAAATTGAGGTGCCTCATCAGGTTTATTTTTCTGCAAGAGTTTTTCAGCATTATCTGGTAGTGAATTTAAGGTCTCACTTTTTTGTGCTTGATACATTGAATCGTGATGCAGCAAATCAACCGGTCATGTTATGGAAACAAAGGCTCATTCCCGGGGCACCGAGTATTCGTGATTATTTTTCAATTCAACGCAAAGGGTTGACACCACTGTTACGCGAGTTTCAAACTCGAAATATGAACCGTGAATTACTGGGCCAGATCGGGACGATCAATGAAGAGTTTATTTGTTATCAGGTTGGCAATGAATTAATTGCAGCTGAATTACTGACAGGAAAAATCTTGTGGAAACGGCAAGGTGTGGTCGCTGGCAGTAAACATTATGGTGATGCGGAACATGTGATTGTTGAAAATTCGATACCGGGTTCCGGGTCGCGTTATGTTATATTAAGTGGCCAAAGTGGTGAGGTTCTTCGTTCATTGAAACTCGAATTCGACAATGTAGAATCTCCCCTGTTTGCTTTTGAACGTTACTTATTGACGCTGACACGCGAAGTCGATGATGCACGGCGACTGCATTTGAAGGATTTAACGACGGGTAAAGAAATCTGGAATTATTTATTGACCAAATCAACAATTTATTCTATTGGACAAAATTATGAAATCGTGATGATTGATCACGAAGGTGTAATCACATTTTTGGATTTGAAGACGGGTGAAAAAAAACTTGAAGTCAAAGATAAAATTTCTCAGCAGCATTCCAGTGCTTTACTGCTGAGAAATAAACAGCAATATCTGATTTTTGCAAGTTTGCCATTCAAGAAAACACAAGGTAATTCTTTTCGATTATTAAATGCAACATCGTTACCCTTCAATGGAATGATCTATTCTGTAGACCGCAAGACAGGAAAATTGATGTGGTCACATCCTCTGGAAGCACAGGGGATTGATTTTTCACAATTTCTCGATCTCCCGGCTATTTCCTTCGGGAGGCGTAAATCCAGGGGGCTTCCTTCCAGGGAAGGTGGACTTGTCGATTTGCAGGTGGTTGATTTACGGACGGGTAAGGACATCTTTAAAGAAACGGTGCGCAGCAATCGTTCTCGGATCTGGATGAGCCCGGATGTAGATACAAAAAATATTCTGATCGAACCATTCCAGATCAGACTCAATTATGAAGAACCTCCAGTGGCAGCACACAAACCATAGTCGGTTAGTCAAACCAGTCTGCCTGGAGCAAGCGAAAACATTTTTGACCAAAACTCCTGTGATCGAACCGGTAAAGATTTAATAGCTCTCTCGGTCTTCGTCATAGTCCAGTTCGTCATCGTCATCATCGTCTTCTTCTCGATCAGGATGCAATGGATTATCGGGTGAGAAAAAGAAGTCTCCCAGTCCCATAGGCATCATGTTGCCGCCGAGACTTTGTGTTCTTTTTTCGGACAGTGATTCCAAATCGAGAGCATCATCGCCAAGACAGCTTTTGAGTGATTCCAGCCAGACCACATCTTTGCTGAGAGGATGATCTTTGTCCTGAGCGGCCCGTTTTAATGCCAATCGTAAGACGTTAATCCCGTCACGTGTCGAGAAATCCAGCTTCAAACTGTGTGACTGCTGTAGAAAATCAACTGTGAGATCGAGCATATGTTCGTCAGCAAAGGGAATATGATAGTGCAAAATCATCTTCTCATCTTCCCGATTGGGATGTTCGAGAGTAATACTGGGTTGCAGGCGGCTGAGAATATAATCGGGAATTTCAAATGTCGATTCATCTTCATTCATTGTTACAGCACAACGAAATTCGGGGTGGGCTGGAATTGTCAATCCCGCGACAATCGATTCAACATATCGTCTGTGGTCAAGAAGTGGCGCGAGGCTTGCCCATGATTTTTCATTCATCCGGTTACCTTCATCAAGAACACAGATACCTCCACGAATCATCGCCGTTACCAGTGGAGAGGAATGGTAGGCAATCTTGCCACTTTCTGCGAGAACCGGTGTTACTAACAGGTCTTCTGGTCTTGTGTCGGCAGTACATTGATAAATATAGAGTTCCTGTTCTCTGACTCGCGCACCTGCAATGGCAAGTGAGGTCTTTCCAATTCCCGGTGTTCCTACGATTCGCGGCGTCAGGGGCATATCTTTTTCATCAATGACCAGCCAGCAGGCCAGGAGTTGTTTTAAAGCTTCATGTTGACCAATCCACTCGCTGGCAGTCTGGTCTGCTCGACCTAAGTGCAGGCCAACCCCCTCAATTTCGACATGATTTGACATTTGAATGGTTTCTATTATTTAGACTGACAGCGTGCAAGACTGTCAGCTTTGTGAGTTTTGAAAGCATTTTTTATCAGCTTTGATTATAGGTGTCCACAGTCAGTTCTGATAAGTCTGCCGTTCGAACTCTTCCGAGATGATTCTGAAATAGGATAAAACATGAGTGGGAAATATTTTTTCGAGATTTCATTAAGTTCTTTATCAGGAATAAGATAAAGTAGAAGACGTGCCGTGTACTAACGCCTGGTCTGTAGAATTCTTTTTTTGAGATAACACGTGATTCTTGTTAGAATGCAGTGTGTTTTCCACAATTGATATTTCAATAGCGTGATTTACGTTATTTCATTTCCGAAGTGAGAGCACACTTCATCAGTCTTTTGGGAATCCTTTCTTTCAGTTTATTGTGCATCTCATTTTCTTCATGATTTCGATCATCACTTAAGTAGAGGAGGTAGCGATGGATAAGCCAGTGCTCGCAAAGGACATTATGGTCACGAAGTTAGTTACGTTAACTCCTGACATGGATGTACTCGAAGCTATCGGACTGTTATTGAACAATCGAATTTCAGGCGCGCCTGTGCTCGACGCAGAAAACCGGTTTTTAGGCGTGTTTTCCGAACGCTGTTGTATGGATGTTCTGATCAAAGCAAGCTATGAACAACTCCCTTCCTCCCAGATTTTTCCTTTTGTCGATACAGAAGTACGTTCGATTTCGGAAGATACCGATTTATTGACGATTGCTCAGATCTTTCAAAGTACAGCAACGCGCAGGTTGCCCGTTGTACGTGAAGGTGGTTTGCTGGTCGGGCAAATCAGTCGCCGTGATTTACTTCAAGCCTGGAACAAGAATCTGCAATTTCACTCCAACGCCACAACGGAGAGTAACTTGCTTTATCTCAGTGGCTTGATGAATCGTGAAGAATCCCCGATTTCCTGATCCTTCGATGGTAGCTCAGATTTGGAATTAGAAAATAACAAGCCTTTAAAAACCAGCTGGACGAAATTCAGCTGGTTTTTCTCGTTCCTGAAGGTTTGATTTTCATAGCTGGTCAACTAAAATCAGCTCAGCTTCTGCTCATATGTCGCATCATTTGGTTCCCGATAGTTTTGAGCGAAGCGTTTTGACAGTGTTGTTGGGAAACAGAGTTCTTCTTTTGAGCCTGTTTTCAAACCATCACTTGGAATGTTAACCCGGATAAGACAGCTAGTTCGAAGGATTTGTCGCATGGACCAGGATGAAATATTACTCGACGCTGAAGAGAGGATGGACAAGGCCGTACATGTATTTCAGGGTCAACTGCAGGGCATTCGGACAGGACGTGCTACTCCCGCACTCGTCGATTCGATTCGCGTGGACTATTATGGTTCTCCCACTCCCTTGAAGCAGATGGCGAATGTCAGTGTTCCGGAGCCTCAACAGATTCTGATTCGTCCCTTTGATGCGCAAATGGTAGGCGAGATTGCTAAAGCGATTCAGTCGAGTGATATGGGACTGGCGCCCAATACCGATGGTCGCGTCGTGCGTTTGAATATTCCCCCACTTTCAACAGAGCGCCGTCGTCAACTGGTGTCGCGTGTCAAAGAACTGGCTGAAGAAGCCCGAGTTTCGATCAGAAATATTCGCCGTGATGCCAATAAGCATGCTGACCAGGCAGAAAAAGATAAGATCATGGGGGAAGATGAACGCGATAATACCAAGACGGACGTTCAAGATCTGACAAAAAAGTTCGAAGGCAAAGTGAACAGCATGGCTGATGCAAAAGAAAAAGACGTCATGGATGAGTAAACGTTTTACTGTATTCTTTCATCACCGGTAGAATAGACGTTGCATCACTTTACAAATTCATGATCAGGGATACTTTTCCAATCGAAAGTATTCAGAACAGTAACATTACACTTCACATTCTGTATTGAAAGAGACTGGTTCGAGTTTCCATGGCAAAAAAGACAATTGAAAATGTAGACGTTGCAGGCAAAGCGGTTTTAATGAGAGTAGACTTCAACGTTCCCCTGGATGATAACTTGAATATCACCGATGATCGTCGGGTTCGGATGGCGTTGCCTTCGATCCAATCGGTTATCAACCGTGGTGGCCGCGTAATTTTGATGAGCCACCTTGGTCGTCCCAAAGGAGATGGCGGTGACGCAAAATATAGTTTAAAGCCAACGGCGGCCTGTCTTGGTGAATTGTTAGGTCAAGAGGTTGCCTTCGCAACTGATACAGTTGGCGTTGATGCGAAAGCCAGGGTAGCCGCTTTGACAGATGGGCAAGTTTTGATTCTGGAAAACCTGCGTTTTAATCCCGGTGAGAAAAAAGGCGATGCCGAATTCGCAGGCGAGTTAGCCGCTTTTGCAGATGTTTACTGTAATGACGCGTTCGGCACTTGTCACCGTACGGATGCGTCAATGGTGGCTGTTCCCGAAGCGATGGCTGGAAAACCAAAGGTCGTTGGATTTCTGGTTGCGAAAGAGATTCAGTATCTGACTGATGTGATTGCTAACCCCGAACGTCCTTTTGTAGCGATTCTCGGTGGTGCTAAAGTTTCCGATAAAATCAAAGTCATCGATAATCTGCTGGGAATTTGTGATAAAGTGCTGATTGGTGGCGCCATGGCTTACACGTTTGCACTCGCAGAAGGTGGGCAGGTTGGTGATAGTCTGGTGGAAAAAGATAAAGTCGACTTAGCCGGAGAATTGATTGCCAAAGGGGGAGAAAAGTTAATGTTACCCGTTGACACTCACTGTGGTGATGATTTTGTCAGTAGCTGCAACAAACAAATCGTCAAAGCAGGTGAGATTCCTGATGGTTATGAAGGACTTGACATTGGACCCGAGACGGCATCCTTATATGCAGAAACAGTGAAAGCAGCCAGGACGGTTGTCTGGAATGGTCCGATGGGAGTTTTCGAAATGTCTCCCTTCGACGCAGGCACAAAGGCAGTCGCGCAAGCCATTGCCGACAGCGATTCGACGAGTATTATCGGCGGTGGTGATAGTGCGGCTGCGGTGCAGCAGTTGGGGTTTGCAGAACAGGTTTCTCACGTCAGTACCGGAGGCGGTGCCAGCCTGGCGATGTTGGAAGGTCAGGAATTTGCGGCTGTGAACCTGTTAGATGATGCATAAAAGGCATCGATCTACTGCCGTCAAAGTACATCAAACGTAACGCAGCTCGTTAACAAACGGGCTGTGTTTTTTTGTTCCAGAAGACGCAATGCTCGAAACCTGCGACGAAACAGGGTAAACTGGATTTGGTTCAGTACGAGAGTCGTTTCCTCGTGAACGAGGTACATTTCAGAATTGCAATTGATGGGAAGTGAAAGATGACCACAGCATTATTCACAACGGAGCAAATCACGAAATTTCAACAGGATGGTTTTCTGGTTGTTGATAAACTCTTCAGCGAGTCAGAAGTCAAACTACTGGGTCAGATTGCCCGCGCGGATCTGGCGATGCAGCAGGCCACTTCCAGTCGAGCCGATGGGGAAGGGGGTGCAGTCAAACTGAGTGTCGACAATGAAATTCATGAGGATATCTATGGAGTGATTGCCAGCAGTGAGCGCGTTGTGAATCGAATGGAAACGTTGCTGGGTGATGAGGTCTATCATTACCACCATAAAATGATTCAAAAGGAGGCCAAGGTTGGTGGCGCATGGGCCTGGCATCAAGATTATGGATACTGGTACAACAATGGCTGTCTCTTTCCGGATATGGGAAGCTGTATGATTGCCGTTGATCGTGCGACAGTTGAGAATGGTTGTTTGCAAGTATTACGCGGAAGTCATTTGATGGGACGAATGGAACATGGGCCAGTGGGTGACCAGACGGGCGCTGATCCAGAACGGGTTCAAGCAGCACAAGAACGACTTGAGCTGGTCTATTGTAATTTAGAACCAGGGTCTGCCATATTTTTTCATGCGAATCTATTGCACCGTTCTGATCAAAATAAGAGTGAGTTGCCACGTTGGGGATTTATTTGCTGTTACAACACACGGCACAATGATCCCTATAAAGAATCACGGCACCCTCGCTACACGCATTTAACAAAACGAGATGATTCAGACGTTTTGCAAGTAGGTCAAATTCAGTGGGAGCAGATGCAGGCTCGCCCATCGATGTAAATCAATATTTCTGCATTTGAGAAAATTATGACTGAAGAATCGGAGCCGGTAGAAAGAAATCAGAGCCAAAAGAGCAAACTGATCAAACAACTGGCTTACGAAGTGGGCTTTGATCTGGCTGGTATAGCCCCTGCAGTAACGCCAGAAGGTTATCACCAGTTTCTCGATTGGCTCGATCAAGGTTACGCTGGTGAAATGGGATATCTGGAACGTCGAAAAGAGGCGTATCAGCATCCTCGTCATGTAATGAGTTCAGTCAGGAGTGTGCTCATGCTGGCACTCAACTACAGGACGAGTGACCCGCCAACACTTTCCGGAACACAGGCTCGGGTATCGCGCTACGCCTGGGGTGGCAGTGATTATCACAACGTTATTCGCAAAAAAATGAAACTGTTGTCACAGCGAATTCGTGAGGAGTTTCCCGATTGCGAAACGCGGGGAGTCGTCGATACAGCACCACTGTTAGAGCGAGATTATGCGCAACTGGCAGGCCTGGGTTGGATTGGAAAGAATACTTTGTTGTTGAGTAAAACGGAAGGGAGCTGGTTTTTTCTGGCGGGGATGCTGTTGAGCGATGAACTGGAATGTGATGAGCCGACTCAGACTTCCCACTGTGGCACATGCACGCGTTGCCTGGATGCCTGTCCGACGGACGCATTTGTAGAAGCGGGGACTCTCGATGCACGCAAATGCATTTCGTATCTGACAATTGAACTCCGTGATCAGCCTGTCCCAACGGAATTACGGACCGGTATGCAGGAATGGGTCTTTGGTTGTGATGTCTGTCAGGATATCTGCCCCTGGAACAGTAAGGCCCCCGTGAGTCGAGAGTCCATTTTTCAGCCCGAAGAAAATTTTACACCGATCGACGCCGCAGAGCTGTTGTCGCTTGATGATATGGAGTTTCAGAAACGATTTCATGGGACCCCCATGTCGAGACCACGACGTGCGGGGTTATTGCGAAATGCGGCAATTGTCCTGGGAAATCTGGGAGACGACTCAGCAGTTTCGATTCTCCTGCAATCATTGAAGGACTCTGAACCATTGGTTCGAGGAGCAGCGGCCTGGGCACTGGGAGAACAGGGCAGTAAAGCAATTCTTATCAACCTCGAAGAACAATTGACTGTCGAGTTAGAGACGGATGTGATCAATGAGCTGAGACAGTCGATCAACGAGATTAAAAACCGAAGTGAATAATGTGAAAAATGCAGGTAGAAATGGGAAGGCTCTAATGGAAAAACGGAAGGCGGTGTATTACGATCTGCTATAGAGATCAATTCTGATAAATACAGTCTAGTGAATGTAATAGAGTCAATATCGAGGAGTGCGAGATGGGTGAACAGCTTTTGATCGGAGTCAATGGAGCCGCTGGTCGAATGGGACAGCGCGTTGCTGTTCTGGTTTGTCAGGATCAGGAATTGAAACTCGGCGCAGCATTGGAGTCAGAAAATTGTCCCTTGCTTGGGAAAGATGCCGGAGAAGTCGCTGGAATTGGATCAGTCGGTGTTCCGATTCGATCGGAACTGAAAGAGCATGTTGATGTCATCATTGACTTTTCATTACCCGAGGGTTTGTTGAAAGTATCGCGTATTTGTGCTGAACGGCAGATTGGTCTGGTCGCGGCGACGACAGGTTTGACACCAGAACAGCGCGATGAAATTCTATCAGCTTCACAAACGACCCCGTTAATTCTGGCACCGAATATGAGTCTGGCAGTCAATTTGATGATGAAGCTGGTACGTGAAGCCGCCCATTCATTAAAAAATTCACCCAGTGGTGTGGATGTGGAAGTAATTGAACGGCATCATCGTTTCAAGGAAGATGCTCCCAGTGGAACTGCACTCCATTTTGGTGAAATCATCGCAGATGAAATGGGCCAGACCGAGCATATTCATGGCAGGCAAGGTCGACCGGGTGCCAGGCCGGTCAGTGAGATCGGTTATCATGCATTACGAACCGGTGATAACGTAGGCGAACACACGATCGTTTTCGGAATGATGGGGGAAACGATTGATCTAACCGTTCGTGGCCATACCCGGGATAGTTATGTCTATGGTGCACTGGCAGCAGCGAAGTATCTGGCGACTCAGCGGGCCGGGCTCTATAGCATGGCTGATGTCTTAGGGCTCAATTAGTTGCTCTATGCTTTCGAGGTTTCCCATTTTGCCAAGTCTGTGAAATAGTCAAGATTCATACACTTGTTTCCCGATAAAAGAGAAGTGCAGACTGCATATCCACGCACAGTGGGTTTAACCGGGGAACTGCAATAGGTTTCTTAATGGAATGAACTCAGGGACTGAGTTGTAATTGGTGTCAAAATGAATGATACCCCTCGAAGGAACGAGAGATGAGTTTTCTGAAACCTCTATCGAAAAAGTGCATTCAGTACGTATTTAGCCAGGTTTCTTTTCTGGTTTCATTTCTGTGGAAAAAAAACACGACTTCGAATTTCCGCTGGAATCAGACAAAGAAAGTGGTAGCGGGTCTCCTGGCAAGCGTTTGTTCAATGATGGCGCTTTTCTCATTTTTTGGTGCTTCAGAGCCGGAAATTTCAAACCTTTCTGATATCGAAAATCAGACGCCTGAGTTAGGCGTCAGTGAATCGCTCTCCATGGAATTTGGCTTAGACTCTGCCTTACCCTTACGAGACTCTGATTTACAACCAATGGTGATTACAGATCGCAAGTCTTCTGATGCAAAAGCAGTACTCAAAACAGTTTCGGTCCCAACTGAACTGCAATTGGCAGAGAATGAATCGGGTGTGAAACACGCTGTGGGGTTTGGTGCTGACCTGTCTGTAAGTCAGGGACAAGTCCAACATATCCGAGGTGAAAAATCTGTTCCTGGTTCCCTGTCACGACAAACAGGTAATCAATCTCGATCAGTAAAAGAGGGGGCTGCCGTCTGGCTGACGGGAGAAATCGAAGAATTCAATGAACTGCCGGTGGATGGTTCGTTTCGCCGTCTGAGGTAACAATAATAGAACATGTCAGTATTGATGTCACACGCTTAACAATTCCCGGGAATCAGAGTTTATGTATCAGAGTTATTGGAATTTACAGAGCGGTCCTTTCGATGAAAAAATGGATTTCAACTATTTTTACGAAAGTCATCCCCATCAGGCCGGCTTGCTAAAGCTTCAGTATCTGGTGGAGAACAGCAAAGGGGCAGGTTTGCTCGTTGGTGGATCCGGAGTTGGTAAATCGTACCTGTGTCATGTATTAAAAAACCAGTTGGCTGAAATGAATCGACCGTATGTGCATCTTGTTTTTCCTCAACTATCCCCTGTGGAATTGATTTCCTATCTTGCGGTCGAGTTAGGGGCGGAGGAAGCAGGAATTGAGCCGATTGCACCTGGGAAAGATCGTATTATCCGGGCATTGCACAGGCAGCTTCTGTTACTTTGTGAACAGGGTTATAAGCCTGTGATTGTTATTGATGAGGCACATTTGATTGTGGATCAGCGAATTTTTGAAACGCTCCATCAGCTCTTGAATTTTCAACAGACATCTGAGATTGATTTTACGTTGTTACTGGTTGGCGACCAGCTACTGTTAAGCCATTTACAACGGTCCTCACAGCTCGATGACCGGATTGCTGTGCGTTGTCTTTTGAAATCGTTGTCGACAGAAGATACTCGCAGTTATGTTGAGCATCGTCTGCAGGTGGCAGGTCGCACGGAGCCTGTTTTCGAAGCAGACGCGTTTCAAACTCTATTTGAGTTGACTCAAGGCAGCCCCCGCAAAATCAATCGCCTTTGCGATTTGGCGCTCCTTGTGGGATATGCAGACGAGTTACCAGTGATCTCTGCGGATGTGCTGGAAGCAGTCGCTGAAGAACTGGTGACTTCGATTCCCGACTAGCGTCTATTCGACTCTTCCGAGTTTCTGGAAGTCAGTCAAATCATCTTCCTGATGCAACACGATTGCTCACACATCCGCATATTACACCAGCAATCCGAACAAACAACGTTGTCCGGAGCCAAATCTCTCTTATTGAGTGACATCATCTTACGAGGCAGGTTTGTTGGATTCCTTTATTCTTGAATTCCAGCATCTTTTCTTCAATGCCTCTTTTTGTGCAAAGGTGCTCGCTATTCATTTACCGGGCAGTGATTGCATCCGGTAGAATTGTTTTACCTTTTATTGAACTGCTGATTCCGGGGTGTGGACCGTGGTTAATCTGTGACGAAGTTTGTAGTCGTTCTGGTTCCGGGTTGATTGGCGGGGGGTGGTCAAGCTGGATTTATGCGCTGTTTTGTCGCTCTACGGGTCTGTTTTTGAACAATCGCTCGCTATTTTGGGTTCTAAAAGGTTCCCATCGAGTGTGAAAGCCACTGAAAATTGGGAATCACTTTTGGTGTTGCCAGGCGGATGGTTGCTGAAACCAGTGTGTTTTATAGTGACCGAATCTGCAGGGGCGAAAGTTTTCAGCTACCGAAAAATATTCCTTACGCGCGCGACGCATAGAAACGCAATTTATGAAACGGCACCCACGTGTCAAGATCGAAAAGAACACTCTTTTCAAAGCTTGATTCCCCAAACAAAGATTCTTTCATTTGTTCTCATGAACTCTCAACGAAAATCAGAGTCAGCCCTTGCAGATTGGATGTGTTCAGGCTCACAATAGTCAAATTCTTTTTTAGTTTTCATCAAGGTGGATGTAACGATGTGGTCTTCGCGTCTGTTCTGGAAGTTGTTTCTGGTTTATGCCGGTTTAAATATCGTGTCCGCAATCGTTTTCGGTTTGATTGTTTCGGGACGTCAAAAAACTCAGGTTAATGAGCAGGTTCGACAGAGATTGCATGATTCTGCAATCATTATGCGCAGTAGTCTGGATGGTGTTTTTCAAGAGGGACCTACCGAAAATCTGCAGAATAAAGTGACATTATTAGGGGAGCAAACCGGTACGCGATTGACTTTAATCGATATGGACGGTGTTGTAATTGCCGACTCAGATCAGGCGACATTGAACATGGTTCGTGATATGGAGAATCACAAAAACCGGGTGGAAGTGATTCAGGCTATTTCCGATGGGTTTGGGAGTTCTGAACGTATCAGCCCTACTTTAAGTGAGCCTATGCTGTATTACGCTGTTTTGTTCAAACAAGCAGGACAGCCGGAGGGCGTGGTTCGCGTTGCGATTACGATGGCAAAAATACAGAAAGAGATCTCTTCGATAGAGAAATTGATCTGGAGTATCGCTTTACTCGTTAGTTTTACAGTGATGCTGCTGACATACTGGGTTGTGGCGCGAATGATCCGTCCTCTTACCATTTTAACAAATGCAGCAGAGGCGATTGCCGGCGGAGATTATGAACAAAAACTCTATTTTCCACAGCAGGATGAGCTGGGAATGCTGGCACAATCATTTAATCATATGAGCCACGAAATGGCTGAGCGTGTCAGGCAGTTACAGGCAAGTGGAGATCGACTGGGAACTGTATTGGAAGGCATGGTAGAAGGAGTCATTGCTATTGACGAGCGTCAGCACGTCCTTTTTGCAAACGAATCTGCTGGTGGACTCCTGTTTTTCTCTCCCGAAGAGGCTCAGAGTAAACCGTTATTTGAGTCGGTCCGCAATCATCAGTTACAAAAATCGGTGAATGAAGTGCTGAAGACACTTGAGCCTCAGCGTATGGAAGTGGAACTGGAGAGTACCAGTGATCGAATCTTGGGAGTCACGACGACTCCATTACCAGGAGAGCCCTGCCCTGGATTGGTGATTGTACTATTTGATATGACTGAACTACGGAGACTGGAGGCCTTAAGGCAGGAATTTGTGGCAAATGTGTCACATGAATTGAAAACTCCCCTCAGCTCAATCAAAGCATATACGGAGACTCTCATTCGTGGCGCGATTGACGATTCGGAAATCAGTCACACTTTTTTACTTCGGATTGAAGAACAGGCCGAACGTTTGCATGAACTCATCATGGACCTGATCAGCCTCGCAAGTATTGAGTCAGGAAATCAGGTCTTTGACATAATCAGTATTGAATTACGACCCTTTGTTGAATCATGTCTTGTCGATCAGCAAAAAGTTGCTGAATCCAAAAATATTGAGCTGATCATCGAAGAAATGGAACCAGGTATCTCTGTCAGAGCTGATGAATTAGGTCTGCATCAGATATTAGGTAACTTGATTAATAATGCGATCAAATACACACCCAATCAAGGTAAAATTACGATTCTTTGGCAAAGCGAGGATCCCAATATGGTGCTTCTCCAGGTGCAAGATACGGGAATCGGGATTGAAGAAAAGCATTTGGCAAGACTTTTCGAGCGTTTTTTCCGTGTTGATAAAGCCCGATCGCGCGAATTGGGAGGAACAGGATTAGGACTCTCGATCGTCAAACATCTGGTTCAATCATTCAATGGAACCATCGGTGTCTCTAGCAAAGTGGGAGAGGGTAGTATCTTCTCTGTGCGGTTACCCAGAGGCTAGACGCATTGTCATGTGTTCGCGACGTAAGTCTTATTTTATAAATGAGATGCGATGATTCTCTCGCTGTGGTCATTGTTCGGAAAAGATTTAGCACTTCACGCTATCTTAATATTTTCTTAACAAATTATGGGTATGTTATTGCAAGTCAGGGACAGGTCAAACACACACAGCTGATTGTTAAGCACCCTGTTTCAACTCGACCTGCAACTCCGTTTAATTAACACACCACATTGGGAGAGACATACAGAATGATCACAAAGACACTACGGAAAGTATTGGGGCTGCTATGCCTGCTATCGAGCGTTTCCCTGATTAGCTCTGGGTGTAATAAGAGCAGCGAGACTGGAAATCTGCCCGCTTCAAAAGCAGCAGGTGGACAACTTTCTGGTAGTGTGAAAATCGATGGTTCCAGTACTGTTTATCCCATTAGTGAAGCCGTTGCAGAAGAGTTTCGTAAAGCGCAGCCGGATATACGTGTGACAGTGGGAGTACATGGTACCGGTGCGGGGATGAAAAAATTTATCGCAGGCGAAATTGATATTTGTGATGCTTCACGTGGCATCAAGGAAAAAGAAGCCGCTGCCTGTAAAGAAAAAGGGATTGACTTTATAGAACTGTCGGTTGCCTTCGATGGTTTAGCGGTCATTGTTAACCCCAAAAATACCTGGTGTGATTGTTTGACAATTGGTCAGCTCAAAGAGTTGTGGCGACCTGAGAGTGGTGTGAAGCAGTGGAAGGATCTTAATCCTGAATGGCCTGCTGAAGAAATCAAATTGTATGGCCCTGGTACTGACTCGGGGACTTTTGATTACTTTACTAAAGTCATTGTTGGAGAAGAAAAAGCAAGTCGCGCTGATTACACTGCCAGTGAAGATGACAATGTTCTTGTAACGGGAGTCCAGTCAGATGAATATGCACTCGGTTACTTTGGATACGCGTATTATGAAGAGAACAAAGATAAACTGAAGTTATTGGGTGTCGATAGTGGTGATGGTTGTAAAAAACCATCTATGGAAACAGTGCGTGATAACAGTTATGCACCTCTTTCACGTCCGCTATTCATTTATGTACGTAAGTCAGCATTAGAACGACCTGAAGTTGTTACTTTTGTGAAATTTTATCTTGAAAATGCAGCCGAACTTTCTAAAGACGTGGGTTATGTACCCGTTTCAGATAAGGTTGCGAAAGCGAATCAGGATGCCCTTGAGGGAGCATTATCCAAGTGACAGAAGACGATTTAGTAAATCAGGAATCGATCGAGATGGAACTCGGCGAGGCAGCTGCGATCAAGCTGCCTCGCTCTTCGTCATTAGAAAGGGCAGAGGGACTATTCGTTCGCTTACGCCCCTTCTATGAAGGCTTGATCCATTTCATGTTGTTTATCTGTGCTGGTATTTCTGTACTGGTCACCGTAGGCATCGTTTTTGTGCTGCTATATGAATCCGTTCAGTTTTTTTTCGATGTTTCGATTATTGAATTTTTGACAGGTACCAGATGGACTCCATTGCTGAAACCACAGCATTTCGGCATTTTGCCTTTAATGTGTGGTACGATGTTGGTTGCCGGTGGTTCTGCTATTGTCGCTGTTCCAATTGGTTTGGGAACAGCCATCTATCTCAGCGAATATGCGTCTCCTCGTTTTCGAGATATCGTCAAACCGCTACTGGAGATTTTGGCAGGGATTCCTTCTGTCGTTTATGGATATCTGGCTATTGTATTTGTTTCGCCGATCATCCGTTATCTTTTCCCCAGCGCCGGCGTGTTCAATGCAGCAAGTGCCTGTATTGTTGTGGGAATCATGATTCTGCCTATGATCATCTCCTTGAGCGAAGATATTTTACAGTCCGTTCCACTTTCTTTGCGAGGGGCTGCTTTTGCCTTGGGCGCCAATAAATTTGAAGTGACTGTGCGTGTGGTCGTCCCAGCTGCTTTATCAGGAATCATTGCGAGCTTTCTATTGGCAATTTCAAGAGCCATCGGAGAGACGATGGCTGTCACGCTGGCCGCTGGTGCAACTCCCAAATTGACGCTTAACCCTTTGGAGAGTATTCAAACCATGACAGCTTATATCGTGCAGGTCAGTCAAGGCGATACCCCCACTGGAACGGTCGAATATCGGACGATTTTCGCAGTGGGGTTAATGTTGTTTATTACTACAATGATGATGAATGTTTTGGCTCAATATATTCTCTCACGTGTAGGAGAACAGTACGAATGAGTACAAAACTAGATATCTATACAACGAAACGACGTGGTCGGACGATCAATTTTCTGTTTACTTCAGTCTGCTTTCTAGCAACGATGACTTGTGTCATTCTGTTACTTATTTTGATCTGGAATATCATTCTGCAAGGTAAAGGCTGGCTGAGCTGGAGCTTTCTGGAAAACTTTCCTTCGCGTTTTCCACTCAAGGCGGGGATCAAGTCTGCACTCTATGGGAGTATCTGGTTGATCAGCCTGACAGCTTTGTTTTCCGTTCCTTTGGGAGTGGGAGCAGCGGTTTATCTGGAAGAATATGCTCCTAAAAGCAGATGGCGTAAATTAATTCAACTTAATATTTCCAATCTGGCGGGTGTGCCTTCGATTGTTTATGGAATACTGGGGCTCGCGCTATTTGTGCGAGCATTGGCTTTCGAGCGTAGTGTACTTTCCGGGGCTTTGACTCTCACTTTAGTCGTTCTCCCGATTATTATTCTGGCTTCCCAGGAGGCATTGAGATCTGTTCCTGATTCGATTCGTCGTTCTGCGTATGCCTTAGGAGCCACGCGCTGGCAAACGGTTTGGTATCAGGTCTTACCAGCTTCTTTGCCGGGTATTATGACGGGGGTGATTTTATCGCTTTCTCGTGCATTGGGGGAAGCAGCACCATTAATTGCCGTAGGTGCGATGGCTTACATACCGTTTGTACCTGAAAAGCTGACAGATGAATTCACGGCGTTACCCATACAGATTTTCAATTGGACTGCGCGGCCACAAGAAGATTTTCACCACCTTGCTGCTGCAGGAATTCTAGTCCTCCTGGTGCTGCTGGTCACTATGAATGCTGTTGCAATCTTTGTGCGTTATAAATACGGGAAAAAGATTCGCTGGTAATTCCAATCATATTTTCAGAAATGACAAAACAGAAAAACGATAGAAGTCTATTTTATAATTCGTATCTAAATTTGAATCAGCAAGGGTTTTAACTCTATGTCTTCTCTACCCTCGGTAAAAAAAATGATACAACCATCCGATAAGGCAACATCCGGTTATTCAGCGGCTCCCATGATTCGTCCTTCTATTCCTGAAGGAAAGAGCATGCGAACTGCGGATGAACTGGCTCAGGCGACTGAAAAAATTAGCGTGCGTGATATGTCGTTTTATTATTCAGCTAACCGTGCATTAACGGATATCTCTCTTTCCATTCCTGAATGCTGCGTGACAGCATTTATTGGTCCTTCAGGTTGCGGCAAGTCAACTTTTCTGCGTTGCTTTAATCGCATGAACGATATGATTGAAGGCACGCGGGTTGAGGGGGAGATCTTGTTAGAAGGTCAGGATATTTACTCTTCAAGGACGGATATTGTTACTTTGCGAAAGCGAATCGGAATGGTATTTCAGAAGTCAACGCCTTTTCCGAAATCAATTTTTGACAATGTTTCTTTTGGTCCTAAAATTGCTGGTATACGTAAGAAGAAAGATTTGTATGAGATTGTAGAAAAATCTTTACAGCGATCAGCACTCTGGGACGAAGTTAAAGATCGATTAAGTGAATCAGCGTTAAATCTATCAGGGGGACAGCAACAGCGTCTTTGCATTGCACGCGCCTTGGCAAACGATCCAGATATTCTGTTGATGGATGAGCCAGCCTCCGCTTTAGATCCTGCATCGACAGCAAGAATTGAAGATTTGATTTTTGAACTTAAAGAGCAGTATACAATTGTAATTGTAACACATAATATGCAACAGGCAGCACGGGTTTCCGATCAAGCTGCTTTTTTCTATCAAGGTTTGCTTGTAGAGTCGGGGGCAACAGAAGAGCTCTTTACCAATCCTCAAAAACAGCAAACTGAAGACTATATTACCGGCAGGTTTGGATAATCCCGTGACGAAACATTTACAGCGTGATATGGAATTGCTTGAACGAGAAATCATTACTCAATCTTCTCTTGTAGAAGAGATGATTTCGAAAGCCAGTCGTGCACTCTATGAAGTCCAGGTTGATCTGGCTAATGAAGTAATTGAACAAGAACATGCGATCAATGAGAGTGAAGTCAAGATCGAAGAAGACTGTTTGAAAATATTAGCACTCCATCAGCCGGTGGCCGTTGATTTGCGTGAAACAGCGACTGTACTCAAGATTAATAATGATCTGGAGCGGATTGCAGATCTGGCAGTGAATATCGCCGAACGAACCATTGGCTTATCGCACTATCCGGATTTTAAAATACCTTCTACTCTGGAAGCAATGACGAAAGTCACGATTTCCATGCTGCGCGATTCCATTGATGCCTTTATTGATTTTGATACTGAAAAAGCGCGTGATGTATGTACGCGGGATGATATTGTTGATGCGTATAATCGGGATATTATCAACGAAGTTTATCTGTTGATGCAAACTGATCCCGACCTGATTAAGCCAGCACTACATTTTTTCTCTTCAGCACGT
This sequence comes from uncultured Planctomycetaceae bacterium, assembly GCA_942492165.1. Lineage (GTDB taxonomy): Bacteria > Planctomycetota > Planctomycetia > Planctomycetales > Planctomycetaceae > Gimesia. The sequence goes on from CALOEF010000001.1 coordinate 52,881, forward strand.
CACATTGAAAGAATTGCCGATCATACGACGAATATTGCTGAAGATGTGATTTATTTAACCGAAGGTGAAATTATTCGTCATCGTCATAAAGAGACTTTTTCAAACTGAGACGTATTAGACGTATTAACTGAAATGGTGTAAGAAAATATTATGTCAAACAAACGCATTCTTGTAATTGAAGATGACCGATCTCTGTCCGAAGTCCTCGCATACAATTTGCGACAGGAAAAATATGATGCCGTCGTTGCCCTGGATGGAATGGATGGGTTGCAACAGGCGCAGCTAAAAGCACCAGATTTGATCATTCTGGATTTAATGCTTCCACAGATGGATGGATTGGAAGTATGTCGCAGATTACGGTCGGATCCTGTAACCAGTAATGTGCTGATTCTTATGCTGACCGCCAAATCGGAAGAAACAGATCAGGTTGTCGGATTCACTTTGGGGGCGGATGATTATGTCACTAAGCCATTCAGTGTTAAAATTCTGCTCGAGCGAATCAAAGCTTTACTTAGACGTCGTGAAAGCAATAGTGAATCATCTGACACGATTGTCAGTCAGGGGGTGTTGATCGACCGTCGGCGACACCGGGTTATGATTGATGATGTACCTCTTTCTCTGACGAGAAGTGAATTTGAATTACTCGAAGCGCTCGTCAGGCAGCCTGGTCGTGTATTCTCACGAGCGGAGTTAATAGACGCTGCCTTGGGGGATGATGCTTTAGTTCTTGAACGCACTATCGATGTACATATTCGGTCATTGCGCCAGAAATTAGACAAACATGCAGCGCTTATCGAAACTGTGCGTGGCGTCGGTTACCGATTTCGTGATCCAGATACCGCTTTTAAAAAACAGACGACATGAATTCGCTGATCCTGCATCATACTCGATTTGCTAAATAGCAGTTGTGTTTATTGCTGATTTAATGCGATTGTACACTGGCTACTGTCTGGAATAAGGGATGAGGACTCAGAGATTCCCTCTAAATAGACAACTGCAATATTTGATATGTGTGGTAATGTACACGTTTGTGGCAGGTGAATACCTCCAGCGTATAATTATCTTCTTTAGAAGTAGTTGACAACTTTTCAAAAACCGATATACTATTTTAGTTGAGACTGAGTCTCATGTTCTACTTGCCGTAAGATCAAACCTGATAACAGAGCTATCACGAGTCCCACCTTTATAGTTTTGTTGAACCACGAGATTAAATCAAAAGAGTGTCTTTCACAATGATACGACAGACACTTAGGTATTTAGTGATATGTCAATCGTTACCGATAGCAAGTTCGAAGAGTCCATAGCAGTTCAGGCACCAACGGCGGCCTCGCGTCCGCGGTTAATCTGCCATTGTCTGAAAGTAACGCACGACGAAGTACAGCAATGTATCGTCGATAACAGTGCCACTTCAGTTCATGATGTAATGCGTGGCTGCGGTGCAGGAAAAGGGTGTACTGCCTGCCATTGTCGAATTAAAGACCTGCTGGCAGGAGCATGTGATGATTGTGGTCAATCCAGGCGGCGCTGTCTTTGTGCGATTCACGCTGGTTAGTCGCTGGTAGCTATTCCCGTATCTGCTCAGCAAGGTAGTTCTGAATACCGACCTGCTTAATCAGCTCAAGCTGGGATTCGCACCAGTCGATGCTCTCTTCTGATTCAACAACCATTTGATCCATCAGCTCTCGGCTACCTGCATCTTTTTCTTGATGGCATAACTCGATTGCTTCGTTATAGGTGGATACACCTTTGGTTTCTAACGCCAGGCTGTTTAGAATTTGTTCTTCTGCCGTCTGGCCCACTCGAATGACGTCATAACGTGCAATTTCCGGGACACCGTCCAGATAGAGAATCCGGTCGATGACCTGTTCTGCATGTTTCATTTCTTCGATCGATTCATCATAGAAGTGCTTGGCGAGCTTATCGAGGCCCCAGTCCTTGCACATTTTTGATGAGATAAAATAAAGGTTGATTGCCGTTAATTCGATTGTTAATCCATTGTTTAAGGCGTCAATGATCTTCTGGCTACCCTTCATCGATTTTGCTTTCTCTCGTATTTTCTTTGTGGTTTAGGTCCCGCGATAAGTTCTCACAGGATTGTATTACTTTTATTCGCTTGTGTTAGTATTCGGAATTGAACAAATTTGTTCCAGACTGAATCTCATCAAATTTTAGTATTTCTATGTATTGAAACAGGGTCTCTCTTATTTCAGGTGATAAAGCCGGGTTTTTCTGATACAGATTCTCAATACCAGCCTTGTTAGTCATGGTTCGAGCTTTAAAAGCTCCACTTTACGAAATTCAATCGGATGGCTTTCAGATTGCAGAGAAATGGTCCCTTTGTCTAACTTCAGAGAAGCGCCCTTTTGAATGAGCTTTTGGGCATTTACATCTTGATCGTCCAATTGAGGATTTGTGTAAGAGAGAACGGTTTTACCATCAATGATGTGTTTAATAATTTGATTTCCACGGACTTCTACTTCGACAGTTACCCATTGATCTCCGTGATAGGTTTTCGAACTCGAATCCTTGCAATGCGGTTTAAAAAGATTTCCGTTCATTACAACGTGAGTTCCTGGAGTACATAGATTGGCCGTTGGCTGTATTCCTGAGCCTGTGCCTCCCTTAAATTGAACTTCAACTGAAACTGGGAATTTCTGGTCTTTCGACATGCTTTCAGGCGTTTGTCCATGGACCATGATGCCACTATTGCGAAGAGCCCAACTCGGGCCACCCTTTGCTTGTTTTCCTGTAAAGCGATATTCCACACGGATAATGTAATGGGAAAATGAGTCTTTGTAAAAAATATGGCCAAACTTGTCATCAAATTCATCATACTGATCGTAGGCCACTTTCAGAACACCATCTTCGACACGAAATGTATTTCCGAAGTTTTCATTTACATCATAATCTCGAATTTTTACAGTCCAGCCATCAAGATTTTTCCCATTGAATAAGGATAGCCATTTACCCTGTGGCCTGGTTTCATCAGCCAGCACAATGGCATGCATGCAGACACCGAGGATTAAACAAGTACTTGATTTCAAAATGGATGATAAATTCACGTATCGATTCCTTTACCGTCAATGCGATCAAAAATGATTGGCATACCAGATTGATCTCCACCAAAATCTGGAGAGATTTTGTTTCAGTAGAAATGAATGGTTATTCGTTCGTGCTTAGGGAATGTGAGCTTATTATAATATCCTGTGAAAGAACTGAGTGCGATTCTGTCAATGAACTTTATGAATTTCGCATTCAATTTTCTATTTGTGATTACTTTGATTTTCATAAATCACAATGAAATTTGAATAAAAAAACGCCCGTTAGTATTAACGGGCGTTCTTTCATTTGTATTCGCACCAGAAAACCGGTGTCTGAATGCTTAGCTGTCAGATTTTTCTTTTTTAGCTTCTTTACCGCCTTCTGGAACTTCTGCACCGGCTCCACCAGTTGTTGAGCCAGCCTCAGCCGGAGCAGCTTGAGAGGGAGTTGCTTCCGTGGGGGATTCTGCTGGTTTCGCTGGAGGATTCGAAGCAGGGCTTCCGCAGCCGACTGTCCAGGCTGAAATACTTACGGTTAGGAGCACGATACAGAGTCGGCCCAAATTTTTCAAAAACATTGTGGTGTTCCTTCTGAGTATTTGCTGTTTAAACTATTTGATACGAGCTTCCTGATAACACAGGTATCAAGTCTAGTAGCATTAAAAAATGAGACTGGTCAGATTTCAAGAGTCATCAAGTATTTAAAGTCATAATTCAGTTTGAAATCTGTGAAACAAGGGATTTTATTCTATTTTAACGAGTGATTTCATTAACCGAATTCTGCTGATAATGTACAAAAGATAGACTGGGGTATCCAAACTGGATGGCAAAATCGATGAGTGTTGCGTGCCAGAAAAGATAACAAAGGTCAACCTTAAATCTTAAAAAACAAGGGATTTAAGGAAGAATTCATAGAGATATGAGATTTAGAATTCTCAAAAATTTTATCAGAAACTTCCATATAACAGTTTGCTAATTCGATCTGGGTTTGTCACACTAATTTCAGGTTGAGGTAATGGAGTTCATTTAAGTTCTATTTTGACCGGATGATATTCTACTTACCCAATTCCCAATTTATTCTTATTTTTGCGTCATAATACGCTGTGCGTATTTTTTTGAGTGCCACTATTTTAATTCGAATTGATTTGAAATCGTGGGCAGTTATAGAGTGACAATAAACTCCGTTTTATTGTCGAGAGACTTTTAAGTTAGAGGATGGGCTTCACATGGCCACAGGAACAATCAAAAAAATTACTGAAAAAGGTTTTGGTTTCATCAATGATGGTGAACAGGATATCTTTTTCCATCTCTCATCTTTGGATGGTGTCACATTCGATCAACTCGTTGAAGGTCAAACTGTCGAGTTTGAAACTGAAAAGAGTGATCGTGGTCTGCGTGCAGTCCGGGTTACCGCTCCAGAGTAAACATCACTTTCAATCCCATGTCTCTATGGTATTGTGTAATAATCCGAGTCCCTGTATTTCAACAATAGCTTGGTCTTCAGGCTTAAGGTAGACAGGCGGGTTACGTGCCATTCCAACACCAGGAGGCGTTCCGGTAAAGATGATATCACCTGGTTCGAGTGTCATAATTTGAGACGCGAACTGGATTACCTCTTCTACGGTAAAGATAAATTTATCGGTATTGGAATTCTGCATTACCTCTCCATTGAGCGTTAGTTTGATGGAGAGGTTATTTGCATTGGTGATTTCCTCAGACGTGACTAGATAAGGGCCAGTTGGAGCGAAAGTGTCCGCTGTTTTTCCTAACAGCCACTGTCCACCCGGACGTCCTATCTGCCAGTCTCGAGCGGAAACGTCATGGCCATTCATATAACCCGCGACGTAGTTTAAAGCGTCTGTTTTCCTGACACTTCGGCATTTTTTCCCGATGACGACCACGAGTTCTGCTTCGTAATCGACTTGTTTCGCAATTGCTGGAATCCGAATGGGGTGATGGGGCCCAGTGACTGAACTGGAGAACTTACTGAAACAGACTGGCTCATCAGGGAGTGGCATCCCCGTTTCTTCTGCATGATCTCGATAATTCAAACCGATGCAGAGAACTTTTCCGGGATTAGGTATCGGTGCTAAAAGAGTGCCTGTAATCGGTTGATTTGCCTGTTCTGCTTTCGCGGCTGCCTGTCTGGCTTGTTCCAGGCCTCCATCCAGAGAGAGAATCTCTTTGAGAGTACGGGGCAGGTTTTTGTCATAGGGATAGAGGTCAAAAAACGTAAGTTCATTGGCTCTGTCTACTACCGAAACCACTGTGATTCCTGGTTCTGTTTGCAATGTTGCCAACTTCATACAGTTTTTCTCCTCATATAAGTAGATGGATGTGAATTCAAATCAACTTGCTGGAATGGCAGGAATCTTATTCTTCTCTCTACATTTAGATGTAGTGAACGTCAGATTCATATCATGCAGAATTCAAATATTTCGATTCACTTCAGGTTTTCCCGGCTTGGCTCTCAAATAACCGATATGGAAGATTTTCTTATTATCTTTGGATTGCTATGCTGTGGAAAGTGATTCGCCTCTCTGTGACAGAGGTACTGTCTCAATTAATTTCAGGTTCATTTCTTTACATTCGGATGACATTATGACTAAAGCGACTTATAAAGATGCTGGTGTTGACCTGGATCTCTATCAGAAAGCAATGTCTTCCATTAATCCGATGCTTGCTAAAACACATGTTGCTCAAAAATCACGTGTAATGGAATTACCGGGAGGATTTGCAGGGTTATTTCGTCTCAATGATCCTGAATCAGGAAAGTCAGGCCGAAATTATCAAGATCCCGTGATGGTATCTGGTACCGATGGTGTAGGGACCAAGATCAAAGTAGCGATTGAGGCAGATATTCTAAGTACGATCGGCATCGATCTGGTTGCGATGTGTGTGAATGATTGTCTCTGTCTGGGCGCAGAGCCTCTCTTTTTTCTGGATTATATCGCATTAGGCAAAGACGATCCTGAAAGTCTCGTTGAACTGATGGAAGGCGTTACGAAAGGTTGCGTCCAGTCCAAGGCTGCATTATTAGGCGGGGAAACTGCCATTATGCCCGATTTATATGATGACAGTGATTTCGATATGGCCGGTTTTTGTGTTGGCGTAGTCGAACGCAATCAGATTCTGGATGGCCATGCCATTCAGGCAGGCGATGTTGTGCTCGGACTGGAATCGAGTGGTTTCCATTCCAATGGCTACAGTTTAATTCGTAAGGTCGTTTTCGAAATCGCCGGTTTGGGAATAAACGATTCCATCGAGGAATTAAATCAGCGGACTGTTGCCAGTTTGTTATTAGAACCAACTCGAATTTATGTGGAAGCCATTGATTCCGTTTTCCAAAGCTATCCTGACCAAATTGTCTTCAGTGGGTTAGCACATATTACCGGGGGTGGATTGGTAGAAAATGTAGAGCGTATTTTGCCTGCAAACCGAAGAGTCGAGATGAAGAAGTCGGCATGGGACATTCCCGATTCTTTCAAATGGTTGCAAACGCTAGGTAACATAGACGAAGAAGAAATGTTTCGAGTATTCAACATGGGTATTGGCATGGTGGCTATCGTGCGTGCAGAACATGCCAAAGAAGTGCAGGAAAAACTGCAGGCCAGTCATTTCCCGGTTCATATACTCGGAAAAGTAACCGAAGGAGAAACGGCAGTCACTCTGGACTGAAATCGATTCCGATTTGAGTTACTCAGAATGATGATTTCGATACTGAAATTCAAAGTTTCAAATGAATTTCGTTCTTCTCCAGATGGCGGACGATGAGCCATGTGATCCAGAAGAAGAGAACAAAGCTTCCCCAGGCATACCATGCGGGAGAGTATTTTGTAGCGAAGGGTTTGACCGCTTCCATTACAAGGTCATGCAAGATGTAAGCGACTAATGCGTTAGTTCCCAACGTACGAAACAGCGACAATTGCCAGCCTTGCCGGTCGCAAGCCAGATGGAACAGCAAATAAACAAACAGAGATACACCTGCAGAGAAAACGAGATATGAGAGTGTACCCGCGCGCTGGCTCATCATCCAGTAGTTCCATTGCCGCTGTTCCTGCTGGGGAGGTTTGACAAAAGGCGGTTCTGCTAAATAAGCAGTGAAAGGCTCTCCCTGTTTGGCTTTGATTTGTGCCTCGTCTGGAATGACTGGATGTACGGCCAGCTTTTGTTTTTGAAAAGCGGGATTCGCCTGTTCTGTAGCGGGAACATCATAGAAACGCGTGCCACATGAGATGATCCAGCCAGATAGCATTAACACCATTGACCAGAACAAGATTGGTTTCACGCGTGGTAAACCTTCTGCTTCGACAACCCAGTCGCAGGCTAAAGTGCCGACAATCGCGGGGATAGTCCACGTCAAGAATCCAAGTGGCCCCCCATCAATGCCGTTGGGTGGTGAATTGACCCATGTGAAATAGAAATAATAAGAGAGAATAACATGCGCGGCAGCAGAGAAAATCATATAAGCAATCCGCACGGTTGCACGTGCGCGGATGACAGGCAGGACCCAGAGAGATGTGACCGCGATATGCATCAGGGTTTGAAACCAGGTTCGTTTTAATGGTTCTGCAATCGCACCCCATATACCGATGGTTTGTAAATCGACCCATGTTTTGGTAATAGGAGAAACGCGATAGATAATTAATGAAACCAATACCAGCCCCATTAAACGCCGTACAACGCGCATGTAGGCAGAGAGTACTCCTTCTGTTCTCACTCGCCGACCGAATGTGAGCCGAAACGCAAAGCCGACTGCAAACAGGAAGTGAGGCATGATTGTATCTGCATAACTGCAGTACGTATTGTGATGTTTTAAAACAACAGGACAAACGACAAAAAATCCCATGTAGTTTACCAGGAACATACCGGCGATCGTATAGCCACGAAACTGATCCAGCGAGAGAATGCGTTTCTTTGTGTCGGTAGATGCTGTTGAGAGTGGGGCTGTGTTCGCCATACTATCAAAAATTTCAGAAGTGATTCAGGAATAAGCGAAGAGGCTAATTTGAGACTCTATTAATATACGAATTGATGTGGGAAATGAAACATGACAGCATGAATTCTGAAGATTAATCAATGTATTTCAATATGCAGCAAGGTGTCTCTTATTTGCGCTTGATAAAGGTTTTTCCTCGATTAACGGTACAAAAATGTTTTGTTTGACTGCGACATTTTCGGGAGCATTCAAAGAATCTGGTCTCGTATATTCTGACGACGATATACACCGGGGGTGTTGCGTGTCTGTTTTTTGAAGGCCACATTCAGATACTCAGGGTGTTGAAATCCGGTTCGTTCTGCGATTTGGGTTAATGATAAATCGGTCTCTTTCAAAAGTTGTTTGACCCGGTCGAGTCGGATTCGCATGATTTCTTCGTGAGGCGAACGGCCGATAAATTTTTGAAAGCGGCTTTCAAGAACCCGTCGAGAAAGTGGCACTGATTTGAGAATATTTTGCACATTGATACCGTCACAAGCGTGATGACGAATGTACCGGACGGCATCCGAGATCAACTTATCATCAATGGCTTGAACATCGGTGGATTGGCGCGTGGCGATTCCCAGTGGCTTGATCAAGTGTGCTTCAGAAGAAACAATATGGCCAGAAATCATCTGATCTAACAAAGCGGCTGCCTCGTAACCAGTCTGGTGCGTATTCGGAATAATACTGGAGAGTGGAGGCTCCGAAAGATTGCAAAGAATTTCATCATTATCGACACCAAGGATGGCGACTTCTTCTGGAACAGAAATGTTGATTGTGCGGCACACGTCCAGTAGCTGTTGTGCTCTGATATCATAGCACGCCATCACACCGACTGGTTTTGGAAGTTTGAGAATCCACTCCGATAAGCGGCGTTGTTCAACTTCCCAGGGAACGTTTTTTTTGCGTCCCGTCGTTTGAGGATATACATGACAACCAAAACCGGCGTTTTCGATTGATTGCTGAAAATGTTCTTCTCGCCAGCGTGACCAGTTGAAACGGTAATCCCCACAGTAGGCATAGTGTTGAAAGCCACGTTCGATCAAATGTTGAGCAGCCATCATAGAAATTGCATGATCATCAGTTTCCACCCAGGGAAGTGAAGGGGCCAGTCGGGCGGCACTCACGTCGACGGCAGGCACACGACTATTGACAACTGCTTCTGCTATTTTAGCATTTTCAATGCGGGCGATAATTCCGTCCCCGTGCCAACTGTTGAGCCAGTTGATGGGAACATTACCTCTTCCGTGTTCGGGAAGATAAATCGACCACGGATGATGCTCATGAATATATGACATAATTCCGCGCAACAACCCCCGCGCATAGGAATTTGACGATTCAATGAGTAAGGCAATAGAAGGTCGTTGTTTCATTGTCAACCAGCAAAAGCTCCAGACGCTTATTCATGTAAACGTAATATTCTTAAGGAGTTTAAACAGCCTGCACAGACGGAATGATCTGGTTTAACTGTAATTACAGTAAAACGCCGGTATTTAATTCGGTGAAATATCACAATTTATTATGCGCAAGTTTACATGGTACTTAATTTGTGACGTTTTACAATCAATTAATAATGCGCCATCGTGTTGGTACAGGACATCGCAGCAAACACCGGGGAAATGAGAAGCGTAGAAGGAATACCATGAGTGAAAATAAAATCAATATCGCGATTGTGGGACTCGGTTTTGGGTCCGAATTTATTCCGATCTATCAGGCACATCCTTACGCAAATATGTACGCCATATGTCAGCGGTCGGAAGATCATCTGAATGAGATTGGTGATCGTTTTGATATTAAGAAGCGTTATACCTCTTATGACGAATTACTGGCTGATCCAGATGTGGACGCCGTTCACATCAATACACCAATCCCCGATCACGCGCCACAGTCAATCAAAGCTTTGAAAGCGGGTAAGCATGTCGCCTGTACGGTACCGATGGCAACAACGGTTGAAGAGTGCGAGCAAATTGTCAATACGGTGAAAGAGACCGGTTTACAATACATGATGATGGAAACTGTGGTTTACAGTCGCGAGTTTTTATTTATCAAAGAGATGTATGATAAAGGAGAGCTGGGTAAGATCCAATATATGCAGGCTAGTCACCCACAAGATATGGAGGGGTGGCCCGAATATTGGGAGCGGATGATTCCCATGCATTACGCCACGCATGTGGTGAGTCCTGTCTTGGGCATGGTGAATGGTCGTGCCGAATATGTGAGCTGCTTTGGTTCTGGTACAGTGAACGATGACATTGCCGAGAAGTCCGGTAATCAATTTGCCGTTGAGACGTGTCATATCAAAATCAAAGATTCTGACATCGCTGCTCACATCTGGAGGTTTTTGTTTGATACCGCACGACAGTATCGTGAGTCTGTTGACGTCTATGGCACAAAAAAATCGTTTGAGTGGCCTTTGATTGAGGGGGAAAACCCAGTCTTACATACGGCCAAACAACCAGAACCGGAAATTCCCGAGCGTGTCAAAGTACCCGATTACGCGCATCTATTACCAGAGGAAATTCAAGTATTTACCCGTGCGATTCACGATGAGGAACATCTCTCATTCCTACAGGGGGCAGGGCACGGTGGTTCGCACCCGCATTTGGTCAATGCATTCCTCAAGTCGCTGGTTGAAAAATGTGAGCCCTGGCCGAATGCACCACTGTCTGCAAACTGGACCAGTGTTGGCATTTTAGCTCATGAATCTGCGTTGGCAGGGGGCGAAATCAAAAAACTGCCTGCCTTCACTTTGGAATAAGCGGTGAACAGAAGCACGATTTTCTTTATTTTTTATATCGTCAATAAAATATAGAATTCCGAGGGAAAAGATTATGACTCGTTACTCCCTGTTTTTGATGCCAGTTATATTTGCATCTTCACTTTTTGCTGCTGAAGATTTCACCGTTCATCAGTTTGAACGCATACAATTGGGGAAAAAATTCTTTGCAGAAGGGGCAACATTTGGTGATCTCAATGGCGATAGTCATCAGGATCTCATCTCTGGTCCCTTTTGGTATCAGGGGCCTGATTTCAAAACAAAGCACGAATATTACCCGGTAAAAGAATGGAGCATTAAAGGGTATTCGGACAATTTTTTTGCATTCGTGCATGATGTCAACAAAGACAAATGGTTAGACATCGTAATTATTGGCTTTCCGGGTAAAGAAGCATTCTGGTATGCCAATCCACAGAACAAACCGGGGCACTGGAAAAAGTACTTGGCGCATCCAGCCGTTGATAATGAGTCACCCACCTATACCGACATCACCGGAGATGGCGAACCGGAGCTCGTCTTTCATACAGGGGGGCAACTCGGTTTTGCAGGTCCGGGAACAGATCCAACACAACCCTGGAGTTTTCATGCCATTTCTCCCAATTTGAAATACGGAAGATTTACTCATGGTTTGGGTGTGGGAGATGTGAACAACGATGGAAAACCAGACATCCTTGAGAAAAATGGTTGGTGGGAACAACCGGCTGATGTGACGAAGCCAGGGTTTTGGACACGTCATCCTTTCAAATTCACAGGGACAGGCGGCGCCCAGATGTATGCCTATGATGTGGACGGAGATGGAGATCATGATGTAATCACCAGCAAAGCCGCACACGCTTACGGCTTGTCCTGGTTTGAGAATGTCAAAAAGAACGGTGAAATCACGATTGTCGAACATCAGATTATGGGCAGCAAACCCGAAGAGAATCGATATGGTGTGGTATTCTCGCAATTGCACGCAGTGGCGCTGGAAGATATGGATGGTGACGGCATTAAGGATATCATCACCGGTAAACGATTTTGGGCTCACCAGGGACATGATCCAGGGGCCAAAGATCCTGCCGTGAATTATTGGTTCAAAACGGTGCGCACAAAAGAAGGTGTTAATTTCCTGCCATATCAAATCAACGATCAGTCGGGAGTTGGAACACAGGTTGTCGGGGGGATGTAACGGGTGACAAGTTACCCGATGTGGTGGTCGGTAATAAATCTGGAAGTTACCTTCTGGTTCATAAAAAGAAAAAGGTAGACCAACAAGCCTGGAAGAAGGCCCAGCCCAAGCCGTTTGTCCCTGAAAAAGTTTCCTTCAAAAATGACTTAAAACCGGGTGAGTTTTTTGCCAGAAATGCAGAGGGGAAACGCGTCAATGTTGACTTCGAACTGGGAAGTTTAAAAGACTGGATTTCCCAAGGGGAAGCCTTTCAACGTCAACCTGCGAAAGGTGACACAGTTCATTCTCGCCGCAGTGATATGCGGAGTAATCACCAAGGTCAATTCTGGATAGGGACTTATGAATTTCTTGAAGACAAACTTGTCGGGACTTTGACATCGGCTTCGATTAAAGTAACCCAACCCTTCGCTTCGTTTTACGTGGGTGGCGGGGCACATGAATCAACGCGTGTCGAAATTGTGGATCGAGCAACAAACAAAGTGATTGCTAAAGCCAGTGGGCGCAACCACGAGCAGATGCATCAGCAATTGATCGACCTTTCTAAATATCAAGGCAAAGAGATCTTTATTCGTCTTGTCGATCAACACCGTGGTGGTTGGGGACACATTAACTTCGATCATTTCCGGTTTCACGATAAAAAGCCGGCAGCACTAACGGTAGTCAACAGTAGTGCCCCCCTTAAAACACATTCACAGAAATACGATGGTTTGCCCGGGCCCAAGGCGGCGGAGGTAATGACGGTTCCCGAGGGATTTTCGGTTTCGCTGATTGCAGCCGAGCCCGATGTGCAGCAACCGATTGCGATGACCATTGATGATCGAGGACGCTTATGGGTAGCCGAGTCCTATGCTTATCCCAGTAGGCAACCTGAAGGGAAAGGCAAAGATCGGATTTTAGTTTTTGAAGACGAAGACGGAGATGGCAAATTTGAATCACGCAAAATATTCAAGGATAAATTGAATCTGGTCAGTGGTCTGGAAGTCGGATTTGGAGGTGTCTGGGTGGGGCAGGCACCATATCTCTTATTTATTCCCGATAAAAACGGTGATGATGTGCCGGATGCCAAACCCCAGGTTTTGCTTGATGGCTGGCACTATGAAGATACACACGAAACATTGAATTCCTTTATCTGGGGCCCTGATGGCTGGCTTTATGGGTGCCATGGCGTGTTTACGCATTCTCGCGTAGGGAAGCCGGGAACACCTGACAAAGATCGGCAGCCAATCAACGCTGGCATCTGGCGATATCATCCGACGCGTCACGAATTCGAAGTTTTCGCGCACGGTACCAGTAATCCCTGGGGTGTAGATTTCAACGATCAGGGGCAATGTTTTCTGACTTGTTGTGTGATTCCCCACCTGTTTCATATTGTTCAGAATGCACGCTACCGCAGGCAGGCCGGTCGGCATTTTAATCCTTATACTTATAATGACATTAAAACCATCGCTAATCATCGGCACTGGACTGGCGGTCAATGGAACCAGTCTGACCGCGTGGCTTCCGATTTAGTAGGCGGTGGACACGCTCATGCGGGTGCGATGATTTACTTAGGTGGCAGTTGGCCGGAAAAATATCGCAATCAGTTGTTCATGAATAATATTCACGGTGCCCGACTCAACCAGGATGTATTGTCACGAAAAGGGTCGGGTTATGCAGGAGACTTTGCACCTGATTTTTTACTCGCCAATGATCGTTCTTCACAGATTCTCTACCTGCGATATGGACCAGACGGGCAGGTTTATTTTATTGACTGGTACGATACGAACCAATGTCATCATCGCGAATTTCAAAAGCATGATCGTTCGAACGGGCGGATTTTTCGCGTTGCTTATCAGAATGCCAGGCCCGTTAAGGTCGATCTGAAAAAATTATCCAGCAATGAATTGGTCAAATTGCAATTACACAAAAACGACTGGTACGTTAGACAGTCACGCAGAATATTACAAGAACGAGGATCAGATCCAGAGGTACACGCACAACTGTCAAAGATTGCATTCGAGCATGAAGATTTGACCCGTCGTTTACGTGGGCTGTGGACGTTACATGTAACAGGAGGTCTTTCGGAATCAAAAATTATGCAGGCGCTAAATGACCCGAATGAATTTATGCGAGGCTGGGCGATTCAGTTAGCGCTCGAAACAGGAACGCCTTCTGCGACGCTGATGTCGAAGCTGGCAGAGTTAGCGAATCATGATCCTTCACCGGTTGTTCGGCTATATCTGGGGTCTGCTGCAAATCGGTTACCTCTGGATCAGCGTTGGGAGATTCTGGCTGGTCTGGTCAGTCATGTGGAAGATAAAAGTGATCATAATCTTCCGTTACTTTATTGGTACGCAGTGGAACCATTAGCGCCGCATGACATGCAGCGCTCATTTGAACTGGCGAAAAATTCGCAGATTCCGTTAATCGAATCATATACTCTGCGCCGAATTGCTGACATCGGTACTCAAGAAGCTGTTGCCTTTTTAGTTCACGAACTGGGGCAGGCAAAGACAGCGGATCGTCAAAAAGTATTTTTGGATTCGATCAATAAAGCACTGCGTGGGCGTCGTAAATTTCCAATGCCCGAACCCTGGGCAGCTGTAGGAAAGAAATTGATTGCCAGTCAGGATCCCGTTGTGAAATCACAATCATTGGCGTTAGCTGTCACCTTTGGTGATCCTGAGGCGATGCAAAAGCTGCGCGAGATTGTCGTAGATCAAAAAAGTGAATTGGCAGGCAGAAAGTCGGCAATCGCTTCCTTGTTGGGAGTGCAGGATTCCAGGATGGTTGCGATTCTAATTCCGTTGTTGGATGAAAAAGGATTACGCCGTGAAGCTTTACGAGGTTTGGCGGGTTATGCGGACACGGAAATTGCCTCTGAAATTCTGAAACGTTATTCACAGTTTGATCCGAATGAAAAACGAGATGCACTTAATACTCTCGCCAGTCGATCGGAATATGCCCATCAATTAATGACAGCGATTGAAGCAAAACAGATTTCTGCTAAAGATCTTTCGGCTGAAATTGTACGACAGTTAGGTAACCTAAAAGATAAAAGTCTCAATCAAAAAATCGGTAAGGTTTGGGGAATTGTTCGCGAGACAGCCGCTGACAAGAAAAAGTTGATCGCCAGTTATAAAAAAACGTTGTCCCGCAGCCAACCCAAACCTGATCTGCATTTGGGACGGGCTGTTTTTGTGAAGACCTGTCAACAGTGCCATAAGCTATTTGGTACCGGAGCAGTAATCGGCCCGGAACTAACGGGTTCGAACCGTGCGAATCGAGACTATTTGTTGTCGAATGTGATTGATCCCAGTGCCGTTATGGCAAAGGACTACCAGCCTGTCGTGATTGTGACAGAGTCGGGGAGGATTGTAACGGGGGGATCATTAAGAAAGAGGATCGGAATGCTGTTACTGTTGCGACCGCCAATGAAACAGTTATTATTCCTCGCGATGAAATTGACGAGATGAGTTTGAGCAAAAAATCTATGATGCCCGACAACTTGTGGAAGCAATTAAATCGAGATGAAATTCGATCCCTGGTTGCTTATCTGGCCAGTTCAAAGCAGGTTCCAATCAAAGCGACAAATGACAATTTGAAACTATTCTTCAATGGACAAAATTTGACAGGCTGGACTGGAAACAGTCAGCTTTGGTCTGTTGAAAATGGTGAAATTGTGGGGCGTTCGCCGGGTATTAAGCAAAACGAGTTTCTGGTGAGTGACCTACTCGTTGGTGATTTTGAATTGAAAGCCAAAGTCAAATTATCTCACAATGCTGGTAATAGTGGGATTCAATTTCGCAGTTCTCTTGATCCCAATGGTCATGTTAAAGGATATCAGGCAGATATCGGTAAGGGCTGGTGGGGCAAACTATATGAAGAACATGGTCGCGGTCTCTTGTTTAAAGAGTCAGGAGAAGAATACGTCCGGGGAAATGAGTGGAACGAATACCGTATTGTGGCCGTTGGTCCAAAGATCCGGACCTATATCAATGGGAATCTTTGTACGGACTTGAATGATCCCCAAGGTGCTAAATCAGGTATTATCGCCTTCCAGATTCATTCGGGTGGCCCAATGGAAGTTCGGTTTAAGGATCTTGAACTACGTTTGGGGCCGCTTTCAGATTAAAATAGATTGTGTTTTAAGAATTGAAAAGATGGCTGGTAGATTATTTTCCTTCAACGCTCAATCAAAAAAGCCGCACTCCCTTAAATATTGTACGCTCTGTTTCACGCGGTTGTGATGTTCCTCCAGCGTAGGGTCTTCTTCACCCTCAATGCCTTCAATTTCCAGACTATAAGGGCCTTCAAAGTTATGATCTTCCAGCAGGAAACGGATTTTGAGAAAGTCAACGCCCCCCGCTTGTCCAAGCGTGGTGAAGTGCCAGTCTTTAAATTTGCAGTACGAATCTTTTAGATGAACGTGTTTCACGAACGGTACTACCTCGCGTAATTCTTCTATGACATCAGCTTGTTTGTTATAATAATTAATATTGCCTGTATCAAAGTTAATTTTTAAGTGTGAGTGATCCAGATCTTGCATCGTTCGCAACATACCGGCTGCATTGACACAAATACCCGGGTGTGTTTCGAAACAGTAGGTAATTCCTTTTTCGGCTGCGTAATCTCCGATGTCTCGTAAATGTTGATAGAGAGTGTCCCTTTGTGATTCGTCTTCGATTTCTCCCGCACCTCCTACGACCAGGCTTACTCCCAATAGATGTGCAAGATCGAGCTTTTGTTTAGTAGCAATAACAATTTCAGGATCTAGTGGATTTCCACTCGTAATATTACAACTGGAAAGTTGTATTTGATGTTGCTTCAAGAGGTCTTTGACTCGGTCGATGTCGCCGAGTGTTGAGCCATTGGTGAGTAATGGGGTCTCTTTAAAGAACGAAGGCACACCATGATTTTTGATATTTAGTTCCAGGTGAGACAAACCGGCATCGTGGATGTGTTCCATGGCAGCGATGGGGCCAAAGCGACCATATGAATTTGTCAGACAAGTGACCAGAGGTGTCATACGTTTTACTTTCTGTATTGAGGATCGGTTCACAGTTCTTGCAGTACTGCTGATAGAATGTTACTTTGAGCCAGCAACAAATTCAAAGCCAACAGGTTAAAGCTTTTGGTCTGAGATTTATCAAGAGGAAAATGGAAGAGTATGACACATGGTTGAAGCACAAGAACAACTGAAAATGGCATTATCACTCCATCAATCCGGGAATTTGGATCAGGCAGAACAAATCTATAAGAGAATTCTGGAAACCGATGCGCAACAATGGGAGGCGCTGTATTATCTCGGAACACTACAACTGCAAAGAGGTGATTTGGATCGGAGTATTGAAAATTTTCTCAAGGTGGTTCAATTTCAACCCGAGATGCCAGATGTACACAATAATCTCGGAGTTGCCTACCACGCAGCCGGCAAATGGCAGGAAGCGGGCCAGTCATTTGAGCAGGCAATTCGCATTCACCCTCATTATGAACGTGCTTACTTTAACCTGGGCTCCTTATTGGAGAGTCGTGGATTGTTAGAAGAAGCAGCCCAATGTTACAAAAAATCATATGAATTGAACAAAGAAAATTTGGAGACTTACGAGAAGCTGGCTGATGTTTTGAAGTTGACGGGAGAGCAACAACAGGCTGAGAGCATTTATCGGGAACTTCTTGAAAAAACGCCAGCTAATTTTAATATTGCCATGAAACTGGCATATGTGTTGGTCTTGCAACGTCAGTATGTAGAAGCTGTTCAATTGTATGAAACAATATTGCAGTCGAATCCCGGACACTATCAGATTTTGGTGAGCTTGAGCTATGTTTATGAGCAAATGGGCGAAGTTGTCGCAGCCATTGATACGGCACAGCGTTCGATTCAGGCGGCACCAGATCAACCCGAAGGCTATAACAATCTGGGTACTGCATTAAAACTGAAACATGATATCGAAGGAGCTTGCGACAATTTTCAGAAAGCATTGAGCATCCGTCCCGATTTCCCCATGGCAGAATTTAATCTGGCGACAACACGTATGCTGAGTGGTGATCTAGTCGCAGGCTGGCAAGGTTATGAACGACGCAGTGAAATCGATTCAGCGTCTCGGCAGAACCATTCTGGTCTACGCTGGCAGGGAGAACCATTAGATGGGAAAACCATTTTTTTATGGTGCGAACAAGGGTTTGGTGACACATTACTCTTTATCCGATTTGCGAGCGAATTAAAGAAACAGGGGGCAGCAGAAGTTTTGTTGCTCTGCCAGACAGAATTGGCTGAGCTGTTGAAAGCGAGTCCAGAGATCGATCAGATTTTGATCGAAGGTGACGAGATACCCCAATATGATTACCAAAGTTCGTTATTGAGCGTGCCCCTCTATCTGGAAACAAATTTGGAAACGATTCCGAATGATGTTCCGTTTTTCACTCCCACAAAGAAGCGTAAAGAATACTGGCGAGACGAACTTTCAGAACTGGAAGGAAAGAAAGTTGGTTTAAACTGGAGTGGTAATCTTGATTTCCCCAAGAATGAATTCCGCTCCATTTCATTAAATACATTGCTTCCTTTAAGCGAAGTGAAAGGCGTATGTCTCGTCAGCCTGCAGCAGGTAAATGGGCTGGAGCAGATTGAGGCTGTTAAAGACTCAGGGAAATTGTGGCTACCGGGGCCCGAATATCTGTCAGAGACAGGATCGTTTACAGAGGCAGCGGCCTTGATTCAAAATCTGGATTTGGTGATTACCTGCGATACAGCGATTGCTCACCTTGCAGGCTCTCTTGGAATTCCGGTCTGGATATTGATCTCACAACTTCCCGAATGGCGCTGGCAACTGAACCGAACAGACTGCCCCTGGTATCCCACAGCACGCTTGTTTCGACAAGGCCAATTGGGAAATTGGGAGCCCGTTATTGATGAAGTAAAATTAGAACTTGAGAAGCAATTTCATCAAAATTGAATTGGTACTCCTTACAGATCCAGAAAACAGGAAAGATACCTTACATTATTTTTGAGCTTGATTGAAATGTTCATAAGGTGTTGTTTCTACTCAGGATCCAGTCCACTGCGATCCAGCGAACTGGGGCCGATTATGAAGATAAAGACCATTATATCGGCAACAATGGACTCCAAAAAAAACGCGATAGTGTTGCAATTTGACCCGGATTTCTTTTCGAACTAAGTTATTAGTATCTCTCTCCCTGCAAAACTCCTGATGACATTTCTTGTGTTCGAACTTTTCGGTGGGAATTCTGAATTCCAATTTCATGAATCACTGACTGCTTCGTTCTATTTCATTTTCGGCAACTTTAAGCGAGCAGACTAATGGGGCAAACTGTAGAAACATACGAGGGAAGTGCGCTTTCAAGTTATTCACAGGAGATCAACTTTCCGGAGGTCAAGTATGACAAGAAGGAGATATTTCTGCGCGAAACAAAACAATTTCCCTGTTTGCGCCGGATTCCGGAGTTGTCCAAACTGACGGATACTGTTGTCGCCAGTTGGTATCTTGAGCCTGCATCATTCAGTAGTCGCAAGTGGCATCGAATTCCTTGTCAAAGTCCGATTGGTTTAGTGCTCATTAATGAACAGACGAAACAACTGGAATCAAAATTGTTGACTGTGCAAGGCCGGGATCTTTCGATTGAAGGAATTTCTTTTTCCCATCAGGACCCAATTTATTCACGCGAAGTGGCAATTACATTCGATCTGGAACAGCCCATGATGGAATTTTTGGTGACGCGTCTGGCATGGAGTCGTTTTTCAGAAGATCAATGTTTTCAAAGTGGAGGGAAGTTCCTTCGCCAGATCGAAGCTGATGCATCTCAGTTTCATTTCTAAGCAAACTTCTCAATTCCATTGTGCCAGTTCAGTGCGAACTTTCTCCAGCATTAATTTGATGGAGTTCCATTCCGATTCAGGACAACTTTTGAGACAGCTTTCGAGTAAATCAATCGAAAGACTCAGTTGCTTCGTTTTGAAACTGAGGGCTGCCAGGTCTTTTTTATGCGTATTTGAAAGCGGGCTCAGTGCAAAGAGACGTCTCTGTACATTCCATGCGTTTTGATAATCTTGACGTTCTTCATGGATACGTTTTAGGTTCATCAGCATGCGGATGATAATTTCACGATGACTTGCTGGTTTTAAGAGTCGGATTAATTCACCGCCAGAAAACTGCGTTAGTTCTTCCATGTATTCTAGGCATTCCTGTTCGTTGTAGATGGCGCCTCTTGAATAGGGGGCAATGAACAACGGACCTGCCTGTGATTCATACCGAACCAAAAAGTGCATGGGGGCGGCAACTCCTTGAATATCGATTCCCAATTCCTTTCCGACTGCCATATAGATCAGGGAGAGCGAAATGGGTAAACCTTGTTTTTTTTCTATCACCTGGTTCAAATAGCTGCCTTCAGGCTCGTGATAGCAAGTTGGGTTTCCGGTTAAACCGTGCTGCTCCACCAGGCATTCAACAATTTCTTGAATGAGTGTTCTATCATCACTGGCCAGTGCAACACGTCCGGATAATTCTGAGGCGCGAGCGCGAATCCAGGCATGAATCGAATCAAAATTCAGATCGGGTTGATCGTCTCGGGCTAATTCCAGGGCCGCTGTTGTGAGGTCGATAAAGTTATCATGATGCAACAGTCTCGTGAATTGGTAGTCTTGTTCGAATTGAAATAAAGCAGTTGTGTCCATTAATAGGCAGGCTTTGCTTGGGAGAGATCGTATGGTGAAATTAATAATAAAATTCGGCGGGAATGTATATTCTACTCATGAACGGGGTTTGACAGAAGAGAGATTCTTGCTTGATTCCTCGATACAGATGAAAACACATCATATTTGTAAAAGTAATCAATGACCATGAATTGATTCAAAATAGGATTTATGAAATTTCAAAACGTATCGAAATAACAGGCTAACATGCTACTGCTAAGATTGACGCTTGTGGTGTGAGTCGGCAAAATAGGAAATCTCTGTTTTCCGAGTCACTTTTTTGAGATGAGAGTTTGGTACATTCAATGCAGTTTTTGCCTGTTGAAGAACAATTGACAATGATTCGTCGCGGTGTTGAGAAAATCGTTCCCGAGCAGGAATTGGCTGAAAAACTCAAATGGAGCCGCGAGACGGGAACCCCTCTGAGAGTCAAGTACGGAATTGACCCGACAGGAATCGATCTACATCTGGGGCATACCGTTCCGATGCGGAAAATGCGACAGTTTCAGGAGTTGGGTCATCAGGCCGTCATCATTATCGGCAATTATACTGCGCTGGTCGGCGACCCCAGTGGGCGGGATGAAACGCGAGCACGTCTGACTGCAGAACAGGTGGAAGCCAATGCGGTCGACTATCTTAATCAAGTTGGCAAAGTAATTGATTTGGAAAACGCGGAGGTTGTACGAAATGGCGACTGGTTCAGCAAAATGAATTTTGCTGAGATTCTGGAACTCTGCAGCAAAGTCACTGTGGCCCAGTTAATGACCCGCGATGATTTTTCCAAGCGTTATCGAGAAGAGACCGCCATCTATTTGCACGAATGTCTCTATCCGATCATGCAGGCCTGGGATTCTGTTGAAATTAAAGCCGACATCGAATTGGGGGGAACCGAACAGCTATATTCTTTTATGCTGGCTCGCGATTTACAAAAAGACCAGAGCTTGAAACAGCAGGTCAGTGTCATGTCGCCAATCCTTGTCGGGACTGATGGTGTACGTCGTATGGGAAAAAGTCTAGGCAACTATATTGGAATCAGTGAATCTCCGTACGACATGATGAAAAAATTCATGCAGCTTTCTGATGATAGTATGCAAATGTTTTATGAATTGCTGACTGATTTTCCTTTAGAAGAGGTGACTACCATTTTGAAGGGGCATCCTAAAGAAGCGAAAGTAAAGTTAGCAAAAACAATTATTACTGAGTATCACGATGACAATGCGGCTGATGAAGCTGCCGATCGCTGGCAACGAGAAATTGGCTCGGGAGGTTTGCCTTCTGAAATCCCTGTCGTACAACTTTCAAAATCGGAACTCAATGATGATGGCAGTTTACCTGCTGCCAACTTACTGAAGCAAGCTGGATTGTGTAATTCCACCAGTGATGCACGGCGGTCTATTCAACAGGGAGGCGCCAAAATGGGTGAGGAGAAATCAAAAATTGAAACCCATGACCAGGCAATTCATGTAGAATCGGGACTGTTATTATGGGTTGGCAAAAAGCGATTCTGCCAGATTGAGCTCATCGATTAAATCAGATTTTGTCTCAATCAACGGCCTTTTATTGGCAATCGGTGGAATTGATTCGACACTCATTGCATTCATGCGAAATACTTCGTAAAACGTTGTTTTAGCGGATATGAATGAGATTTTCGTTCTCCTTTTCAGTACATAAAGCTGTTCGTGGAGACAAACACCTTTTGAACGACATACAGGAAACAACAGTTATGGCAACAGGTTTTGGAATTGTCGGCTGTGGCATGATTTCGAACTTTCATGCAAAGGCTCTCGAAGAAATTCGTGGAGCCAGGCTGGTCGCTTGCTTTGATCGATTTGCAGGATCAGCTGATAAATTTGCAGAAGCGAATGGTTGCACGGCCTATCATAATTTAGATGAAATGCTGGCAGATCCCGCGGTAGATATCGTCACGATTTGCACGCCCAGTGGTGCGCATATGGAGCCAGCTGTCGCAGCTGCCAATGCGGGCAAGCATGTTGTGGTCGAAAAACCATTGGAAATTACGCTCAAGCGTTGTGACAAGATCATCGAGGCCTGCAAAAAGAATAAGGTCAAACTGGCGACCATCATGCCATCCCGTTTTGGAGCAGCCAATCAGGAACTGAAAAAAGCGATTGAGAAAGGCCGATTCGGAAAATTGACGATGGGTGATACCTATGTCAAATGGTGGCGCACCCAGGAATATTATGACAGTGGCGGATGGCGCGGTACCTGGCTCATGGATGGCGGCGGCGCGTATATGAATCAGGCGATTCATAATGTCGACCTCTTATACTGGTTCATGGGGGAAGTTGCCGACGTCAACGGGATGACGGGAACATTGGCCCATAAACGTATCGAAGTTGAGGACACGGGGGTCGCAACTATCCGGTTCAAAAATGGTGCTCTTGGAGTGATTGAAGCGACGACCAGCGTTTATCCTGGTTTGCTTAAGAAAACGGAAATATCCGGTACGGAAGGAACCGTCATCATCGAACAGGATGATGTCCTGCACTGGGAGTTTGCGAAAAAGAATCCTCGCGATAATAAAATTCGTAAGGAACTTGCGAAAAAAAGTGGAAATACAGGTGGTGCCAGCGATCCTTCTGCAATTTCCTACGCTGGTCATATGGAACAGTTGAAGGACTTTATCAAGTCGATCAAAACAGGCAAAAAGCCATTAGTCGATGGTAACGACGGTCGTAAGAGTGTGGAAATCATTCTGGCAATCTATCAATCGTCGTGGACTGGAAAACAGGTTTCGTTGCCTTTGAAACGCGATCCGAAAATTCCGGGTAAGAAGAAGAAATAATCTATACTTGAGGATGCGACAATAAATTCAAAAACAGGCTGGCCATCGAGTCAGCCTGTTTTTTGTTGATCAACCTATTTTGAAATCATTTTTTGATATACAGCTCGTGCCGCATTGAGTTGATTGTGAACGTGTTTATGTTGCTCTGGTGTTGGAATCCGGTTCCGATGGTGTAATTCCATTTCCAAACGATCAATCCAAGAGAGGAATATCTCTGCTTCAACTGCAGAATCAATGGGTTGATCGGTAACCTGTAAATAGACGGGGTTTGAGTGCGCGTAGAGGCTTTGGGCGTGATGATCTGGATGCTTAGGTCCTGCAACGCGAAATGCGATCCAGCCGCTCTGGTCGATGTTGATCTTTTTGTCGAAGACAAGTACTCCTTTTTCATCCGGCTTTGTCTTCGCAATCACTTTCCCATTCAAAATCAACTCGCCATACCCCAGGGGGAATTGGGAAATCCCGGTTGCATTAACTTGAATCGTGCCCGCCTTCGTAAGCTTGATCACTGACCCTGCCAACTTGTCATTAACTTTGAATTCAAGCATCGGCCCATTAGTGACAAACGAGCGACCGGCTCGCAATCCGTCGATCCATTTTTGATAGTCAAGAGGTCCATTCATTTGAACATAAACGCGATCTTCTCCTGGATAGCGACTGCGAATTCGATTCAAAAAACAGTCCGTTCCAGCAGAAGCTGGCAACTGAAATCCACAGTTCAGAAATCGATACCAGGTACCTAAAGCAGCCGGATAACTTGAATTAATGTCAAGTGAATCAATATTTCCCAAGGCAACATCTACAGGGATGCCTTTGGCGGAATAAGGTCCTTTATAAGGATCCTCAAGATGTCGAAAGGGATGTGTATAATTCGAATGGCCATTGTGACGGTGGGTTTCCAGAGCAATGTCACTGTTGGTGGGAACATCCCAGGGATTTGTCGTATCTTTAAAACCCGTAAAGATGGGTTCGACCAGTTGTTTCAAATTGACAAGCGTCATATGACCCCAGAATGTGCTGCGGAATTCCTGATTCCAATACAATATTGTCTCTTCTGTGGAAAGATGGTCAGGACGTCCACGGAAAAACTCTCGATCGAAAACTGCTTCCGTATTCGAATTAGCAACGACTAAATTGCAGACATTCAGATCTTCTCCCGCACACTGCGCAAGAACGTTGTTTGGTTGGTTATACCAGTGGCCATATCCATAATTGGCATGAATGTGATTCTCTCCACTATACCAGCCTTTTGCGGGTTGATTAATCCATCGATCTAAAGCGATCGAATGCTGAGTGAGATCCTCATTGATCATAATCTTTTTGTGAACCGGACGGTATTCAAATCCGCGTTGTACTGTAAGATGATACGTACCAGGTGGTAAATCGACTTCACATTCTCCTTGACAATAGAAAAAACAATTTAAATCTCGGAGTGATATACGATAGAGTACATCAAGAGGGGCAAAGTATTGTCCCGTATCTGATTTAATAACAACGCGAGATGTGATCGGTTTCTTTGTGAGTTGATCGATTGTGGAAAGATGAAGTTTTTTCACAGCCGGCCTGGAATAGCGCAGACTTTTTTGAGTATCCGAATCCAAATCATGCAAGATAAGTTGAGTGAGCCCTTTGTGGTTGTCTGTATAAAGAACATGTTTACCTTGATTGTCTGTCGATGGGCGATCTTCGTCTGCCTGTCCAAAAGTCAGTTTTTTCATGAGTCGATGAGGGTCGTCAAGAGGCACCTTCCAGACATCGTTGTGCACTCCACCAAGTTCTGAAACTACGAGTAGTTCTCGCTTTTTCCCAATCCAGGTCAGATCATAAATGCGACTGGGAAACTGCATGATTTTCTGAGGACGGCCACCAATTGCCGGGATTTTCCAGAGGTCTGCCTGCGGGCCGTTATTACCCGTTTGCTGACCCATAATATCATGCGTCGTTGCATAGGCCACTGTGGTCCCATCACCAGAAAGTGCGAGCCATTCAATTCTCTGAGGAGGTGAATGCAGAGGGCTAAATTCCCCTGTTTTCAAATGGAACCAACTCAACCCCATTGCTCTTTCAGGTAACAGAAAATTTCCTAAAATCTGGGAACCGTCAGGATGAAAATAAAGTTTCCCGCGAGCGATGGCTTTTTTGGGTAAAGGAACCGGAGTTTTAGTTTCCACTTCAATGATTTTTAACAAACCGGTTGAAAAGGGGGGGCTATGAATATATGCAATTTGTTTTCCATCAGCTGACCAGGTTGGCTCAATGTTGTAGGCGGCATCGGAAGTTATTTGTTGCAGCGGCCCATCTGGTAAAGGTTTGATCCAAAGTGATCCTTGCCAGGAAAAACCACCGCTTTTCCATCAGGAGAAAGCCGGGGATGAATTGCACCAATCGCCGTACTTTTAATTTTTTGGAGTTGAGGTTTTGCTGTGTATGCTAATTCTGGTTGAAGAATTATGCCAAAGAAGCAGGCAATAAGAAGAGATAGATTGCGTTGCATGGAGGACATCGTTCAAGCTTTCCAGTGAATCAACAGTTCTTACTGTGGAAATATTTTCAGAATATCGAAGTTTCTCATTTCAATCAAAAAATATTCAGCTTTCTTGTTGCTCTGCCGCACTCTGTTGACGATAGATGCGGATGATATATATGAAACATAAGAAGTCATAAATCGTGTGTGTCACAATGGGGATCAGCAGATTCTGTGGAGAGAAAAGAATAAAGAGCAAACTTAAATACACACCCATTAATGTAGCGATGACGACATACAGACGGGTGACAGAATGCAAAAGTCCGAACAGTAAGTTTGTGAATAGAATAGCTGCAATTAACCCATACTGAGTCGCCCATGTCTGCAAGACTCCTCGGAACAGCATCTCTTCTCCCAAACCGATAAAGATCGCCAGTATTAAAAGTTCGAGGATGGAACCTTTTTCGATTCGAGGCCCCAGCTCTTCAAGCAGGAATTGTTTGATCTGTTGAAAGGCTTGAATGCGAGTCCGGCAGGCAAAAAGAAAAAATACAAACAGAGGAAATGCTGCCAGCAAACCAATGAAAAGGTCAGACCAGCTCCAATTGAGATATTGAAGCGGGCTGACTCCCAGGAACCAGCCAACGCCAAAGGCAATCACGATAAATCCGATGGAAAAGAGAGAACCTCCCAGAATGAAGAATTGTTGTTCTTGTACGATCGTGTTTTCAAATTCTTCTTCGTCGTCCGAATCAATCATGGAAGATTGTCCACCCTCTCTAATGAAATATCGATAATTATAGCAGTGAATTTTCAGGAACTAAAGCGATTTCATTTGACCTGAATCGCTTATTTTATCTGTTTTGTTGGTGTGTTTTCCGATTCCAAACTGCATCTTGCAGAAAATCACCATCTCGAATACATTTTCCCAATCTTAACAGGATGCTGAATGAATAGTAGGCTTCTCTTTACTGACGAGAGAGATTGCCAATAGTTTACTATTTTTGAATCGTTTTCTTCTTTTTCATGAAGCGGTAGTGCAAGGATGCTGCACCGTTTACGTCAATGGATCTGTCCTGATCTGGCGATCGATCTGGGAACTGCGAATACCATCGTGGCCATCCAGGGCGAAGGGATTGCGCTCGATGAACCCTCGGTCGTAGCACTCCACAAAGGGAGCCGCAAGATTCTGGGGAAAGGAACCGCAGTTGGCAAATTAGCCAAACAAATGCTGGGCCGCACACCGGACAGTATCATTGCCGTTCGCCCTCTTAAAGATGGTGTAATCACTGACTTCGAACTCTGTGAGTCCATGCTGCGCTATTTCATCCACAAAGCCCGTCATCATTCGTGCGGGTTAAGGCCACGCGTTGTCATTGCAGTACCTGGTAGCATCACTCCCGTTGAAAAACGTGCTGTTTTTAATAGTGCAGAACGGGCGGGGGCAGGCCGCGTATATCTGATTGAAGAATCAAAGGCGGCTGGAATTGGTGCCGGCTTACCAATTGCGGAACCAATGGCGAGTATGGTTTGCGATATCGGTGGGGGCACCAGTGAAGTTGCCATTATGAGCCTGGGCGATACCGTTGTCAGCAATTCGGTTCGCATCGGTGGTGACAAGTGTGACGAAGCGATTGTGGAATATATGAAGCAGCACTTTTCATTGCGGATTGGGGTACAGACAGCAGAAGATCTCAAACGAGAGTTGGGAAGTGCTTACTCATTAGAGCAGGAATTAACGGGGGAAGTCAAAGGCCTGGACACGATTAGCAGCATCCCGCGCAAAGCGATAGTGACCAGTGAAGAGCTTCGCGACGCGTTGCATGGACCGCTCGAATTAATCTTGAATTGTTGTAAACAAACTATTGAACAGTGCAAACCAGAACTTGTTGCCGATCTCGCTGATAACGGTATGGTATTAACCGGGGGGGGCTCATTACTACGAGGGCTTGAATATTATATGAGCGAGCAACTGGGGATTCCGGTTCGCGTGGATGAGGACCCGCTACGTACCGTCGCGCGAGGCACCACCATCTGTTTGGAGCATCTGAGCCAATGGCGGCATGCCTTTGATAATGGTGAAGGTGATTTTTAAAGGGACGGGCTTCAGATAATGAAACGCGAGACGCGGTCATCAGAAATCAAGCTGGTTTTTGCAGGAATTCTGACGGGCATTTGTCTGTATGTGATTCCATCTGCCTATTCAGATCGTGTGTACAATCTGATGCGTGATGCTTCCAAACCAGGCCTGGTTTTCGTCCAACAAATCAAAGCCTGGCAGCATCAACCTGAAGAAAAGCCACAACAGCAGGCTCTCGTTGAACAACTGGAAGCCAAATTATCAAAAAAAGAGTTCGAAAACCGACGTCTCGAACTGCGATACCTGGAATTGTCTGAACAATTACAAACGCTGAAACAAACGGGCGTTCCTTCTTACCAATCACAGACGGTAGAGAGTCTGCTGGTTCCCGATTTGGTTGAAGCTCAATTGTTAGGTGAATCATCGATCGCACTATTGAAAGAGGGGCGATTGCTTAATCAGGGGCGAGAGCAGGGAGTTTTTGAATCTTCCATTGTACTCAAATCTGATTTACCACTCATCGACCTTGGACAGGAACAAGGAATCAAAGTCGGCTATTCCCTGTATGCCGGTCAAGCGGTGATTGGGAAAATCAGCAAAGTAGGGCGTTGGACAAGTAGTTTGATTCCCATTACATCGCTCGACTATCGAGGTTCTGCACGCCTTGCCCGTAAGACAGACCAGGGACTGCAATTAGGAACCGATGGTATCTTGGTTGGAATGGGTGAAGGAAAATGCCAACTGTTGCAGATGCCCCCCACAGAATCGATTCAGGTTGGTCAGGAAGTTTACACCGGAGAAGTCGATCATACGCTTCCACTAAGTATGCAATCGACGTTGTCACAGCCAATGTTCTATGGCCGCGTGATCGAAGCCGAACTCCCCAGAGGAGCCCCTTATTGGAAGGTGATTGTTGAACCTGCCATTGAATTGTCTGAGATCAAGCAAGTAAGCATACTGCGTCAGATTGTCAATCCACGTCGAATGCTGGCGAATTAAGTGAGGAGCGTCTTTGTGAAATGTTTCAGTTTATTGGTTCTCTGTTATTTGATGATGATTGCTCAAATCGGCATTGTACCCGATATGATCATTGAAGGCAGCCGCCCCAATTTAATATTACTTGTGTTGTGTTTTGCCCTGTTCTGGCATCGTGACGCAACAATATTCCTCTGGGCAATTCTCACAGGTCTTATATGTGAGACATTCGATGCAGCGATTCCCGGCTCAGGCGTTTTGCTTCTCTCTTGCTTAATCTGGATGGCGTTTCGTATACAAATTCATTTTCAGATTCGTTCGATGTTAAGTCGTGTTCTCTTAATGTTTGTGATCACGTTTCTCTTTGATAGTCTGTTCCAACTGCTGAACAGGTTAGACTCGAAGGCGTTGCCCGACTTGAATTTCCTGGCGCTACAAGCGACAGGAAATGCTTTCTATACGGCAGTGGCAGGGCTTTTATTTCTGATAATATTCAAAATTGTCCAACGATTTATTCCCGTAACTTTGAGACACAATTTGCAAAACAGTGCACTTTATGGATCTCGGTTCTCACATTGAATCAGATTCGTATGTCGAATGACTTCTAACTGAAATAACGAATTATTAACCCGATGCGAAATCGACCCGGCAACGATCACGTGAATTCAGATAGCGATGCTGCAGGGCAGTCGTTTCAAGTGGATCGTATGCCTGGTGTTCGTGTTTTTCTGTTAGGGCTCTTATTGCTGGCGCCTTTGTTAGCGGTCAGTGGTCGCTTACTGTTCATCCAATATATGAATGCAGAGTTTTTTTATTCTCAATTTGGTAAGACTACTGAATCATTCGAACCCATTCCCAGCCGCGATGGACGAATCGTGTCCATCGACGGTCAAGTCCTGGCGCTGGATGTGGAACATTTTAACCTGCAAGTCCATTACCGTTGGCTGGAAGAACCACCGAACCCGCGTTGGTTAAAGAAACAGGCACTGAAGTTGCTGGAACCCAAAGATCGCCGAGATAAGGAGAAAGTGGATTCAGCAAAATCAAACGTCCTGGACCGTCGTCAACAGCTCTGGGATGAATTAGCGATTGTCATGCAAATGACGCCTGATGAGCTAAAAGAGGCTCGTCGAAAAAATCAAGAACGCGTTGAAACAATTATTGAGAGTGTCAATCAAAGAGCCGACCAGGTTCAGTCTGAAATTCCAACAGAAAAAACAGCTTCCCATTTTGAAGCAGAAAAAAAACAAGATCATTTATCAGCTTTCTGGAATCTCCTCAAGGAAACATTAACAACGCCTCCCAGGCGTACCTTCAAAGAACGGATCATTGTTCGCGAGGAGCTCGATTATCATACGATTACACCCGGAATTTCACGGGGAATCGCACTGGCGATCTCGGCACATCCAGAGCGGTTTCCGGGAATTCATATTCAGATTGCGACACGCAGAGAATATCCACAGAAAACAATCGCCCCGCATGAAATCGGAATCCGACATCGTATCGATGATCAAGTTCTTAAGGCACGTAAAAACCGTTTTCCGAAAGGTGATCCTCTCGATTATCAGGAAGGAGATCGCATTGGTAAGATGGGGATTGAACGGTCTTATGATCGTTATCTGCGGGGGTTACGAGGGCTGAGGCGAGTTATCAAAGATCGACAAGGGGAAATTGTTCGTACAGAAGTCATCCGCGAACCGAAGTCGGGAGATGATGTTGTTCTTACTTTGAATACACAAATCCAGGGACAACTACAGAATCTGCTTGATCAAACATTGGATAGCTTAGCACAGAATTTAGCGCAGGCTGAAAGTACAATCGAAGCGTCTTCTGGCGGATGTATCGTTATATTGGATGTTCGCACCGGAGCAGTTGTCGCTACGGTTTCTGCACCACGTTATGACTTGAATCTATTATTGAATCCGACACCTGCAGAGTGGCAGGCTGTCCTCAATGACCCAAAACGTCCGCTCTTTCCGCGGGCAACTCAAATGATGTTACCGCCTGGATCGACTTTTAAGGCACTCACATCGATTGCGCTATTGGAGAGTGGTAAAATTGATCCCGATGAATTTTACAGTTGTCGTGGCTACCTCGATCACCCCGATCGGCATCGTGACTATATCTATCGGCACTTTGGTGTAGGGCATAACGACATCAATCTAACGCATGCTCTCAGTCAGTCCTGTAACGTATATTTTTTCCAGGCAGCGCGCAGAATGGGACCGGAAACCATTTTCCATTGGGCCGATCAATTGGGGTTTGGCAAACCAACGGGTATTGATATCCCGGGGGAACGTGGCGGGCATTTGCCCGATCCTTCACCCAAAAAAGATAAAAAAAGGAAATTCCCCTGGTATCCGGGAGATACGTTAGGAGTTGCCATTGGTCAGTCGCGTTTAACTGTTACACCCATTCAAATCGCGCGTTTGATGGCCATTGTTGCCAATGATGGAGAAATGATCATACCGCATTTAGCACATAGTATCGTGCCATCATCTGAATCTTCGACAACGACACGACAAATGATCTCACATCCCCGTCGCTATGTAAGTGGCATTCACCCCGCAACATTGGAACGTGTGCGGGAAGGCCTGGTCAACGTCGTTGCGCATCCGAGAGGAACTGGTTATAAAACCGTGCGATTAAAAGAAATTGCCATAGCCGGGAAAACAGGAACCGCTGAGACAGGCGGAGGAAAAAATGACCATGCCTGGTTTGCCGGTTTTGTTCCCGCCGATCGACCGAAATATGCTTTTGCAGTTGTCATTGAACATGGCGGCTCTGGAAGCAAAGTCGCAGGACCAGTTGCTAAGAAACTGGTCAAACTATTACTCGAAACCGGGTTGTTGAGTTCAGCTCAACCCAAACTACAAGCGAATTGATTTGACAAGAACTATTTCTTGCGTCTCTTTTGGCGGGATCAAAGCCTCCGGCTGGTCGATATTTAGATAGTGTCCATGATCGGCGGTGAGAATCACGACGGTTTCATCCCAGTTACTGTTTTTCTCGACCCAGTCTGTAATGACTTTGAACGCGTCATCGCCGCTTTTGACAGCACCGATGGAGTTGTCCAGATTATTATCGTGGTTGGCCCAGTCGACATCTCCGGCTTCGACCATCAGCCAGAAACCCTGTTTATTCTGACTGAGTACCTCAAGTGCCGATTCAGTCATATCAGCCAGTGTCGGATTTTCTGAGCGATATCCGATGCGGAGTAAACCTCAGCATTGTTTTTTAAGCCCGGTGCAGGCTGGTAATCGCCGTCAGCGGTCTGGAATGGCAGATGAGCCGCGTATTTCTCGACGCCATCCACGCCCAGCAGTCGCGTTTTGTTTTTGATGGCATGTTGCAGGTTGCCTGTTTCAGACCGATCTTCCCTTTGACACCGGGAGTTCGCAATGCGACCGTATATTTCCCCCCTGTTTGACGTCTGACTTTGTTGAATGGTCTCTTCTGAAATATATTTCCAGCCGGGTACGAAGTTCTTGCCATGCGATTTGCCGCCGGTCGGTTTTTCCATCGTGCCAAAGCCCGCCCCCCAGCACGACATCCATACCGGGCAGCGCCTGCTGCGGATGTGAGATGGAAGGTTGTCCCAGCAGATCGCGAGCCAGGTCCTGGTAATCGTTGCGGCTGACATTGTGTGCGTAAGCGGCGGCAGGCGTGGCATGTGTGATGGGAACGCTGGTGACAACGCCAACAGAATAGCCTTTCTCCTGTGCCTCGTGTGCGATCGTGGCAACGCGGGGCACCGTTGGATCCACATTGATCGCGTTATTGTAAGACTTGATGCCGGCTGTCATGGAGGAAGCTGTATTAGCCGAGTCGGGATAAGCGTGTTCGCCATAATTATTGCCGGGACTGCCAATCAGATATTTTTTATCATTGCCTGCCTTCCAGGGATTGGGACCTCCTTTTTTGGCATTGTATCCGCCCCGCATTTTTCCACCCGGATTCAGAACTTTCTGACTGTTGACGTCCACGTTGGAACCATCATTGTGAGGTGCCGTCACCATGTAACCAAACTGGCCGGTTCCGTCAGCCGTGTAGTCCTGGAAATGGAAATCCGGTTCCACGGCCGCTGTTGTATTTGTCAGCTGCGTTATAATACAGAGCCGCGGCTCGGGTCGTCTGCCAGTCCATACCATCGAATACAACCAGGATGATATTTTTCTTGCCCGCTTTGAGCGCCGCCTCCTGGATATCATAGAGATTGGTCTGGTCCAGATAGTTGGCTTTCGGGTTCAGTGTATTCTCAGGCAGAAATCCATAAATGGCTTCGAGTTTTTTCTCGTCTCGATACGGACTGTTTTTTCCCATGTAAGATTTCAGATTGTAGCCCGGAGCACCATTTTGGGTTCCGAAGGTGTAAACCGGGATCAGTCGCAGGGAATGACTGGACCACTGGGTATAGTCATTCGGATCAAAGCCCCAGTGGGCGACCGGGCTTTTTTTATTCTTGATGGCAGTGGTCTGCAGTTTTCGAATGTGATCTTCGGTCGGTTTTTCTGCCAGGGCAGGAGGCAGATTGAGAAGCAGGATCAGCGACAACAGGCTGGAAGGAACAGCAAATGTTTCATTGAAGCCTCTGGATGGATGTAAGCAGAATCGTTCTTGACGAAAACCGGCGGGTATGAATCATTATAGTCATGCCGTTGAGTGTTTGTAAATAGTATGGATGTGAAGCCTCAGTTAAGTTTTGGGATTACCGGTTCTGTAAGTACTTCGCCGGGCTGCACATCGAAAATCCTCTGAATTGGTTCAGTATGTATAGTATTGAGATCGGTCTCCGGGGCCAGGAATGAAGCCGCAGGGAGCAACGATTCAGAGCTCTCCGAATCTTAAAAAGGAACATGTACGAACGGTACATATTGCCTGATAATTGTGCAAATATTGGGAATGGTATATGTTTTGCATTATTAAGATATTCTGTATTACCATAGAATCTTCAATGAATAAAATACTCAATTCAGGAAAACAAGATGACTCCTCGGGAAGTGCTCGCCCTTTGTCGTGAACGGGAAATTCAGGCCGTCGATTTACGGTTTATGGATTTCCCTGGAACCCAAAAACATTTCACTATTCCTGCTAAGATATTGGTAGAGAAGAGTTTCGAAGATGGTTTTGGTTTCGATGGCTCCTCAATGCGTGGCTGGAAAGCGATTAATGAAAGCGACATGCTGGTTGTGCCTCAGCCGGATACCGCCTTTGTGGACCCCTTTATGTCCAATACGCTGGTGATGACCTGTAATATTCAGGACCCGATTACCCGCGAAGACTATGCTAAAGATCCGCGCAATGTTGCCCGAAAAGCAGAAAGCTATATGCGGTCGACCAAAATTGCCGATGTCGCTAATTTTGGACCAGAAGCCGAATTCTTTGTCTTTGACGATGTGCGTTTCGATCAGAATGAACATGAATGCTATTACCATGTAGACAGCATCGAAGGTCAATGGAACCGCGGGAAGGCGGGAAGTACCCCCA
This sequence comes from uncultured Planctomycetaceae bacterium, assembly GCA_942492165.1. Lineage (GTDB taxonomy): Bacteria > Planctomycetota > Planctomycetia > Planctomycetales > Planctomycetaceae > Gimesia. The sequence goes on from CALOEF010000001.1 coordinate 87,345, forward strand.
ATGCCGGTTACAAAATTCGACACAAGGAAGGTTACTTTCCTGTTCCACCTGCTGACACACTTCAAGAAGCACGGACTGAGATGATGCTGGCGTTGATGGACTGCGGTGTCGAAGTTGAAGCGCAACATCATGAAGTCGCCACCGGCGGCCAATGTGAAATTGATATGAAATATGCACCGTTGTTAAAAACGGCCGATAATCTGTTACGTTACAAATATATTGTTAAAAATGTCGCTGCGAAACATGGCAAAACGGCAACCTTCATGCCAAAGCCACTCTGGAACGATAATGGTTCCGGCTTGCATTTGCACATGTCACTTTGGAAAGAAGGAAAACCCTTGTTTGCGGGTTCCCGCTATGGTGGACTTAGTGAGATGGGAATGTATGCAATGGGAGGCATTCTTAAACATGCCCCTGCTTTGTTTGCATTTTGCTGTCCCACGACCAATAGTTATAAACGATTGATTGCCGGATACGAAGCACCCATCAATTTGACTTACAGTTATCGCAATCGATCCGCAGCGATTCGAATTCCCGTACACAGTCCTCATCCTGAAAACAAACGGTTTGAATTTCGTTGTCCTGATTCTTCTTCGAATCCCTATTTGGCGATGTCAGCCGTATTAATGGCAATGCTGGATGGCATTCAGAATAAGATCGACCCCGGACAACCTCTGGAAAAAGATATCTATGACCTGAACTCAGACGAACTGGCAGAGCTGCCCGCGGTACCTGTTTCGTTAGAACAGTCACTCGAAGCTTTGCGCGATGATCATCAATTTTTGCTCGTCGGTGATGTCTTCACGGAAGATGTAATTGATACCTGGATCTGGTACAAAACCAACAAGGAAGTCGCAGCCCTCCGAGAGCGACCACATCCGTATGAATTCGCAATGTACTATGACATTTGAGTCGACCTTCAGCATATGATTCGAAATCATATGCTAGAGACTCTTTTATAATTCAACGATAGTCAGTGTTGTAAAATATCGAGTCAAAAAACGGGATTGACAAATTCAGGAACGTTCAATGTGAAATAAATTCCTTAAAAGTAGCGTGTTTATTGTGACTTGACGTGCCGCCGACCTTTCTTAAACTGCGTGTTTCTGCGTCGCGCGCGTGGAAATTTAATGTTTGACTGAAAGTTTATTCACGGTTCCCAGATTTCACTATAAAACTCGTTGGATTGAGAACAATTTGAACGGACGCTGCTCATAGGCTCCCCAGTTATCGATTCAGTTTCGAACGCTCTCAAATCACATCGATCAACCATCGATTTGTTTCGATTTTATTTACGACATATTTCCTTTCTCATTTCACTTGACCGCTTCACGCCATTCGCAATGATAATACTCTGGTACTGAAATTTGTCGATGTGATCTGGCAGGTAACGCAATTTTTCGCAAGTTGAAAAGTTCTCTGACGCAGAAGTGCTAAACGGTAAATCAATGCTCAAACATCATTTTACCCGATATCTCTTTAACTGAAGATGTGAAAATCGGGAAGTGGAATGATGACAATATAATAATCAGAATGGAATCAAGTTTACTTGTGTCTGACTATTTCTTAAAGATCCGTTCTGGATTTGGTTTTCGTCAACATCTGGCAATTCGATTGCAAAATTAAAATTTCTGATGTCTTGCCAGGATCGCTCTGTTATAATTTTTTCACTGGGTTTTGTCCCGCTATGGGAAACTGGCCTTTTTAACGATCAATTGTTCCCGGAGAAATCTTGATGAAACACGCACTCAGCATTTTGTTCTTTGTTGTTATGCTGGTTTTTCCAAAAATAGCACAGGCAGGCGAACCGGCACTTTACGATGGCTGGCAGGCATTGACACCTCGTGAAGAACTGCGTCCCTCCATTTCATGGGATAGAACCGCTGGTCCGGATCAGAAAGGCGCATTCATTATTCAGGCAGATGGCCGTGAAGGTTTGATGGGGCATGTTCAGAAAACCTTTCCCGTTCAGGGGGGAAAAACCTATGACTTCTCTGCATTCCGAAAAACGGATGGCATCGATCTGATTCGACGAGCCGGCGTTGCTCGTTTGATCTGGCTCGACCAGAAAGGAAATCGTGTGAAGCGGGATGAGAAATCGTTCGCCTCTTATCGACCCGGTGAACGTCCTCGAGCAGAACCGGAATTTCCCGGCGATCACGAAACGAAGTCTGGTTGGACAAAAGTGGCCGGGATCTATCGCGCGCCTTCAGAGGCGGCTCAGGCTCAAATCGAATTACACTTTCGCTGGGGGCCACCACATTCACAGATCCAGTGGGGCAATATTGATTTCAAGCAGACACAAGATATCAAGCCGCGCATTGTGCGACTTGCCACAATACATCATCGACCTTCAGCAGGGAAAAACCCCACTGATAAGCCTGCCCAGTTTGCTAAGTTGATTGAGCAGGCGGCGGAGAAGAAAGCAGATCTTGTGGTCCTTCCTGAATCGATTACGGTCTACGGAACCAAACTGTCTTATGCCGATTGTGCAGAGCCGATCCCCGGTCCTTCTACCAAATATTTCGGTGAGCTCGCTAAAAAACATGACCTTTACATTGTGGTCGGTCTTTACGAACGCGCAAAGCATCTCGTTTACAATGTTGCCGTGTTGATCGGGCCGGATGGAGAAATTGTCGGCAAGTATCGAAAGGTTACGCTGCCCCGGGGCGAAATTGAAAAGGGTGTCACACCCGGTAACGAGTACCCGGTTTTTCAAACCCGTTTCGGAAAAGTTGGTATGATGGTTTGCTACGATGGGTTCTTTCCGGAAGTTGCACGCGAATTGAGCAAAAATGGAGCTGAAGTAATTGCCTGGCCTGTCTGGGGCTGTAATCCAATGCTCGGTGCAGCACGGGCCTGTGAGAACCACGTTTATGTGATCAGCAGTACTTACACGGACAAGTCGTCAAACTGGATGATCTCTGCGATCTACGGCCTGGATGGCAAACCGCTGGCTCAGGCGAAAGATTGGGGGACGATTGCGATTACCGAAGTTGATCTGAACCATCCCCTTTATTGGCAAAGTCTGGGAGATTTTCGTTCCCAGATCGAACGACATCGTCCCGAAGTGAATACGAAACCGTAACAGATCAATCCTGGTCCGTTGATTTAAGTTAAACGTCGCGTTTCTTGAAGCTCCACCAGAACTTTTGTGGTATCATAGCCAAGGCGATGATCACAATTTGTGACAGCATGAACAGCCCCAGTGCTTTTAATACTCCATCAGTGAAACCGTAAGAGTGGAGCCCCACTCCCAGTTCGTTCACACCAAACCAGGACCAGCTGGTAACGATATTGCCGCCCAGCGAAAGCATTGCTAAGCCACGATCTTTGACCATGCCGCCCCAGCGTGCATGCAATACCAGTGCGTTCCACAATACAATGATAAGTGCTCCATTTTCCTTCGGATCCCAACCCCAGAAGCGGCCCCAGGAATCATCGGCCCAGAGTCCACCGAGCACAGTTCCGAAAAAACTGAGGATAATCGCAAAGCAGAGCACGCCGTACAGCATACGAATCACTTCTTTACCTGCTTCAGCCGTCATGCGGGGTGTGCAGACTCCCCACAGGATATAAAACAAACCGAGTAATCCGGCGACGAACGTAGCTGCATAACCAAGTGTAATACAGACCACGTGAGTGGTCAGCCAGAATTGAGTATCCAGGACGGCCTGTAGCACGGTAAATGTATCACCATCGCCGGCCAGCATGTGGGCAATGATGAGTGTCGAAAATCCGGCAACTCCTGCTAACAGATTTCCAATACCAAGTCGATTAAGGCGTTCTATGACGATACCAGCAACGACGGCACCCCATCCGATGAAGACTGCAGAAGAGTAGAGATTGGTAACCGGCGGACGACCCGAAATATAAATACGACCAATCAACGCAAGTGTATGAACCACAAACGTAAGTGAAATCAGCCAGAAAGCCGCGTTGCCCAATGGTTTGGACCAGAATAAGAATGAGATACAAGCCAACACAAAAGCGATCAGGTAGAGAATAGCACAATAATAAAACGGTTCAAAATGATTGAAGAACGCTTCGAAATCAATTTTATTCAAGTTGGTATGTGGTAATTCGGCTCGATGTTTTTTCAGCCATCTCTGGTAGTTGCGGACTTCTTTATTAAATTCTGCTACATTATTTTGAGAATAGGCGACCAGAATTTTCGTCCAGGCTTGCGTGGCTTCACTTTCCTTATCTTTAGAGAAGCTGGCTTTGACCAGGTCACGGGTCCAGGCATAGGAGTAGGTTTGCCATTCATTTTCTTCTCCCTCTGTTTCTGGTCCTGATGATTCTTCCGGGGGGATGGCTCGTGGAGGATTTCGTCTATTAAGAATGCCGTGGCGGCGAATTGCTTCAATCAAATCATCGCGAGCAGATTCTGCACGAATATTGGGAGGTGTGAAGGATTGGATCAGTAAATCAACGGTACCAATTTTCTTTTCGAGATCAAGGACTTGAGATTGATATAAGCTGGCGTTTTTCTGCCCTGCCTTACGTGCCAGATCAGACTGCTTTGATAGCTCTGGAATTTTTTCCGCAAAGTCATCAAAAGAGTAACGAAAGCCCGGGCGTTTTTTGAGTCCGAGTGTATGTAGCAGTTCGGGGTTTTCAATACGGACCACATTGTATTTGAATGACTCACGCGGTTTGGCAATCGTATCCAGCAGCCATTTGATTGCGGGATATTTTTTTTTCGTCGTTTTAATTTTCTCTGTTTCTTCAGTTTCGTCTGTTTTTTTCTCGACTTGCGACTCTTTTTTTGGCTCGACTGATTTTATTGGTGTTTCGACTGTGAAATCCTGTCGACCGGAAATCACGCGTAGACTGTTACGTGCCAGGGTATCAATCGGTTTACTGCGACCCTCATACAAAATGGGAAGTTGCCCGAATTCATACAGGTTCATTTCATTTGAAGGCGTTTTCGGGATGCGGGCCTTGCTGGCGAGGTAGCCACCAAAGATTACAAAAATAAACACGGGAATCAGATAGGTTATCAGCTGATCGGTTAACCGTTTTGTCTTTATTTCGACAGCGTCCTCTGCATCACTGTGTGGTCCAGACTGACTGACGGCGGTCGCTGCCATGACTTGTTTTTCACGTCTTCCCAGAAATCGCAGCAGGGTCAGCATGAAATGATAAAACATGCCAACGACCACAACCATGCAGGACACATAAGGGATCATCCAGCCGACGTTTGTCACTACAGATAGGGTTGTCGTTTCCTGGCCGGTGCGAGGGTCTGCGAAATAGCCGCTTTGATAAAATGTTTCCCCACTGTAACGCAGTGGATTATTCATCCAGATTTTAATGTCTCGATCAACGTTCGTTGTGGGGTCGACAAGCTCAATATCCGAGGAATAGCTCTTGACGGTACCTGTGCCTGCATAATCATCTTTCCGAACGTCAACCAGCTTGACGGTATAGGGTTTGTATGTTCGTTTAAAACGCAGATAGATCTGATAAGTTTTGCCGTCCACTTCTACCTGCTCACCAATGTCTTGTAATGCCATTTGTAAGTCGAACAGATAGACGCCCAGTGACTTCTTTGATTTTTTATCTATGATTTTAATATAGGCTGAGGGAGTATCGACGCCTCCGCCGGTATCTGTGCCAGCGGCGCTGCGTGCTTCTAAAGCAATCCAGTCTTTACCGATTCCAGTTGTTGCCGGATTTTCAGCTTGCTCTTTTTCCTCAGGAGTCAAAGAAGATATTTTGCGCAGTGACGAGTTCGGATAAAATTTGACCAGTTCGTAATCGAAAGGGAGTTTCGGGTCAGAAACGACCTGGTTCTGATTGTCGAGTAATATTGACTTGGGAATGACAGTGACCTGATCTTGTTCCGGATCAGAATCATCTACGATCGCCAGTTCAATTTCACGAATATCATGTACAAAGTCTGCTGTGTCTCCTTCTGTGATGGTCATTTGAGTTTCGACGGCCATCATTCCGACAATCAATTCGCTCAGCATCATCAGTGCGACACCACCATGCAGCAAAACGATCCCTGCTCGTTTTTTAAATAACACGATACAACCTTGCAGCAGGACAAGGCCGACGAAGGTGGCTTTGATCAACTGCCAGAGAATGCGCATTGAGGAATCACTGAAACGGGCTGCATCACCTTGCAACAGAAACCAGATTAACAGTCCAGCAGTCATCAGAGTGCCAGCTGCGATCAGCCAACGCTCTGTTTTGAGGACGGGACTCAGCTTAACGAAGATCCAGATTCCTCCGATGACCAGTGCGCCCATACCGAATTCAATCAGTGCCCACAATAGAGTCCAACTGAGCAACGGTGAGTCCTGAAAACCCTCTTTATTGGATCCACTGGCTATGACAACCCAGCCAATCAACAGGCCCATTCCAATGACGGCCCAGCCTAAAGCTTGTTGATTACCCTTGGCCTGCACTTTAAATCGAATAAAGTGCGCTGCCAGAAGATTAATACTCATTAAAAAACCAATGAGCCAGCCACCGGGAAAGTAAAAGAAGCCGGGAATATTATTTTGATTCAAGTTCGGGAAAAAAGAAGGAGGAAAAAACACTTTAAACTCAATGCGTGCAATGCCGGTGCGAAAGTATTCATCAATGACAACCCAGATATCTTTGTTAACCTGAGCCAGCGTTCCTGCCAGAATGATGAAAATGGCCATCGCAAACAGAACGACAGTCAGTTTTAAAGAGGCAAACGGGGCAAGAAATTTCAGGAACAGCTGGTTGAAGTTTGCGAAACCAGATCCGGGATCGAATTCTGGCGCGGCAAATTCGCTGGATTTGTCTGAAAGTGTATTGGTCGACATGTTGATTTCCTGAAATTAAAACTCAATATGTGGTGTCGTTGAGTAAGCGAGTGTCGTGATCTATTCAAATCGAATTGATTCAACAAACTGTTTAAAGTGTGCTTCTTCCTGTTCCGCCAGTTTCGCAGGGCCTGTGAATTTGACGAACCAGGCCAGGTTCTCCCGATAGATAATGGCCCCCAGGATCGCTTTGCGTGGAACAGAACTTTCCGGGCCAATCAGTTTCACAAAAGTGGCTTCGAGATCGCCGGCTTTCAATTGTTGTGATTCTTTGGAAAGGTCCGATTCGGCGATTGCTTTCAAGCCAACCTGTCCTCGCCACCGATTAATATTGGGCAGTAAAGGAGAGGCCGCTTTGGCCAGATCGATAATCGTCACCTCTCCTGTTTCATCTCCCGCTGAAATGTCGAAGGCCGCTTTTCGCATACCCCCACTTCGTCCAGGTTTCCAACCTTCAGGAGTTTCGTATTTCAGTTTGGCATCTGCCTTTGGTGAAGGAGCAGGTGAAGGTTTAGCCGCGCCTCCCCTCATGCCTCCAGCGAACGGGGCGCCACGCATCGGGCTGCCTGCCATCATGCCCTTTAAACTCACTGCTGTGATAGTTTGATCGCCGTCTTTGAGAGTAAACAGTTCGGTCTCGATTGTGGGATCTGCTGTAGAGGCGTTGGTGATATCTTTGGCCGTTATTGGGGAAAGTCCAACCTGTCCACGCCAGCGGTTGATATTGGAGAGTAAATCCTCCGGAAGAGATTTGCTGGAGGGTAGTGGGATCACTGACAATTCGAATTCGGGATCACTCCCTTTGATCTTGAGTGTTGCAAATCGCATCGAGCGCCCCGGTTCCTGTATCCAGTTTTCTGGAAGCTTCCAGGTCGGCTTGTCGTCTTTTAAAGTAATCGATTTGAGAAATTGAACGAACGTATTAAATTCACTTTTCACCTGATCCGGAGTACCGGTCATTTTAAAAAACCAATTCTGCGAACCGCCGGGCAGAATGGCAGCCAACATCCGCACTTCTCTGGCGGGTGAGGGATTTTCCGTTTCCGTCGCTTTCCCATCAGCAGTTTTCTTTGGAACCGAGTAGGAATGGATCTCGTCTTGCCTGGAACAACCGACAGAAATAAGCAGTAGTAACATTAAAGGCAGTGAGTAGGTTAGTTTCATAGGATTCCGTTGAGTATGTGATAGATGAATAAATCAATAAATTTTGTAATGTGGTTTGATAGAAACGAGATCCATTCAAACGAATTTGAGGTTTGCTTAATCGCTTACTGGTGTCTATGTATAGCGAAAACAGAAAAGGATTCTGAAACAGCACTCAAGGCAGGGTGATGTTGAGAAAGGAAAAACCTTTCTGCAGGGCTGTAAGTCATTATATATTAGTTGGATACGTGAAAATTAATCGGATCAAATTTCCCCGGATTGATTTGAGGAGATTCGCTGTAACATTATAGGTGTTTCAGTCCAGAAAAGTACACAACCAGTTTGATTCACCTCGTAAATTCTCTCTCTTTCACGATGACGGGTACCCTCAATCGGCAATCTTTGCCTGTTGTTGAAAACATGAAAAATAGCGTAAAATTTACAATGCATTGCAAAAAAGTCAGCAAAATGGTTCCTTTCAGATCAAATTGTAAAAGGTTCCAGAGAAAATTCTATTTACAAAGAATACGCTTTAATGTATTTACGCTTTCTCGCGAATTTTTCGCAAAATAATTTGTACTTATGGTATGCAACCTGCATATTTTTAGATGACCTGTCCCCAATGGGATTTCAATCCTGTTTCTTTAACATACATACTTTCAGGTACGGAACCGACAAATCACATCAATCAATGCAACTGGTCAGGAAGACCGAGCTTGATTCCCATTAAATTCATCAATTAAATCCCAACAGTTTGTTGGAAAAATGACCTAAAGGCATGGAAGCCGCATAGTGAAGCTATTTTCACAGACATCGCCTGTTGACTCCTTCAACATGGCTGTGAATTTTCGGACTGTCGAATCTCTTCAGATCAAGAGACAGCGCACGCAGTTTGTTGCTCAAGAGGATATTGGTCTGCGATCTCCTCTCTCCGCTTCTTTGCAAACGACAATCACACAGGTTGTTGGCTCGAAACCGGGAATTGTTTTCGATTTTCAGTGCGAGCACAGAGTCTATACCCCTTTATCTGATTCCAAAACGCTTTATGCGTTCAAACCAACATTTTTGAGGAGTTGGTAGATGAGGTTTGCAACAGTCTTTTTATCATGTCTCGTAGTTTCAGGATCGGCGAGTGCCGCGGCTCCCAGGGGAGTCTTACTGGACTTTACTGCTACCTGGTGTGGTCCCTGTCAAAAAATGAGTCCGTTAGTATCGCGCCTTAAGCGTGAAGGTTATCCGATCAGAAAAGTAGACGTAGATCAGGAACCTGCACTGGCAGAACGTTTTAACGTTTCCAGTATTCCGGCATTTGTCCTGGTTGTAGAGGGGAAGGAAGTCGCACGGTCTGTTGGTGCAACAACTGAAAGTAATTTAAGGCGGATGTTGGCTCGCATTCCATCCGCTCACATGCAACAACCTGCAAATATGAAAAAAAATGACGAAGTCATTTTTGTCTCCAATGATCAGAAAGCGGGTCAATTTGATCTCAAAAGATCATCTCAACCGGCTTCGATTCAATTAGCACAGAATACAACCAAACCAAAAAAGAAATCACGTGGATTCAATATTCCATTCTTCGGAAAGTCAAAAAAATCGGATGAATCAGTACCCGTAGAAGAACCTGTCATTCGTGCCCAGTTTGGCGAATCTTCCGGCGATCAATTGTCAGGAACAACGCAAAAACAATCGCCCACTGACTGGCGCGCCAGTGCAATTCGTATTCGGGTCAAAGATAAAAAAGGCCTGGATCTGGGTTCTGGTACTATTATTCATAGTGCCGTCGGACGGACATTAATTATGACTTGCAGTCACATTTTCAAGGAACTGAAAGATGATTCCGTGATTGAAGTTGATGTCTTTCGGGGTGAAAAACATGAAACGTATGTTGGCACGTTAATTCGTTATAACATGGTTGCTGACGTCGGTTTGATTTCGATTCCCACTGCAGAAATTCTGCCTGCGGCGAAAGTGGCAGGTATTGAACATCAGGTAAAACAAGGCGACATCGTTGCCAGCATTGGTTGCAATGGTGGTGACCTGCCTACGTTAGAAAAAATCCAGGTGACTGAGCTCAATCGCTTTTTGGGGCCAGATAACATTGAATGCACGGGCATGCCTGTGCAAGGTCGCTCTGGAGGCGGATTGTTTGATCGATCGGGCCAATTGGTGGGTGTCTGCTTTGCTGTGGATAAAGAAGAAAAGCGAGGGCTTTATGCCGGCTTGCCTGTGATCCACAAATTGTTGGATCAATCCAAATTGTCTGCTCTTTACAAGCAGTCTGAAATTCAACAACAGACATCGGAACCTGAAATTCCCGCAGCGGAACCAAATCAGGAACTGCTGGCTGAGTTTTTGGAGCGTGCCATGCCGAGTCAACCAGTTGCAGTTTCGACAACCGGGAATCCCGATCTTTCTGAGTTGCAGGCGGCTTTGGAACAGGTGGGAGAATCAGAAGTGGTCTGTATCATTCGTCCTTTGAACAAGCCTAAGTCCGCCAGCCGCGTGGTGATTATTAATAAAGCCAGTTCAAAGTTTGTTTCTTACTTGTCGGGCGAAGTAAATAATCAGCCACAGCCGACATCGGCGCATTTCAAACCGAATGAATTTCTCTCCCGTGAGCCACAAATGCAACACAAACGCATTGCACGCAGTTTACCACATGATGCCGTTCGACACAGTGCCCAGACTGTGACTCAAGCAGAACTTGAATTTCGTCATCCTTCTTCTTTCACTCAAACGGCTCATAAAGCAGACGTCACAAATCAGCAAAGAAGAGAAAAAATCCAGAAAGTCAAAAATCAGTTGGAACGATACCATCGTTCTGCTGAGTCTCGACGCTCATTAAAAAACTAACGTCGTTTCCATTGTTTCACTGATGTTTCACTGAAATCAAAATCCAGTCTGAAAAGTGATATTCTTTTTGGGCTGGATTTTTTTGTTTTTTGCTTTCAGGCTTTTTTTGTGACGACTTGAACCTTTAAAATAGGTAGCCTGTTGCTTATCGCAGCAGAGTTTTTCTAAGGTTCCTTCCCGTTGCCTGATACCAGGAGATTTCATGTGAACACTTTGCGGAAACTGGCTACTTGCATTACTTTGATTTTCATTTTTACAACTGCGCTTTCAGCAGAAGATCTGAAATTACAACTTCGTTACCAGAAAAAAACGGGTAAAGACTCGGGACAGTATCATCGTTTGCATCGATCCGAAAACTGGGACCCCCAAAAGACAGCAATTATTGTGTGTGATGTCTGGGATTACCATCACTGTTTGAATGCAGTCAGAAGATTGACGGAGTTCGCACCACGGCTCGACAATTTACTAAAAATGGCTCGCAAGCAAGGCGTCACGATCATCCATGCTCCCAGTGACTGCATGCCTGCCTACCAGGGGCATCCGGCGCGGCATCGTGCAATGCAGGTTCCGCAATCAAAAACACAACCCGCGGATATTAAAAACTGGTGCTCGCGGATACCTGCGGAAGAACAAGCCGTCTATCCCGTCGATCAATCTGACGGAGGTGAAGATGATGATCCCCAAGAACACGCCTCCTGGGCAAAAAAACTGAAATCACTGGGACGCAATCCGGGACTGCCCTGGAAGAGTCAATCAGCGTTGATTACGATCAATGGCGAAAAAGATTTTATCACCGATAAAGGAGATGAGGTCTGGAATATTCTTGAAAGTCGTGGAATTCAAAATGTGATACTGACCGGCGTTCACACCAATATGTGTGTGTTAGGGCGGCCTTTTGGCCTCCGTCAAATGGCGAAAAACGGAAAGAATGTGGTTCTCGTCCGAGACATGACCGACACGATGTATAACCCCAAACGCTGGCCTTACGTCAGTCATTATACGGGCAACGACCTCATCGTTTCACATATCGAAAAATTTGTCTGCCCCACCATCACCAGCGATCAAATTTTAGGCGGTGAAGCTTTTATATTCAAGCAGGATCAACGACCGCATCTGGTGATGATCATGGCGGAAGCGGAATATAAAACGAAAAAAACGTTACCGGAATTTGCAGCCAGGAATCTCGGTAAACATTTTCGCGTGAGCACTGTCTTTGCCGACGAGAAAGATCGAAATTCGATACCAGGGATCGAAGTGATCAACGAAGCTGATATTGTACTCTTCAGTGTCAGACGACGTGTGTTACCTGAAAAAGCGATGCGCGCGATCAAAAAATATGTGAAATCGGGCAAACCCGTTGTTGGCATCCGGACTGCCAGTCACGCCTTTTCACTCAATGGCAAGAAACCTCCAGCAGAATTACAAGATTGGCCTGCCTTCGATGCCGAGGTCTTCGGCGGCAACTATCACGGGCATCACGCTAACGATTTGAAGTCGCTCATTTCAATCAATGAATCTCAAAAGCACAATCCGATTCTCACCGGAATCCCCAATAAACCGTTCACGCAAGCCTATTCGCTGTATGAGGTCTCTCCTTTGGCAAAAAAAACCATCGTCTTAATGACCGGGAAAATTAAAGGATTACCTGTCGAGCCGGTCGCCTGGACTTTCAAGCGAAAGGATGGAGGCAAATCGTTTTATACTTCACTCGGACATCCGGGCGACTTTAAAAATCCGGAGTTTGTCCGTTTACTTGCGAATGGCATCTACTGGGCCGCTGGTTTGAATCCGGCCGATGTGTCAATTTCCCAAGAGCTATCCATGCACACTGCGCCTCACTGGTCTGTGGTACAAATTCCCGGCACTGAGAAAGTCCAGAATACAGAACAGAGTCGCTGGTATCGTTGTGTGGTCCGAGTTCCCGAAAAATGGATGGCAAACAAGCCGCTGCTACTGAAAGTGGCAGGAACACAAGGAACCAAGGTGAATGCCTGGTTTAACGGTACATCACTCAAACACATGGATGCCGGTTTTCAGATTGAACCAGAGGCGGTGACCATCAACGATGCGAATCTGATTGTCTTGCAGGTGAAGGGACAAACCAAAGACGCAGAATTTCGTACCGTACCACAATTAGTTTCGGCAACAGGCGATTTACCTTTAGCAGGTCGCTGGCAGTATCGAGTGGGAAATGATTCCCAGTTTGCCAATATGCCTCTACCTGCAAAATTTGGTACGGTGACCGACATCGTATTCAAACCTTAAGTCGATTGAGTGTGAGAACATCATTGTCCTGCTTTGATTTGCGGTCCATTCTTCTGGAAGAATTCGAGCCAGCCGGCCATGATCGCATCTCTCATTGTTTTGCCCTGTCTGTATTCATCAAGCGTCTTGCCCCAGTAAAAACCGATCCATCCATCTGCGTGTTGTTTCGATTTCTGGAAAAACTCTTCGAATTCCGCGAACGAGCTTTTCAGGGGAAACGTTTCTTCGATCACCACAGGTTTTCCAATGTCAAAGCCTTCGAGTGTTTTCAGCGCCTCATCAAGTTTCCCTTTTTTCGGATAGATGTGCACACTGATAAAATCAAGATGCTGACTGACTTTATCGGGGACAAAACCAGACTGGAGCCCACGCCGTTCAAGACTCCAGTCAACCATGCCTACGGTAATCAAGTGCCTCTGGTCGTGTTTACGGATGGCGTCTACTAAAACTTTGATCCACGCAGCTGCGATTTCAGGTCGAGAGCGTTTATCGGGGCTCAGGGTAATCCGTTGTACAAAATGCTTTCCTGCAAATGCAGGACCAAGCCAGTCAGTTCCTTTTTTCTTTCCCCCGTGGACGACAGGTTCATTCATCAAATCATAACAAAAGATCGCTGGGCTGTTGGCACATTGCTTCGCGATGGCTCCCCAGAAAATTGCCTGCGCTTGCCAGCGCTCTTGATCGTTCAATTGATCATACCAGGCGGGAACATCCTGTTTGTGATAACACCCCAGACCGGTCAGGTCGAGATACAAGCCCGTGCGTTCAGCAAGTTTCAATAACGCATCCAGTTTTTTGAGTGCTGCTTTGCGAGGTTGGTCAAAAGCTGACATGAATTTACCATATTGAATATGAATCCGAACTACATTCGCCCCCAGTTGTTTCATTTCGGCGAAGTCCTGTTCAATCACATTCCAGTCAGAATTCCAATAATCCTCTAAAAGGCGTCCCTCTCTATCATGATCATAGTTAAACCCCCACGGAACAAATTTTTGTTTTTGCTTCGAAGTGACAAAGGACTGACCATCCTGGCTGATCTCTATCCAATCCAGTTCGGCGGCGGTAAGCGTATTGACAGACATGAATATCAATAATGCGATCAACGGAGAAGTACGCATTCACTGATTCCTTGAAGAGCGGGGGTAAAGAACGATTCTCGATCTGGGATACAATCTCACTCGTTCTAATTTTACGGTCCTGGTTCAACGAAATGCAATCCTGCGATATCGAATGTCTTTAGAAACAATGTTCCTTTTAGGATTGAGCAACGTCGGTCACTCTGTTTATCGTAAAGAGTGATTCAACAAATCTTTCTTAAAAGAGGCTCTTATGAAATTCTCATTCTCGCTTTGTCTCGCACTCATCTTAATAAGTTCCGGCTATACACAAGTCACAGCCGGCGATGAAACAAAGCCGCTGACCTATGATGTGGATTTGCGAACCGTTTCGGAAGGCTTCGATGGTAAGACCTGCTGGGTTCACGCTCGTGCTGGTATCATTCCACAAAAGGACGTTTCTTCACCTGTGGTCGTCATGACAATGCAAAAGCTGTTACTCAGTGGTTCTGATGTATTCTACGCTTTGAATGAACTTCGAACTGCCGATGGTGAAAAATGGATTGGGCCAGTTCAGCACAACACCTTAGGGCGACGTCAACTGTCGGATACACAGGAAATCGCTGTTTGCGATTTCACTCCTGGTTGGCATAGAAAAACGAAAACATTATTGGGAACCGGACATTCGGTTCGCTACGAAAATAATAAAGTCATGCACGTGCGAAAACGGCACGTAGCTTACGCCGTCTATAACGCAAAAGATCATACCTGGTCGGAATGGACTACGATGAAAATGCCCGATGACCCCAAATTCGAAAACTGTGGCTACGGTTCAGGGCAGCGTGTGGATCTTGAAGACGGCACGATTTTGTTACCTGTTTATTTTAAGAAAAAAGAAAAACGACAATACAGCACCGCTGTTGTGTTATGTGGTTTCGATGGAAAAAATCTGACGTATAAAAAACATGGCAGCGAATTGACCGTTCCTGTGAAACGCGGCTTATACGAACCTTCGGTGACGAAGTTTCAGAAGAAATATTATCTGACAATGCGAAATGACGAAAAAGGGCATGTCTCAGTGAGCGATGATGGCTTGAATTACTCGAAGCCCATCGTCTGGAAATATGATGATGGACAGGAACTTGGCAACTATAATACACAACAGCACTGGGTGACTCACAGCGATGCTTTATTTCTGGTTTACACACGCCGAGGTGCGAATAACGATCACGTATTTCGGCATCGGGCGCCGTTATTCATGGCACAAGTCGATCCACGAACTCTACGCGTGATTCGTAAAACGGAACGAATAATCGTTCCCGAAAAAGGAGCCCGCATGGGGAATTTTGCCGTCGTGAAAGTCAGCCCACATGAATCATGGGTGACCGTCACCGAATGGATGCAACCGAGAGGTGTCGAAAAGTACGGAAGTAACAATCGCGTTTATACAGCCCGGATTAAATGGTCTCGTCCTTCGAAACCAGAGTGAGGCTAATCTTGTTTTTCCACCAATTCTCGAAGTGTCTGCATCAAGACTTCTTCCACTTCAGGAGCCGTCCGAGAAACGCGACCGGTTTCATAGCCTCCCTCGGTATAGGAAATTTTAGTTCCAATGTATCCAGGTCCCTGATCACCATAGGCAGCCATGCACACGAAATTCTGCGGCGCCATTTTCTGCGCTGCGAGTTGGTATTCAACAAATAATTCCCCCGGCATGTGGACGACTTGTGCGGGTCCAATTTTCAAGCGGGTAATATCAATTGTCTTGCCAGCCTGCGTTCTTTGAAGATAGATCAGGTCTCGTGATGCACGAATTCGTTCAGTGCGTCGTGCTTTAGGATTTTTCAGAATGGCGGTTAATTTTTCCTGATCCAGTATATCTCTCAGTGGAAGGAGAACCGGTTTTGATTTCCAGTTCACGTCATTTAACGAGACTGTCTTTTTTTCTGTCGAATCCCAGGCTTGTTTCATCCCGTCTGCTAATCGCTGCGCCAGCAACGGACGGTTTTTGGGGTCACCGTTATTGTATTTTCCCGCACCGATATTGCCGCCTGCACCATTAAAGTGAACATGAAAAACACCGGGCAGTTTTTTCTCACGAATTGACCGGGCCAGTCCGACTGTGTCACAGCTGACGCCTCCTCTACCGTAATAACTTTGAGGGTGTGTGGCATAATAACTGAGTGCCACCAAAGGCTGATCTTTGTTCCACAAACTGAGCACGCGGACATAAGGATCAATGGTTCCTTCTGGAGCTGCTATCGCCGCCGGGTTTCGAGATGAACTATAACGCACAATTTTCACTTTGCCATCCAGTCCCAGGATACGTCGGTTTGAAGCAAACTGTTTGACTTTACCTTTTCCCATGCCCACGTGCGTCACCCTCTCTGGGGTTTGCAGGCTTTTTTGTGCTGCTTCAATTGTGCGTTGTATCACATCTTCCACGTATGTTTCGTCATACATCAAACCTTTCAGATCATTTTGTTTCAGCAGCGCATTCGCAGAAACGTCAACTCCCGGTGAATCATGTTGATGTAAACAGTGAATCGCACAATGATCAACGCTTGTATTGAGTGCTTCAGCGAATTTTTTCTTCCAGGCATCCTGTGTCCCGTTATTGGCGCCGACCCAGTCCAGCGCCAGCATGACGATTGGTTTTTCGGCACCGAGAATGATGATGCCCCGCGCACTTAAAGGGTCAACAATCTTTTTGACAGGTGCAATATGTCCATAGCAGAGTGGGCTACCCAAGGGGGGGGTAATGTCACATTCAAACGTTGCAATACGCAATGTATCTGCTTTTGCATCATCTTCCGCTTGAGAGAGATTGCCGAAACAGGAGAACGTGAAGAGCAAAACCGATAGACTGAGGGTACTAAAAGAGAAATTTCTGAATACAGGCATCAGAGTGACTTTCATGCGAATTAACGTTTGAGGATAGTTCTGGCTGCAGCTACATAGTATAACAGAGTTCCTGAATGTAATTTCAAGTGTCTTTTTCAATTTCAATTTTGAAATCATGATCTCACTGAAAATAATTCCGATAGGTTAACGAGTGAAGCGTCAATTCTTTTGGGGAAATTTTGATTTTGAACATCAACTGGTAAACGAAGTCTATTCGGTACAAGGCGGGGCGACACCAGCTTTGAATGTGTGTCTGGCCAGTTGTTGGATTAGTCTGGCAGAAGTTGGCGACTCCATTTATTTACCCGGAACTATTTCGCCGGAATTTTCCTCTTCATTAGTTAATGCAGGTTTACCTCGTGTCGAATTTACGGGCCAATTGCCAACCAGGGAACTGGTGGCTGAATTGCAATTCGTTCCCTGGGGCTTCTCAACCGAAGTTGCTAATGTTGCGAAATCAAAAGGGTTTCAATTTGTAGCTCCGCTATCTGCCGCCATTCAGACAGTCAATGCGCGCACGTTTTCGTTTGAGTGTGAGCAGAAATGGGGAGGCCTGCTTCCGGGAAGTCGGCAGCTTGAAAGTTGGGTCGAATTAGAATCAGCGGTGATCGAGTTGCAGAAACTTCAAAGTAAGCAGGAGAGTGACTGGGTGGTGAAGGCCAATTTCAGCATGTCCGCGCGTGAGCGGATGCGGGGACGGGGGAATCAGTTAACGGATCAAATCAAAATCTGGGCTGAGAAACGAATTTCGCAAGGTCAGACTTTGTTTCTGGAACCTTGGGTGAAACGCATTACGGAAGCGGGTTTGCAATTCGAAATTCCCAAGCAGGGTGATCCGCAGTTCATCGGCCTTGCTCACTTTTTATCTGATGCGCGTGGGCAATATCGGGGCAGCCGTATCGCCCGGGATCAGCAAATGCGAGAAGAGTGGCAATCCGTCATCGAAGTCGGTCACCGTGTAGCCAAACGTGCGCAACAGGCAGGTTACTTCGGTCCACTGGGGATTGATGCCATGTGTTATCTGGATGGGAATGGGAAACGACAGTACAGACCGATCCAGGATGTGAATGCCCGTTTTACGATGGGCCGGCTTGCATTAGGGTTTTCACGTTTTTTAAAGCCCAGTCAGGTAGCGAGCTGGCTGCATTTTCCGTGGAAAGAATCGTATGGTATCAATTTTTCAAACTGGTTAAGATATGTTTCGGAATCAATAGAATCTGGAACACGATTGATCGCAACATCTCCCGATCAGATCAACGGTAAAATTGCGCCTCTGGTTAATGTGCTGGTGATTTCTCATTCCGTGGAGCAATTGCGACAGATAGAAAATAATCTGCAAAGTGCTGTTTCGGAACTTGCAGAGACAACCGGTTGAGGTTTTCATCGAACATAAAAATGATAAAGAATAGACCACGCTAGAATGACCGAACAGCGGGAATCTCAACCACAGCGACGCAGTTGGCCCCGTCGATTTTTAAATCGTATGGAAGTCAACCGTGCAGTCTTTTATGCACTCGTCAGCCGGAGCTGGCAATTTCTCTCTGGTCCAGTGACGATGCTTTTGATCGTCGCATTTTTCTCAAGCGAGATGCAGGGTTATTATGTTACATTTACTGCGTTGATTGCCTTGCAGACCTTCGTTGAAATGGGCATGCAGGTTGTCACACTGTATCTGGCAAGCCATGAATGGTCCAAATTGGAATTGGACGAACAGGGCTATTTGATTGGTGATACGTCGGCGTTAGCACGTTTAAGAAGTCTGGCAGCGTTAGTATTGAAGTGGTACGTTGTTGCAGGCACGCTGTTTGTAGCAGCGATAGGTGTTGCCGGTTATTTCTTTTTATTGTCTCAACCGGCGACAAATATGAGCTGGCGTGCTCCCTGGTTTTGTGTCGTCGGCCTGACGGCATTGAGTTTAGTTGCAACTCCCTGTATTTCGCTGTTGGATGGATGTAATCAGGTTGCTGTGACAAATCGGTACCGTGCCTTTCAGAGTATCACGGGCACACTGGTTGTGTGGTGTGCCATCTCTGGTGGTGCTGGTTTGTGGACATGTGTGGCGATTTCTGCTGTGAGACTGTTTTGGGAATTGTGGCTGATAGCTGTTCGTTATCGGCATTTTTTTGTGTCACTTTGCAAACCACACCCGGGACCACAGGTGGTCTGGTCCAATGAAGTCTGGCCTTTACAATGGAAACTGGCGATCC
Source organism: uncultured Planctomycetaceae bacterium (assembly GCA_942492165.1). GTDB lineage: Bacteria > Planctomycetota > Planctomycetia > Planctomycetales > Planctomycetaceae > Gimesia. The sequence continues at coordinate 106,584 of CALOEF010000001.1, forward strand.
AGGCACTCGCTGTTTACTTCACCAGTGCTTTCGTGATTCCCTTAATGTTTGAATATCATGGAGCAACACTCGCTGGTCAGTTGGGACTGACCTGGACCGCACTCACAACACTGCAGTTAGCTGCCTACTCCTGGATACTGGCGCGGGCACCTCTGTTTGGCACACTGGTTTCTCAAAATAATATTACCGAATTGAATCGCGTCTTTCGTCGTCTGTTTCAGGTTTCGACGATGTTGCTGATTGCGGGTGGAGCAGCATTTTGCCTGGCTGTCTTCATTCTACAGTCAGTTCAAGGTGTCGATTTGCCGAAGGCACTGGTCAGCGTGCAACCAGTCTGGAATTTGATTCAGAAACTTCCGAACAGAATTCTGCCGCTCTACCCGACCGTCCTACTCACGCTTGCAATTTTACCAATTCATATTTCTCAATGTGTGATGGCATATATCCGTCCTTTCAAACAAGAGCCGTTCCTCGTTTTGAATACAGTGTCTCAATTAATGACCGGGTTGTTGGTCTGGTATTTCGGTAAAAGTAATGGCGCCCGTCGGCGCGGGCGGGGGATTTTTGATTGTAGGGTATCTACTGACGATTCCCGGATTTTTACTTATCCTCAAACGATTTGTAGCGCGTCAGAAATGATTGATGCCCTCTGTGCAGATTCTGACAAAACAGGAATGAAGAAAAAATAAAAGTTGACTTGGCGCATTTCAATTTTTAATATGAACGGATATCTATCATTGCTTTCATTTCTGCATGGTAATTCACAATTATATTTTCCCGTTTCTTTTATCCGGAAAATGGTGCTCAGTTTTCTCTAAACAGATTGAGTGCGCGTTGCCAATGATCGGCAAACAGACGTCATGTGTGACAATACTTTCATTCCACTTGATCTGAGTTTTGTTTTGCCATTGAAAAAACTGAGCTCTGTCGAAAGCTTGAGTTGCTATAGTGTAAATCTACCGTAAATATCGAATGATCACAAAGAACAGGAGTCTGTCATGAGTTGGATATTGAAGACAAAATATTTTGTAATAGCCATCAGTTGCCTGGCCGCAGGTTGGTTTGTGGTTTCAGCAAATGCGGAAAACAAGCAAGCTATCGATAAAGTTCAATCAGAGGAAGTGACCGTTGAGTTGACGTCACAACCAGCAAAACCAACAGCGAAGCCACAACGCAAAGAGATTAAACAAACATTCTATCCGGCAGTGACAAAACGTACGCAGGAAATACAAAAGGCACTCGATGCAGACACGAAATGCGACTTTCCGGATGTCCCACTTTCCAGGGCACTCCAATCTTTACAGACCGAACATGGCATCAATATTTTTATTGATGCACAAGCTCTGGAAGAAGAAGGTTTAACAGTTGAAGAGCTCATTAATGTTTCACTGAGTGGCTTACCTCTCAAATCTGCGTTGAATATTATTCTGAAGCCGATCGGTCTGGATTATGTGATTGATAATGAAGTTCTCAAAATTACGACTACAGATGAGGTGGCACGTACATTCAAAGTTCGTATTTATCCGGTGGCCGATTTGTGCGATTCTCCGCAGGACTATCAGGCGTTGGAAAGCGTGATTCGAAATACCTGTTTGGCAACGGGAAAGCCCCGGTCGAAGTACTATCCAGTCGGTGACCTTACGATAGGAAATATTGGCAATATCAAAATGTCATTGCCGTCTGGAACAGGAACCGTTTCTGTGGTTCCCCAATGGAAGGCACTCGTGATAAATCAGACAGATCGTGTGCATATTAAATTTGCTGATTTATTAACCCAACTCAGGCAAGCACAAGCAGCCCAGTAGAATTATCAAAAACAAAAATTGAAAAAGGCAGGCAAGTTTATCACGAGCCTGCCTTTTTCATTAATCAACTATTTTCCACGGTTTGGTGTGCGGCTCATGAGATACGCGAACAGGTCTCGTACCTCCTGGTCACTCAGGTTTTTGGTTAAACCATCGGGCATCAAAGACAGGTCAAGAGCTTTGAGTAATTCAATTTCCTCTTTGTTGATCAGGACAGCCTGACCTTTCACATCTTTCAATGTGAGTGTTTTGGTGGTCTGCTCATCGATCAAACCTGTCACCGTCCGGCCATCGTCTGTTACAACCAGAAAATTAGTGAACTCTTCACGAATGGCGGCACTCGGATCGACCACTGCCAACAGCATGAAATCCAGATTATCGCGTTCATAACCTGTCAGCTTAGGGCCTGCTTTGCCACCTTCGCCGAACAGTGTATGACAAACCGCACAGGTTTTATTGAACAGCAGTTTGCCAGACGCCAGATCGCCACCCTTCGATTTGATTAGTTTAGCGACGCGCGACATCTCCTTCTTCTTTTCTGCTGGTGTTGTTCCACGCACTTTACCCCAGTGTTTCTTGATACTGTCTTTGATGTCCGGGTCATCGTGCAGTGCCATCTGTTGGACTACATCCAGTGGGATCGTATTCGCTTTGATCCGCCAGGCATTGACTTCATTCAGGAACTGCTTACTCCAGGCTTTGCGGCTGGCCAGTACTCGTTGTGCTGTACTGCGGACATCATGTTCATCAAGTAAAGTGCTGTGATAACGGGCCAGGATATTTTTGCCGATCGATGGGTTATTGAAATTCATCAATGCCTGCAAAGCGACTCGTTTCAAAGAATGCGTGTCGGCACCGCTTGATGACAGAATCGCTGTCAGTGGGCCAATGGCCTGTTTTGTTTTGAGTTGCCCGAAGATTTCAATATAGGTAAGACGCGTTGGAAGATCAGCGTTTTTGTCGGCAACAATTTTCAACGCACGGCTTGTTGCTGCTTTGTCCCCCAGGCGAAGTGCCAGAGCGAGATCCGATTCTCCCAAAGTCTTTTGGTATTCAGCCAACTCTTTACTGAGTGATGCCGGGAGATTGTCAATTTTCTGACCTCGAAATGCTTCCAGCATACCTAGCATCAGTTGTTGTTTATGCTCGGCTGTGGGAGCCAGCGACAACAGCCTGGCACACATCTCATAATTTTCCGGGCTTCCATCCATTGCATAGCGCTGCATGATGCGTTTCAGAATGTATTCTTTAACCATTTTTTCTTGCCAGAAATCGGGCTTTGAGAATAAATTCAGCACGGCACTACGATCTGAAGTCGCTTTGCTTTCGATGGCCCACCATAACAATAGCGGGATATGCAGGTCAGCATGATCCTCTTCACGCTTTAACAGCTGGTGTGTAATTTCCAGTCCCGATTCTGCAGGGAATCGTTTTGCAGAAGAAGCAAGCTGTGAGCGTACTTCCGCATAAGGCTCAATCTTAGCCCTTTCGACCAGAGCTTTGGCCAGTTGTTGAGAAATCTGATGCGAATCGCCAAGCAAACGAATGGTCCAACGTCGTATATGTTGATCTCGGTGACCTGATAATTCGAGCGCGAGATTTTCATCAAATGCACCAAGCTGGTTCAACGCCCAGAGCGCTTCAAGGCTGCGGTCATCCTGTTCGCTTTTGACAATTTTCAGTAACGCTGGAATCATCGCTTGATCGCCGCGCTCACCAATCACCTGTACCGCTTTTTGACGGAACCATTTGTTAGCATGGCCCATTGTTTTGATGAGCTCTGCATTGGTCTGTCTGGAAAGATCGAATGGCTTGATTGGCTGGTAATTTGTTGGTTTCAAACGATAAATACGACCACTGTTTTTGTGCCAGTTGTCGCGCGGATCAACATGAGTCAAGCGACTGTCGTACCAGTCAGCCAGATAAACACAACCATCGGGGCCGACTTTAATATCTACAGGACGGAACCAGCGGTCCTGAGTTAATACGATCGGAGGCATGTCTTCTGTGCGATAGGTTGATGTGTCGGGAATCAGTTGGCTGGCCATCACGCGGTTGTGCAGTGAGTTGGCAGCAAACACAGCACCATTGTATTTTGACGGGAATATTCCCCCTTCATAAATTGAAAAGGTCTGGCTGAAACGTTCCATGTATCCCTTATGACGCATATGTTCATAATAACCAAAGGCGTAGGAATTCGTCAGTGGCCCATGTTTGCCCCAGTTCTTTTTGGCGTAACCACCTTGAGCATAATGCATCCCGCGTGTACCACCATTATTGGTTCCAGAAAAGACACGACCTTTGGAATCAATCTCGACGCTGAATGTATTGCCGCCACCCTCTGCAAAAATCTCGAAGATTTTGCTGTCGGGATGATAACGCCAGATCATTTGGCCTTTGTAGTGCAGGCGTTTGGTGACTTCGGAACTGACTGTTCCCGTGCTCGTACTTCCGTTCGCACCATAGAGCCAGCCATCAGGGCCCCATTTCAAACTATTGGCTACAGAGTGTGTGTCTTCCAGTCCGAACCCGGAAAGATGCACTTCCGGATCGCCATCGGGAATATCATCGCCATTGGCATCGGGGTAAAACAAAAGGTAAGGTGGATTCAAAACCCAGATGCCACCCTTACCGACAGTGACCGCAGAGACAATATTCAGGCCGGTAATCACATCTTTCACTTTATCAAACGTGCCATCGCCGTTGGTATCTTCGAGTACCGAAATTTTATCCGCCCCTTTGAAATGATTTGGTGGCGGTGGGGGAACTTTATCGAAGACGGCCCGTAAATACTGGTCATACTTGATGACTTTCAAACCAGCAGGAAACGGGTATTGCAAATATTGCACAACCCACATGCGCCCGCGGTGGTCAAAGCTCATATATAAAGGCTGTTTTACTTCCGGTTCTGCGGCGATGCTTTCCATCACAAAGTCTTCGTGAACCTGAAACAGTTTGACTGCTTCTTCAGGAGGTGTCGGATCAGATTCGTCTCCCACTTCGCCACGACCTTTAAACGACTTCATCACTTTATCGACTTCAGCGTTGGCAGCGATATCTTTTTTAAATCGATCGCGGCTGATTTTACCGGCAACATCAACTTGAGGTGGCGTTTTTTTCAAGCACCAGTAGACTGCGTTGACCAGCGTATGTGTAAATGTGTTGATTTTAAAATCGCTGGTATGACCAAGTGATGTGTAGAATACGCGTGATTTTTTGTAGGTATTCGTCCAGGCCACCGGCATCTGTACCGGTTGTCCTTCAACCCGCGACAAACCTCGCAGCAAGATTTTGGTTGAACTCTTCAAATTAATACTTTTATACATTGAGCCTTTGCTGCGAAAGTACTTGTTTCGCACCGTTGCCATGATCGGGTTCTGCTCGGCTCGCAGTTGTGTTGTGACATCAGTGGGAGCCTTATTGTTGAAGTCCCCCGCATATTCACCACCAAGGACCTCCGTATCGAACTCTTTCCACTCGACATAGCCATCGGCTGGTTGACCTTTGCTGAGTGAGAATCCGTGGCTCGAAGTTCGCACAGCCATTAAAGGTTTACCAGAATCGAGATACTCACGAATCAGTTTCATCTGTGATGCTGGTAAAGTTTTGCGGCGAACACTCAGAAAAAGCAGGTCCGCTTTTTTAATCACATCCAGCCCCGGGAATGAATTCGGATCTTTCTTGTCAGAAAAAATAAATAGCGTTCGGAATCCCAAAGGCTGCAAATGAGCTTTGGCAAAAGCAGGCAGGCTTTCTGCTGTTTTGTATCCTTTCTCTCCAATCACAAATACGATCAATGGTTGATCTTCTGGAGATGATGCTGGTTTTGTGGACGCTTTTTTTTCTTCACCAGACAATGGCAAAATAACGAAACCACAGAAACTGAAAAATGCAATGAGGGAAAAAGTGTGCTTCAGAAAGATTCTGTTGAGCATGATCATATTTCTTCTTGAGATATAAAAATAAAGGAAACTTACAAAGGGGGGGCTTCATCATAACAGTCACATTAAGGCTCTGTCATCCGATATTAAGCCAGTTTTCCGCAGTCCGTTTGAAGTGTTTTGATATTTAGTGCGTGATGTGTTTTTAAGTATTTATTATATTATAGTTTACGGACTTTTAGGTTCAGGTGATTCTGGTGTGGAACGCTTGAAATCTGCGCAGGACTACCCATGGCAGGCATAGCAATAATGAATCGATTTTATCAATTCCTGTTTGTCATTTCATTAACATCCATCTCCTGGCTGTCGATGATGAGCGTGCATGAATTGGGACATGTCATTTGTGGTTTGCTCACTGGTGGATCAGTTTCTGAAGTGGTTTTGCGTCCGCTTTCTATTTCGAGAACCGATTTTTCGAACAATCCGTATCCAGCAATAGTGGTCTGGGCCGGTCCGGTTTTCGGTGTGCTTTTTCCATTGGCGTTGTTGCTGATTGCGTACAAGCTTCGCTGGGCTCAAACTCGACTCATTCAATTTTTTACCGGATTCTGTTTGATTGCCAATGGTGCCTATATCGCCGGGGGGGCGTGGGACGGTACTGGAGATTGTGGTGTGATGCTCCAAACGGGGACACCGCTCTGGATGATGTGGGGTTTCGGTTTATTGACGATTCCCTCTGGATTTTTATTATGGCATCGTCTGGGCTCTTTACAGAATTTTATCCGAAAGCCGGAACGTATTACCCCGCGCGCAGCATGGACGGTATTTCTGATACTGATTGCAATGATCGTGCTGATGGAGCTCTTTTCTGCAAGATAGTTAATTCGGGTTTGCTTCTAAGCGGCTCTCCCCAATCAGCTTTCATAATTTTCGCTGTGGAAGAATCCAAAACGCAAATTTCCTCGGATCTATAGAAAATCTGAAAAATCGACCTTGCCAGTGATGAGATTATAGTAGGCCCACACAGTTTTGACTCCACGGGCTTTAGCGATGATGGGAGATCGCGCTCTCAGTTCTTTTGCATTCAGCTTGGCGTTCTCTTTGACAGTGGCAGCGAGTCGATCTTTCTTCGCAGGTTTTTTCTTATCCACCGTGGCGACAGCGGGCGTGATATGGGCCACAAGGCTGTTGAGGTTGTAGCCCATGTCAGTGGTGGTGTCTGCGTTGGCAATTGCCGCGCCCACCGCTCCACAACTTTCGTGACCCACCACTACGATGAGGTTTGTATTGAGATGTGCGACAGCGTATTCGATACTGGCAATGGAAGTGGTATTAGCGATGTTTCCCGCAACGCGAAGGACAAACAGTTCGTCCAATCCTGTATTGAACATGATCTCTGGGGAAACCCGACTATCCGCGCAGGACAGAATAGCGGCGTAAGGCTGCTGACCGCGAGCGAAGTCGGCGCGTTCATCTTCAGTCTGGTAGTTGATTGGGTCGTGTCCCAGGTAGCGCTTGTTACCCTCCTTGAGTTTTTTCAATGCGGCTGCCGCTGACAGTTTGTTCTTTTTATTAGCTGGGGATTTAGTTGCTTTCTTAGCCATGTTGAATATCTCCAAAGAAGAATTTCGTTTTGTTGTCTGACACACTAGAAATTCATGTCGCGGTTTAAACCAGTTTCAGGATAACGTTTCTAAGTCGCAGATTTGCAGACGAGCATGTCAGCGTGGTTTTGTGATTACCAGAATCCTAGCAATTTGTTGCTCGTTTGTCGTGCTTTACTCGGCATGAAATTCAGGTTTTTGATTACACATACCAGATAGCCGCTTAGACGAAATTTTTGCTTCAGATTGAAATGGTCGTGCTGTTGGAACTCTTTTCCACGAGATAACCACTTCGGGTTTGCTTCTAAGTGCTCTTGTCTGATATCGTGGAGTCAGACCAGAATCAGTTCATCAGGAGAATATTCAGCATGCGATCAAACTTGAACCGTCGTGAAATGCTAGGCTGGTGTGCCGCCAGCGCTTCTGCTTTGTGTCTACCAGGAGTCATCAACGCAAAGCCGCCTAAAACAATAGTCAAAACTTTCACCTATAAAACAGTGGATGGTCTGGAGATTAAAGCCGACGTGCATCGGGCCGATGATAACAAGACACGGCCTGTAATGGTCTGGTTTCATGGTGGCGCGCTCATCGTTGGACATCGAGGAGGCGTCAGTGGTCGCGTGTTGAAAGATATGCTTGGCGCCGGTTATGCCGTCGTTTCCTTTGACTATCGCCTGGCACCCGAAACGAAGTTGCCAGGGATCATTTCCGACTTGGAAGACGGTTTTACCTGGCTACATCAGAAGGGACCTGAGCTGTTCAATGTCGATACGAGCAAGGTCGCTGTCTCTGGAGGATCAGCGGGCGGTTGTATGACGATGATTGCCGGCTATCGCGCGAAGCCACGACCAACTGTACTCGTTCCCTTCTGGGGCTATGGCGATCTGATTGGCGACTGGATCGGTAAACCGAGTCCGCATAAGCGTCATCAAACCAAATTCACAAAAGCAGAAGCTTATCAGCAGGTCAGCGGCCCACCGATTGCGGATTCTCGTGAAAGCAAAAAAAAATCGAGGCGGCTTTTATCAATACTGCAGGCAACATGGCATCTGGCCGAAAGAAGTCGCCGGCTGGGATCATCAACGCGAACCCGAAAAATTTTATCCTTACATGACGTTGAAGAATGTGACCAAAGACTATCCTTCAACACTCATGATACACGGTACCAACGACACTGACGTTCCCTACGAACAATCCACTTTGATGGCAGAGCAGTTCAAGCAGCACGGTGTTGAGCACGAACTGGTCACAATCCCGAACGGCGAACATGGTCTGGCAGGCGGCGATCCGAAACTGATTGTCTCTGCCTACCAGCAGGCATTTGAATTCATGCATGATCGCATGCGGTGATTGACATACGCGCGATAGCCCATTTTGGGATGCAAGTACAAAAAACTGATACATATTAGCAAAACGAATGAGGCAGACTATGATTGCTCCGAATTCAACAGATTTTGAATCCAGGGGATGGCAAGTTCATACTTGGCCTTATGCAGATCAAGAAGTCACTGTTTTGCAGCGCGAACCGTTTCGCTTAAGTTGGTTCGGAACACAATTGGTGACATTCGTGTATGTGATCCATCGTGTTCCTGAAAATTACCAGTCTGTTCTATGACGATTATGCGGCGCTTCGAGATTTTGCCAGTAAGCATAAAAAAACCGCTATTACCATTCAGCATTCATAGAGATATGCTCTACTACCCAATTTACGTTGGTGATTCGTTCTCAGAATCTCTGTGCGGCCGACATTCGCACACATTAAAAAACGCTGGTGTGTTATCCTGCCCGCCATGCAAACCAGCACCCGGACGCTTGCATATTTTAGAAGAAGAGTCGTTCTGGGGCTGTGTCTATCGCGGTTACAACCTGTCCTTGCAGAAACATGCGCGACTGGTTCTGAACACAGGAGAACGGTGCATGTCGATAACCGAAATGGAAATACTCCCCCGTTTCCAGCTTGCTGTTGCATCCGGTATGCTGGGACTTGTGAGCATACTGGGACTGATGTTGCCCGTGTTTGCGTTTTTTGCAGTGCCGGGTGTCGCGTTCGGAATCGCAGCGCGGGTGGCCATTCGCAAATATGAGCTTAAGGGTATACTCTTAGCAAAAGCGGGATTAACGCTGTCACTTATTTTCGGCATGGTATCACCGATTTGGGCCATTACCTGGTATGAGATCCGCTTTCGTTCTGAAGCGCTGCCTGGTTATAGACGTGTCAACTTTCTGGAGATCATGAAGGACAGAAAACACTCCGAGAGCAGACTGGCGGCTCGGGTAGGTCAGAATGTCTGTTTCAAGGGTTACGAACTGGATCCCGGCAGGGTGAAACGGGATACATTTCGAATGTCTTGCCAGAGGCCTTCTTCTGGATTCGGGAGTAAAGCGAACCCGGAAGATGTTGTGTTGGTCAAACTGCCTGAGGGAAAATTCCGAAAGTGGCGTTATGAAATGATTGCAGTGTCGGGGACACTGGTCAGAAATCCAGCCGCGTATAGCCAATCCAAGGCACCGAAATTTATACTGGAACAGAGTGAAGTGTTCGAAGCACGCACGTTAGATGGTTCAATACTTTCCAGTAGTAGCCGTGGTGAAGGGGGCTGTTGAACTCATCAGAGGTTGTTTTTTTTCAAAGATCAGTGAGAGAACATCATGAGTCGTATTGTAATCGCTGGGGGAACGGGTTTTCTCGGATTGAGCCTCGCACGCCAGTTAAGTGAGTCAGGCAATGAAGTCGTCTTGTTATCACGTCGGCGTCCTGCCCAAGATTCTCGATGGCGACATGTTGTCTGGGATGCACGGTCTACAGGAGAGTGGGTGAAGGAGTTGGAAGGAGCCAGTGCGCTTGTGAATCTGGCAGGCCGCACGGTGGATTGTATCAAGACGCCCGATCATTGTGATGAAATATTACGCTCGCGAGTTGAGGCGACGGAAATTTTGGGGCGCGCTGTAAGAGAAGTTCGGTCACCACCGCCCGTTTGGGTTCAGATGTCTACGGCGCACCGTTATGGTGATCCCCCCGATTGTGTGTGTGATGAAGACTCTGCCTTTGGTTATGGTTTGGCGCCGTTTGTTGGTCAAGAATGGGAGGCCGCCTATGCTCGGTCCGTGCTTCCCAACATGCGACAAGTCATCTTACGAACCAGTTTTGTTCTGGGCCGCGATGGCGGTGCCTTAGAACGACTTGCAAAGCTGGTTCGCTGGGGTCTGGGAGGAACAGTGGGACGTGGACGGCAGGGAATGAGTTGGATTCACGTGCAGGATATGAATCGACTGTTTGTCCGGTCTATCACCGATGAATCCATGCAGGGGGCCTATCTGGCGACTGCTCCCGAACCGGTTTCAAATGCCGAATTCATGCGCGAATTGAGACGCGCACTTCGTATGCCTGTCGGCTTGCCGGCTGCCAGTTGGATGGTGCGGATCGGCGCGCCACTTGTGATGCGCACGGATCCGGAACTGGCGCTTTATGGCCGCTACTGCATCTCACGCCGCTTAAAAGAGGAAGGATACGAGTTTTCGTTTTCCGATTTGAGGTCGGCATTTCAGGATCTCTACCAATGATGAGGATACACTTAATGCAATATCAGGTACTTACATTCATGTTACTAATTTTTGTCGTTGGCTGCGAAAATTCTACAAAACCAAAAGACACTGCAAAGAAGATGGAGTCCCAGACTGAAAAAACGGCGTCTAATCCCGTCAGCTTGCCGCCAAAGTACAAACCAGTGGTGGTAAAAATAAATAACCACAAATTTGGAGAGTCAAACGGATGCACAACCACATTCTCACCTCAGCCAAATTCCCCTAATGTCAAGGTGAAACGTGGTTCGACATGCGGGCACGATGGTGCAGTTTCCAAATTGAATTGGGAATATCTAAGTACTGACGAAAAGGGTGACCATTATCGTTTTGAAAGAAGCTTTCCACACGACCAGCCCAATCAGGTGGTAACGAAGAAAGAAGTGATTTATCAAGGTAAGGAAATAATAATATTTGAAGACGATGCTCAGCGAATCAGTATGTTTCCTCTACAAGTTGATAAAGAACCAAACAGTAATTGACTGGTCGTTTTTACTGAAATTGAATCATTTCAGAAATTTTCCTGGAATGCGTCACATTCGAAAGCACTCAATCGTCATATCCTTGAACACCTCATTAACATGAAAGGATAAGACAAATGAGTGAACGTGATTATTTAAATGAACTTGCCGAATTTGAAGCACACTATCAGTACGACACAACCTATATGCGGGAACTTTTAGAATACTCCCCGTTGGCATATGCGAAATTTGCCGATTTCATGCCTCTGGCAAGTCATCGCGAGAAATTGGACCCTGAAACGTACTGGATTGCAAAATTGGCCGCTATGCAATTCGAAGACTGTGGCGCATGTTTACAACTCTGTGTGCGTATGGCTCTGGAAAATGGTGTCTCCCGGCAGTTGATTGAGTCTGTGCTGGAAGGTGGCAGCGGGTTGTCAGATCACGCGCGCGATTTGTATGATTTCTCTGTCAGCGTTGCCAGCGCAACCTCGGTTGAGCAAGCGTTAGAAGGCCGTATTCAAACTCGTTTTGATAAAGCGTCACTGTTGGAACTGGGGCTGTGTATTGCGTCAGCGAAAGTGTTTCCCACCATCAAACGCGCGTTGGGATATGCAAAAAGTTGTAATCTGATTGAGATTAAAGTCTGAGAGGGAATTGTGTGAGCAGGCAGCGCTACAGGCTGTCATGCCACACTGATAATGAAAAAGAATGGTTGACAGTGAAATCAGCATCGGGCCTGGACATATTTGAAATCCATCGTTCAGAATTGATCGGTCTGGCATATCGGATTACCGGTTCTCGTACAGAGGCGGAGGACATCGTACAGGAAACGTTCTTGAAGTGGATGCACGCCGATCAGAGTTCTATCGTTTCAGCTCGTGCATGGCTCATGAAAGTTGCAACACGGTTGTCACTCGATTATCTCAAATGTGTCAAAGTCAAACGCATGTCTTATATTGGACCCTGGCTGCCCGAGCCATTTATCACCGACGAGCAAACACCTGAGAGTGAACTGGAAATGGATGAATCGATCTCGATGGCGCTGTTAGTTCTTTTGGAGCAACTTTCTCCCGCGGAGAGGGCCAGCTTCATTCTACACGATCTGTTTCAATACCGGTTTGATGAAATCGGAGACATACTCGAACGGACGGAAAGTTCCTGTCGCAAGCTGGCCAGTCGCGCCCGCGCGAAAATTGGCAGAGACACGATAGAGCCAAAGCAAGACAAGGCAGAACACGTTCAGATGCTGACGACATTCTCTGTAGCTGTCAAGAAGGGCGACATGACTGAGCTTGTCGCACTACTCAAGGATGACGCAACATTCTACTCAGACGGAGGAGGCAAAGCCGCCGCATCGCGTAAAGTGTTACAGGGTTCGGAACTCATTGCTAAATTTTATCTGAAGGTAGTGAGGTGTGATTGGCTTTCGGCCCAGGCGAATGAGATGACAATCAGCACAACCTGGTTCAACGGTGCGCCCGGCATGATCGTGCGGCAGGCAGGTAAGACAATGACTGCATTTAACTTTGAACTGGAAGAGGGTGTCATTAGCCAGATTCACGCTCTGCGCAATCCGGACAAATTGCGTTTGTTTGACTCTATTTAAGGAGAGTTTAAAGTTTGATCAGCTTTAAAGAAGTTTCATTGCTTACCACTGTTTGTGTTATCACATGATTCAGGTAATATGAACAACAGTTATCTCACTGACTTGACATTATTCCCCTGTAAAAATGGATAAACCATGTCGAATCGTAAGCTGATCACTGTCGCGAAACTCATGGTCCTGTTTGGCTTTCTGGTACTCGTTCTATCCACGTACTATCTTCGTAGTGAAGTGCTCGCTTTGAGTCGCATTCTGTTTTCTGCGGAGGAGTTCCGTACGAGCAATGAATTAGAACAACTTCGCGAGTCGTATCCTGATCGCGTCAAGCAGTACGATGCGGAACTAAAAGACTACAAACTCAAACAAAAACATTATCGTGAAATGCTGGAGATGTATCAGAACGACTATGATGAATACGTCAAACGCATCAAAGATAAATACAAAACGCCGAACCTTCCTCAAGCACCTGAGAAGCCCGACTCGCCGGAAGTTGCTGAGAAAATATTCGAAATTAACGCTGATTTCCGTGCTCGAAAGCATCAGTATTTTGAAGCCTCCACTACTCTAAACTGGCTGGCATGTATTGCTGCATTGCTGCTGGTTGGTGGATTGGTCTATCTGCTCTTGTTCGACGATCAAGGTCAGCGTTGGCATTATTTAGCTGCATTGATCATCAGTTTTGTATTCCTGATCGGACCGGCATTCCATTCCATCATGACCGGAATCATCGGCCTGCTCCAGGAACCAGGAGTTTACTAAGGCATTTCGAATGGCGCCGAACACTGTAGCTGACTCTCAAGCTGCAAATGATGAAGATCCAACTAACGATTGCACATCCAAACTCAAATGGTTTCATGGCTGGGCGCCGGTTGTCATTTTGCCCGGTGCAGTGCTTGCTTTTTTCCCTGTTGCTTTACCCAAATGGGTTTTCATGTGGGCGATATCGTTTTCAATCTATGCCGGATGCAAATGGCTAACATGGCGGCGAACCCCGATGCCAAACGTATCCTTCTGGATGCACGCTGGTTATTTATTGGCCTGGCCCGGAATGGATGCGGCTGCATTTCTGAACTCATCTTTACGTGATAAAATTAATGTGTGTTCGCTGAGCGAGTGGCTGCTGGCGTTGGCAAAATTCGTAATCGGAATATCCCTCTTCTGGGGAGTAGCGCGTGTCGTACCTCAACAGCATTCACTATTGGTGGGATGGATCGGAATGATTGGGATCGTGATGACGCTTCACTTCGGTATGTTTCATCTTTTATCTTGTGGGTGGCGCACAATGGGTGTCGACGCGCGGCCGATCATGAATGGACCTCTTATTTCACGTAGTATTAGTGAATTCTGGGGCATCCGTTGGAATACCGCCTTTCGCGATTTAACACATCGTTTTCTTTTTCTACCTCTCATTCCGCGTATCGGTGTGAGATTAACTGTACTCGTTGCGTTTCTCTTTAGCGGTTTGATTCACGATCTTGTAATTTCGATTCCCGCAGGAGGTGGCTACGGCGGACCAACGCTATTCTTCCTGATCCAGGGGTTCGCAATACTGCTATCGCGAAGCAAGGCGGGGAAAAAGTTCAGATTACGTTCTGGTTACTCTGGTTGGTGCTTTACGCTCTTAGTACTTCTGCTACCAATATGTATGCTCTTCCATCCCGTGTTCGTGCAGGATGTGATAATTCCATTCATGAAAACCATGGGAGCGATCACGTGAACGATGTTTTATCCAATTTGATCTTGGCTTGTGGTGTTGGTCAATTGACGATATTGATAGCCTCAGCATTAGTCCCCTTGCAGCTCGACTGGAAACATGAGCTGAAGTCACTCTCTAAGCTGCATCGCCAAATGTATTGGGTTTACGGCGGATACATTGTGCTGTCAATCATCGCATTCGCATTCATCAGCATCTACAATGCACAGGAGCTAACTAGCGGTAGTGGTCTGGCGCGTGCATTCTGTTTCTATGTCGCCGTTTTCTGGGGAGTACGCGTTGTGCTTCAGGCAGTCTTCGACGTCAAAACACACTTGACGAAATGGTGGCTCAAAGTCGGATACCACCTGCTAACACTACTCTTCATCACTTTCACACTCGTGTATGGCTGGGTTGCTATGCAATGATGAAGTGGAATGTTTTCGATTAATTTTGCAATCTCATTTATTTTGGTATCACAGGCAGCAGAATATATGAAGGATGCTCCTGATCGTGGTAGATGGTATTTGTTGCCGTTTGAGATTGCCGGTTATTATTCAGAGGTTCTCCGGTATTGGGATTCACGTCGAACCGTGGAAAATTACTGCTGGAGATATCTACGCGGATGCGATGCCCCTTTTTGAAGACGTTGGAAGTCGGGTAGAGCTTGATCGTCACTGGATAAATTTCTCCCGGCTGCATCAATTTTTCGGTCTTAAGCGAATCGCGGAAACGCGTGCGAATAATGCCGTCGCCGATATTCAGATCAAAGCCGCCGGGAAAATCTGAACTGGGAGGATAGACGTCGATTAGCTTCGCAGTGAAATCAGTGTCTTTGGCACTGGACGAAATCCAGAGTTTAACGGATAGTTCGCCAGTCACTTCGATATCCTCAGTCAGTGGCCCAGTTTGAAACACGACGACATCATTGCGGGATGATAAAGGAATAGGTTGCGGAAAGTTCAGGATTTTGGCGCTACCGCGCTGATCCCAGCCTCCTTGTACAAGAATGTCATTGCCACTGGAGATGTTGCCACCAATCGTGGGTACCGGATTTTCAGGATCGAAAAGGAAGCTGGTCGATGCCTGCTTTTTCTCTGGCGTTGTTGTCGAAAGTTCGCCCGCAGGCTGCAAGTGATATTTAGTATAAATAGTTCGTTTCAGTGGCCATTCCTGCTCGTTTCGCCAATATCCACCGTGATTCAGTTTTCCGTCTTCCGTTTTGGAGCCGTCGCCGGTTCCCATCACGAAGATACGTACGGGTGTCTTAAACGGGTCCGCTTTTCCAATGCTGTTTTCGACCCCTTTGAGCCAATGATCGTACCATTCTTTCCGCCATCCCAGCGGGTCGGCAATAGCGGCCCGCTTTCCGAAGGTGACTTGACCGTGGGAATAGGATCCCTGCTGTCCGTGAATCCAGGGGCCCATAATCATATACACGGGGCCTTTGATCGTTTTGGAAAGCACCTGGAAGTTGGCAGTATTATTGCTGCTCCACGAGTCATACCAGCCACTCACCAGATAGACGGGGATGTCCTTATATTTTTCGGGGTAATCAATAATGTTATTCTGTTTCCAGAAATCATCGTTTGCTCCGTGTTGCATGCCTTCTACAAGCCACTCTTCGTATTCGGAAGCGAGTTTCAGAGGCGTCATACCTTTACGCAACGGGAGTTGATATAGATATTCGATCCGAAATTCGGCCATTTCTTTCAGGACGGCAGCGGTGCCGGGATCACGAGACTGACGACTGCCTCTGCCAGCGTTGAGATAAATCCAATTCCAGAAACGCAATTCAAAGGCACCACCATTTCGCATACTGGCATAACCAAGGTTCGACATCGCATCAACGGGAATCACCGTTTTCAGTTCAGGTGATTTTTCCATCGCCAGCGCGTGTTGTGTACCGCCAACATACGATGTTCCAATCATGCCAATCTCTGCGTTGGACCAGGGTTGTTTACCAATCCAGGCTGCGGTATCGACACCATCTCGGCCATCATCGGTCAACATATGCCAGACGCCTTCTGAGGCATAACGACCGCGAGTGTCTTGTGCGACGTATGCATATCCGTGTGAAGCAAAGTATGTGCCTGTATTTTTTGAACCATTTTTATTGTAAGGTTTACGCTCCAAAATCGTTGGCAGTTTTCGGTTCAGAACTTTTCCCTTTTCAACGGGAAGATAGATGTCAGTTGCCAGTTTGACGCCATCACGCATGGGGACCATCACGTTTTTTTGAACCCCGACTGCATACGGACCTTTAACCGCGAAGAGAGGGGAACCAAAAGTGGGACACAACACACTGAGCAGAAAGCAAGTAACAAAAACAGGCAGCTTATGATTCGAGCGTGTGATAGCAGTCATAGCTCATTCTTTCTGAATAGTGGCGTTGATCTCAACGAGTATCTGGAAAAAAGATCACTGATTGTCCCATTAAATCTTTCCTTGCAGGCTACTTGGCTGGAAACAGATTGTCAACAACGAGAGGATCTATCGGATTTGCCAGTGTGTCAGAGATTTCGAATGAATCATTTTCGAAATCTCTGTGTTTGTCAAATTTTGTATGAAAATAGAACGGCTGTGCTATGATACTCTGGATGTATTAATGGTATGTGATTGGGAGTTGTCGAAGCCCCGCAATAAATTCTGGGAACTTCCCTGGTATAAAAAGCTCATCCAGATTTTGTTACTGCCATTTATGATTCCGGGTATCATATTGGTTTTGCTCTTATTGATTCCGTTGGGAATTTTCGTCGTTGGCTATAACTATTTTGGTGAACGCCGACTTCGTTCCCGGATGATACGATCTGGAAGATACTTGAGCCGTCGCGAACTCAGCCGTAAACTGGAAGATGGTGCAACGGGCACTTTGATCATAGAGTCGCCTTCAGCGGGCTGGAATTTCACTCATCTTTGGTGGACTCCCGATGATCTCCTTGAAAACGCACCGACCGAAAAACCGACTCAAGATGAATACCGAGTCGCAGCTGAAGAAATGCAATCTCATCCTTGGGATGAATGGTGCTGGAAACAATATACATCTCCCGAGCAGGGAAAGGCCTTTTTACTTCGTGTTTGGAATGGAGGTTCCCTCGCGAAACATCTACAGTACCAACACGATTCACTTATTCTAGTTGAGACATGGACGGCGATTCCCAACATAGAAGAGAATCTTGAGAGTGGAGAAAAAATTATTGATTAAGCCGAACCCTTTACCAGATAGCGTTTCAGCATCGCTTCATCAATGTCAACACCCAGGCCTGGTTTGGTGGGGACTTTGATTTTTCCTGCGTTGATTTCGAAACGTTCGGTGATGATATCATTTTCAAGGCTGTAGTAAGTGCAGTCGTTGGCTAAGGGGAAATTGGGAGACGAACCTGCCATGTGCAACATAGTGGCAGTTCGCAGACCCAGGTCGTGGGAGCAGTGGAAAATACAAGGCACCTTGGCTGAGGCGGCCACTTCGCCGACCAGTTTCACAGCCCAGATGCCGCCACACTGATAGGTATCGGGCAGCAGGTAATCAGCGGCGTTCAGCTCCAGAATCTTACGCACGTTTTCCATTGTGGTGACCGATTCGTTGAGCGCGAGTGGGGTCATGGTCTGTTGTTTGATGTCTGCCGATTCTTGCAACAGCTCTTTTTGCATTGGCTGTTCGAAGTATTGTAATTCGTACGGTTCCAGATCACGGGCCAGTTGCAGGGCAACTTCCGGTGTGTATCCCATGTTAGGATCGATGCGCAAATTCAGTTTGTCTCCCACCGATTCCCGAATTCCGCGGACCATCGCTAAATCTTCTTCCGGCGAGCGTCCCGCTTTCGTTTTGAGCGTCGAGAATCCCAGGTCCACATAATGTTTGGAAATGGTGGCCGCTTCTTCCGGGCCGCGGATGCCCATGCAGCAAGTCACTTCGACTTCATCTCGATACAAGCCACCCAGCAGACGATGCAAAGGCTGTCCGCTTTGTTTACCAAGGATATCCCAGCAGGCCATCTCGACCAGACTTTGCAGATACGGTTCTTCCATCCCCCAGTCGGCATAGAGCGCTGAGATATCGGTCGGGTCTTTGCCAAGTAGAATCGGTCGAAAGTAATTCGCTTCTTCTCCCGTGAACGAAGTTGCGTTTTGAAAAGAGAGTCGTTGTGGTGTTTCTCCCCAGCCTGTGATGCCAGCGTCTGTTTCAATACGAATCAATAGTGCGCCTGTGGTAGAAGACGAAATATAGCGGGATTGATAAGGGGAGACTGGTTTTTGCAGTGGAACATCAACCAGGAATGTGTCGACGGCTGTGATTTTCATAAGTCTCTCCGTAGGAAGGTAGGGTTGATTGTAAAGAAAATGCTACCAGTTGCTAAACTAAGGGGCAAGCGGGTCTGCGATTTCTCTTCTTTGAGACAGGCTTGTTCTAGTGCGTTTACTCTCGTAAAGTACAGGCTGATTCAAGGCACGAATTCACGGTTGGTCTCTCTCAGAAAGATACTGGAACGGACAATGATTCCTGAAATTTCCAATCTGTTTACCCCCTTGCAGCCGACCCCGACAGAAGAAGTCTTCGAGGAACTTTTCCGTGGTTCTGCATTTCGAGTGGAGCGAATTGTTTCTACCGGACAAGTGACTCCGGAGGGCCAGTGGTACGATCAGGAGCAGGCTGAATGGGTCGTATTACTGTCTGGTTCAGCCGTATTGCGGTTTGAGGGAGAGGTGGAAGGTCGTTCGCTCGTTTCCGGTGATTCAGTGAACATCCCCGCGCATTGTCGGCATAGGGTAGAAGTGACCGCAGAGGGGCAAGAAACCGTTTGGCTTGCAATCCACTATTTACCTGTCAAGAATGGGTGAAGTGATTCAAGTAAATTAATTTTCAAATATATTTCAGGAAAGAATTTCAGACTGATGAAAAAGAATCCGGTCAAGGCGGCGTTGTCTGCAGGAAAACCACAAGTGGGAACATGGCTCTCGTCGGGGGATGTGATGATGACCCGTCTGATGGCGCGCGTAGGATTTCCCTGGTTGACAGTTGATATGGAACATTCTCCCATTGATTGGGCACAGGCGGCAGTGTTATTCGGTTCAATTGCAGATGCGGGCTGTGTCCCTTTGGCACGCGTTCCCTTAGGAAAATACGAATTGATCAAGCGCGCTCTCGATGCGGGCGCGCATGGAATTATCGCGCCCATGATCAACACGGTTGAGCAGGCCAAAACTGTGATTGACGCTGTGAAATACCCACCAGAAGGAAATCGCTCTGTCGGTGGTGTGTTGCATGCGATGAATTTCGATGCGACTGCCGGCGACTATTATAAACATGCGAATGATGAAGTGATGGTAATCCTGCAGACAGAATCGCCTGAAGGAGTCGAAAACGCCGAAGCAATTTACAGCTTACCCGGCGTTGATGGGATTTTCGTCGGCCCCAATGACCTGACATTTCAGATGAGTAAAGAGACTGGCGTGCATCCTTCTCCGGATGAACTGGAAGAACAGTTGCAGATAATTCTGGCAACCGGAAAGAAAACGGGTACGCCTGTTGGCTTGCATGTGCAGACGATTGAAGCCGTAGAACAACGGATTGCAGAAGGCTGGCAGTTTATCGCCTGTGGTAGTGAAGTGAAATTCATGCTCAACGATGCACAGCGGATTGTCAGCGGTTTGAACCTGAAAGCCGAAGCCGCCGATCTGGCCCGATATTAATCAAACAACAGTACCAAACTGGTTGACAGGCCCTTCAGTAATGAAGGGCCTTTTTTGATGCAGCAAATGAACTACTATTCTTCGCTAATCTGAATGATAGTTCGTTCTTTGTGTTTGCCTTGCAGTATGCTGTCAACGGTCGCCTGAACTTGATCGAGGTCGATTATTTCAGCACGGGAATCAAGGTCAGGTAGTTTCCAGTCGGTTGCCAGTTTCTGCCAAAGCGCGGTTCGCCTTTTAATGGGATACCAGGATGAATCGATGCCGTCGAGTGTCACGCCGCGGAGAATGAATGGGAACACGGTGAGGTCTAATTCCGCACCACCGGCATTTCCACAAGCGGCAACACAACCCTGGCGGTCGATCGAACGAATGAGATGACTCAACAGGGAACCTCCAACTGTATCGATGGCGGCGGGCCATTCTGTTCTGAGTAGTGGTTTCCTGGAATCCGCGTCAATGGTACTGCGGTCGATGACCTGCTTCGCACCAAGTTTGATCAGTCGATCGTGCATGGATGCCTTTCCAGAGACGGCTGTGACCTGATACCCGAGCCGATTGAGTAGCGAAACAGCGAACGAACCAACGCCTCCTGATGCACCAGTGACGATAATATTACCGGAATCAACGCGGATTTCATGTTGCTGGAGACTACTGACACACATTGCTGCTGTGAGTCCAGCAGTACCCAGAATCATCGATTCTTTGAGCGTGAGCCCTTCCGGCAAAGGCACTATCCATTCGGGCTGGACGCGAATCAATTCTGACCAGCCTCCCCAGCGATCAACGCCGAGTTCATAGCTGGTCACGACAACGGACTGGCCGATCTGGAATTGATCAGAGTCAGACTGAACCACGATACCGGCTGCGTCGATGCCGGGAACATGCGGAAAATTTCTGACGACTCCCGGATGTCCGGTGGCAGCCAATGCATCTTTATAGTTGATCGATGAATAGACAACACGGATCGTGACATCGCCTGGAGGTAATTCATCATAAGATACGGATTGAATTCCGGCGCTGATTTCCTGTAATTCTTGTTTGTTAACCTGATAGCAACGAAAGGAGTTATGCATAGAATGTTCGATCGTGATTGGAACGTTTTTATGATTCGATGTGTTATTACCAGGGGCCGTCGGAAGATTCCATTTCCAGACTGCGCCAACAGTACCAACTGGCAACCGTGCGGTAAGGCTGCCAGCGCTCGGCAATTTCGATGCAAGTCTGTTTGTTCGGGCGTTCTTTCAATTGATAAATCATCTGGATGCCATTTTGAATTCCCAGGTCGTCATGTGGGAAGATATCAGGGCGACAAAGTCCGAACATCAGGAACATTTGCGCGGTCCAGTTGCCGATCCCTTTGACTTGTATCAATTCTTCAGTGACCTCTTCGTCAGGCATCAGGTGCATTTTATGCAGGCGGACATTGTTCTCCAAAACCATTTCCGCCAGATGATGTACGTAGGTCGCTTTTTGATTGGAAAGACCCACTGATCGTAATTCATCGTGTGAGAGGCGAATGATTTTTTCTGCCGTCGGTTGTCCTTTCCCCGAGAGTGCATGCAGACGTTTATAGATTGTGCGTGCTGCCGATGTTGAAATCTGTTGCGAAACAATCGAACGTAGTAGCAATGCAAAACGATAGCGATATGGTTTGAGCGGGCAGGGACCGATAGATTCAATGACCGTCTTCAAGCGTGGATCCGCTTTTTTCAAATGCTTCGCCGCTTTTTTGAATGTGGCTGCATGGTCGTTCATTGCAATTTACCAGCGGGAGTATGTGTGGCTAAATCAGAAATCATATCATGTGTGGCCGTTTCGACTGCCTGTTCCCATTCCTTGGGAGAGAATTTTTCTGAGTACGGCGATTTGCGGATGGCGAAGTTAATACCACGGGAACTGTTGATGATGGCACCAAGTCCTTTTTTATCGAAGGCGCCTGCCACATCAGCGGCGCCCGCGCCCTGACTACCATAACCGGGAACCAGCAGAGGAGTGTGCGGCATTAAAGCACGGAGTTGGTTCAGTTCTTCGGGATAAGTCGCGCCCACAACAGCACCAATCGCTCCATAGTAACCCGCACCTTTTGTTTTTAACGCGAGTTCTTCGACAGCTGAGGCCACACATTCATAGAGGTTCGTGCCGTCGGTTTTGCGATCCTGAAATGTTCCCGCGCCGGGATTACTGGTGCGAACCAACACGTAGATGCCGGCTCCTCTTTCGCTGGCCACTTTCACGAACGGTTCCAGTGTGTCGCTGCCAAGATAAGGGTTCACCGTCAAACAGTCGGCGGCCCAGATCGCAGAATCCGGGTCTGCGCCGGCAAGATAACCGCGGGCGTAGGCTTCGGCGGTCGAACCGATGTCTCCTCGCTTGGCATCACAGATGACTACCAAACCTGCGCTGCGCGCTTTTTTGATAATGCGTTGCAGTGCAGCGCAACCGGCGGGTCCCCATTCTTCGAAGAATGCCGCCTGTGGTTTCACCGCGGGAACCAGCGGGGCGACAACATCAATGACGCGGAAGCAGAATTCTTCAAATGCGGCGGCTACGATTTCTGCTTTGGTGGAGTGCCGTGATTCCGCAGCACTGACGATTTCGGCGGGTAACCAGTCAAAACGGGGGTCGAGACCGACGAGAGCTGGTGTTTTTTTATTCTCGATGGCTGCGTTTAATCGATCAGAAAAGTGGTGCATCTGCTAACTACCTTCAGTATTTCGGTTTAAGTCTCGAAGTCCATGAACTGTGTTTTCAGTCATAAATCATACAGAAATAAGTCAGCAATGGAATGAAACCGCTTTTTGAAATGGGATTCTATTGGAGGGTTTTCTGGTTCAAAGACAGAGCTTGTTTCAAATGTATACGAAAAGCAATTCTCATTGACAAAAAAGGGAATGTCTGCGATGCTCGCGCTGCATATAAGATCCCTTTTGTCTGATTCATGGAAGAGTCGCAATTATGTTGGAAGTTCTTAGCCCCTATCAATATAGTCAACAAAGAGCGGAATACGATGCGAACGTTGCCCGGATGCGGCATTCTCACTATATGGATTACCCTCGACACGTTCATCTCGAGACTCTGGCCCGTTGTAATGCGAGTTGTAATTTCTGTCCGTATCCAAATCTGAATCGCAAGCATACCAGGATGAGTGATGAGCTCATCGATAAGATATTGAATGAACTCACCGATTTGCCGCCGGAAATGAATTTTCAGATTTCACCATTCAAAGTAAGCGAGCCCTTTTTAGATACACGCTTGTTTCAAACGTTGAAAAAGATCAACAGCTTAATTCCACAGGCTAAGATCGCTTTGACTTCCAATGCTTCCCCGATTACGGAAGACAAGTTGGAGAAGCTTCAGGAGATAAAAAAAATCAGTTATCTCTGGATTTCATTTAACGACCACCGTGAAGAAGAGTACGAGCGTGTCATGGGATTACCTTATCAACGAACGCGCAAACGTCTGGATATGATTCATGATGTATTTACGGAGGGAGATATTTATTTTCCCGTTGTACTGTCTCGTGTTGGCGATGGTTCGCGAACTGATTATGAATTTGGCGAATGGGTCAGTATTAACTATCCACTGTTCAAGCCAAGTGTCTTTCCCCGAATGGAATGGATGGGGCAAGTACAAGGTTTAGACGTGAACCCGGTTCCCAACATGGGGTGTGAACGCTGGTTTGAATTATCCATTACTGCAACGGGGGAAGTCGCTCATTGTTGTGCCGATGGTCAGGCTGAATATCCGATTGGAAATGTGAACGATCAGCATGTTCTCGAAATATATAATTCACCCGAGTATCGCAAGCTTCGCGAAGCAACTGTTTCCAGGTTGAGCGTGGAACCCTGCAATAAGTGCACTTTCATGTAATGGGATCTCAATTGGTGACAGTTCACTCTGTGTTGGCCACTCGTTTTTTCAGATAAGGTTTCAAATCTGGAACGGTGGTCGAGATCTCTTCTATCACAAGTCCGGCAATCTCGCGTGCTCCTTCACTCGTGAAGTGGCTTCGATCTTCAGGCTTGGGACTGAAGTAAGCACTTTTCTCATCTCCCAGCTTGTTGAACAGGGCTACACTTTTCTGATGCAGATCAATAACCGGGACATTTTTTTCGCGACCGACCTTAAGCATGGCATCTGCATACGGACGCAGGGTAGTCCAAATTTGACCGTTCTTAAATCGTCGACGAGTCACGGGAGTGACTAGAATTGGTATGATGTTAGCGTGCCGCGCTTCATTGATATATTGACGAAGATAATCCTGATAGTCAGTAGCAGCATCTGTTGCACGATCACCTTTACCCGGGCAGTCATTGTGTCCAAACTGAATGAATAGATAGTCTGCTTTTTGGGAGACGACTTTTTTCCAGCGTCCTTCTTTAATGAAACTTTTTGAGCTGCGGCCAGAGGCGGCTCGATTGATGACGGTTACTTTGTCATTGAAAAATTCATTGAGTACTTGTCCCCAGCCCGTCAGGTCCGGACGGTCTTTCGGACGCTTCGTGTAAGTTGCAACTGTAGAATCTCCAATGAGCAGAATTCGCAGCTGCGGTTCGTTTGCTGAAGTAGTAAGTGGGGAGTAAACCAGGATTAAGATAAGAACCATTGAGGTACTGAATAATTGATTCGAAAGAGTTTTCATAAAGTCTTACTCGTAATTTGGTGATGAATGACAGGACTATCTTAGCTGAGGTGTATAAGACGACGTTATCTTTATCCGGATTCTACTACATTTTCAGTTAGAATCGATCAAATCGGGTCAAAAAGTATATTGACAGTGGAGAAAAGGGGCTTAAAATGGACGAAGATATCCGATATTGATTTTACTTCCCACCTCATTTTCCAAAATGTAGTGTCCTCGATATATTGCATTTGTTTTATGCCCCGCCTTTGATCAAAGAACAGTCACTCATGGATCAGATAAAAGTATTTCGATCAGCCGTATTGAGGTTTCAAAAGACATTCTGCCGCATTCAGTTGGCGGGTTTGTTTTTCGTATGTTTGCTTTTACAGACATCTGCAGAATTATCAGCTCAAGTTAGTTATGAAGCGCCACCCATAGATTATAACAAGGCAAAGCCGGAAAACCGAATTACTCGTTTTCAGAAAAAAATCAGACAGGAACAGGTCAAACTGGAGTATGATCGGAAAAAAGGAACTGGCTATTTGCCTGCGGTGTTGAAGCTGTTAGAGATCCCGGTTTCTTCTCAGGTATTGGTTTTTTCCAAAACCAGTTTACAGGTTCGACACATTGATCCTCAATCTCCGCGTGCACTTTATTTTAATGATGATTTGTATGTAGGTTTTGTGCAAGGTGGATCAGTACTGGAAGTCTCTGCCAGCGATCCCAAGTTGGGGACTGTATTTTATACACTTTCTCAAACACAATCCGTGCAACCTCAATTTGTGCGCAAGACGTTTGAATGCACTCAGTGTCATGCTTCGTCTTTGACGCAAGGAGTGCCCGGGCACATCATGCGTTCTGTTTATCCTGGTCCTGATGGGATGCCCGTGTTTCGTGAAGGGACTTTTCGCAGTGATCAATCCAGTCCCTTTCATGAGCGTTGGGGTGGCTGGTATGTGTCGGGAACGCATGGGAAAATGCGTCACATGGGTAATATGATATTTCGAAAAGGCGATGATTCCAACAATCTCAATCGAGACAAAGGTGCAAACGCCATTGATCTGGAAAAATGGTTTGATACGAGTGCTTACCCTGGAGTACATAGCGACATCGTTTCGTTGATGGTTTTAGAGCATCAGTCCAAGATGCACAATTTGATTACGCGTGCGCAGTTTGAAGGACGAATTACTCTGCGAGATGCAACTGTTATGAATAAGATGCTGGAACGAAAATCATCTTTTCAAAGTGAGAGTACCAAAAGACGCATCGCGAGTTCCGCAAACCGTTTGTTGGATTATCTGTTATTTACGGATGAGTTGATTCTCGAAGATCAGATTCAGGGAGCTTCCAGTTTCCAGGCAGAGTTTCCCATGTCAGGGCCGCGGGATCAACGGGGGCGTTCTTTACGCGATTTCGATCTGGAACGACGGTTGTTTAAATATCCTTGCAGTTTTCTGATCTACACTGAATCCTTCGATGCATTGCCACCTCCTGTCCTGGATTATGTTTATCGACGACTATGGGAAATTCTCTCAGGTAAAGATCAAAGCAAAAAGTATGCTCACTTAAGCGCACAGGATCGTCGAGCCATTCTGGAGATTCTCATCGAAACAAAACCTGGCCTGCCAGAATATTGGAAACTTTCACAGCTATAATACAAGGTAGATTCCGCAAATCTTCTTGAAGATGCGAAATGCCTTCGTCCAACAGTCTGTTGAAAATCAGACTTATGCTCTCACATCTGCTTTATATTGGTTGTTTCAGCGATATGACCAGCATAGAATGGCTGAATCATTGAGTAACGCTTTGCGGAGCATTTCATCTAAACGAGGGTGATTTTGTTAAGATGCTCCTGAAAACGACTCAATTTTGATCTTTTTCCAGGTCTTAAAGTCCATAATTGAGCTTACGAACGAGGAGCTTACGGGTATGTTGCCCCGACGTGAAGTATTTCCACACGTTATTGAAATTAATTACCAGGCCAGACAACGTCTGGGGTGTTGTGTATACCTTGTATTTAACGATCAGAATGACTGGTTATTAATCGATATCGGGTATGAGGACACCGTTTCTGAAATCATAGAGATGATCCGCCAAATGGATTTTCCTCTTGCAAATTGCAAATATCTAATTGCGACTCATGCTGACGTAGATCATATCCAGGGACTCAGCCGTGCTAAAGAACTGCTACCTTCTGCCGAGGTTGTAGCACATCCAAGTGCTGCTCGTTTGCTGGAAGCCGGAGATCGAATCAGTACTTATGCAGAAATCAGTGCGCAAGGCATTTCAATAGATATGCCCCCATGTAGCGTTGATCTGGAGGTAAGTGAAGGAGATACAATCGATTTGGGAGAAGGTATCAAACTGGATGTCTGGCACACACCGGGACATACTGATGGCCAACTGGCTTTCCGGTTTGGCGAGTTACTTTTTTCCGGTGATAATATCTATCGAGATGGGTGTGTCGGCCACATTGATGCTCATCATGGATCAGATATCCCCCATTTTATCAGTTCACTCGAGCGAATTCGGGATTGTGATGCAAAGTGGCTTCTACCGAGTCATGGTCCCATCTTTAAGAATAAAAAAGAACTCTTGCAGGCAACTATTGACCGTTTGGGGACCTATCTGCACATGGCAGATTTCGGAACGTGTGCCGTTGACTGGCCTTTGCAGGACGAGTGGGATGAAGAGCTGTTAAAGGGCTTTGACCCAGACTCTGCAAAATAACAACGACAGGAATGTTGTGTTATGTTCACCTTGTTTGAGTAATGAGAGTTGATTTTACTTAAACACCCCTGAACATAAAGCTACGTAAGGTGCCTCAGCTACCTTTTTTGTGTTTGTTCCGGTTCGCTGTATGAAAATTGATACTGCTATAACCCTTAAAATTGCTATCATTATCAGGATCTTTACTACAAACACAAATGTTGCTTGTGTGGCGACAAGTTTAACCTGACGCGACGACGAAAAATACCGATATGCGATGATTGTAAAAAATGACATCAATCGATAGAGAGAAGCTGGTTTTTTGCTTTATTTTGTCCTTTCGAGATTGATTCATTTGGCGAATCAGTGACAATTCAGCGAGACTGATTTGGTATCGTTAGCGTTTTCTCCCAAAGAAACATCAAATCAGTTCTCTTTCGATGAACAGTTTTTTTGAACCTGACAATCTTCAATTTGATTTTCACTCCTGCCATTTCAGGGCTGAGATTCGTTTATATGATAAAGCCTTTTTGGGCTATTGGATTACTTAATGGCTTCGTTTTTTCAAAAGCGCGATCCGTGGGGGCATAGTCTGTCGTTATGGGTTGTGGTTTTCATGATCTTCATTACGCCTTTCCTCGTTGGACAATTGCGGACGATTCAACAGGAAAATAATGTCGAGAAATGGCTCCCACCCGACGACCCACAATCAAAAGTTCTGGCTTGGCATCGAAGTAGCTTTGAAATTGAAGACCGTGTCATTGTCTCCTGGGATGGGAGTTCGCTCACCGATTTAC
Source organism: uncultured Planctomycetaceae bacterium (assembly GCA_942492165.1). Lineage (GTDB taxonomy): Bacteria > Planctomycetota > Planctomycetia > Planctomycetales > Planctomycetaceae > Gimesia. Next base: position 135,037 of record CALOEF010000001.1, read on the forward strand.
GAGCCAATCGACTCAAAACACTTCTGCTGGGGACTCCTGATAAGAACAGTGTAGAGACAGATGACGAAAAGCCGGTCTTTCACGGCGGTTCACCCTACATCAAGGGCGTTGTGATCCCACAGGACGTCATCCAGATCATGGTTGATCAGCGGATTGAACCGTCTGTTGCTCAAGAACGTTTAAAAGGTGTGTTGCTGGGCACAGGTATGCTGAAAATCCGGCTCACTCCTGCAGGTAAGAAAAGGCAGCAGCAAACAACTCAGGAGCTGGTTGACAAAGCGTTAAGCGAATTAGGTTTGGTTTTAACCATCAAGCCGGCGTTTCAAGAGTGGGTGGAAATTGTTGATGAATCGGAGGGTTCCGAGCCAATCGACGTGCCCGTCGAACAGGTAGAGAATCCAGTTGATTTTAAAGCTCTAGTGGCAGCGATTCCAGCCCATGATTTTCAGGTATCCTGGCCTCAAATGCGACCCGATTCAGAAGTGACAAACCGGCTGATCCAGTTAGCGCTTTCACTTAAACGTCCCCCGATGTTGTCTGAGAAAACTGTGGTCAACTCGGAAGAGAAATTAGATGCTGCTCACGTCCAACCCGCTTTAATTGAAGAGGGCTTTTTTTCCACGGGTACTCCGATTGCCATTGCGATTCAGTTATCAGGCACAGGCGATGCCGATCATGAAGCTGCGATTGCAGCAATCAGAGCAGCGGCGATCAAAGCGGGAATTCCCGTTGACAGCCTGCATTTGGGAGGCAGGCCTATTGCTGGGGCTGCCTTAAATCATATGGTCAAGAAATCTTCCTGGAATAAAGCATATCCCCTCTTTCAGTTTCATAAACGGTCAGTAATTTTATTTTCAGGCCTGATTGGAATTGTCCTGGCTTTTCTGATGTTACGAAGTGTGAGACTTTCCTGTCTGGTACTCTTGGTATCGTACTTTACTACGTTTGTGGCTATGTCTGTTGTTCCTCTGACGGGGGGGACGATGAATATGGTTCTAGTCGTGATGCCAACCTTGTTGACCGTTCTGACTCTCTCTGGTTCCATTCATGTGGCCAATTATTGGAAACATGCAGCACATGTGGAAATTAAAACAGCTGTGATACGAGCGGTTGAAATGGCAAGAGCTCCCTGTATCCTGGCCAGTCTGACGACTGCCATTGGCCTGGCATCTTTGATGACCAGTCCACTGGTTCCCGTTCGCGACTTTGGATTATATTCTTCAATTGGCTGTATCATCTCGCTATTGATGGTGTTATACGGACTGCCATCGTTACTGCAGTTGTGGCCTGCAAAACCGCCTAAAGCATCTGAAGTTGATACCAGGAGCTGGCAAAGTCTTGGGCGAATACTCTCCCGTCACCAGATGTTGGTTTCGATGACTTGTCTAGTGATTTTTGTTGCATCCTGTTATGGCTTTAAGTGGTTTAAAACAGAAACCAAGGTCATAAAATATTTTCCTGATTCTTCCCGAGTGATTCAGGATTATTCTTACCTGGAACAAAATCTCTCGGGGATAACGCCTGTCGATACTGTCGTTTGCTTCGATGAAAAAGCACAGAAAAAGTTGAAATTTCTGGATCGTGTCGAACTAGTCCGAAAAATTCAAAGCAAAATTGCGGAGCACGCCGAAATCAGCGGGTCCATTTCACTGGCAGATTTTCGGCCGATTACAGAACCACTCCCCAAAGATGCAAGTACGTTTCAGAAATTGCGACATGCAAAACGAGTGAATGAAACAGAACGTCGTGTACGTGAAAATTTAAAATCAGGGACTGCGAAATCATTTTTGTATATTGCTGATGAGACGGTTATTTTGGAACAGGAAACGCCGAACGGGGCAAGGACTGTTACTGTGAACAAAGGGGATGAGCTTTGGCGCATTACATCCCAGGTCGCTATCATGACCGATTTGAACTATGGTGATTTGACACGGGATTTGAATCAGGTCACTCAGTCGGTATTACGCGATCATGCAGGGACAAATCATTTGGTAACAGGAACCGTACCTTTATTTCTGAGAACTCAAGAAGCAGTTCTTGAAAGTTTGATCAAAAGTTTTGGTCTGGCATTTGCCGTCATTGCGGTTGTGATGATGGTACTTCTGAGAAGCCCTCTTGCTGGTTTGATTACCATGTTGCCGAATCTGATGCCCATCGGCGTCGTATTTGGATTACTATGCTGGATGGGTATATCAATTGATATTGGAACAATGATTACTGCATCCGTCGCCCTGGGGATCGCCGTTGATGGTACATTGCATTTATTGACCTGGTTCAAGATCGGTATCGCAGAAGGGAAGACCAAACACGAAGCGGTTGCAGCTGCCTTAGGGCACTGTGGACCCGCGATGTGGCAGACGAGTGCTGCCGTGGGTATCAGTCTGGCGATGTTGTATCCTGCAGACCTGTTACTTGTCAGCCGTTTTGGTATTTTGATGTGCGCTCTTGTCACTGCCGCTTTATTGGCTGATATCATCTTTCTACCCGCTCTGCTTGCAGGTCCTTTGGGCACTTTGATTGAGGCATCCTTAAAAAAAGGGGCAACTCAAAACAACGTCTCGCTGTTACAGGAAGGCAAAGCAACGATGCCACACCTGCAGCATGCCATTAAGCGTTCTCAGTCCAAGAAGTCGTTCGAAACTTAAGGACCTTACTGTTTTTCAGTGTGGATTCTCATCCCCTTAAGAAACGCGAAGATTTTCTGTGTCGGTATATCATCTGGTTGACCAATTTCACTGTTAACCGTCAGATGAGTCTTATTTTGAGCTGCGAACATGGTTATTGAAATATGATGTGTTTTCAATTTCGCTGCCAATTGTTCAGATTGTCGCTTGGAATCTGCTCTTTTAGCAACATGGATGATTAGAAAAGGGGGAATGAACTGATTGTGGCGTACGTAAGTCAGTGGAGAGGCTGCCTTCCATATTTTTTCATCTGTTCCAAATACATCAATGTAGAGTTTTCGGGCTGCTGGACGTGCGGTATTGATTCGTTCTTTGATGTCGTATCCGGCTCCATCCAGCAAAATGGTTCCCTTAATTACCTTGAGAGAAAGGGATTCTGCTTTGAGATAAGTTGGGTTCGTAGATACTAATGCAACCAGGTGAGCTCCCGCCGAATGTCCCATCAGAAAAATTTCATCAGGATTCCCACCATAACTTTTCACATTTTTCTGAACCCAATGAATGGCTTGCGCAATATCTTCTGCTTGTTGATGATAGGTGACGCGGGGATGGAGTCGATAGTTGATACTGACTAATAAATAGCCATGTTGTGTGAAGATCTCTGGTTTGCCATGTACTCCACGTTTATCACCGATTTGCCAACCTCCACCATGGACCCAGATAACAACTGGGTGATTCTTACCGGCTGTGGGGGCATAGATATCCAGACTCTTGTAATGTTTCCCCAGACCAACGGTTGAATCATATGGGAGATGACGAAACGTATTGAATTTATGAGAAGCGAACTGACTTTCAGCATGGGCAACCTGACCAGAAAGGACAAAATTTAGAGTCAGAAAAAAACAGATCTTTATAGCGGAAGAATGGATCATTGATTTCGACCTCGGTGTTCACAATCTAATTCGATCAATAACTCGAGAATGATTTTTTACGGGAGCTTCTCACAATAGCTTTTCACAATTTTGAATACAGTATTTGCCTGAACTGCTTTAAATCTGGTGCCGTCTGAGGAAGATATCTTCATCAGTTCCATAGAATGAAATGTTACAACTGTTACTGTGTGGTGAGATTTACGACTATATCAGAATTTTTAAACTGGATCAGTATTGTAATCTGCTTATCGGTTAAAATCGACGCTCACTGGGATAGTTGTTTTTTGATGAAGTGAATGTCCATACTTGATTTTTGTAACAGGTCATATTTTTCCCAGCTCTGCGGACATTCAAATTTCGCGTCACGGGGGGTTCTTAGAATTAAAGTACAATCTTCAGAAGTAACATTGTCACGTGCGAGACGCTCTAACGATTCATATAATCTCGAGCCTGGTTTAAGATCTGCTATCATTTTGTAAGGAGGATCAAAAAAGACCATATCAAAGGGAACAAAGTCTGGAACATTTTTGGGGCGGAATGACGAGAGCTGAGCATTGGTTCTCCAGCACAATGTCTCTTTTTCAGCACCAATGGTTTCCACATTACGTACAAGTAATTCGTGTGCCTTATGGTCTTTCTCGATGAAAACAACGCTGGCGGCTCCTCTGCTGAGTGCCTCCAGGCCAAGGGAGCCTGTTCCTGCATAAATGTCGGCAACACGTTTGCCTTTGACTGTTTCCCCCAGTAATTCAAACAGAACTTCTTTCACAAAGTCGGTAATAGGGCGTGTTGTCTGGCCTGGATTCGTGTGTAGTTTTCGGCGCCGGTATTTTCCCGCAATAATACGCAATGCTATGTCGTTTCATAAAACAGGTGTGAATCTAGTGGTCGACACCAGATAGGTGAGTTCATTTTAAGTCGTGATAGTATAATGACTTATTTACGATATGAGGTTTTAGTTTTTTTCCAGCTTGTTTTCTGCCATTTTTTCCCAGTGTTTTTTGATGATATCAGCAGCTTCTTCCGCAATAGAGTGGAATTCTTTTTTTTCCTTGGGAGTGATGGATTTTGAATCAGTACGAGGCATTTGTGAAGAGGGTATAATAGTGGTATCACCGGGGGATGCTTCTGAGTCTTCATCCCCTACAGCAAGCCAGCTGGAAATGTCATCGTCAGACAATTGCTCGTTTACTTCTGTTTTATGGTTGGTTGGTTTGCTTACAGTCTTTTTAGTTCCGGATAATTCAAAGACCATCGGACCTACTCGCAGCAGATCTCCCGGCTTGAGACGTGTTTCTTCCTGTATCGTGATGTCATTTACGCACGTTCCATTTTGGCTGTCTAAGTCTATGACAAAGAGTTTTTTGCTACGTGTTACTAATTGACAGTGTTTTCGACTAACGTCCGAATCTGTAACCCGGATATCGCATTCCTCATCACGACCGATCGTGATATCTCTCTCAGGAAGTTTCAAAGCTTTGCCCTGATATTTTCCTGTTTTTATAATGAATTTTGGCATGCTGACCCTCAATTGTAGAGTTGAAAATTAATTCTATGTCTCTAATTGTAGCAGATTGATCGTTTTGTGGCTTGAAAATTGAAACGACGCCATCGAATTTATAAGGTTTTTTAATAAGGGAATTTCAATCAGGAATCTGGGAAGGAGATTCTGTTCTGGTTATCGCTACGCCTTTGTAGAACTATAGTGTCAGATTAAGTTAATCATGCAGTGGAACAACGATCGCATCTTTGCATGTCGGGCAAGTCATCGTGCGTCCGCGATGTTTAATACGAACTTTTAATTTTTTACCGCAAGGACAGAAAAAGTGAATACGTTCGTCCTTGTCATTCGGGGAAGGGGCAAGATGTCCCTGTTCCCAGACTTCGTTGGAGATTTCTTTAATCAATTCCAGTAATTCTGTTGGATCGAATGGTTTTAACAGATAGCCATCGGCGCCTACACGGGTGGCTAACTGTCGTGATTCTGGTGAGTCAATTGCAGTGAGGATCAGGATCGGAACGCTACTTTCTTTCTGCTTCATGCGTTCACAGATTTCAAAACCGCTTTCTTGCGGGATAATCAAATCCAAAATCACGAAATCTGGCTTATGCATGGTGAACGAGGAATGGGCCTGACCGCCATCTTTCGCAGTTGTGACATGATAAGAATGTTCTTCAAGAAGCGTTTTCAGGAATAAGGCCGTATCCGGTTCATCATCTACGACTAAGATATGGTTCACAATCGATGATGTCATATCTAAGCGGATTTCATTAGTATTCACTTTGGAGACTCCTTGTTTCAGTGTCCCCGATAATGTCGGGTTTGGTTATTTACGATCATTTTTGTACTTAAGCTTACCAGATGATGGGCTTTTATGTTTTAACAGGGCATATAAAAAAAATATGAAACGTCAATAGAACATGATTCATTTTTTAGAGTTCCAGGAATAAAAGCACTTGATTCATTATCTCAAAGGATGAATTAAATGGCACGACTAAAAATTATTTTTTCGATGGAAATGACAAAAAGTCCTGATAAATAGGGGCAATCACATTGACATTTGGAATTAAGATCACTTTACTTACGCTTGGCTTATCGAGTGTTTTAACAACTTGTCGAGCTATTTACCGATTGGCAACTTATTATGACGAAGTGGTGACCCACTTCTTTCATTTTCAAAATCCAGTATCAGGAGTTCACGATGGCAGCAAAGGCTACTACGAAAGATAAGCCACTTACCAAAACAGAGATCCTCAATGCACTAGCTGAAGGTTCTGGACTCACTAAGAAAGAAGTGACCGCTGTTCTTGACGAATTAAGCGACCTGATTTCTAAGAATATTGGGAAACGTGGTCCAGGTGTATTTAACATGCCAGGTCTCCTGAAAATTCAAGTTCAGCGGAAACCAGCTACAAAAGCAACAACCCGACCCAATCCATTCAAGCCTGGTGAAATGATGCAGGTTGCTGCTAAGCCTGCTCGAAATGTCGTCAAAGTCCGACCACTCAAAGCATTAAAAGAGATGGTCTAAAGTAAGTCAGCATCTCTCTCTAATTTAACAACATGGAGATACAGTTTCCATTGTGGAAGCTGTATCTTGCGTGTGTTTTATTAATAGTCTGGGGTAAAGATACTACTTGCTTCACATGCCGGACAGTCGCCTGATTTCTTGAGTTTGAAGAGACTTTCCGGTTGAAATTTTGAAATTACAAATTTAATTCGAAATTTTGAAGTTTTTTGTGAAGAGAAAACCTTCTCTTTATTACCCCAGGAATGAATGCTGTAAGTCATTTACAAAAGATGCTTTGCGTCGATTAATTCGGGTTTGAAACGTAAATGGGCTTCTTATCGTGAGGCCAAGTCAGGATACCAATGCGCTGATGCTCTGCGCCAGCCTCTTGACGGTATAAAACAAGGCATGTAAAATCTCATCATGGATGATTGATTAGTATTTCTACCTATCAATTGTTGTAGTGTTTATCCTACCTAGAAATACTACGTTCGGATTTACGTGGGATGCATTAGGCGTCCTGGAAAAGAAAATGACATGCTAGTTTTATCTCGAAAGAAAAATGAGAAAATCGTAATTGATGAGAATATCATTATTACGATCGTTGAGATACGCGGTGACAAAGTTCGCTTGGGGATTGAAGCGCCAAGAGAAGTTCCCATTCACCGTAGCGAAGTCTATGAGGCAATCCAAAACGAACAGAATTCCATTTCCAACGCTGAAAATGGTACGACCGAATTGCTTCAGTAATATTGTTTGTGTATTTGTGGACATCACCAAAGCCGCTTCAAAGCGGCTTTTTTTGTATCGATTTCTGGCTTCGATACAGTCCAATGGGGTATTCTCAAGTTTTTTCGGAGAAGGTGGATTCTGTTCAAGTCGTCCGCTTGACTTATCCGATGGAAACCTTAGATTACTACTCTTGACGGCCCCATCGTCTAGTTAGGCCCAGGACATCGGGTTTTCATCCCGAAAACAGGGGTTCAAATCCCCTTGGGGTCAGTTTAAAACAGCGATTATTCATTGGAATGATCGCTGTTTTTTTGATTAATGGGAATTAAGCTATTTACCCGCCATTTGAGCTATTTCATTTGCATGATCACGAATTCGGGATACAGACTGTGCAATTAGCTCCATACTCGTAGACTCCTTTAGTAAGATGGGATGGTGTAGCACAACAATGTTTCGGTCGGCTGTGGCAGCAAATGATAGGTCATGAACTTGTTTAAAACGCTTTTGGCTGTGAATGAGATTGAGTGCCCTGAATCCTGGGTGTAGGGCAATCCCTTCCGCTTGCATTGCCCGGCAGAATAATTCTCTAGTCATACCTGCAAAGTGGTCAGATTTATACTGTAGACCCAGTTTGTAATACCCGGGCTGGGTATGACTGTTCGTTGATATCGAGCCTATTGTGAAAGCCACACAGGCCTGGAACCTTTTCAAGTTGCTGTAGCAGATCAGTTACACTTTGCTGGCGTTTTTGATTGTACTCATGAAGTGTTTTCAATTGAGGTAGTAACAAGCCGGCTTGCAGGTCTGTGAGTGGATAGGCTTCATTCCCACGGCGGGAATAGATTCGAATACGTTGTGCCAATTGAGATGACGATGTCAATATGGCACCACCTCGTCCTGCTGTCAGCAATTTACTTCCACCAAAGCTGAGTATACCAATGTCACCACAACTGCCAGCAATGCATCCTTCAATTTTCGCTCCCGGTAGTTGGCAGGCATCTTCAATCACAGGTATTCCCCGTTGATTTGACAGCTTTTTGACAGCTTGCATGGGAACGATGCCTCCATGTAAATGGGAAATTAAAATACATCTGGTTGATTTTGTGATAGCCTGTTCCAGCAGATTAATGTTCAGGTTACAGTTTTTGTTATCGATCTCAACAAGTGTTGGTGTTGCACCAACGGTCAGAATGTTTTTGAAGTTTCCTTCAAAATCATAAGCTGACAAGATGACTTCATCACCCTTTCCAATGCCCAGTCCGCGGAGTGCAAGTTCAACCGCGACTGTTCCACTTGAGCAAAGAATTACTTCTTTGCACTGATGGAGAGTCGAAAGTTCCTGCTGTAATTGTTCTGAATAAGGACCATCATACTTCCCCCATGATCCTGTTTGCTGAGCCTCCTGTAAGATCTGATTCACTTCATGACTGGGGAAAGGCCATCCAGGAGGGCCATTCGGAAAACAGGGCGTTCCACCCAGGATGGCGGGTTTTTCTTGCGATAAACTGTTCATGGGATTAATAAGCAGGTCTTGGTTTTTGTGTAAGATATCGGAATTTATGAACGCTATAGTATTGTACTTAAGAATGTTTGTCTAAACTATAACTAGCCTGAATTTTCATATTTTGACCAGAGAGTTCAGCAGGTTTTCTTTTTTTGTTCGGGCAGTCACTTTATTAATGAGACAGTTTGCGTCATGTCACACCAAATCAAGTTTATCATGGTCGGTGGTTTTTTAGGGGCTGGAAAAACTACAACCTTAAGCAGGTTAGCAAAATACTATTCTGATCAAGGATTGAACGTAGGCGTCATTACCAATGACCAGGCTGCTGATCTGGTAGATACGAACGCATTGCGTTCACAAGGACTGCATGTTGGCGAAGTTGCGGGAGCCTGCTTCTGCTGTCATTTCGATGCTTTGATGGAAACGATTGAAGAACTGGGGGCAAAAGTGAAACCAGATGTGATTCTGGCAGAGCCCGTTGGAAGTTGTACTGATCTTGTTGCGACCGTGATTCAACCAATCAAAAGATTATTTGATGCCGAGTTTTCTATTCTTCCTTATGCTGTGCTCATGAAACCAAGTCATGGCAGGAAAATTTTGAAAAATGAAAAAGGTTCCGGCTTTTCACCTAAGGCTGCCTACATTTTGAAAAAACAACTGGAAGAAGCAGATTTGATTTTGATCAATCGAATTGATGAACTTTCCAGTCAGGATGTTGACGAACTCACAACTCTGATTGACAGGAACTTTCCCGGTACCCCTGTTCTGAGAACGTCTGCTTTAACGGGAGAAGGATTTGATGCTCTGGCGACCTTTCTGGAACAGGATGGCGATTTTGGAAGTAAAATACTCGACATCGACTATGATATTTATGCTGAAGGTGAAGCAGAGTTAGGCTGGTTGAATAGCAGCGTACGCATCACGTCGGAGCAGTCATTTTCTCTGGATCAGTTATTGATGGATGTCGTCTCCCAATTACAGGCTGCTTTTAAAGAAGAAGGAGCAGAAACAGCACACCTGAAAACGATTGGACTATGGGAAGGGTTTTATGGTGTTGCGAATTTAGTCAGTAATGAGAGTAAGCCAAAACTGTCATTGTCTTCAGACTGTACGGTAAACGAAGTGGACTTGATTGTGAATGCACGTGTAGCCTGTGATCCGGAAGCATTAAAAACACAGGTTACGCATGTTTTACAGAATTGTACAAACGCATTAAACGCAAATCTGGAATTTCGTCAAACACAAAGTTTTCGCCCGGGTCGACCAGTACCTACCCATCGGTATGCTGCTCCTCAGTAGTCTTCGATATCAAGTCCCGTTATGTTCTCAAACTCATGGTTTTTATATTGCTAGAATTCAATGTCTGAACTGAATTCTATATTTGATTCAAAACGTCGACAGAATTTTCGTCGACAGGTACGTTTGTGGTATCAGTCTCATAAGCGTGAATTGCCCTGGCGGCGGATTCATGATCCGTATGCCGTTTGGATTAGTGAAATCATGTTGCAACAAACAGTAGTGGCAGCCGTCATTCCCTACTTCGAAAAATTTATGCAACGCTTTCCCGATGTGCATGTTTTAGCAGATTCCGATGAGAGCGAAGTTTTGCATCATTGGGAAGGGCTGGGATATTACAGCCGGGCGCGTAACATTCATAAAACAGCAAAAATAATAGCAGTGGAATTTCAGGGAAAATTTCCAACTCAGGGGGATGCATTGCAGGAACTGCCGGGAATCGGCCGTTATACTGCGGGGGCTATATGTTCGTTTGCCTATGATCAGCCGGCGCCTATCGTCGAGGCAAATACATTACGACTTTACTCTCGACTGATTGGGCTCGAAGAAGATCCTCGTTCAAAATCCGGTCAAAATCAACTGTGGGAATTTGCAGAATTAATTTTACCGAGAAAGTCACCAGGCATCTTTAATCAGGCAATGATGGACTTGGGCAGTCTGGTTTGCACACCACAAAATCCGGATTGTGTTGCCTGCCCTGTCAGTTCCGGGTGTGAAGCGTTTCTCCATCAACGGCAACATCAGATTCCAGTACCTAAAAAACGTCCGGAAATCACTCCACTGACTGCTGTCTGCATTGCAATCTTTGATGATGGCAATGTGATGATTCGTCAGCGAAAACAAGGTGAGCTTTGGGCAGGGTTATGGGATTTTCCCCGCTTCACTTTGGACAACATGGACGGAGTCCCACATCCTGCCATCCTAAAGAAAAAGTTAAAAGTTCCTGGGTTACTGTATGCTCCCCCTCAATCAAGTAACGGCAAAGGCGGGTTTCCTGTGGGAATATCGCCGGCAATCGTTTCTGATTTGGAAAGGAACATCAGGGAGCAGGCAGGTGTCGATGCATCAGTCCAGCATTTTGTCACAGAGATTCGACATAGTGTCACCCGTTATAAAATTCGTTTACTATGTTTTGTGGCGAAAGTAGAGCCAGTTAGTTCGAATCAAAATAACTGCACGAATCAGAAGCATCAGGGGCAATCTGAATACCAATGGGTGACTGTCAGTGAACTCAAAAATTATCCTCTTTCCGTGACGGGTAGAAAGTTCGCCAGACTTCTGCCAGAAGAGGCACTGCACTCTGGTTAATTCCAATAAGCCAAAAAAAATCCCCATTCTCAAAATTGCCTAAAAATTGAGAATGGGGGAACGCATTTGACTTAAGAGAATAAAGCGGCATCCGTGCCAAAAAAGCCTTCCATGGATATTAAGCCTTTAGGGTTCTCGGATGTGATGGGGATACTGAATGAGTCGCCTGTTTCTCTTGCCGTCAAATACGAAGTAGAACCATGTATATTGTTGCTTGAGAGTGGGTTAACTGGATAGATCTTTGAAGAGAGTTCCAAATTCAGGCATGTCTTGCTCAAGTAAATTTTGCCATGCCTCAGGATTCCAGATTTCAACGCAAATTACCGCGCCAATAATCATGACATCTTGATTCGGTTGAATTCCCAGAAACTCCCGAAAACCCTCGGGAATTGTGCAGCGTGATCGGTTTGCTAACTGAATCGTCCGGTTCCGGGTCGAAAGTAATCGACCCAGGCGTTGCACCTCATTCCAGCGATTTTCCAGACGGTGCGCCTGGATCTTTTGCTTGATTAAGTCGACTCCCTGTTGCTGTCTGGCTTGCCAGTCCGAGGCTTTCCAGAGGCTGAGGCAGCCAGCTCTTTCTTTGCTCAGCATGGTTTCCCCAGATTCATCGGTGATCGCTTGAGCCATTTCTACGGGAAGTGAAATGCGAAACCGGTCATCGACCGTTCGCTTGGTTTCTCCCGTAATAAATGTTTCGTCGTTCATAACCAGCCTTTAAAAAAGGGCATGTTGAGGAATACTCAATCAGGGGATTGAGTTCGACATTGTACTGGGCGGATAACCCACAATCAACTAGTTTTCAAAGAACAATTGGGTAGATAACCCACTTAAGAACAGAATTTACAACTGATTCATCAAAAAGGCAATCATTCATTGTCAAATTCTCCTGATTTTGTCAATTTTTATTTTTGGCGCTGTTTTTCATGTTGGCAATTGAAAGCGGGGTTCAGTGATCATAGGTGCTGTGAAGCAGTTCATAGACAGCTGGAAGTTAACCGTTGTTTTTGATTCTTCTCAATCGAGAACTGCAATAAGCAAGCACAGATCATTTTTAACTGTACCGAAGTTAATTCTCTGATATTCATTCTTTCTGATCGCTGCTTACCCTGACAGAATGCAGAAATCTCAATGAACAAAATATTTGATTGGCGATCTCAAGACGCGCAGGTGTGTAAACTACAGGGCAGTGATGTGTATGGGAATTCATCACTTTTTCTCAACCCTGATTTGACACTACAAGTCGAAATTAAAAGGGTCATTACAGAGATCACAAAGATATCAAGTTGTAAAAAAACCTCTGGAGTTCAGAGGCGAAAGAAGTCACTCAACTCCTGATTGTCTGGCTGAATCTAAAACTCTGTTAGATTCAGCCAGACAGCGGAAGTGTCGTTGGTGGCAGTCGTACTATCAGTCGACTTAATATTCACGCCGTTTGAGGATACCCGGGAGAGGTATCGGATAGGAGCCATCAGCTCGTGCGAGAACTGGAGCGGGTGAGTCCAGAGTCAGTTTATCGACGTCCGGCGCAAATTCATGTTTACAATTCAGCATTTCATCGTATGTTACAACTTGTCCTGTATGCGCGGCCATTCTTCCCATCGAAGTAACCAGGCTCGCTTCAGCACCACGTTTGACCTCGTTGTAAGGTTTGTCCTGTCGAATGGCATTGATCAAATCATCCCACTCCAATTGATATGGGTTCGGTTCTGGTTGAGGATAAGCCCAGGCCAGGTTCTCCTTCGATTCATTAAAGCCCTTGTAAATCCGAGCTTTGGCAGGATGGTGAGATGCTGTCGAAATAACGGCCAGTCCTTTTGTTCCATGTGCAAAGCTGGCAAATTTTTGACGGCAACCCGGCATGGTTCGGCCTCTCAAGAATAGCTTGGTGCCGTCGGCAAACGTGTATTCAACACTGTAATTATCAAAGTTCTGATCGACATTATCGCCTCGATAGTGGCGACCACCTGATCCATCGGCTTTCACAGGCCATGCATCTTTCATCCAGCAGCTTTCATCAATGTTATGAATCAGGAAGTCGCTGAAACCTCCTCCACTGGCCCAGAGAAAACCATGAAAGTTTTTGATTTGATATAGCAGCTCGCTCATTTTTTCCGGCTTAGGGCCCGTTGCCGCTGATCCTGTGGGGCCAGCCATGCGATAGGCTCTCAGTTCCAGGACATCACCAATCTGTCCGTCTTTAATACGATCATGAAGTTCCTGCCGCGCTTTGCAGTGACGACACATCAGGCCAACGCCGACTTTAAGGTTCTTTGCGACTGACTGCTTGCCCAGTTCCAGCATTTTGCGAGTACTTGGGCCATCCACAGTAATCGGCTTTTCCATAAAGACGTTAATGCCTTTTTCGACGGCATAGCCAAATTGGACCCATCGAAATGCAGGCGGCGTAACCAGTAGTACCACGTCGCCCGGACCGAGACAGCTGATCGCTTTTTCATAGCCATCAAAGCCGATAAATTTCTGATCATCGGGTACATCCACTTTATCTTTGAATGATGCTTTGAGACTCTGGTAACTGGTATTCAAACGGTGGTCAAAGACATCAGCCATCGCAACCAGTTTGATGGGACCACTTGTCGTCGACAGGGCGTTTGCTGCTGCACCTGTTCCACGTCCCCCACATCCGACTAATGCTATTTTAATCGTATTCTCATCAGCCGCATAAACATGTGGGATGGCTGTTCCTGCCAGGACAGAAGCTCCTGCTGCGAGCCGACTCGAATTCTTCAGAAAATTGCGACGGGATGAAATATTTTCAGGCGATTCACTCATGATGGATTCCTTTGTGGTTCGTTAAATAAATGATCACTCTCGATGAAATATTAAGTTTTTCTGATCAGTTGATTGAAGCGGGATTTTAATCAAGATCATGCTTGCGAGAAAGACACACCAGATAAAACATATAGTCATATCTGATTATATCAATGCATGAGTGTCGCTTGCAACTTGTCAGTGTCTATTCTACTTACTGACGATCTTAGCCATTTGTTTGATATAGTGGCTTGATACAAATAAAAAACCGAAGGCTGAATTTCAGCCCTCGGTTTGAAGTTTATTAAGATAATTTTTTTACGATTTCGATCAGAAGTTATAAGCAGGGTTTTGGGGATCGAAATCAGCATCACCTAGTCCAACGTTAGTTCGGATACTAGTATAGGTGTACTCTTCAACCAGTTCCGGTGTGCTATTTCGTCGTGTAGGCCAATCATATTGTTCAACTCGAACAGGCAGGTTGGTTGCTTTATCAATATAAAGTCTGGTCATCTGAAAACGCAGTCCCGGTTTTTGTTGTGGATAACTGGTTTGCAAGACTTTACATTGCATGTTGCCAAGTTTCGCATCGGGGAAATATTTCACAGCAACACCTGCATCGACTTGCCGTTCGTCTTTCCATTGTTTCAGAATTTGAAACAACATTTTTCGGATGCCGATTGTAGTAATCGGGTAGCGACTTTCATCCATTGCTTGTGGACTGTTTGGTTTAAGTGAAATTGTTCCGACTAAGCCTTTGATTCCTGTTTCATGTGCCAGGATTTGATTTCCGTTTCGACCGTGGAAGTAAATTACTTCTCTCCCTGTGTGCGGTTTCTGAAAATGCAGGTACACACTCAATGGTTTTTCACGAAATTTGATTTGCATTGTTTGCGTGGGTTGCATTCTTCGTCCCACTTTTTCTCGTTTTATAAATGTACCCTGAAAGTCTTTTATCTGTCCCGTCACTTCATAACTTTGCATTGCAAGACGAATCGCAGGATCCAGTGAATGCTCTTTTGGGGCTTGAGCGGACACCACTGATGCAGCGGAGACAATAATAGATCCGACGATCAAGGCCACTCGTATTGACTGGCGAATCGGAATGATGTTTGACTGGTAAGTGTAATGTTTTACCATTGAATTTCGTGACTCCCTTTATCGAAATCCACTTGTTTTGGGCACCTATCCGGCTGAACATTTTTGCCGGAATAAAACTACCTCAAAACGAGCAAGAAAATAGAATACTCTGCTGATATGGAGCTTCTAAAAGTGGCCTTTATTGAAATGATACGGTCTGAAAAATCAAGTCGAAAAAACATACCGTTATCAGTAATAATCGAACAAATTGTCAAAGCATAATCACTCAGATCGCGTGTTCTCTTTGTTTTTTAATAAATTGTCAAGACAGATTCTTTAAATCACTTTTTCTGATTGAGGCTCAAGAATCCCTTATGTTTCCCACAGTTCAGAGACGCCCTATTGTAACACTTGTGGATTGTAACGTCATCCGCTTAAATTGAAGGGATTGACATAAATCAGAAGATTCTTCAAAACTCCAATTGTCGATTCGCAGGCAATTCTGTATGATCCGCCCCCCTGAGTGAGACGACTTGATTATTTCAAGTTCAAATGGCTTTTCTCAGGCAAAGATATTCGGGACTTCGCAAATTGAGAATCAAATGTTGCGAGTTCTGAGCAGATATACTGTGGTTGACCAAGACGGTTTCTGGTAACCCAAACATTGAGAACAAGGAGTGTTCCCATTGTTCAAGTCGGATAGTTTCCGATAGCGTGATTGCGAACATGGAGGAGATACGCAAATGCGCTCCAAATCAAATGACTTTTTTTCAACAATTCTAATGTTAATACCATTAGTCGCCGTACCGATGTTGGCCATCTTCGGTATACCGGAGATCTCTCCAGTCAAAAAGTCGACACTCAGTGAGAAAGATTCATTCAACGGTACTGGATCTGGCGACTCTCAAACCGAAGAAATTTCATTTGGTTCTACAACTAGTGAAATTGACCTGGGAGGGGAAAGCAACATTTCACAGGATTCCCGTTTAGATCATAACCACGCTACTTCAGCAAATGTGTTTGATAAAATGGCTTCCAGCAAAGAAGAATGGTTGCCTCCCAGTGGCGCACTGGATGGTTGGGAGCCAGAGCCAATATCTTCCAGGCCAAAAAATGATCAGAAAATGATCGGATTATCTACCTCAAATTCGGAGCAAACGCTGGAGCGATCTTTGGATAGTGAGCCTGTGAGTCAAGCATTCTTTGAGTCAAACCAGTCTTCTCAAGAAAAAACTGGGGCCAATAATGCGGAGATCCAACAGGTAAAAAACGATGTGAACCCATTTGAGCAGAAAGCTCCTTCTCCTCGAAAAGCGGTTAAGGAAGTGGATCAACAATTTCGTCTACGGGCAGAAAAATTGTTGCGCAGAGACCCGGCAACATGGAGCGCCGCGGTTGAAAAGTTGAATGAACTGGGAATCAGGGATTATCGACTCGAACCAGGCGTTCGGCCCAATGACTTCTTGTTTAGTTGTTCCTATTCGCCACCTCAGAATCCGCGCATTTCCAGGCGGTTTGAAGCAGAAGCGATTGATCCTCTCATTGCCGTGATTCATGTTTTGCAGCAGGTTGATGAATGGAATCAAAATCGCTGAGTCACTTTGTCATTCAAAAAATCAGCCCTCTTTAAGGAAAATGCTCAAAGAGGGCTGAGTGTTTTGATGAACCATCACTCATTTCGAATTATGCTCGAGGATTCTCTTTCTCCTTTTTTGAGCTCTTATTTTTTTTCTTATTGTTCTTCTTTTTTTGATTCAGTTTCTTGCGCAGCTCTTTTGATTTGGGAGGTGCTTTACGTTTGATCTTAATCGGCTTTTCAGCAGACTTTTCGGATTTCTCAATTTGCCCACATAAGTCGGCCAGAGATTTGTCAACGTCTTGTTGCCGATAAGATGAGGACGCGGTCCAGGCACGACAGCTTTGATGGCCTTCCACGTGATAACTCTGGTCCAGGCTGCGAATGGCGTGACTGAACTCAAGCATCTCATCATTAACGGCTGTTGAGGCAGTACTCAGGCCAACTGTCGCACCAAGAATGCCAACGGTTCCCAGCATAACCAGTTCGGCAGATACTACAAAACCAGCTTCATTTCTCCAGAATGTTTTTAACAGATTCATAATCAGGGCCTCTCAGTAAGCAGTGATAGTTTTATTGAGAGTGAGGTGAGAGTGAGTTCCGCCTGTTCCGATTGTATCAATTATTCGGATTAAAAGGATTGTATCGATTATTTCTAAATTGTCAACATAGGTGTAATGTAATAAATGCGTTGAATGAAGAGATTGCGTCTATGTTGTTGCAAGTCATTTTGTATAAATAGGATATGAAGATATATTTCTTTCGATAAGGTGCCGGTCTGATCTCCTGTGAGTTCTTATCGCAGCTGAGACCCGGGGTAATCCCAATGAGTTCTTATCAATTACTGAGTAACAATACCAATGCAGTTACCCGGGTTGTCGACCTTTCAGGAGAAATTCGCAGTAGAGAATCCCTTTATCCTTGCCTGATTTGTAATTTCTGGACATGATCGTATCGATCATAGATCGAAAAACTGCAGTCTTCCGCAACAGATCAGGAAAAGGGTTAGCCCAACATGTCATCACAGCAATCACCATTAAACATTGGTATTCGGCTCTCAATCATGATGTTCCTCGAGTTCTTCGTCTGGGGCGCGTGGTACGTAACCGTTGGCAACTATATGGGTGCCAACGGAATGAAAAGTATGATTCATTGGGCCTACACTGTTGGTCCGATTGCCGCCATTGTTTCCCCGTTTGTGCTAGGCATGATCGCAGACCGCTTCTTCTCTTCAGAGCGTGTACTCGCAATCCTGATGATTATGGGAGGAGCAGCCATCTATTGTGCGCCGTATGTGGTTGGCGAAGATGGTAAAGGTAGTACAGCTTTCATTCTGTTGCTGCTATTGCACATGTTATGCTACATGCCAACATTAGGGCTGACGAATACCATTGCATTTTCCCATTTAAAGAATCAGAAAGTCTGGTTTCCTATAATACGTGTCTTTGGAACACTTGGCTGGATTGCTGCTGGAATCATTGTCAGTAAAGTAATGGAAGCAGATGCTTTACCTGACCGTTTTTTGTTGCGGGTGGAGTTGGTGTTCTAATGGGGCTTTACAGTTTAACTCTGCCACACACTCCACCTCCGTCCAAGGGAAAGAAGATTACCGTCCGCGATATTCTGGGCTTGGATTCACTGGCTCTTTTGAAAGATCGTTCGTTTCTTGTTTTTATGGTGAGTTCATTTTAATCTGTATCCCATTAGCCGCCTATTATGCCTATGCCCCTGTTTTTGTTGCTGATGCAGGAATTGCGAGCCCTGCATTCAAAATGTCTTTTGGCCAGATGTCAGAAGTTTTGTTTATGGTTTTAATGCCATTCTTTTTCAAGTTCCTGGGTGTGAAACGAATGTTGTTATTCGGCATGTTCGCCTGGGTTGTGCGTTATGCATTATTTGCGGCTGGTGCTCCAGATGGCGTATACTGGATGATCATTTCAGGAGTTGTGCTACACGGAATCTGTTATGACTTCTTCTTTGTGACGGGGCAAATCTATGTCGACCAGACGGCGGGCCCGTCGATTCGTGCGCAGGCGCAAGGGTTTTTGGTATTAGCGACACAAGGTATTGGCATGTTGGTTGGGGCTCTAGATCAGTGGTTGGTTATTCAACACAATCGTGACTGGTGAAGGGGCAGCCAGATTACAGACCTGGCAAACTTTCTGGATTTACCCTGCAGTGGCAGCATTTGTGATTATGGTTGTCTTTATGCTGTTGTTTAAAGATGATCCGAAAGGTAGCAGCGAAGTCAGCGAAGAGGATGTCGCGAAAGCCGCCAGTAATGAAGAGATGGTTTAGTTCGAATCCACTGTTGTAATCAAATAAGAAAAGCCCTTTGCTCAATATGAACAAGGGGCTTTTATGCTTTTTAAGGCAGGCAATAATTTTTGATTCTGTTTATCGACCAGGAACTGGAGCCGCCTGTAATCTTACTGGTGTCATAGATTCCACAAGAATGAAGTCACCTCGCAAATCAGATCGGAACCAGCGTTTGCCAGTGACACCAATGGGGCGTCCCTGGGCGGCATCTAAATTTATCTGAGGAGAAATCGGTTGCAAAAATGCAAGAAACTGGCCGTTGGGAGTAACCAGGGCATGAGTGGGCATGCCATTGCGACCATTGTTGACACGCCTGACAATACCTGCTCCTGAAAACCGGGGTTGTTGAACAGGAGGTTTTGTCTGCTGTAGAGTGGCGCCCGGCTGAGCCAGGATACCGGGCTGTGGCGCATTGGGTTGAGGAAGCGGTGTATTGGGTATTATTGGTTCGGTTGCCGGTTCCGGAGTGGGGGGAATAAGGGAATCTGTTCCCGGCACAATGGTATCAGTTTTCGGGTATCGGCTGGTTTTATTTTGATCTGGCGCCATTGAGACTAGTTCGGCATCACGTTTACTGGTCTCTTCAGCAAGCTTGAGAAAGTCTTGATATTCTGCCTGAACTTTACGGTAGCGTTTGACCGCATCCAGCCTTAAGTCAATTTTACTGGCGACGGCAGGATGTTTGATTTCCTGTTGCAACGTCGTATAGTCTTGCTCTAAGGCATCCAGGTCCCATGCAGTTGGTTCTGCTTCGATCATAGAGCGAAATTGGACATCGATGGTTTTAATGGCCTGCTTTGCAGTGGCGATTTGCTCTTCATCAGGAACGCTGCGACGCGCAGAACCATCTGTGGGAGTTTTAATCATCTCGTGCTTGGTGGTCGGCGGATTGTTTTGTGCAATCCCCTGGCTGAAAGGGTCCGTTTCACTGCCGGCGATTGGAGAATCACGGGGGGCAGGGGTACTTTTTCCAGGTTGGTACTGTTCTGTAGGGACCAGTAAATGACCTTCAATCCATCGCCACTCGCCAGCCGGTGGCTGGATTTGATACATCAGTACTTTACCAAACTCGGTTTGAACGGTTTTACTTCCCAGGATTGTGATTTCATCATTTTTTGAAAGACGTATTTGTTCAACGTCGCGCGAATCATTGAATGCGCTACCTACGCGAACTACGACTCCATTGTCAGTAACGCGGCCACGTCGGGGGCCTGTTTTTTCAATATGTTCTGCGCGAATCCAACTATAGCTTCCCTGCGGAGGCGTAATCATAAACCATCCACCAGGGTCATGGCGATGCACTGTGACGCGGTTGCCTCTTTTGAGCTTGAGAGTTGGATAATAGCGACGTCCATTCCCACTTCTTACCAGCGCTTCATCTGCGTTGATGATCGCCTCATAGGGGAATGTACGTTTTTTAGCACACGCATCGTCAGCAAGGCACAATAGTAGCCCTGTCATGAATAAAGGTAAAACGATCCAGCGGTCTAACGGACACATGGAATAAGCCTCCGTGCTGACTTTGAACAGCCCAATTAAATATTGATTGTGTGAGTGAATTAGATTGAATGTGATTGAAAAAACAGGATTGTTTTTGAATCACAAATCGATATGAATGTGGAGTTTGTAGAGGTAGAGATGTTGAAAGAGGAGCGTTTGATAATTCAAACCAGGTTTTAAGGCAATACCAAAAAAAGGTTTGATTATAAAAAATGATGAAGATTTAGCCGAAAACGATAGAAATGAGATCAGATATGTTTTTTATTCAATTTTATGAGTCTTATCGAGCAAATGTAATGCGAAAGCTTGCTTTTTCGTATTGACGTAAAATCCAATCTATGCAAAATTGCCGCTCTCTCGGTATGGTCAGATGGTCTTTAAGGCATGAATTCATCTGTACCACCAACATGATTTAACATTTCACTGAGATTGATCACGAGGTTGTCTTCCAAAGGCTGGGTTCAATTTCGTCACAATATCAAGAAAAATCTAGTTCGTTTGATTTCCACTATGGAGAGTGGTTCATTCTGCAAAGGAGTGCTTCGGTCGTGAGAAAATTATTAGCATCAGTTCCAGTTATTGCCATGGTTGGTTGCCTGGCCTGTTTTACTGAAACAGGGTCTGCACAAGCACCTGCCGCGGCAAGTGCAAAATCAGTTGAACATAAAGTAGGCCTGATCGACATGGCTTATGTGTTCAAGCACTATGAAAAATTTACAGCGCTGCGAGAAGAATTAAAAGCAGAGATTCAAAAGAGCGATGGTCAAGCCAAGGCAATGGCTGAGCGAATTCAAGGCGTTCAGAAAGAAATGCAGGACTTCAAGCAAGGGAGTCCTGAATATTTGGCACGCGAAAAACAGCTGGCACAGGCGGCATCCGATTTTGAAGCGTTCCGCAAAGTGGCTCAACGCGATTTCTTGCGAAAAGAGTCACGTATCTATCACACCATTTACATGGAAGTGACAGACACTGTTAAAAAGTACGCCAAAATCTACAACTACTCATTGATCATGCGGTTTAATCGTGAAAATCTCGATACGGATGATCCAAAGAAGTTAATTCAAGGTATGAACCGTCAGGTTGTGTTCCACCTGGCAGATAATGACATTACGCTTTCCGTATTGGATTATCTCAACCGCAGCTATAAGCCCAAGGCATCTCCTGCAGGTGCTGGCACACCTGCTCGTTCAACCAGTCGGCCTGCAACGGGTACTAAGAACCGCTGAATCCCTGTTGTTAAGTTGACAGATCTCAAAGGGTGTAGCTCCAGTAATTTGACTGGGCTACATCCTCTTTGCGATTTTTTCAGGGCTACTAGTTTTGTGCCACCGAAGGAGTAAGCAATGCAGACCCGGAATCAGAGAACGCTGGCCAGGTCATTCGAGTGTAGGGGGATCGGGATCTTTACCAATGCGGATGTCAAAATCCGTTTCTGCCCTGCTCCTGAAGATCATGGTGTTCAGTTTGTTCGAACGGACCTGGCAGGTTCAAAGCCAATTCCTGCTCTCATCGACTATGCTGTTTTCAAACAAAGACGGACGGCTATCGAGCACGAGGGAGCATCCGTTGAGATGATTGAACATGTCATGGCTGCACTGGCTGGGTTACATGTTGATAATTGTCGCATTGAAATTAATGCTCCTGAAGCTCCCTGTTTTGATGGTTCATCGCAGGAACTCTCATATGCTTTGCTGGATGCAGGAATTATTGAGCAACCATTCAAACGAGACTTGATTTGCATCGAACAGCCCGTTTCTGTAAGTGACGATTCTGGTAGTTTTATTCGAGCCAAGCCTTTAAATCGATCTGTGCTGGCGATTGGGTATTATTTGAATTATGGAGATGATTCACCCATTTCACCGCAGTGCCTGACATTGGAAATCAACCCTGATACCTGGCTGGATCAGCTGGCATTTTCGCGAACTTTTGTTTTGGAAGAAGAAGTTGAGTCCATGCAATCAATGGGATTTGGTTTGCGACTTTCCACTGAAGATCTACTGGTATTAGGAGAGCAGGGACCGATTAAAAACGAATTAAGGACATTGGACGAATGTGTTCGTCATAAAATGCTGGATTGTATCGGCGATTTTGCATTGATTGGCTGCGATCTGCAAGGATACTTCCATGCCAACCAGTCAGGTCATAACTTAAATCGTGAATTGATCAAAAAAATTAAAGCCACTCATCAATCGACAAAATCGTGCGCAGCCTGGAAGGTTGCATAAAAAATCATTTTCCGGTTGCTGTAGAGCAGCCTTTTATTCACGTTCTGGCAGATCGTTAACTGCAGACTTTATAGGATGTCGGACATGTCCACAAAAATTTCAAATCTCTCCAGCGTCGATCCCAAAGCAGAAATTGGTGACGATGTTACGATCGGGCCTTTTTGTCATGTCGGTCCTGATGTGAAAATTGGAAATGGCTCTGTACTGGACAATCATGTTACCATTTTAGGGCATACCACGATCGGAGAGAGAAATCGTTTTTTCCCGACTTCAGTGATTGGTACTGAACCACAGGACCTGGGATATTCGGGGGCTCCAACGAGAGTTGAAATTGGCGATGATAATCTCTTTCGAGAAGGTTGCACGATTCACCGGGCGCAGAAAAAGAAGATCACTGCACACACATTGGAAATCGGAATACATTCCTTTGTAACTCACATGTGGCACATAATTGTCGCATTTTCGATGATGTAACTCTGGTAAACGGAGTGTTACTGGGAGGTCATGTGCATGTGCATGATCGTGCGATTGTTTCCGGTAATACAGTCGTACATCAGTTTTGTACCATTGGAACACTGGCGTTTATCACGGGAGCAGCAAGGACGACGGTTGATGTGCCTCCTTATATGATCTGCACGGGTGCGGACCAGTTCCGAATTCGTACTGTGAATATTGTAGGAATGCAGCGAGCCGGAATTTCTGAAAATTCTGTAGCAGCAGTTAGAAGAGCACATCGATTAATTTATCGAAAACATAAAAATCTGGAAGAAGTAAAAGAGATCTTTTCCCAGGAACTTGAGGGAGTGATTCCGATCACATTAAATACCCTGTTTAATCATTTTGAAGGCATTAAAGGCAGTAAAGCCGGTCGAGGTCGTGAAGAGGCAGCTCGGAATGCCAAGTTTATACCTGAAAAGAATGATCAGAATTCAACACGGAGAGCAGCATGAGTTTATTGAATGTGGCCGTAGTCGGTGTCGGGGCATTAGGTCGTCATCACGCAAGAATATTAGCCGGTCTTGAAGGAGTCAATCTCTGCGCTGTTGCAGATACCAATCCAGATCAAGGCCAGGCGGTAGCTGAGCAAAATGGTAGTCGGTGGGTTTCTGACTATCGAGATTTATTTCAAGAGATCGACGCAGTTTGTCTTGCGGTTCCCACGCACGCCCATCTGGCAATTGCCAGCGAGTTTTTATCTCGAGAAATTCCGGTGCTGGTGGAAAAACCAATCGCCTGTAATCTTGAGGAAGCAGAAGAGCTCGTACGAATTGCTGAAGCCCATAATACGCTGCTCCAGATTGGCCACGTCGAGCGATTTAATCCAGCGTCGCAAGTCGCATTTGAACGTTGTTCGAACCCCCGATTCATTCGAAGTGAAAGAGTCAGTCCTTTCACATTTCGTTCAACAGATATTGGTGTGATACATGACTTGCTTATCCACGATATTGATCTAATCCTGTCTCTGGTCAGTTCTCCTGTTCGCAGTGTTGAAGCCTTTGGTGTATCCGTGATGGGAGAACATGAAGACGCCGTCCAGGCACGGTTACGTTTCCAAAATGGGTGTATTGCTGATCTGACGGCCAGCCGGATTTGTCCCTCAGCAAAAAGAACGATGCAAATCTGGGGAGCCTCTGGTTGCGTTAACGTTGATTTTACAAGTCGGGAAGTGACTGCCTATCAACCCTCTGAAACACTTTTGTTCGGAACTCCACCACTCCAGCGTGCGCGTAAAGCGGGTGCAAATATTGAGGCATTGAAGAACGATGTGTTTGGAACGTTTTTGAAAGTTGAATCTCCTGAAGTTTCAACAGCAGATGCGCTGACTGCTGAATTGAACAGTTTTATTGAAGCGATTCGGACCAACTCCGAACCTCTGGTCGGAGGTAAACAAGCATTGCAGGCGATGCAGGTTGCAGAACAAGTACTCGAAGCAGTGAATTGTCACGAGTGGGATGGCAGTAAACAGGGGGCTATTGGACCATTCATTCAATTCCCTGCAGAAGAACGCCGAATGGCCGGTTAATCGGACCAATCGGCGTGCCAAACTTTACTTTTGCTCCAAAGCAAAAGTGGCTTCAATTCAATTCGTTTACGGCTTGTGTGACTTCAGCAGCATGTCCGTCTACTTTGACTTTAGGCCAGACAGCGGCAAGCTTGCCATCTTTGTCAATCAGGAATGTAGAACGCTGTATGCCCATGTATTTTTTGCCGTAATTCATTTTTTCAACCCAGACACCGTATTTCTCTGCGATCTCATGGTTTTCATCTGATAAAAGAATGAATGGTAAGTCGAACTTAGTGGCAAACTTTTCGTGCGAAGCAACAGAGTCGGGGCTGATTCCCATGATAACCGTATCATTCCGTTCGAATGTCGAAGATTGATCCCTGAAATCACATGACTCCGTTGTGCACCCGGGTGTATTATCTTTGGGATAAAAGTAAAGTAATACATTTTTTTCGCCCTTGTACTGGCTCAGACGAATTTTTCCCTCAGGGTATGCGGGTAAATTAAATGCGGGAGCACGCTTGCCAACTTCAGGCACCTTGCTTTCAGTAGCCATTTTTGAATCTTTCAGATTATAGGTAGAGACGGAAGAATTGTCGTCTGAAATCATCAGCTTATCACTGCTGTGAAAAGACAACTTGAGAGAGTCAGGCAATTCCTGACACAATCCCATATTAGCAGGATGAGTTTTGATTTTCGACTGAGTGAAGTATGACCGCCCTGTGGACGCGTCGAAATCAGGATCGCCAGTATTGTTTGTGATATTTGGTGATCGTATTTAATGCCGGTTTTGCCTTTCCTGCAGTGTCGATCAAGCCTGAGTGTGGAAATCGTCGGGCATCCTGATCGCGAAGTCGGGACCAAAAAACACCTGTAACAGCAGGTTTGGCCAGCAGCAGAGGCAGATATAACTCAACCCATTCTGCTTGTGCTGCTTCACTCCAGCTTGTCTTCCACTGATTTGTCTGAACTTTTGCCATCGTCGAATTGTCGTCTGAATCTCCAGTGACATTACTGGGGAATGCCAGGGAGATATGTAAAGGTAAATTCAACATACTCCATTTATCGATCAGCTTGGAAACATCCAGTAAATCGTGATGATGCGAACCATGCGGGTAATATCCTATGCTTAATTGCAGATCGATTCCAGAAAGACCGACACCAAGTCGGTCAATCGCATCAACAAACTGCATGGGTGATAACTGGTGCTGCCCTTTGGACAGGTAATCTCCCCAGGGTTGCTCGACTCGGATGAAGCATTGAACCGAATCGTCGGTCTGTTTGGCTACTTCGATCGTCCGGGCTGTTAAGCTAAGGCGTGTTTCTTCGTTTAAACCAAAAACGCCACCAGTATTCATTGCGGAAACCAGCGTCCAGGTCCGTATACTTCCCGAATAGCGCGTGATTGCCGTTTCAATGAAATGCGAAATGATGCTCTGAAAGTTGACGACGTCCAGCTTCCATGACTCCAGCCAATCGGGTAGCCCATTTGGGGCAAAATCCAGTAAGCAACCACCACGTATGAGGATATGTTTTTTTTCGCACCAGTCAACTTGTTGGTCGCATAAGTCCCAGTTCTGGTCTCCTTCATACGGCTCAATCATTTTCCAGTTAAGCAGATCAGTGTTAGCTGCATCAAAAGCCTCACAGATCAGTTTGCTTTCTTTAGTGTTCGGAATAAATTCACCCAGGTTACAGCCAAGTGATACAGGAAGTTTCATTGCCTGAGAACGCTGATGTAGAATGGTCAATCTTTGTCTGGCATAAAGTTGAACGAGCATCTCTGCTGCCGCATGTGCTTTTTGTAAAGCGACACTCGCTCGTTCTGAACACTTCTCCAAATCCTCCTGGATCACGGCTGCCTGAGAGAAAGCCGTAAATGCTTCATCATGCAAAGCCCAGAGTTCATCCGGGATGGTGAGGCCGGCGATTTGCCAGACACTCAACTGGTCCTTCAAAGTGGAAATTTTACCACGAGCCAGTTCAAGCTGCAGAACGTAAGGTTCTTCTCTTTCGGACAGTGATGCCGTTCTGATAACAGGTCGACCAAAATCACTTACGTGCCAGACGATATTCAGTTTACAACTTTGAGAAGTCTGACGTCGAAATGTTAAAATATTTCCGTCTACCTCGACTCGGGTAGGAAACACTCGACCATCGACTGCGTTCAAATAGGCGCGATGAAGATCAGACCAGTCTTCAGGTACCTGAGAGGGTGCAATTAAAAAACGCAAGTTGCCCATAAAGCAGGTCGCAATCGTTATCTGATTTTTCAAGGAAGATGTTAATTTCAGACCTCATAATCCATTATCACGTTTAAGTGAATTCAGGCAAGTGTAGACTCGTATGTATGTACATTGAAGTCGAATCACAGGTCAAGCCGACAGGAACCTGACGATCACTCATTTTATACGGGATTTAAGGGTTATCAATTGTCATCAATTGTTTAGCATACATGATCTCGATACACTTCCAGTATGCAAATTTGTTTGATTTTTCTCAGGATGGTCACAATTTTATGGATTCAACAGCTCTGATAGAAAGTTCAATTTCAGGTATACCTGTTAAGCGTGGAAAAGTTCGAGATGTATATGATTTTGGAGACCGGTTATTATTCGTCGCCACAGACCGAATCAGTGCATTTGACTGGATCTTATCTCCCGGAATTCCGGATAAAGGGAGAGTGTTGACTCAGATCAGTCGATTTTGGTTTGAGCGAATCCAAGAGACACCTAATCACTTACTAAGCATGAATCCTGCCGATTTGCCACTTCCAGAGAATACCGACCTGAAGGCACTTAATGGTCGGTGCATGGTAGTAAAAAAAACCGAGGTAGTTCCATTTGAATGTGTTGTGCGTGGTTACCTGTCTGGTTCTGGCTGGAAGGACTATCTCGAAACGGGTTCCGTTTGTGGGATCAAGCTTCCCGAAGGGCTGGAGCAAAGTGATCAGCTCTCGCAACCTTTGTTTACTCCTGCGACAAAAGCAGAGACGGGACATGACGAAAATGTTTCGTTTCAGGCCATGTGCGCCGATCTCGGTCAGGACTTATCAGAGAAGTTACGTGATCTGAGTATTCAAATTTATCTTCAGGGGTCAGAATATGCGCGTCAAAGAGGAATTATTCTCGCTGATACCAAATTTGAGTTTGGTTTACTGGAAGGCGAAATCATTTTAATCGATGAAGTATTAACTCCTGATAGTTCTCGCTTCTGGCCTGCAGATCAATATCAACCCGGGGGTTCTCAATCTTCACTCGATAAGCAATTTGTGCGCGATTGGCTGGAGTCTACGACGTGGGACAAAAATAGCCCTCCCCCCGAACTTCCAACCAAAATTGTCTCGCAAACGCGCGACAAATACTTTGAAGCATTTCGGATGCTGACGGGTAAAGAATGTACCTGGTAAGCAGGGTGAATTCTTGTCTGGTTTTACAGGATTTTATGGCTATTCGCCTTTTTTCTGATTATACTGGGGTTGCAGCATTACAGGTAAAACAGGCGCACAAACGATTCATTGAAATGGTGCCTTTGTGCCATCTTCTGTTGTGTCGCAGTAACTACTTCAATAATTTCTTTAAGTTTTATATGGTTTTTCCCTGCAAGATGAACAGGAGAATGCGCGATGTCTTCACCAGAAGCTTCACATCAAAAGGGAGGGGCATCCTCGAACAAGATTACTCATTTGGGTGAATTCAAACTGAAACGCAAACTGGGTGCCGGAGGCATGGGTGATGTCTATCTGGCAGAACAAGAAAGCCTGGATCGAAAAGTTGCCATCAAAACCCTGAAGAAAAAATTTGCCAACGACCCGAAATTTGTTGAACGTTTTTATCGCGAAGCCAAAGCGATGGCAAAGCTGGACCATCCGAATGTGGTTCGTTGTTATGCTGTTGGTGAAGACCACGGTTTTCATTATGTTGCCATTGAATATATCGATGGTAAAAGCATGCAGGATTGGATGGATGAACTCAAGGTCCTGTCAATTGGTGATGCCACGCTCATCGTTCTTGATTGCCTCAATGCTCTATCGCATGCGCACGAATCCAAGCTGATTCATCGAGATATTAAGCCGGACAATATTCTGGTAACAAGCAAAGGTGTGGTGAAAGTTGCTGACCTGGGACTGGCTAAAGCTGTCGATGAAGATAATTCGATGACACAAAGTGGTACCGGACTAGGGACTCCCTTGTATATGCCTCCCGAGCAGGCCCGCAATGCGAAACATGTTGATTTTCGGACAGATATTTATGCATTAGGTGGAACATATTATAATTTCCTGACAGGCAAGTTTCCCTTCAGTGGTGATACGGCACTCGAACTCATCATGAAAAAAGAATCCGGGAAGTTTGAATCTGTTCGAAAACACAATCCAGAGATTCCTGAGAAGCTCGACTTATTAATTGAAAAGATGATGGCCAAAAATCCGGATCATCGGTTCAAGAGTTGTGCCGAAATTATGGCATTGCTGGAAGATTTGGGTCTCGAGTCACCGACGCTCAGCTTTATCACTACTGAAGAAAATGCCGGCGTTTCACGTTCACGCCGCAAAGGTAAAGCTTCGTCTGTTGTCACTCCCAAACGCAAAAGCGGACATGATGTTTCTTCCGCAAAGGATGCAGAAAAATCTGCGAGTAAATCGAAGGCAGTAGTGGAAAAACGAGTCTGGTTTATTCAACACGAGAATGCGGCAGGAAAAGCAATTATCAGTAAAATGACCGTTGCACAGATTAAACAGGGAGTCAAAGCCGGGGTGATTAATACTTCGGCTAAAGTCAAACGAACTGCTAAAGGCCAGTTTATTTCTCTGGCGCAGTGCCCCGAATTTGATTCAGTGATGCAGGTGCGCACCATTAAAGATAAAGCGGACGCACGCGCCATGAATATGGAAGAAAAAATTAATGAAATCAGCCGAGATTATGATCGTCGAAATCGACGGCGTTTTTTCAAAAATCTGGCAGAGGGTACCTGGGGCTGGATTACACTGATTGTTTATCTAGCCGTCATAGCCGGTATTGGCTTCCTTGCTGTTCAGTTTGTTCCGGTATTATGGCAGTGGATCGCAGAAAAATTGAATTTAGCCTGAAAATTGATCAAAGTTCGGCTTCATCAGACGTAAGTAGAACAAGGCGTTATTTATTTCTCACATTTCCACAGTCTGTTTGTCGATGAATTCTGTATGACTGTACGAGTATTTCCTGAATCAGTTCCTCGTTCTCACCACGAGAAAGTTCGCTTGAAAAGAGCAAGATATGCCCGATGGGTATTCTGGCTTCTTTTTATCGGAAAGACTGTAAGTTCATTCAATATACTCCAGGCTGGTGAAGTTGAGCTGAAAAATGGCACTATCATTCGAGGTGAACTGGCACCGATTCTCGGGCTGACAAATGCCCTTGCCGCCAAACTTCAAGGTAACGGTCCTGAAAATCCGGATCCGGCAGCACCGATCATCATGATCGATAATGGCATTATTCGCTACTTCGTTCCGAAAAAGTCATGCATACGTTTGAATAATGATCAGGAGCTTTCTCGACTGGAAACATTCCCGATCAAGCAGCGAAAGCGCAGCCGTGATCATATGTTGAACCAAGTGGGCTCATTCATCCATGTTACCGATTTTGATGAATTTGGTCGCCGAACTGTGACGCTCAAAACAAATAAAGGTGACTTGCCATTCTTGCAGGGTGTGACAGAGATTACTCCTGACTATTTGAAAGTGATTGGCTTAAAGCATCAATGGGAATTGGGCGTTCGAACAACATCTGTCAAAGACGACATTCTTAAAGCAATGTTGAAACGATCAATTGACCCTTTGAATCCGAATGACCGAATTGCCGTGGCCCGGTTTTACATTCAGGCAGGACTGTATCTTCAAGCAGGTGAAGCATTTGATGAAATCGAAAAAGACTTTCCAGAATACAAAGAAAAAATAGCCACGTTTGTGAAAGATTTACGTACTCTGCACAGTCAGCAATTGCTGGATGAACTGCAACAAAGGCGCAAAGCAGGACAACATCGATTAGCACAAGATGCGATCACATTATTTCCTGTAAAAAATGTTGATCAGTCGATTCTCCGGCAAATTCGTCTGGTGGATGATGATTATATCAAACGTCGTGAACAAATAGAAAAGTCACAATTCCGGTTGGGGGAATTAGAAGCTGAGATCAAAGATCAAGCGATAAAGGAACAATTACAGTCTTATCGGCGCGAAGTAAATACTCAGCTCAATTTTGAATCGATCGAGCGGTTGTCTTCTTTCCTGAATCTGGAAGACGATGATTCCCTTACGACACGTGAAAAATTAGCGATTGCTTATTCAGGCTGGATTGTCGGAGCTGCTAATGTTGTAACCGACCTTAATGTTGCTTTGAATCTGTGGACCGCACGGGGGATCGTACTCGACTATGTACGTAGTGAAGATGAACAGCAGCAAGACGCAATGCTGGAGACGCTCCAAAAGCTGGAAGGAATCTCGACAGAGGTTGTGAAGCAAATGATACCGTTGTTACCTCCTCTTTTGGATGCACCTGTTCGAGACATAAAAGAGGCATTTTCTATTCAGGTGACCGATCCGGATGCAAAAGTTCCTGTATCATATTCCGTTTTGTTGCCGTTAGAATATAATTCACATCATTCATATCCGATGATTGTGGCTTTACGACCATCGCATTTGTCTGCAAAAAAAGAATTGAATTGGTGGGGCAAGTTTAAAAAAGGCTCCGGTCAATCGCAACGACGTGGATACATCGTGATTTCACCCGAATATCTGCAGAAAGGTCAACAGGAATACCATGATAATACGACGGCACATTATGCAGTCATTCAATCCATTCGCGATGCCCGGAAACGATTCAATGTTGATTCTGATCGTGTATTTCTCGCCGGACACGGTACCGGCGCTGATGCCGCATTTGATATCGGCATGTCACATCCCGGTTTGTTTGCAGGATTAATACCTGTCACAGGGAAAACGAACGCCTTTAATTTGCATTACTGGCAAAACGCAAAGCATTTGCCAATGTACATTGTGGGAGGCGAACTCGACCGCGATACCTTAGAGCATAATTCGCTGATTGTGAATCGCATGATGCGGCATGGTTTTGATGTGATTTATGCCGAATATAAAGGCCGTGGATATGAAAATTATTATGAAGAAATCCACAATATATTTAACTGGATGGAGCTGCATCAGCGATTAAAATATCCAAAAGAGATAGAAGAAAAAATATTGCGTCGCAGTGATAATCGTTTCTACTGGGTTCGCACTCAAGATTTTCCCCCTCAGATCATGCAGCCTGTGATCATGAACAAGTTTAAACGGATCGCGACGAAACCAGTCAGTTTGAACGTCAGTATCAAACCGGGTAACCTCATTTATGTCAAATCGGGCGGAAAGTTTACTACTTTATGGCTTTCACCAGAGCTCGTGGATTACGAAAAGCGTCTCAGAGTTCGTTTTGGGTTAAAGAGAAAGTTTAACGATTTCCTGCGACCTGATATGAAAGCGATGCTGAATGATTTTCGCAATCGAGGTGATCGGCAGAAACTGTTTGATGTCCGCCTCGATTTCTCAAAGATTAAAAAAACCTGATTCCAATAATTTCGTATGGTAACGTTGAAGAAACTGGTAGCCCTCAGTCTGCAGCTGTTGATTCAACCGTTGTATTCAGTTGCCAGCAAAATGCATTATGCGTGCTGCATGCCCTTTTCCGGATGATTTCTCACTCAGTCGAATTTTCGCATGATGCTTACCTGGTTTTAACTGGCTGTTAAAGACAACTGAGCGTGGGTAATGAAGTCCTTTGCTGTAGTGGTGGTAAAGATCGAATGGCTTAAATGGACCGTCATCGATACTCACTTCCAGAATTCCTGCATCAGGACCGGCAACAGTATAAACGCCCAACGCAGATCCCGCAAAATCGAGTTCAATTTCAGCTCCCGTTTTTGTCGTACACAACATGGGGATACTGGTAAAGCGGCTTCGTTTACTTCCGGGGATCGAGTCCCATTGGGGGACTTTGATTACCCAGCCCGAATTGATCTTTGCCTTCTCAATTTCGATCAGACGTCCGTTGCGAAAGCTATCTGAATTGAGTGCTTTTGCAGGAGTCGCGTGTTTCATACGTGGTTTGATTTCCTGCCAGTCTTTGTTGAGAAGCTTTTCAATCATTTCTGCACAAATTGCGTTTCCATAGGGGGCAGGGTGCGTACCTCCAAATTGTTTCCAGGTCAATTGTTTCGTGTCGATGAGTCGTGCGACTTCACTGGCTAAATCAATAGTTGAAACTTGATAATGTTGTGCGACTCGTTCGTGGCTGGAACTGGAGACAGGTGTTTTTTTCTGCTGAATCGTTTCCAGCATGGAAGGATTCACGAAATGCACCATCACAATATCTGCATAGGGATTATGACGGCGAATTTGTGCGATCACACCTTCCATGCCTTGTACCGCTGCCTCTTTTGAATGCCCGGCGTCCTGATCATCATTCACGGCGAATTCAACAAACAGCAGGTCAACTGGTCCCTGATTCAATACATCACGCTTTAAGCGGAACGCACCAGTATGAGAACAGGTTGAAGAGATGCCGGCGTTCGTAAACTGAAATTTTGTTTCAGGAAACGTTTTTTCCAGGAATTGGCAGACCATCGGCCTGTATCCATTCATTTCTGTAATTGAACCACCCAGGAATGCAACGTGTCCTTTTTTCGTAGTCTGAAATGTGTGTTTACTATTCTGGCAGTTGCTTCGTTGATGGATATTTATCTCTGAGACGGCGGGAATATTCTGTGGTTGCTTTGCGCTGAGAGATATACTGAGAGAAAGTACAAATATCAAGCTGAAAGAGAGATTCGGGAATTTCTTAAGAATGTTGTTCTGCATGTTGTTGATCATCTCAAAAAAGTAGTGAAAATTTCCATTGGGATTTGAATGCTCGGTAAATCCATTCTCCCAGCATGCAGAATCTAGGGGCCAAGGTCAAGAGTTGTTGTGTTACACAATTGATTTGAAGTCCCCTAATCAGATACGATAGAGGCCGAAGCGAAGTTAGTCGTGACACTTCTCGTTTTTGAGGCCTTCAGCGTTAACAGGACGATTCATGAAAACATTGCCTTTTATTTTTATCTGTTTCATTTCGATATTACAGGTTCCCATGTTTATGGCGGAGACTCGTGCCGGTGAAAAACCGCATGTGGTTTTTGTAACTGGCGATGATGAATACCGCTCTGAAGAATCAATGCCAATGTTGGCTGAGATATTAAAACGCGATTATGGTTTCGATGTAACGGTCTGCTATTCACTGGATCAAGACGGCAATATCGCTCCAGGTAACCAAAAATCCATCAGTGGTCTGGAAGCGCTTGAAGATGCCGATTTGATGGTCTTGTTTACACGATTTCGAGATCTCCCACCCGAGCAGTTTCAACATTTTTTAAACTATGTGAAAACCGGTAAGCCGATTGTTGGTTTTCGAACCGCCACGCATGCGTTTCTATTCCGGGACCCAAAGAGTCCTTACAAGGAATGGAATAATAAAAAAATTGCTGATTTGGTGGGGCAGAGATGGATCACGCATCATGGTCATTTTGGTGATGGCCACGAACATCTGACTAAAGTCACAATTGATGATGACGCCAAAGAGCATCCGATATTACGCGGAGTAAAGCCCTATAAAGCATACTCCTGGTTGTATCACGTACATGGTGGAAGTGATGGACATCAATTGGCAGGTGACAGCAAACCTCTCTTGACAGGGCACTCTTTAAAATCAAATCACAAAAAAAATGGTAACCTTAAAAAATTTCCGATGAGTAATCCCGTTGCCTGGACGAAGACTTATGAAGGCGAAAATGGAAAAAAGGGTCGGGTTTTCTTTACCACGACAGCACACCCTTTTGACTTTAAGGATGCCAATGTGAGAAAACTGTCATTAAATGGTATTTTGTGGGCCTTGGAATTGGAAGACAAAATTCCGGAGCAAGGAGCGAAGACTGATTTAGTGCAAGACTATAACCCCAATAATTCAGGTACAGGACCAAAGAAGTACAAAACCGGTCTTAAACCTCAAAAACTATGATTTAAGAATCAGTATTGAAGAAAGAACAGGGGCACGGGTTGATACCGTGCTCCTTTTTTATTTGTGTCAATAGTTTTTCCAGAATGAAGGAACCAGCAATACCAGAATCGCAAAAAGTTCCAGACGCCCCAGCAACATAAGAACCGTGAGAATAATTTTTCCTGTGAAGGTAAAGTCAGCATAGTTTTCAGTAGGGCCTAATTCTCCGACACCTGGACCAATATTATTCAAGGTTGCGACGACGGCACTCGTGCAGTCGATCAATTTTTCCGGCTTATTTGTACGCCATTCCGTATTCGGTTCAATTGCTGTCAACAATAGACTACTGAATATAAAAATGACCAGGACTAGACTGAAATAGACAGTAACGTCGTGCCGGATACTTTGTTCGATATTTGTTGTTCCAATACGTAACGGACGGATGACATTGGGGCGGAATGATTTTTCAATTTCAAGCCAGATAATCTTGACAAACAACAGTACTCGAATGACTTTCAGGCCTCCTGCAGTAGAGCCAGCACACCCACCAACAAACATCAGCAACAGTAATAACATTTTAGAAGATTCGTTCCAGGTATCGAAATCGCCCGTTCCATATCCGGTCGTCGTCATAATGGAAACTGCCTGAAAGCCGGCATAGCGAATCGCGTCGGGGAGATTATTATAAATTTGATTTCTCATCAAATTGTAGGTCAGAAATAATGTTGCTGCTCCTAATATGATCAGGTAAGTGCGAAATTCGATATCATTTCGAAGTGGGGCGAAGAAAAGTTTCCATGATTTATCCTTAGAACGAATATTTTTCAAAGAAAGAAAATAAAGTGAAAAGTTAGTACCTGCAGCGATCATGAAAATCGCGATCGTTAATTCAATGAGTGGACTGTTAAAGTATCCGATGCTGGCATTGTGAGTGCTGAAACCTCCTGTGGCCATCGAGCCAAAACTGTGGCAAAACGCGTCAAACACACTCATTCCTTCCAGCCATAAGATCAATGCCAGAGCTAGCGTAAAAGTGACATAGATGCTCCACATAACAATGGCTGATTCCCGCACGCGAGGCCGGACCGCTTCACTTGTCGGACCAGGAACTTCTCGTCGCATCAAAGCTTTTCCGCCTGCACCGAGATGACTTAAAATGGCGACAAATAATACGATAATTCCCATGCCGCCAAGACAGTGAGTGAAGCTGCGCCAAAATAGAACCGAGCGAGGAATCAAAGTCGGGTCTTCTAAATCTCTCAGGACCGAAGCGCCCGTTGTTGTGAACCCGGAAATTGATTCAAACAAGGCATCAGGAATTGTCATCGGGATGTCCTGTGCAACCATTGTTCCTGAAAACAGAAAAGGCAAGCAACCGAGAATTCCCGCATAGATCCAACTCAAACCGACAATGGCCAAGGCTTCTTTGCGTAAAATCGTACCGTGCTCATTGCGCCCGAGAAAATACAAGGATGCTCCGGAAACCAGGCTGCAGGCGATGGCTTCGCATATTCCCCAAAAGCCCGCGGCTTCAAATTCACCAGTCTCGCCAATTACGGGAAATGCCCAGGGGAGGCTGAATACCATCGAGATCCCTACAAGCATTCCTACAAGACCCAATAAACGACAAAGCAGCAACCAATTCATATATATTCAACTTATTGATTCGGTACGGAAATGAACTACTGGAATCTTCCAGGGTATTCGAGTTAAATAAGGGTTCTTACCAGATCGAGGGATTATAGCACGACTTCCCTTTTTGAACGATACATCTCATTCCGTTAATAGGATATTCCATGTTGGTCACTCATCCAATAGCGCAGAACATTTTTCGATTCTGCCTGATCCTGTTGATTTTTTCAGGTCATTTATTACTTGAAGCACAAGAATTAACTCAGTTGACCTATAACCATCCACAACTTGAAGTGGATTTGGGAGTGGGATTGTGGGCCTGGCCACTTCCCATGGACTACGATGGGGATGGCGATCTGGATTTGCTGGTCTCTTGTCCTGATAAACCTTCGAATGGGACTTATTTCTTCGAAAATCGATCAGGTTGTGGAGAG
Organism: uncultured Planctomycetaceae bacterium; assembly: GCA_942492165.1. Classification (GTDB taxonomy): domain Bacteria; phylum Planctomycetota; class Planctomycetia; order Planctomycetales; family Planctomycetaceae; genus Gimesia. Next base: position 172,045 of record CALOEF010000001.1, read on the forward strand.
AAAATGCCTGTTTTTGAACCGGGCATTCGTTTGGGAAAGGGTTATCATAATACCTGTCTCTCGTCTGTCGATGGAAAACCTCGAGTTTTGGTTTCAGGTCGTGAAATTCTTGATTTTAAGAATCAAGGCTTTGACAAACTCAGCCCTTTACCTGTAGATCAAAACATTCATGGATCAAAAGTCCGTGGGAATCAATGGTACTACGTCGATTATGACGGCGACCAGGATCATGATCTCATTGTTGGAATCGGTGACTGGAAAGACTATGGATGGGATGATGCTTACAACAAGCAGGGACAATGGACTAATGGGCCTTTGCGTGGATTTGTCTATGTTATAAAAAACTCGGGGACCGATGAAAAACCCCAATACGAGCAACCGGCAAAAATCAAGATTGGAAATCAACCCTTGGAAGTATTTGGGTGGCCCTCGCCTCAATTTGCCGACTTTGACCGTGACGGTGATTTAGATCTGATCTGCGGTGAATTTCTTGATCAGTGCACATATTTCGAGAATGCAGGGACGCGGTCGGTGCCCCGTTATGTAGCCGGTCGCCGCTTGACTAACAATGGGCAGCATTTACGAATGGATCTGCAGATGATCGTGCCGACAGCAATTGACTGGGATCATGATGGCGATACGGATCTGGTCATCGGCGATGAAGACGGTCGCGTGGCTTTGATGGAAAATACGGGTGAATTACTGGGCGGGCTTCCCCAGTTTCAGGCTCCCCGATATTTTCAGCAAAAAGCAGCGGGTGTCAAGTTTGGTGCTCTGGTAACACCTTTTGCTTATGACTGGGACGGAGACGGGGATGAAGATCTCATTTGCGGCAACACAGCAGGCTATATTGGATTGATTGAAAATCTGGACGGAAATTCTAAATCGCCACAACTGGCTGCACCGCGTTACCTGAAGGTGGGAGATCGTCCAATTCGCATACAGGCGGGTCCGAATGGTTCGATACAAGGTCCCTGCGAAGCGAAATGGGGTTATACTACACAAACAGTAGCAGACTGGAATCTGGATGGCCTGCCCGACCTGTTAGTGAATTCCATCTGGGGAGAAATACTCTGGTATCAAAATATTGGCACTCGACGTACTCCCAGACTGGCTCCAGCCCAGACGGTGAAAGTAAAATGGCCCGGTCTTGCTCCCAAACCGGCATGGAACTGGTGGAATCCTCGTGGAAAGCAATTGGTTACACAATGGAGAACGACACCTGTCGCGGTTGATTATAATCAAGACGGATTAACCGATTTGGTGATGCTGGACCATGAAGGTTTCATTTCGTTCTTTGAACGAACCCGTGAAGGGAGTAAGCTGAAATTATTACCCGGTCAGCGAATATTTGTGGATGAGTCTCTGAAACCAATTCAGTTGAATCCAAAACGTGCTGGAGGAAGCGGCCGCTATAAACTCCATGTCGTTGATTGGGACAGTGATGGTCGGCTTGATCTGCTCGTGAATAGTATGAATGCCAATTTCTATCGTAATGAGAAAACCGTCAATGGAAAAATTATTTTGAAAGACCAGGGGCCCATTGACTCTCGAAAACTGGCGGGGCATACAAGTAGTCCTTGTACTGTCGATTGGGATAAAGACGGAATTCGCGATTTAATTGTTGGAGCCGAAGATGGTTATCTGTACTTTATGAGAAATCCGCTTTCACCGAAAAAAGAGAATTCCTCTTGCAAATGCCAATAAAACAGATTTTTTGAGAGAGGCAAAGGAAAATATGTTGATTCAGAATCAATTCGCATTCAAGGAGTGGGGAGCGGTTTGTGCTGCCATAGGGCAGGGGGTTCAGTCAGTCCTTATTCGAAAAGGGGGAATTCACGAAGGGCAGCAGGGATTCCGGGTCGAGCATCAGGAATTCTGGTTCTTCCCGACACGATTTCATCAAGGTTCAGAATTATTGAAACCAGAATCAGGCGAATTACTCAAAGCGCCGATTGCAATCGAACCGGCTTCCGGAAAAATCATGTTGGCACTGTATGCAGTAGTCGAAAAAGTTCTGGAACTTAAAGATGTATCAGCATTATCCCGTTTGGAGTCAATTCAAGTCTTGAATCAAGAGACAATTCGTAAACGTTATGACTATAAAAATCCGGGGTTGTTTGTATTACTTTTGCGTACCTATCGATTAACCCAGCCATTTGAACTGGAAAATGAAACACGTTATGACGGCTGCCGCAGTTGGGTTGAGCTGACACAGGAATTGTCTACCAGCAGTCTAACTCCAGTTTTGACCGACGAACAATTTCTGCAGCAACAGCAGAAATTTGAACAATTAGTAGAGTAAACTGTTGAGAACATACATAGCTCAAATACAAACAGCCCGATTCGAATTGAGTCGGGCTGTTAAGGTAAACTTTTCTGATTAGGCTTTGAAAATTTTATCGCGACCTTGTGTGACTTCTTTCGTTGCGTTACGAGTATCAAGTACCATCGTTGAATGCTTTACAATAAAGTCGTAGTCGTAAGCACTATGGTCGGTTGCGATAAGCACACAATCTTGTTCAGCCAAAAATTCAGGCGTCAGTTCCTGGCTGTCCATAGCGGGTACATTGTGATGACGCATCTTGGGGAGATGCGGTATATGTGGATCATTGTAAGTAAAATTCACACCGCGTTCGAGCATCAAGTCCATCAAGTGGAATGAAGGGCTTTCTCGTGGATCGTCTACATCTTTTTTATAGGCAACACCTAACATGCAGATTTTACTTCCCTTGAGGGGCTTCGATTGTCGATTTAAAAATTCGGCCAGTCGATCAATGACATAGCGTGGCATTCTTGTGTTGACTTCGCCTGCCAATTCGATGAAACGGGTGGTGAGGCCTTCCTTGCGTGCAAGCCAGCTCAGATAGAACGGGTCAATTGGAATACAGTGACCACCTAATCCAGGACCAGGATAAAAGGCCTGAAATCCAAATGGTTTCGTTTTTGCAGCATCTATGACTTCCCAGACATCAATGTCCATTCGGTCGAATAGAGTCTTGAGTTCATTGACCATCGCGATATTGACTGCGCGGTAAGTATTCTCAAGAATTTTACAGGCTTCAGCGACTTCCGGTGAAGAAACGGAAATCACATTCACGACAGCATGTTCATACAAGGCAATGGCGATTCGCAGGCTGTTTTCATCCATACCGCCGACGACTTTGGGAATTCCGGCGGCTGAAAAATTAGGGTTGCCGGGATCTTCCCGCTCTGGACTGTAGGCAAGATAATAATCTTCACCGATCTTCAGGCCTTTAGACTCCAGAATCGGGAGTAAGACATCTCGGGTTGTTGTGGGGTAAGTTGTGCTTTCCAGTACAATGATTTGACCGGGCCTCAATGAGTCTGCGATTGCTTTCGCTGTATTCTCAACATAGGTCAGATCGGGGTCACGACTGGAAGTGAGCGGAGTCGGTACGCAGATTAATAATGCGTCAGCTTCGCTCATTCTTGATAAGTCGGTTGTTGATTCAAACTGCTTCTTTTCCAACCAGTTGGTCACCGTTGAGGAAGGAATATGCTGAATATAACTATTACCGGCTTGAAGCTGATCGACCTTCTTTTGATCAACGTCAAACCCCATCGTTTTGAAGCCACTATTGACAAAGGCATCAATCAGCGGGAGACCAACGTACCCCAGACCAATAATACCAATCATTGCCGTCTTGTCTTTGATTGCCTGCTCAAGATGATTTGACATCTAAATACCGTCCTTGTTTAAGCCTTAAATGCAGGTGAATTTTGCTGCTGAGTTGGCAGGATCATATCAGTCGAACTTATTTCCTGCAAGCATTTTAGCGAACAGGTTGAAATAAGGCATTGGAATTTGACACCGATGATCTCTTCGAAATACGCCTCTTGAAACGAGAGAACAGGTGTCTGCTTACACAGTCCCTGCCTGCCACTTAATTCAGTCATTAACGTTAAATCAGGCCTGTATGTCGCAGGAGTGGATCTGGGCTGGGTGCACGCCCACGAAACTCTTCAAAGAGGTCCATCGGGTGACGGCTCCCTCCCAGAGCCAGTATCGTATCTCGAAACCTTCTACCCGTTTCCGCAACGGCCCGTTCATCGTCCAGGCCTGCTTCTTCGAATGCACTGAATGCATCAGCGCTCAGAACCTCAGCCCATTTGTAACTGAAATAACCAGCCGAATATCCACCAGCAAAGATGTGTTGGAAGGAGCACAGAAACCGATCGTCCGGAAGCATTGGTAATACTGAGGTCGTCTTGCTGACTTCACGCTGGACATCGAACACAGATTGAGGTCCTTCTGGATCAAACTCGCTGTGAAGTTTCAGATCGATGACACCAAATTGTATTTGCCGCAACATTTGTGATCCTGCCTGAAAGTTACGTGCGGCGACAATTTTTTCGAATAACTCATCTGGTAATGTTTCACCGGTTTCAAAATGTTGAGCCATACCCAGTAAGGTCGGTTTATGGTAACACCAGTTTTCCATAAATTGACTGGCCAGCTCGACTGCATCCCATTCGACGCCATTGATGCCGGCTGCGTCTGCTTCGTTGATCGTAGTCAGCATATGTTGAAGTCCATGACCAAATTCATGAAAGAGTGTTTCGACTTCACGAAACGTCATCAAAGAAGGCTTTGACCCAACGGGGGGAGTCGAATTACATATCAGATGTGCAATCGGAATCTGGATGTTTCCGTTAACAATTTTTCGGCCGAGACAATCATCCATCCAGGCACCGCCACGCTTGTCTGCGGGTCGAGCATAGGGATCGAGATAAAAACCGGCAATGGTTTCTCCCTGCTCGTTGGCAATGCTGTAGTATTGGACATCGTCATTCCACGTGGGTATTTCGTCAGAAACAGGTGTGACAGTGATGCCAAAAATTCGATTTACTAACTGAAACAGACCATCCAGAACCTTCTCAAGAGAGAAATAGGGACGCAGTTCTTCGTCGGTATAGTTAAATCTTTGTTCGCGCAATCGTTCAGACCAGAACGCAACATCCCATTGTATGATCGGCTCCGATTCACCCTGCTTTGTTGCAAATTCTTGCAGGTCTTTTAAATCCTGCTGACCGGCATCGAAAGAAGCGATGCGCAGTTTCTCTTCCATTTCCAGAACAGCCTGAATACTGGGGGCCATTTTTTCTGCCAGACTGATTTCTGCAAAGTTGGTATAACCGAGGAGATGTGCCTTCTCTTTTCGAAGTTTCAAAATTTCTGGGATTAAGCTGGTATTGTCAGTCTCTCCTTCAGAGGCGCGTGTGATAAATGCCCGGTAGACTTTTTCCCGTAAGGTTCTATTGCGACAGTGTTGCATAAACGGGCCAAAGCAGGGGAAATCCAGACTGATTCTCCAGGGGCCTTGTTCAGGGTTGGCTTCTGTTTCAGCCTCTTTTTCTTCCCAGCTGTTATACGATTGAGCCGTTAACTGTTTGAGACTCTCTGGAAATCCTTCAACATCGGACGCATCTGAAATAATGTGAGTGAAGGCTTTGGTGGCATCCAAAACATGATTAGCAAAATTCGTTGAAAGCTGGGACAATTCCGTAGCAATTTCGTTGAATCGTTCCAGTTGCTCCCCTTCCAGGCTGATACCAGCCAGTTCAGCTGACAAAAGATGCTTTTCAATAATCCTTTGTTGGGCCGTGTTGAGCTCATCCCATCTGGCACTGTTTCTGAGGGTTTTCATTGTTTGATAAATTGGCTTGCTTTGTTTCACACTCAGGGAAAAAGCAATAATCTCGGGTAATATACTTTCGTAGGCTTCACGCAATTCGGGGGTGTTTTTGACTCCCAATAGATGGCCCACAGGGCCCCATGATCGCTCCCAGGGGTTGTCTAATTCTTCCAGAGGCTGCATTAGACCTTCCCAGGTTGGTTCTGCCTGTTCTTCAATTTTTTTCAGAGTCACCTTGGATTGCTCCAGAAGTGCTTGAATTGCTGGTTGTATGTGGTGTGGTTCAATACGATCAAAACGAGGAAGGCCTTCAGATACCAAAAGAGGGTTGTCTGCTAAAGTACTTTGCTGGTCCATTTTTAACACGGTCCTTCCTGAGGGAATCACTGAAATTCGGCGAAGTGAAAGTTCTCTTTCTTGATCAATTTAGGTCTACTTTTGATCAGAGGAAATATCAATAAATAAAGTGGAGTGGATTAAAAGGCATTTTATATATTCAACGAATCGATACAATGCCTTGAAGCAGTTAACTTTTAAAGAGACTGGACTCATTATAGTAGATCAGACAAAATGAGACATCTTATCGAAGTCTGGACAGGATTGGTTCTGGTGGTGATTTCTCCGGTGATAATCGCGTCAGAAGAACCTGAATTCCCAGATTTGAAGAGGAAAATAAAGGAGATCCAAAAAAAAGTGATTCCGAAAAGTACATTGGGTGGGCGTCTGTTTTGGGGTGATGTGCAGTTCTTTCAGGGATGGAAAATACAGCAAAACGTTCTTACTAAACACTATCGGCTTTTAAACTCGCTTGATCAGCGTCAAGAAAGCGGAACGCTGGAAGAATGCCAAAAAAAACTGCAAGAATTAAAGCAGACCGAGCAACTAAAGCCGATGCAGGGTAAAGCGGTGATTTTGATTCATGGTATCATTCGCTCGTCAAAATCATTTGAAAAAATGAAAATGGCATGCCAGAAAACAGGACGTCTGGTTGTCCCCTTTGATTATCCGAGTACGCAGTGCACGATTCCAGAGAATGCGAAATATCTGGAACAGGTGATCAATTCACTTGAAGGTATCAATGAAATTGACCTGGTTGTTCATAGTATGGGTGGGTTGGTCGTTCGATCATGGCTTGCGCAACAAAAAAAAGTCGATCCCCGCATCAAACGCATGGTAATGTTAGGAGTTCCCAATCGCGGTGCAAATATGGCGGACCGGTTTCGCTCCAACTTATTGTTTAAAGTCATCTTTGGTCCCGCTGGTCAACAACTGGTTACAGAAGCCAATAGCGATTTTATTGCTGATCTGCCAACGCCTCCATTTTCGTTTGGAGTGCTTGCCGGTGGCCGTAACACATTAAAGGGATATAATCCACTGATCCATGGTGATGATGATGGTACAGTGGGTGTCAACAGTACGCGACTACCAGGTGCGACCGATTTTATTTTGATACCGGTTCTCCATTCATTTATGATGAGTGATACAGCAGCGATTGAACATACTCTGCGATTTCTGGAAACCGGAAAATTTCGTGATACTGATGAAGTACAACCAATTCCTGAACTAGAAACGGAATCGGTTCCCTCAGGTTCCTAGATATAAATTCATCACTACAAAAATTACGTCCCGGACGGGACTGTTTTCAATTTTAATGAATCGAACGGGCTCGAAGAATGGACCGGGATAAACGACAATTAAAGATACTCTCAAAAGTACAGATCATCTATGGAATTCTGAATCTATTTGTGTCTTTCTTTTATTATGAAACAATTTTCATCCTGGTTCACGGATACAGAAAAGTACTCGAAGAAACAAATCCTGAACTGCAGGTCGCACTCATGATCGGTTTCGGTTTTGTAATGTTCTTAATTGGAATTGCAATTTTATTCTTCATCATTCTCGCAGGTCAGTCGCTGGGCCGACATGAGAATTATCATTTTTGTTTCATTGTGGCTGTTGCTGAATGTCTCATTTTTCCTTTCGGTACGATCATTGGTGTTTCTACAATTCTGGTTCTGCGGCGCGAGTCTGTAAAACAGTTATTTTCGAGACCCATGGAGGATAGTGCTGTCAATTAGTCTGATGACTCGAATCAATTCTGTATTTCAATTATTCAAACGAAGTCCACTCTGTTTATGTCCGAAGCACAAGCCACAACTTCAACGAAACCCTTGTCGGGCTGGGTCTGGAAGTGGATTAAATGGGCTTTACTGGCCTTGGTCCTTTACTATGTAGGGCGCCAGGGGTATCAGCTCTATCAAGAAAATGGTGATTCACTCGCAGATATTCAGATCAATCCGCAGTGGTTAATATTGTCTGGTATCTGCTACTTTATTGCCTGGCTGCCATCGGTCTGGTTCTGGCAACAATTAATGATTTCTTCGGGCGAGAGTCCCGGTTTGGGGCAAACAGCACGCGCCTACTATTGTGGTCATTTAGGAAAGTACATTCCCGGCAAGGTTTCTGTATTACTGATTCGGGCCACACTTTTAAAAGATTTCGGCGTGCGCGTTTCCGTAGCAGCCTTAACAGCCGCCTATGAAACATTAGCGGTAATGGGTGTTGGACTGGTTGTTTTTTTGGCCCTTGTTCCTTATGTCATCAATGTAGAGCAGCTTGCTGACTGGCCCGCCTGGATTCAGTCAATTCAGTCACGACCACTGATCGTGCCGATTCTGATTTGTTTCGTGTTGTTTGTTTCGTTACCATTGCTGTCCGTATTGTTAAAGCGGGTTTCACAACAGATGTCAAAATCAGAATCAGGAGAATCTGCGAACGAGCAACAAACTTCGATTTCGATACGTTTACTTTATATGGGAGTGTTCGCTTTTTTGATCAGTTGGTGTGTACATGGTTTAAGTTTGGGTCTGGTCATTGCTTCTTTGGGAAATACAGGCCTTGATTGGCAGCAGTGGCCTTTCTGGACTGCGGCTATTTCCGCTGCACTCGCTTTAGGGTTTGCTGCTCTATTCGCACCTGCAGGTCTGGGAGTTCGAGAAGGACTCATCGTAGCCATTCTTGCCGGTTGTCCTGGGGTAGGACCTGTGAATGCCTTTGTTGCCGCGCTATTGATGCGAATTGTCTCATTTGTTAGTGAAATATTGTCGGCTTTTGTCTTATACTACAGCTTTAGAAGTCGTGCGAAGGTTGAACACTCTTCGGTGCAAAATAATTCCTCTCCTGATAACATCTGAAAATATTGCAGTTTCTACTTATTGAGAAAAAGGGCTATGTCATGCTCTCGATTATGATTCCGACATTGAATGAATCAGAAAGTCTGCCGCAACTGTACCAGGAAATCTGTGACACAAGCCAACAGCATAACATTGATCTTGAAATGATCTTTATTGACGATGGTTCGACGGATACATCATGGGAAATTATCTCGGAGTTAGCTTCAGCTGACGAGCGTGTTTCAGGAATTCGATTCCGCAGAAACTTTGCAAAAGCAGCAGCGTTAACGGCTGGCATGCGGGCGGCGCGTGGATCTGTCATCATGATGATGGATGCGGATTTGCAGGATGACCCTAAGGAGATCCCCCGTTTTCTGGAAAAGCTGGATGAAGGTTATGATGTTGTAAACGGTTGGAAAGAACGGAGGCTTGACCCCTGGCATAAGGTGTATCCCAGTAAAGTTTTTAACTGGATGATCGGGAAACTAACCGGGCTTTGGCTGCATGATCATAACTGTGGCTTTAAATTGTTCCGCAAAGATGTCGCCGCTGAGATTCGAATTTATGGAGAATTACATCGCTTTATCCCTGTGCTTGCGGACTCGCGGGGATTTAAAGTCGCAGAAATTCCTGTTCATCATCGGGAGCGCCAACATGGTCATTCCAAATATGGTGTCCGTCGTTTCTTAAGGGGGTTTCTTGATTTATTAACAGTTCGCTTTTTGACCGGTTACGGGCAGCGTCCTCAACATATGTTAGGAGCAGTGGGACTGAGCTGTCTGGTACTAGGTTTCCTGGGTCTGGGATATCTGAGTTTTCTCTGGTTACTGACAAATTTGTTTGGAATGGATTTGGGGCCGATTGGCAATCGACCTTTGCTGGCTTATTCAGTAGCAGCAACCATTCTAGGCGGACAGGCCATCAGCCTCGGGTTACTGGCGGAATTAATCGTGGCTTACACCGGTCGTCATCAGGATTCTTACAGTATTTCCGACAGAACAGGCAGCGAAACACAGAATGAACAGGAACTCATTGTCTAACCCTGGTCGCTGTCACTTCTAACCAGTTCCGCGAAATTCTTCACTCTTCTTTTCTGAATCTATTTTTTTGATTGAAAGTAAGCGTCAGGTGAAAATAACTTTTCTCGGAGCCGCTGGCGAAGTGACCGGAAGCCAGCATTTGATTGAGACAGATTCAAGACGAATCTTGCTGGATTGTGGATTGTTTCAGGGGCGTCGTGAAGAAACATATCTCAAGAATAGTCACTTTGCTTATCCTCCTGAATCGATCGATGCAGTCTTCCTGTCACATGGTCACATGGATCACTGTGGGAACATTCCGCGACTGTTTAGCAAAGGATTTCGAGGTCCGGTTTTTTGTACTTCCTCCACAGCGGATATTGCTGAAATCATGTTGAAAGACAGTGCCCGTATTCAGGAAGAAGACGCGCGCTATTTAGCGAGAAAATTGACAGAAAAGCATCCCCCCATTGAACCACTCTATTCGGAAGACGATGTGAAAGGAGTCGCCAAACTATTTGAACGTCTGGTTTATCACGAATGGCACGATCTCGGAGATGATCTGAAAGTACGATTTTTAGACGCAGGTCATATTTTGGGTTCAGCCATTATTGAACTGAAAATTCTGGACCAAAGAGAGTGGCGGCACATTGTTTTTACAGGAGATTTAGGCCGACGCGATTTACCCTTACTCAGAGATCCAGAACCGATTGAAGGTTGTGAAGTATTAATTTCAGAAAGCACTTATGGTAATCGTGTGCATGAAAAAGCTTCTGATATGAAAGAAGAACTGTTTCATATTTTGGATGAAGCATACCGCGTTGAAGGTCGTGTGATTATTCCAGCATTCAGTTTAGGACGGACACAGCAGATTATTTATTATCTGAATGATCTATACAACGAAAAGCGTTTACCGCATATTCCCATCTTCGTTGATAGCCCCCTTTCAACCAGATTGGTTTCTGTATTTCGACATCATATTGATGATATGGACGATGAAGTCCAGGGGGTAATCGAAACGGATCGGGATCCCTTTGGCTTTTCATTACTCGACTATGTCTCGTCACGCGAAGAAAGCATTGCGCTCAACAAAAGAAAAGGAGCATTTGTCGTCATCGCCGGGAGTGGTATGTGCGAGAATGGTCGCGTGCGGCATCATCTGAAAAATGGAATTGAACAATTGGAAAATACCGTTGTGCTCATGGGGTATCAGGCGGCCCATACCTTAGGGCGGCGATTAATGAATCGTGATCCAAAAGTGAAAATATTTGATCGGTATTATGAAGTCAAGGCAAAAGTAGTTCAGCTCAGCGGATTGTCTGGTCATGCCGATGTGGAAGACTTTAAATGGTGGTATGAAACCTCTGCCAAACGCGGAAATATTGGACAGGTATTTTTGGTACACGGCGAACCCGATTCGGCGAAGGCACTCTCTGCATTGATTCGTGATCAGTGCGACTTGGAACCGATTATTCCTCAGTATCAACAGTCGTTTGAAATTTAATTCTATGGCAAAATCGATCAAACACCCTGATAAAAGTCTGCCTGCTTTGGGTATTCGACAACCTTGGGCTGAACTGATCATGAGAGGCATCAAAACGATTGAGCTTCGTTCCAGTCAGACTCATATCCGTGGGCCAATCTATGTTTATGCATCGAAAAAAATCGCGAAAACACCACACGCTGATGCCGCCTCTGAACAAGCAGGGATCATAGTGGAAGAACTTCCCACAGGTGTACTCATTGGTACTGTCGAGATCGTAGACTCGTTTCCTGCCAGTGCGAAACACAGTGTAGCTTCAGGCGTACCCGCTACGCTCTTGAAAGGAAAATATGGTTGGAAGCTGGCGAATCCTCGACGCATGAAAACCATGCTGACTCCTGATTACCTGCCGTATGGAGTTTGGTTCTATCCCTATGTACGCACACAGACGGGTACTCGAAAGAAGCCATGATTTTCAGGAGCGTCGTGTTCAACCTTTAGTTGCTGTCATCATTTCACTGGCATAATTTCCAATGGATTCAATAACCTCAGCATGCGTTTGACTGGGATCGGAAAAAGCTGCAAATTGTTTCACGATAGCTGAGCCAATAATAAAACCGTCTGCTTTACCGCGTAACGTGTCGACGTGCTCTGGTTTGCTGATGCCAAAGCCAACAGCCAGAGGCAAGTCCGTTAAATGACGCAGCGATTCCAGGTGTGCGGTCAGCTCGGCTGGTAATTCGTCTCGAACTCCAGTCGTCCCTGCCACAGAGATACAATAGATAAACCCGCTGGCAGACTGCACGATACGTTTCGTTCGATCTTCCGGAGTTAAAGGTGAAACGAGTTGGACGAGATCGAGGTTCGTCGCTTGTGTTTTCTCTGAAAACTCTTTCGCTTCATCGCCTGGCAGATCGGGCACAATCAGTCCTGAAAAACCGGCTGCGCTGGCTTCATTCAAAAATTGATCAGCCCCATAACGAAAGATAATGGCGTAGGAGACCATGCCTACTAATGGCGGCAGATTGATAGATTGATCCGCTGATAGTGACTTCAACGCCTCGAATAGATGATGTACCTGGAACTTGTTATTCAAAGCACGCGTATACGATTCCTGTATGACAGGGCCATCGGCGATCGGATCACTATAGGGAAAACCAATTTCAATCAGATCAACGCCACGGTCTGCCAGCGTCTTTCAGAACGGAAACTGTTGTTTCAAGATCTGGGTCACCCGCAGTAATGAAAGGCATAAACGCCATGCGATTTTCTGAGCTAACTTGCGCAAATTTTTCAGCGATAGAAGTTGTCACGATTCGTTTCAGTACTTTTAAGTTGAGTGAAGATTCATTTGTTTGAATGATGTTTGTAGAGCGAATGAATTAAATATCCTGGCCCAGCAGACGGGCTACCTCATTCACGTCTTTATCGCCGCGGCCTGATAAACAAACTACAATTGTTTTATCGGAGTCTGATTCCCGCGCCACTTTAATCGCGTGAGCTATGGCGTGCGAAGATTCAATCGCGGGAATGATTCCTTCCAGTTTTGCCATGGTCTGAAATCCTTCCAGCGCTTCGTCGTCGGTAATTGCCGTGTAATTGACACGACCCGAGTCTTTCCAATAGCTGTGTTCCGGTCCTACACCCGGGTAATCCAGGCCGGCAGAAATCGAATGCACATCCAGAGTTTGGCCATCATCATCCTGTAAAACATAACCAAAGCTGCCATGCAGCACACCTTTGGCACCATAACTCAATGTGCTGGCGTGTTCTCCTGGTTCTGGTCCACGTCCGCCTGCTTCTACACCAGTCAGTTTTACTGATTCGTCATCAATAAATGGATAAAACATCCCAGCGGAATTAGAGCCGCCTCCTACACAGGCAATGACCTGATCCGGAAGTTTTCCTGTCTGTTCCAGGCATTGAGCACGTGATTCCTCACCAATAACAGATTGAAAATCACGTACCATCATGGGGAAGGGGTGAGGTCCTATAACAGAACCAATGATGTAGTGAGTTGATTCCACACTTGACATCCAGTCGCGCATGGCATCATTGACGGCATCACGTAAAGTTTGAGAACCGCTGGTGACAGCTCGTACTTCCGCACCCATCATTTTCATATTGAACACATTCAGCTTTTGACGGCGAATGTCTTCTTCGCCCATATACACGACGCACTCCAGGCCAAAGCGGGCACATGCGACAGCGGACTCGCTACTCCATGTTGGCCGGCTCCTGTTTCGGCGATCACACGTTTTTTTCCCATCCGCATAGCAAGCAGTGCCTGGCCGATTGTGTTGTTGATCTTGTGAGCACCGGTGTGATTCAGATCCTCCCGTTTAAAATAGATCTTACCACCTCCACAATGTTGTGTGAGACGTTCCGCAAAATAGAGGGGATTGGGACGCCCGACATAATGCTTGAGCAGGTCATTCAGCTCTGATTGAAAAGATTCATCCTGTTTGGCTTTTTCATATTCCCGGGTCAATTCCTCCAGGGCATGCATCAAAGTTTCAGGTACGAAGCGTCGACCAAACTCTCCAAAACGTCCCGAAGCATCAGGCACATTAGATAAACTCGTTGTCATAATTGGCTCAAATTTAGTAACTGTAAGTCAAAACATATGTTGTGCCTATTATTGAATGCCTGGCGCAGATGGTCAATGGTCTGCAATTAGCTGGTTCAGAATCGAGAAATGTTCAGTCGGATTATTCTCGTTTTTCAGAGTGGTGAGTTGTTATATGTACTTTGGTATCTTGGTTTTGAGTCAATTATGCCAATTTTATGAGAGTGTCCAGTCAAAAAAAGATAGGAATTTTCGGATTATTTGATAGAATGCGAGATGCGATTTGTGAAACAAAGTGTTTCATTAAATGATTTAGAGGGGAGTTTATTATGAGTACAACAGACCAGAATTTGGTAGAGGCCATCAATAGTGAAACGATCCACATTGATGAATTTGAACGGTTTTGCTTGCTAGAGAGCAAACCTCGTGGATATCAAAATTTGGATGATAGTGACATCATCATCCCCAACTTTGGTTCCACGCTCCGCTCCGCACGTCGGGAATTAAATGACTTTGAGTCTCCCGTGAGTTGAGCCTGTCGCAATCAAAAATGGTTCTTATGGAGCGACGGGAAAGATTTGAGAGGTAATGAAGTATTGCTCGCCTTCTCTCTCTCTGATTAACTCAGGTGCCCATTTCAATAGTTCTTCCCGTTCTTCATTATCGAGTGAATCAAGTTTGCGATAACTGAAATGGTTTGGCAGAGGGGGAAGTAAAACGTTTTCTTTTACAAGCTTCTCGAATTTCCCCGGCGTCACGAAATCAGTGTAGCCGTACGAACTCGGTTTCCGATAACGAAGCACTTCCGCCCAGTTAACATAAACATAGGCAATGTGTTCTGCTTTGAATTTTTTCCTGATTTCACTGGCAGGTTTCATTGAGAGTAATTTGTCGGGAATGTCCGATGCAGTTTCTGCCGTCCATTGTTTGAAAATCGAGTGGTCAAAAACGGTATTATAAATCACGGGGAATTCGGCATTAAAGAATTCAGCATCGCCGACAGAGAGCACGACCTGCTTCGGCCCCAGGTTCATCTGGTTCAGTTGTAAAATTTCGGGACCGGTCAAATTTGTGGTAAACTTTCGCGCATAATTCAAGTCATCCAGGTAGGCGTTGTTTCCGCCAAGACCGCTCGTGGCGATGCAGAGGTTAAAGAGAAATGTTGCAACAAATACTATGGAAATCACGGTTTTCCAAATCCATTTTGAACTCCAGGTCGCACCGATTCCAGCCAGAACTGAAACCACGGGGATCATCGGAACCCAGAAACGATCGATACGGTGTGTAAATACCCACCAGGAAAGAAAAAGGAATCCGACATAAATCCAGAGCCAATAGATCAAACGACGATGTTGTCGTTTCAGAAATGCCAGTGGCGCTAAGCTGAATAACAGTGGACTCAGCCAATCGCTTTTTAATGTCACATCAATCAACTTTTTTCCGAGATCAATCGGATTATATGTGTCGGGGCTATGGCCGCCTTTCCATTTGATGTTGAGTTGTTCGGTTAGGTCAACACCTCCAAACACAGAATAGAGTAGTGGATAGACGGGATTGCCTGTCTCCCATAGATTTTTCAACAGCCAGGGGCCGATTGCGAGAATTGTGCCCAGAGTGAAAATTCCTGCGAGCTTGAGAGTAATAGAAATGCGTTGTTGCCTGTTGTGTTTCAATAAAAACCAACTAAACCCTAACAGTGCCAGTCCCAGAGGAATCACAGCTGATAACACACCCGGATATTTACAGGCCATTGCAGATCCGCATAAGAGTCCGGTCAGGCAGGTGAAACCATACAAAGACCGAAGTCTGTTTTTTTGTGTGCCCACATCTTTCAAGTCGATATTGGGAAGACTTTCAGTAGAACGAAGGTGAAAAGATTTTAAAATTTGTATTGTCAGAATCAGGGCCAATAGACTGGCCATTAAATAGAAGGAGAGTGCCCCTTCGGTTAAAGCGATGATTGAAATCCGATAGACCCAGGGTGTCGTCAGATAAATCGTGGCAGCAAGCCAACCGGCTTCCGAACCAAACCAGCGGCGCGCGGCAGCAAATACTCCGAGTGCCGTAAACACTGAAAAACTCATCAGGACCAGTTTTCCTGCTTGAGCCCCAAAGTACCAGTCTGCTTTTAACGTCATCGCCAGCAGTGTGAGCATCTCCGTTAGAAAAGGAAAGCTGGTATATACATTATGCGGCAGGAAACCAATATAACCTTGCTGATAGTATTCTTTCGGGCCGCCAAAGTGGTATTCCAACACATCAAAATCGACAGAAGGTAACATGGATCCCAGAAACATACTGAGTACAAACGGTGTAATTAAAAGGCAACAAGCCACACGAATCATTGTCTCATCTGAGTCTGATTCTGGTAGACTTTGATTGAACAAGCGGGCGGAATCAGTTTGTTTTTTGGATTCAGTCCAGGCTGAGACTCCCCCCAGCAAGGCACCCATACCAAGTACCGTGAAACCAAGCGTTTGCGAAAGAATTCCGAGCAATCCTCCTCCTAAAGTAAGTAACGAAACGCAGGAGATACCAGTTCCATACGCGAATACGGTTCGCTCTACTGTAAAGGGCGCCAATGGAATTCGAATCAACCTCGTTATCAATTGTCCTAAACCCCATGCTCCTGCCAGGATGATAAATGCAATTCCCATCAAAGGAAATCGCTGTGGAAAATAACGCCAGCCTGCAGGATGTGGATTTTCTTCAGGCAATGGATCGACAAGGTCCAGCAACAGGTAAGGAATATTTGTCACAATATCCCAGCGACTGATGGTATTATTGTTGGGCAGTGTAAAGCTGATAAAAGCGACGAAAAACAGTACTAACCAGATCAGTGCACCGCGCATGAAGAGCGGGTTTTTTTCTGGATCTGATGCTGTATGATTTAACGCAACCGGGTCATTCATGAAGAACGATCTAAAATGTGAGATAAGATAGCTTTATTGTGATGTATGTTAAGTCCGTCGATTCCAGTCAAATCCTAAATCCAGTGAAACCGCGGAATGCGTGAGTGCTCCAATGCTGATCCGTTCGACTCCTGTTTCAGCGATACTGCGGATGCTTTCTAATTTGATTCCTCCTGAAGCTTCTAATTGCGTGGTAGGCGATTGTCGGTTTCGTATCTCAATGGCCTGTTTCAAAAGTTCGGGAGGCATGTTGTCCAGCAAAACAATCTCTGGAGTTGCCGCTAAAGCATCAACAAGTTGATCGAGTGTATCGACTTCAACCTCAATGTCGATGTCACCTGAAACGGATTCTCGTGCTTGACAGATTGCGGCTGCAATGGACGGTTCTGATTGGCGCGAGCCCCACGCTGCCAGATGATTATCTTTGATCAGAATTCCATCATAGAGCCCCATGCGATGATTTGTGCCTCCCCCGGCTGTGACAGCATATTTTTCGAGAACACGCCAGCCAGGCAGAGTTTTGCGCGTATCCAGGATCGTAGCCTTCGTTCCTTGTATGGCATCTACATAGTTTGCTGTCAGCGAGGCAACACCACATAAATGCGTCATAAAATTAAGAACCGTTCGTTCGCCAATCAGAATCGACGATAAAGATCCGGAACACGTTGCTATGACCGAACCCACTTCTAACGCATCTCCATCTGAGAGATGCGGCGTACAAAGTACGGGAGGCTCTAATTCGGAAAATACAAGTGGGGCAATGGGAGCACCGGCCAGGATTCCCGTTTGTCTGGCAACAATTTGTATCTCTGCCTGTTCTGTTTCATCAATCAAGGCGCGACAGGTCAGATCACCAATTTGATTCAGATCTTCCGCTAAACTCAGTTTGATAAGAGCTTTTGCTGCGGCTTCCTGAGATTTGTTAAATTGAATGGA
Organism: uncultured Planctomycetaceae bacterium; assembly: GCA_942492165.1. Lineage (GTDB taxonomy): Bacteria > Planctomycetota > Planctomycetia > Planctomycetales > Planctomycetaceae > Gimesia. Next base: position 189,797 of record CALOEF010000001.1, read on the forward strand.
CACGATGAAATCTCTTCAGTTTCTCAAAGCTGTATTGAAATCAGTAATGAAATGCTGCGGTAAAACCTCAAGCATATTGTTGAATTCAGACGAATAGTATAAAACTTGATGCGTATAATAATAACCTCTAGCATATTATAGCAGTCTGTTGAACTACATGAAATCGGGAGAAAACAATGATTGTAGGGGTGCCTCGTGAAATCAAGCAGGACGAGTATCGGGTTGCCTTGATCCCGGTCGGAGCAGAAGAGCTGACGAATGCAGGTCATACAGTACTTGTTGAACGGGGAGCCGGTTCCGGTAGTGGAATTCCCGACGAACTCTATGTAGAAAACGGGGCTGAAATTGTGGATTCTGCGGAAGAGGTGTTTGCACGCTCTGATATGGTGATCAAGGTCAAAGAGCCACAGCCCACAGAATGGGCATTACTCAAACCAGAACAGTTACTGTTTACCTATTTCCACTTTGCCGCTGACGAAGCCCTCACCCGTGGTATCCTGGAAACGGGAGCGACAGCCGTTGCCTATGAAACATTGGAAGGCCACGGTGGACGGTTACCATTATTAACGCCCATGAGCGAAGTAGCCGGTCGAATGAGTATTCAGGAAGGCGCCAAATACCTGGAACGCCCACAATTAGGACGTGGAATATTACTCGGAGGCGTTCCCGGTGTGTCACCCGCGCATATTGTCATTCTTGGTGGTGGCGTCGTGGGAAAAAATGCGGCTCAGATTGCAGCCGGTTTTCAGGCGGATGTTGTGATATTGGACATCAATGTGGATCGGCTTCGCTATCTTGAAGATATCATGCCCGCCAATGTCAATACGTTATACAGCGATCAACATAATATTCGATCGGAACTGGCATTGGCGGATCTGGTGATTGGTGCCGTTTTAATACCCGGCGCGCGTGCGCCCGTCTTAGTGCCCCAGTCGGCGCTAAAAATGATGAAGCCAGGTGCCGTGATAATTGACGTTGCCGTTGATCAGGGCGGCTGTATCGAAACATCGCGTCCCACAACACATTCGGATCCCACTTATGTCGTGGATGGTGTGGTACACTACTGTGTCGCCAATATGCCGGGCGCTGTAGGGCGTACCAGTACATATGCATTATGTAATGTAACGTTACCCTATGCGTTAAAACTGGCGAATCTCGGATTAGAAGCAGCCTGTGCTCAGGATCACGGATTACTGACAGCCGTGAATATTCATCAGGGGCATGTTACCAATCATGCCGTTGCAGAAACCTTTAATCTCGAATGGAAAGCATTTCTTGCTTCATAAAAAAAGGGGTGAGAATTTTGTTCTCACCCCTGATTAGCAAAGACTAATTTTGAAGTAGAAATCTTTTTTACACTAATGGTCCTGCCCAGTCAGAAAAGAGGCTGTCGAGTTCTTCGTCAACAACACCATTTTCGCTATCATCTCTCATTTTGAGACGATCATCAAATTCAAATCCGAATCGATCATCTTCCGTTTTGGTATTACCAGTTTCAATTGATAACAGCGGCCCTGTTTCGTAGGAAGATTCAATCAATGAGCCTGCCAATTGTTCCAGGTCATCCGTCTGCTCGGTGCTCAAGATAGAATTTCTAAACACAAAGGATGGAGCAAATTGCCATTCTGGAACGGACTTCGATGGAACAGGTTGTTCCTGATTGATCGCAGTCACATTCGTTTGTGTCGTCTGAACTTCAACAGGCAAAGTGCTTCTGGATACAAATAGATCCTCTGTGGATGGTCGTTCCAGAGTTGAATCAACGGTGGTCGTTGATGAAGCCATCAGTGGTGCACCAAGAGGACTGATGATCGCTCCCGCTGCATCTTCATAGGCGGTTTGCAGAATCTGAACGTCCAGAGCTGAGACCGTCTTACGGGTCGAAGGATCCAGTGTCGCTCCCATAATATCATTGATATAAACTGTGTTGTCGATATGCAGGCCATCATCAGTCAGTGATGCCACAAAGTCCGAACCAACAAATTGAAGCTGTCCCGAGCCTGCGGTTTCTATATGGCTGGAAAACGCAGAGTATCCAGTTGTAAAGCCAGCTGCATGGCCAATTTCATGCAGAAGCACTGTATAGAGATCGTAACGTCCTTCTGCTGCTGAACCAGCGATGGCTTGACCATTTTCATCAAAGGACAGACCCTCGATTGAAGAGTACCAGCCCAGCCCTGCTGCATCATCGTCGATATAGACACGGCCTTTAACGGGAATGCCATTTTCATCAAGTTCCAGAATATGACTTTCACCAAGCTGCTGGCCTTCCAGGTCTGTTACCAGTACCTGTACCGTTAGATCGTCATTGCCAGTTGCTGTTCGCCACTCGTTAACAGCAGCGTCAATCAGATCATTTAACGGAGCTTGACCATCCGTTGTAAGTTCAGAGCCATACCATTCTTTCGGGAAGTTAGGTGGGAAACTGACTTGCTCACTGCTTGTTTTGGAAAGATTATAGTTCGCTATCAGATGGGTGAGATCCTTGAAATTGATCTCACCACTCTTGTCAAAGTCGAGCGACCAGGCAAGTCCTGATGAGGCATCAATGACTGAACTTCCATAAAATGATATAAATGTTGAAAGGTCATTGAAGTTAATGGAACCATTGTCATCCAGGTCAAACGGGACAGCCCATAAATCTGTTGTCGGTGATTGGGCAACTGAAGCAGTAATGCCACCAAAGTCTGAGATATCGAGTTGTGCGTTGACTACTCGAATTCCGAGATTGTGAGGACCTAAGAAACCAGTTTCCTGATCAATGATGACTTCATCGTCTTCGAGTGATTCAAATTTGATGCGGGCCAGCAATACCTGATTCCCGGATCCAAGAGTGCCAAGGCTATTTTGGCCGGTGATACCTGAAACGATTCCGGTCTGATCATCAATTGTCGCCGAGCCAGCGTTGCCAAAGGCAGAACCGTATTCCACAGCAGTCGCTGAGAAATAGTCGGTGTTGTACTCCAAATCAAAAGTACCGCCACTGATTCCCGATCCATCACTCGTATTTCCCCAGACTTCAATCCAGAAACTGCTCCATTCATCAATCCACTGTTCACTTTCCGGAACATCCGCTGTTTCGCCGTTCGCATCCGTTGCAGTAGGAGTTACGACAAGGGAAGTGCTGATGGTTGTATTGGCAGATGCAGTACCAATCAGTGGTGCACCCAGAGGATCAAGAATGGTTCCTGTGGCCGTAGTAGAAGCGACGAAATCAAATATCTGGAATCCACTAAAGGAATCCGCAACGTATATTCGTGTGTTTACACTATCAACAAACAAACCCGTGGCATTTCCAGGAGTATCATGTATGAGGGTGACTACTGGGGATGGAGAAGGAGATGATGCATTGATGAGGTTAATGATCAGCAAACCATTGGCACCGTCTGACACATAAGCAAAATTACCAGCTACTCGAACATCGGTTGCGATGCCGGCAGTTGGAACGCTTTGATCAAGTACAGCATTACCGTTGGCGGCGTCACTGATGTCAATTATATGCAAGCCACTTTCCCATGTGACGACATAAGCGAAGCCGTTAGCTTCATCCACATCCAGTCCAACGACTGTTTCACCCAGAATATTTAAAGTTTGAATTGGTGGCGGTAATATACCACCGGGAGGAGCAGGAATCGAGATATCAACGATTTGCAGGCCATTCACTCCATCAGTCACAAAAGCAATGTCACCGACTACTTTGACAGCAGCAGCTAAGCCACCGGGAGCTGCTACGCTGAAGCTTCCCAGTAAAGGATCTACCTGATTAGCAATCAGCTTTGGAATGTCAATAATCTGGAGGCCGCCGCCGTTACCACTGTCATCGACGACAAAAGCCTTGTCTCCAATTACCTGTACGTCTCGAGCACGTGCAGGCGTTACATAACTGGCGACTAAAGATACGCTGGTTCGATCAGAAGATACTTCCAGGACTTTCAGCCCTGCTTTACCAACGGCCATATAGACGCGATTTCCGACAACATCAATTCCCTGAGCAACACCTACAAAATTAGACTGATTGAAATTGAACGATCCTACAAGTACTGGATTTGCTGGATCAAGAATATTAAAGATTTGAAGTCCATCATCCCGGTCAGCGATGAAGGCAAAGTTACCCTCAACGTCAATAGCAAGAGCAGCATCTGAAGTTGCCGAACTGCCACGCGCTACGATGCTCGAAAGAGAAACCTCGCGATTGTCTGCTAACAGAATGTTGTCTAATTTGACATCAAATGTTTCGGGGCCTTCGGGAATGCCATCGGGAATAATATCGACATTCAATATTTGGCTTGTTTCTCCGGGCGCAAATGTGATATGTGCATCGAATGGGTTTAGAATCAGGTCCCCTGGAATACTGGCAGGTGTGCCATCTGCTCCAGGAACGACGGTCGCATCAACAGAAAACTCAATATCAATTGGGTTAGAAAGTTCGATCAGGAACTGGAAGGGACTATTATCTTCCGTGTCAATCACTGGTGTGATCGACAGGGTCGCGGAATCATCGTTCAGAATTGTTCCTACACCGCCGCTACCTGATGTGACTGAAACATCGAGGTTACTATCTGTGACCACCAGGCTGTCAGTTACAAAATCAACTGAGAAGTTCTCGTCGGCTTCCACGGTATTGTCATCAAGAACATCAACGGTAAATGTCTGAGTCAGTGGTCCACCAGCAAGGAACTGCAAGAGTTGGCCAGGGGCATTGATCGGCGTATAGTCACCATCATTCGTAAACGAGGAATGGGGACCGGTCATCACTCTGACTGAGACATCAGAATCCACCCGTTCGGAAAGAGTCGCAGTAAATGTGAAGGGGCCATCCGATTCCAGTTTGGATACGTCATTAATCGTCAAGGTTGCAGAGTCATCATTGAGAATGGTTCCCTCTGCAGTTCCGATCCCATTGGGCCCTCCAGCAAAATTAACACGTCGGCCACCCGCATCCAGATTAGACATGATTAATCCGAAGAGTTCGTCAAGTTCAACATGACTGTCATGCTGGATCGAAACAGTTAATGTTTGAGGGGTATTATTTAATGCCAAAAACGTAATATTCTGATCGATGATCTGAAGATAGTCATTGTCGGCGGCAGTCGCCGTTCCATCTTGAGTCGAGAAATCAAAGCTGACTGGAGCATCGACAACGTGTGATATCGTGACGTCGAAGACAAAATCCGTCATGCCTCCAGGAGTAGATCCTTCATTGACACCATCCGGTATTTGTGGCACGACGGTAATTGTTGCATCGTCGTCGTCGATGATCGTACCAGTTGCGGTATCAATATCAGTTCCAGCGGTGCCAATTTCCACGTCTAAGCCTGCATCGCTCAAAACTAGAGTATCAATTTGAGCGAACACTGTTTCATCGAGCTCAGTAACAAAATCGTCATTGATAACGACATCAAATAACATTTCTTGAACGTTACTTGCAAAAGTAATTCCTGGGGTCAATGTCGTTACAAAGTCAAGCATCTCAATTGCCGTTCCGCCCGTTGCCGTTCCGCCTGTTATAGTTGAAGCATCAACTGTGACAGTTCCTTCAACTGGATTAGAGAGTACTACTTTAAATTGCAAATTTGAGGTTTCAGGGCTAGACACATCTTCGATCGTGACTACAGCAGAATCGTCATCAGTGATTGTTACGGTAGCAGTATCATTAGCACCGTCAATTGTTATATCACCCGTATATCCAGCTCCAGTTGGTGGAGTTACTGCTATAAGATCAATGGTAAATACATCATCTAATTCGACAATGTCATCCTTGGTAATCGCAATTGAGAATGTCGCTTCGAGTGCGCCTGCTGGGATTGTGAGTGGTTGAGTAGGAAACGTGTAGTCTGCGTCCTCAGCTGTACCATTTGTGACTGTAGCAGTAACTGTGAAATCTTGGTCTACGGCCTTTGTGAGCTTTAACTTAAAATCGAGCTTTCCGGTGGATTCATTGACAGTATAGGTAGGGTTTTCGATGCTGACGGTCGTGGTATCGTTATCCGTGATTGTACCCGTCGCTTGATTACCACCCAAGGTATTGATCTTGATCCTGCCTTCGTAGCCAACTGGTATCGTCAAACCTGTGATTTGAGCGAAAACAGTTTCATCTAATTCGACAATTTCATCATCGTTTACAGGTACAGTGAACGATTTTTCGGTCTGACCAGCATCAAAAATGATTGTTTCCATACTGGCTGTGAAGTCATCATCGCTGCTGGCTGTTCCACCCGGTATGGTAGACGCAATGACGCTGACTTCCCCAGAAACTGGATTTGAGAGTTTAACATTATACATGAGCTGGTCTGATTCAAGGGCAGTCACTTCTTCTATCGTGATCTCAGCCATATCTGATAGATCTTCAGTGATCGTAATTGTCATCATGTCTAATGTACCAATTGGTCCATTGGGAACCATTGAACCTATTGGTCCGTTGGAAACAGACATGATTTCAAGCGAGAATTGTTCGTCCAGTTCAACGACATTGTCATTGTTGATTGGGATAGTGAAGGTCTTCGTGAAATCACCCGCTTCGAAGTCGACGACGATAGGCGAAGTAATAGCACCAAAGTCTTCAGAGACTGTGTCAATGTGTGTTAGAACCACATTTACTTTGGAAGCCAAGCCATTAGTGTCTCTGGTCAGGGTGACTGAAGCGAAACCACTAGCAACGGCTTCTTCTACTGAGTCAGTGTCCATTGTGAATGAGATTGCAGGAGGATCATTGACCGTGATTTTGATTAAATCAGTGTCTGGAGTACTTGGTGTTGAATTAGGAAAATTCCCTTGATCGTCCGTGGTCATTGTGAGAGTGGTAGAACTGGAGAAAAAATCTGGGTCGGGCGAGAAGATAAGTTCTTTCAGAGTGGTATTCACTTCATCCACGGAACCGGTAATGGTAATTTGTGATACAGTAGGTGTGTTCATGACATCAACTGTTACTGTTGGTACATTTGCTGGGGGAGTAAGCATCAACTCTCCATCAGCGATATTTACTGAGAGTGTGACCTCGACCTCACCCGTACCCAGGAATGCGTCCGAGTCTGAGACCGAGAGTACATTAGGGGCGACATCGGAGAATGCGATGTCCGTTCCATAGTCAGTCACTATGTTTAAATCCAGAATGTCGTCAATCGAAACCCCATTATGACGGTTCACTGGTGCATTATTATCTGCATCGGCAACGCCCACATTGAACGTTGTTGTTCCATCATTTCGGTTAGGTTGCAGAGAGTTACCTGCGAGGTCTTTAACGCCAGGTAAAACGTTACCATCAACATCAGTGAGATCGGTATTTTGAACTGTAATCGTATAGAGAGTATCAAGAGGGAAAATTCCAGTAGCCGAAGTAAAGATCACTTCATTGGTATTGGAATTATAACTAAAGAGATAGTCAACACCATCTTCCAAAATGCGAGAAGTATTTCCACCTGTATCTGCCGTTATAGTGAATTGTGATGAATTGACAATTGCGTCATCGATGCCAATTCCCATATCACGTAATTGAATAATCATCGTCGTGAAAAGCTCAGGATCGAAGACGAAGACTTTTGAATCATCAGGATTGAGATCATTATTATCATTGTCAACAGGTAACGAGATAATTGCTGTTGGACCCACAAAGTCAGCCCGCTCAATTGCACCTCGATCTTTAAAAATATTTGATCCCAGACCGGGAGGAGGGCTTTGACTCGGATCGTCCACACGCAGCTGACCGAACGAGTCATAAGTCGGAGCAAAGATGTCCGAATTCGGCATGCCGATTGGATCTTTTACGTTTACAAAATCAAGCCGATCAGACAGGCTGTTTAAAGAACTGTCAATGGCTTCCGAATTATCGGCAAGATAGAAATTGCCATCAGTTGGATTCACAAATAGTGGATCGTCTTCTTCATCCAGAATAATTTCATCATTGCCGACTGTTCCGTCGCTATTATTCCCTTTGAATAAGTTCGCGCTAACAATATTCGGGATACCCGTTGCCGATTGTAAATCGATACCTACGTCTGTATTAGCGATGATGTTATTCAGAATAGTTGTCGATGCGAAGTTTTCAACCAGGATACCTTTTCCTGCAGCGGCTACCAAATTCGCTGCTCCTGCAGAAACGAAGGCATTTTCATCGAGGACTAAATAGGGACCAGTGTCCAGCATTTCTCCGATGGGAACAGGATCCAGAAGTTGAGCGCCTGGAGCCTGAAGAGGAAATGAATCAGCGGCATTCAGGTTAACAACATACCCCAGGTCTGCCAGACTCCCAATCGTAATCGCACTGATTGGATTCGCCACACCCGAATTCAGGAATCCGGTCATCAATTCATTGTTCAGATCCGATTCTCGCCAATGCGCACCAAAAGTACCTCCCCCCCCCGTATTTGCAAGAGGAATGTCGACTACACTACGTCCAAGTAACGCGTTATACTGGGCAATTGCTTCTGGACCTATAAATCGTGGGTCCAATGTATTCAGGTCGATGGATAATCCCAAATCATCCCAGATCGTGCCGATACCAATGACGTGACCCATCTCGTGCAGAATCACATCAATCAGTTGACCACTCGCTTCCAGAGCGGCGATGTCAGCACTGTCAAACTGCATCACTCCTGAAGCAGGGATGAATGTCCCAGGCCGGACTGTTCTTGGACCAGCTGATCCAAGAATCCCACCGACTCCATCAATAGCGGGAGCGGAAGCTTCGATTACCAAGTCATCGACCAGACCAAAGCCTGCAACGACCATGTCTGGAACGTCTCCGAGGATAATTTGGCTCCAACGGTTCGCTGCCTGCTGGAAAATCACCTGTTGGCTGGCAGTTAAACTTGAGTCGGTAAAGACCACATCAATTGAGTATTCAGAAGTTGACGGTGTGTCTACTTCAATGCCACCACCAACAAGGGTGTTATTAACAACTTTGGTATAAGAAACTGCTGCAGGATTATTGGCATCGCTGCTATTCGCATCACCGCTGATTCGCAGGCCTCCCAAGCCATTTTCAAATTCGGAAATCACGTTGTTTTGCACAGTGACACCGGGTGCAAAACCAAGCCCGCCGGCAAAGAAGTTATTCAGCGTGGGACCGTTAATCACGCCGCCAGCTTGTGAGCGTTCAGAGAATTCACCGTTAGGCCCGGCGGCTACAGACTCACGCAAACCGGCGTCGATATTAATACCGTATCCAGAAACGCTGGTAATGGTATTGGATTCAATAGAAATATGCCCCTGCTGACGCTCCAGATTACGATCACCCAGTTGGCCATCTTCACGAATCAAACCATCATTCGTGTCAAATTGTGAAAAAATTGTCAGGTCAGGTAGTTGGCCATTGGGTGGAGCTGCATAGTCTGTTCCACGTCGAATTTCTAATTGATAGCCACCTGAGAGTAATTGAGTAGGAGCACCGAAAGTCGGGTTTTGAGGCACATTAAAAAAGTCGGTTTGATTCGTTTGGGCTCCCGTTACCAACTCACCACGTTCCGCAAAACCGATGATAATGTCATCGATATAGAAACCTTCACGATCATTGTCTTGTGCCTGCTGATTGCTTAATGGATTGCCGAAGGAATCGCCACGCATATCTAGATCAGAACTGATCGTACCTGAGGTACTGAAATCAAATCGCAGTCTTAAACCCGTCATGCCAGCAAAGTCTGCCAAGTCAATGCGCGCCTGCCGCCAGTCTCCGGTATTGTCAAATAGTTCCTGAACATGTTGATTAGGGTTATTCGTTCGGTCTTCTCTATCAGAAGTCGTGATGTAAGTCGATAATTCTCCAGCACCGGCGTCCGTAGGAGGGGCTAAGGTAGAATTGTTGGTTGCGAGTTGAGTCCAGTTGGTACCGTCATTTGAGATAAACACACGAGCGGAATCTCGCATACCTCCGGATAGAGAGTTGGCATCTTGAGTTTCCAGGAAGTAATTGAAGTAGAGTGTTGGCATGTCAGAAGCGCTAATTGGTGTACCAGTTGAACTGACTAAATCAAATACATCTGTTACAAGTGAGCCATGTGCACCACCAGCGATATTATAGTTGTCACCGATAGTGGTCTCATTGGAGAGGTCTCTTTGGAAATCGGAATTTCTATCACCATCTACGCCATACTGAACGTCGTTTTGATAGCCAATGTATGAGTTTAAATTCGCATTATCATCACGCCAATTTTCAAAGCCAAAGTAGAAACTGGCGCCACCCAGCTGCTCGCTTTGTTCATAAGTTCTCCCATCAAAGTCAATTTCCCTGCTGTTTCCTCCGACATCCGTTCTGGTATCGTCAAACGTATTATTGATACCATGACCGGATTCAGTACTTTGCTTGAGCGTGGGATGCCAAAGGTTAAAGTCCAGAGGCGAGAACGCTAGACCTGTGACGCCACTGATTTCACCGACGTTAATATGATCGACGAATGTCAACGATCCATTTCTGGCAAAGATTTCTACATTGTCCACCCCCCCGGGTAAACTCATGTCAGTCACGTGAGTCAGAATCTCACCATTTGTCGGATCAATTGCGAACAGATTTCCAGTATCAGTAATCGCAAATAAGTATTCCTGAAACGCACCGTTATTCAAGTTTTGTGGTGCCGCTGTCAGGCCTGCGAATCTTCCCAAACCCTCAGCAATGGTATCGCTGGATAAATTGACACCAGTACTTAAGCCCGTGCTTCGATTGATGGTTAAAAAATACCCGTTTTCAGTGACACCATAGAGTTGCGATTGATTGGTAGCATTGATCCCTTTAAATGCCAACCCTGTGACATTTCCTATGTCGAGGAATCCTGTACCCCCATCTGAAACTCTAATATCACCCCGCACAGTGAATTCATTTCCTGCGTCCCTAGAATCGGTCGAACTGATGACTTTGTTATCACCGGCATCTCCATTGGCAGGATTTCCCTGATAAAGAGTGCTTATATTACCATCATTGACTGCATAATACAGGTTGTAAGTAGCAACACCCGTTCGCCGGAAGGCAAGCGCACCGACACTACTGGTAGTCAATCTTACAGGGTCATTAAAGCCGGTGGCTAGTCTATCAGGAATGCCATCATTGAATGAAGAGATCGTCGCACCAGAGCCTGGATTAAGTTCTCTTAGTCGTCCAGCTGTATTAGCAACATTTGTAAGGCTTTCATAACTAAAGAGACGACCATCCGAACGGATGGTAATATCCGAAGTATTATCATTGTTACTTGTAGATAGAGGGCCAACATCAATGGGATGGGGAGGAGGAGACAATCCATCGATAGTATCGACGATACGACCATCAAAAGGGTCAGCAATATGAAGTTCATTACCTCGTGAAACGTAAAGATTCACATCTGCAAGTGTAAACGCTGTAACATGAGTAGTTAACGTCATTTCATCAGTAACGTCAAAAATACTTGGCGTTGTGGGGGGCTCTACAACAAAGGTACTACCGGCTAACATGTTACCTGATGTATACCCACTGAAGCCGATGTGGTCTTCGACAATTCTTTGAACCGAACTGACTGGTTCCAGACGTATTTGTGAATTTAAAGCACCCGAGTTAAAGGTGGCATTGAGTGCCTGAGGTAAACGGGCATTGGATGAAATTGCCACATGGTAACGGAATGTAGATCCAGGATTCGCTGTTGGGATATGAGTGGAGCCGATATAAGGATCGAACGTGCCAAAACTACCACTACTTAAATCTTCAGTGTCGTTGTTTGCCTGGTCGTCTTCAATGTTGGAATCGCGACTGACCAAGATCAGTCTGCCTTGATCGTCGAAGACGGAAAGAGTCGTATCGGCACGGGTTAATCCATCCGCATAATCGATGTCAAAGATCGTCGAGAACGTTTTGGCTCCGTCACTACGGCCACCAACCACCTGAATCAGATCGTAACCCATTTCAAAGGTGTACCAGTCGACGTCAGAGTCACCGGAAAGTGTACCTGAAACAGCCAGTGTGTTGCGGTCACTGGTGAGCAGGTTTCCAAGCCCCTGTGCAGTATCGATGGTTTCATTGCTACCGGTTTTTTCTGATGATTCGCCAAGTAGAGGTGAATGGCCAGGCAGGCCCAATACTTCAATACCATTTGTTGCAAAACGAATATCCGCATGGCGAACAGTCGAGCCCGGTTTTTCGTCTACCTGACGAAGACGAACCTGTAATTGATATTGGCCCGACGTCTGACCGGCTTCTATATCGTCTACACTGGCAGCTTCAGGTTGACTTCGGACACGAACAAAATAAGTACCAACAGCACCAACAGGCCCAGGAAGTGTGACTCTAAAGCCGGCATCACCTTTGTTTTGAGAGTAAAAATCCCCCAGTAGATGAGGCGTTTTGGTGAGATCCATTGCGCCGGGAGATAATGTTGAAGGATCAAATGAATCCAGCGATGATGCGATGACTTCACCGAAGATATTAATCAGTTCAACTACACTGTCGAGGGCTGATGAAGTGCGGTCGATGTCAATCCAAACTTCAGTGCCGGCGGTGGCATTAAAACTGTAAACATCCACATCATCGGGGGCATCCGCGCTAATACTACCGTGCACTTCAAAGCCCAGTGCCCTGTTTTCATCACCGCTCAATTCATCGGGTGCTAAGATTCCCAGGTTCTGTGCAAAGCCCGGGTTGTCATTAACGTCGACGCCGCCGGTGTTATTGCTCTCGGTTTCAAACCGCACAACGACATTTCGATCGTTGCTATATCGGTCTAGCCGTATACTTCGCCAGTCACCGGCGAAACCTCCGGAGGCTCCATTATTATTCGTATCAGTATGTGGAAAACCTGCCGGAGTGAAACTGGCACCGACCGTATCATCGGACAGAGATGTCAGCACAACAGGGAAACCAGGTTGTCCAATAATTTGAACGGTGCCACCAATGCGGTCATCGATATCCAGTGGAACTCCGTTTGCAGTAAAGCCGGCAGTTGGCCCATCCAGTTTGACAACAAGACCTTCGCCAATGTTGCTCTGCAATCGGATACCACTAAACGTGTGGTGTTGATTGACCAGAATTTCGTTGCGCAGAATATGGACGATGTCAGTGTCATCCCAGATCGTCTCTGTATCCAGTAACGCACCGCGCACTTCCATTCCATTGAGGTCATTATTATCCATCCGATTGAGTCGAACCAGGGCACCATGGTTATCTGGAAACTGCTGATAAGCGTCAATAAATCCAGTTGTGCGACCAGGATCAGAATGGAACTTGTAGTTGAGTGCGTTCGCGTCAATACTCACGATCGCCCCTTCATTGTTTAAGAATACATTATCAACAATGATGGGCTGTGCGCCTCGAACAAAAATTGTAGCGCTCGCATTGGATCCACGACCACCCCGACTGGAGCCGGACCGACCATCGGCGTTGTCTATCAGAATACTGTTAGTAATACGAAGGTCTGCCTGATGAACTTCGATCGCGTTAAAATAGGCAACGTCACCTGCAATAGGGGCCTGACCGCCGGCGTTTGTAATCAAGACGTGATCCATGCTTCCGGAAGAGGCAGCATTAAAGATGATTCCCGCCCAGTCTTCAGGGTTATATGGCAGATCGGTCGGATCGGATGTGTCAAAACCATCGTTGGATGTATCGAAGGTGGTCCCCGTTCCATAACGGTCATCACTTAACGATGTGAAGATAATCGGGTTGGCTTCTGTTCCTTCCGCAATGAATTGAGCACTGCCACGTTCGGCTTCAATTCGGGCTCCAGACAGTTTAACGACGATACCCGGATTAATTTTCAGGCGACCATTTATAGTGGGGTTGCCATCCTCATCCAACTGTCCTCCAGGAGCACCATAGATTTGCAGATTTTCTGTAATGACATGTGTTAAGTCATCGTTGAAGATGGCAGGAACATCCAGCTTGTTAATTGTGCTGCCAAAGTCAGTATTGATTCGTACAAATAAACCATTAATACTGTTGTCAAAAATAAGATTGTCAAAAATTTCCAGGCCATGCCGGTTCATGATAAATGATCCGTCCACGAATCGGCTGTCTTCAAAGCTGCGTGGATCTGCTGAAATGGCGGAGTCGGCATTATTGTGGATTGTATTTTGCCAGATTGAAGGTCGCGCCGATTCGGCATGAAGGGGAGAGAATGTCTGGAGAATTGAATTGACAAAGACGTTTCCACCACCAAAGCTGATGTCCGCGTTATTGACTGAATTCAGGAAAACTCCCAGATCTTCCTTGTCAGAATCGGCACGGAAAACGATGCCACCCCAGTCTGCTGGATTTGCACCGTCGGTGAGGCCGTCGTTATCTCCGCCAAGGTCATCATTTCCATATGAGGTCAGGTAGACCTGGTTTTCGGGTGTACCCAGAATTTGTAATGCACCACCGCTGCGATCATTAATCCCAAGTGGGTCATTCGAACCTACATCGATATTGGCGTTTTGAAGTTTGATGATAGTGCCGGCATCAATCATCACTGTCACATCTTTGGGGATATCAAACTTTCCTCCATCTTCCAGCGGTTGGAAAGAATCATTGAGACCAATCAAATAAGCTTCATTGTTGTCAAAAGTGTTGGGATCACCATGAACATCATCTCCAAAACTATTGCCGACGATTCGTACAACTTTGATTGTATCTGCTGCCGCATCATTCGCTAGATTAGCTTCATCCAGTGCAACCTTGATATTGTTATAAGGGTTTGCCAGGCTGCCATTGGCACCAGTTGAAGGTGCCGTTTTATCAACAAAAAACGTATTTGCTGCAGTGCTGCCGGAGAACCAGAAATCAAAGACGCCACCCGGGTTCCCATCGGCGTCCCCATCCAGGGCGACACCATCAGTGTCGATCATGAACTTCTTCATAGCAATATCGGGATCGGGGTTGGGTGTGAAGTTGATATCCAGAGTGTAAGCGCCATCAGTGCGGCCGCCATAACCAGAGTCAGATACGGTGGGATCGAACTCGGTATTGCCGACACTGGTGACGGCGATGTAGTAAATACCTTCTTCCAGCTCCAGGTCCAGAAAGGCATCTTCGCCAAAGTAATCATCGTTGCGCGCAATGATTTCTCGTACTTCTTCTCCCGGGTCCCCCGTTTCCCGATACAGGGTCAATACGCTATCCAGGTGACTTTTTGTTGGCAGCCGATCAGCCGTGATTTCCGCTGTAAATCGACCACCAAATTCGGGAATGGTAAATTTATTCAGGTCGATGTCCGTACTCAACGCCGGTCTGATTCGGTTGATATGTACAATGTCGTGATTGGAAGGGAAAATTGGTTCGCCAGGGACTGTGCCTCCGACATCACCACCACTGGACCCCATAACAGAAGGTAAATCGTATGAATGGCCTAAACCGAGTGTGTGGCCAATTTCGTGAAATGCCGTGGTAAACCAGCCTCCGCCATAGGGGCTGTCACCCCAATCGAAAGCGCCATTCATAATGGCGTTTCCACCGGCGATACCACCTGCTGCCAAAGGTGGGATGTTTGGGTCACCAGCACGAATATCGCCTGTGATAATTCCCGTTCCACCGCTTTCCACTTCCTGAACTTCGATTCCCGTCAGGTAGCTGTAAATTTCATAAATCTCGCGGGTACGCTGTTTCTGGTTTTCTGTGATTTGATTGAATAGCCCGCCTCCGTAAGTTAACGGGAAAGAGAATCGAACGGTTCCGATTGCACCAGGAGTAGAAGGTGTTGTACCTGCCGCACCAATATGCGCTTCTATTGTGATTTCACGATGACCGGGTTCATCATTACCGCCGGGAAGCTGCGGCTGGGCGATATCCTGTGGTTCAATTTGCGCGTTGATTTGAATCGTTTGAGTAGTAAGTCCAGAAAGATTCGTTGCTGTATCAAAACTGGAATTGTCATCGCTTTCATTGTTAATTCGAATAATAAGAGAATCACCAGTATCTGCAAAGTAAACTCTTCCAGAGTTATCTACTGCGATACCAGATGGCGTCATCAATTCCAATTCTATTGCCTCATCACCGTTATCTGGTATTAAGTCACCACCTTTTCCAGCAAGTACAGTGATCTTACCATCAAAATTAACTCGAATAATTCGACCATCGTCCGTAATATAGATGTTTTGTGCGCTATCGACTGCCAGTCCAACAGGTGAATCAAGCGCCAAATCAGCTACTGCATCAATTCCATCGACGACTGCCAGGGGGGTTATACTACCACCGGCTACGATTGTGATTATGCCAGAAACACCATCGACGGCGATGACCTGGGTTCTGGGTGTACCACCGTCATCATAGGTATTTGTGAAGTAGACATTACCGAATGGATCTAATGCCAATCCCGGCGAGCTTTGTAAATCGAGAGCAAGATCTGTTGCATCAATTCCATCTGCAGGTATCGTGGTCAATCCTCCGCCTGCAACCACAGAGATAATACCTGTGGTCTGGTCGTGGTCGTGGTCATCGTCATGGCCAACACGAAATACACTATTCAAACCAGAATCAGTAAAATAAACATTTCCAGAGCTGTCGACGGCGATACTTCGGGGTGAGCCCAGCGTGAATTCTGTTGCTAACAGATCATCGGTAATCGTTGTCTCCGTGCCTCCTCCAGCAAGGATCGTGATTTTTCCGTCATCCTTATTCACTCGGATCACAAGAGCACTATCTGTAAAGTAAACATTACCAGCACCGTCTACGGCGATGCCTTCCAGATTAGCTAAATTGAGAGTTGTTGCATCAGCGCCATTGGTGGGAGCGTCTAAGCCTCCACCTGCAAGCAAAGTAACATCATCGTTACTGGTATGATCAATCTGAAAGATTCTATCATCATCAATGTAGTAAGAGAAATTGCCTTCAGTATCGACTGCCACAGCGGATGGTGAGACTAAACCATCGTCGATGATTGAAATAAGATTTCCATCCGTAACTACGACAACTTCAACGTCTTGGAAATCGGGAGTGGCTTCCTCACCAATTCTCAAGTGGAAAGTACCCTCTCCAATCTCTGCTGCAAAAGTGAGTGTAGCCTTGTGATTGTCTGAGTCATAGTCAACTGTGATCGGATTGACGATCGCATTGGTATCAGTATTGATCAGTTGATAAAACGCTAAGGTTTCAGCTGAATCATTATCGAGTAAATCATCATTAAAGTAGACGTCAATTTGATCGAGAGCCTGAGTGAGAGTTCCTGTGCCACCACCTGAAACAGGTTGAGGGACAACAGAAACGACTTTGGCTCCCAGTTGTAGTTCAAAGTTGATCTCTTGATTGACGCCATCCTGAAATGGATCGCCATCCAGATTCAGTAAAGCCGTAATTCCTGCGTTGGGTATACCCGGGAGGCTGGGATCAGCGAGGACATCGCTTCCAAAGATAGTGATCTGGTAATTGTCATCAGGCAATGATTCCGCGAAACGGAGAATGACTTCGTTTGGATTATCTCCGATGTCAATGAAACCCGGCTGAATAAATATATCATCATTAGCAGGGTCGTCAATGGGGTCAAACACCTCATTCTCACCGGCACGGACAATATGAATTCCGCTCAATGTTGCAGGATCGATTTCCTGACCGGGAGTGAATTTGAAAGTCAGCTCTTTGGGGGCTTCGTTGTAGATTTCTCCATCGGTCAGAGAGATATCGAAGTTCGTTTCGATATTTACCAGCGAAGCAGCCGCGAGGAGCGTTCGATCCTCTAGTTGTTCCGTAGTGGAGTAAGAGCTGGCCAGGCGAAATGCCTTTCGCTTCTCGCGGTTTTGGCGTTTTCTTTGACCTCTGAGCAGGCAATTCAAAAAGGAAATGGGTCTACGAAAAGACGATGCGAAAGGAAAACGGCCCGTAACCATAATTTCAATCTCTCTAGAAAATTAGTACGCGAATTTTAGAATGGAGATTCGCGACGCGATGAATAGGCTCAAATATTATCGATGTTCTTTTAAATAATACAAATACAGAAACGTCACATTTTTCTGGTAATCCAGAATGTACCAAAAGTATCAATAGTGTTAATTAGAGTAAAATGGTTAATTTGAGTAGTCAATGCAAATCTGCTCAGTTAAACAGTTATCTGAATAAAAACAATTATGAAGTGTGGATTGTTGTTGGCCATCCACTCAACAAATAAAAGCCATTTTTCAAGTAGAAAGCTTTCTATATTAATCCAAAATGCGCCAGCCTGAAAGTGCCTGATCGAAATGGAAATCCGGCAAATCGAGTGATTCAGGCAACGGTATTATACGAGTGTATACTTTTCTGTTGCGCACCACTTGGTTGTTGGGATGACGTTTGAAGTTTCAGAATCTAACTGTCTATTTTGAAAACGATTTCAAATTATTATCAGAAATTCTGGTAGGGAAACACATAAAGAACTCCTTTCATTTTTTGATGGTGTTGATTAAGCTTCGAAGTAGAGACTGGTTTCATAAGTGCTTTGATTTTAATACTTTCTGTTATTGTAAATTCGTATGACCAAACCGTTGATCGTTATGAATCTTGTGGGTTTTACCCATGAAATGTTAGGAGAACGGACTCCTCATTTAACGCGTCTGGCAAAACAGGGGTTTTCCAGGCCGATGGGAACGGTCCTCCCTGCTGTTACTTGTTCTGCACAAT
Organism: uncultured Planctomycetaceae bacterium; assembly: GCA_942492165.1. GTDB lineage: Bacteria > Planctomycetota > Planctomycetia > Planctomycetales > Planctomycetaceae > Gimesia. Next base: position 208,302 of record CALOEF010000001.1, read on the forward strand.
CCACTCTGCTGACCGGGCTGACTCCCCGAGAGCATGGGATCGTCGCCAACGGCTGGTATTTCCGTGATTTGTCTGAAGTCATGTTCTGGAAGCAATCGAATCGACTGGTTC
>CALOEF010000002.1:0-19699 GCA_942492165.1 uncultured Planctomycetaceae bacterium
CAATAATTCAGCTGACTAGAATTTCCATTCCTTTAACTGCTTTATAGTTTTCAAGCCTACCGATTTACTGTTGAGATGGGTTTCCTCGAATTCCAAAATATATTCGTGGTAAGTTCTCGAATCTCGACAAAATTTCCAGAACGAACGCGGGATGTTTTTGAACTTTCAAAACTCCAAAAGCACAAGAATTTCCATCCTACAGAATCGCGATATCCACGAGATTTTACCATACTGTAGATCTACAGTACAACTTTCAAAACCACGAAATTACCTCCAAATTGGTTTTAGCAGCCACAATTTAGCAAACTGTCTACAGGAACGTGGCAGAAATTCCAAAATCGGCGAGAAATATCCGCGTCTCAATACAGAGCCTCTTCGTTGAGCGTAGATACCACATTTCCAAAATTCCAAAATCAGCGAATTGAATTGGCGAGACCGAAATTTGAATCGGCGAGACTTTCCGCTTTTGAGTAAATTAGAATCAGAGTCCATCCAAACGAATTCGTGCCGTCTGTAATGGGCACCAAGACCAGATTATGCAAGTCGGGAAATTCAAGCGACAATAAAGAATTTTCTACCTGATTAATGACGAGTGGCTGATTCCAGTTGAATCCATCAAATTGAGCAACTAATCGCGCTAGTTTCAGCTCATCAAAATTGACTTTACTGTCTGACATGAATTGAGATTTATTCTCCAATCCTTCATACCAGATAATGTTCGTCTCTGCTTCAATTAATGTACTGATTCGTTCAAGACATAGTTTTCCCAGTTGCTCTGGACTCTCAGATATTTTTAAATGCTGAGCGACTTCGTGTAACAGGCTGATTTCTTCGAAGGTCTCATCCAGGCATTCTGACAAATCATCGACTTCTTTATTTAGAATACCAATCTGTTGTTCTTCTTCAGTATGAATAATTGCCAGGCTCAATAAGGCATGCAGAGATTTAACGTCCAGGACCCGTTGTTGCTCAAGCCAGAAATCCAGTTCTGCAGAAGTCCACTTTTCTCAACGGCAGACAGAACCATCTCAGTCAACTTGCGTTTCTCTTTGGAAAAGACAAAACCAACTGCAAAAATATTTTGAACTTCATCCTGGATGAGTGGGAATAGAAAATGGATCACGCCATTTGTATTTTCAATGAGAGTTAATCCATTCGAAGTTTCAATCTCTTCCAAAACATCTTCGGGGAAATAAGTGAGAGTGTGCGCGTTCGTTTTATCGAGAATCATTCGTTTATTTGAGTCGAAACAAAACATCGTCAAAGCAGTGAGCTCAGAAATTCGCTTCATATTACAAATGGCAAGTTCGACCTTGGCATCTTCCTGTAATGACAAATTCCAATCACCATCACTCGTACTGAAGTTTGATAACTTCTGTATTGTTTCGGTTGTTCCTAAAACCATGAGTCCACTCTCTACTTTCTACAGGATAATCCTCATCGAAAGTTAGTTCGTAGACCTCGCTTCGCAAATGCGATTGTTAATTGGGACCTATTTGTCTCCTCTCATCACAAACCATAAACACAAACATGATCAAACGTATGTATTATTAGAATTCATTACGAAAAGGACGAAACTCTTAAGTCGAAAAAACAACTGCGATCAGGTCCAGAATCGATTCGTCAGACTGCCTGAAATCTCGCGTTTTCTTTGAGAAACTCAGAAACGTAATCTGTTATAAAACAATGACTTACTACTCATGAAAAACAAATACCAGGGTCGGTTCCTCACATCGAATGCTGTGAGTCATTTGATCGCTGTTCAGTTCGAACAGATGTAGTTCTTGTGATTCAAGATCAAATTGTAATGATTGCATGTATAAGAGGGGATATGACACCACAATCAGAATATGATTTCGCCAGGAATAAAATATTTGATTACGCCAGAAATGGGAGCCGATTCAAGGAAGGATTATAAGAATCGAAGGGCAATTTTAGTAAGCAAACATACTCATTTTACGGGTCAGAATCGGTTTTTCGGTATCTGGCACTAACCTGATTGAGTTGCTGTCTCTCCTTAGCGGTGAGCGCTTCCAACCCCAATTCGTGTACTTTATGCAGTAACAAATCGAGCTGTTTTTCTGCATCACGTTTTTTTTCCCGTTCGCGAATCTCTTTTTGAAGTTTCTTCTTTTGGCGCCATTTTGATAAGAACCCGGCCTTTTTTTCACCTAACTGGCTGCTTGAACGTTCGAGACTTGTATAGCCCTGAGAGAAATCATATCCAAAAGTCGAATCATCGAATGCTTCTTGCCTTGAGACTGTCGCAAATTCTAACAAGTTAAGCATTAATAATAATGCGCTAAAAAAGACAACCCATACAGTTGAGGTACACAATCCAATAACCATCCCCAACCCACCTATCCAGAAGCTTACATTAAGAAGAACCATATGAACTACGGATTCATCAAAGCGTTTCGCCAGAGCAATTTGCAGAATTTTTCCACCATCCAGAGGCAGTATCGGGATCAAATTAATCAAAAAAAGCAGCCAGTTGATACTGAAGATCAACAATAACATTGCCTGCCCGGGGCTGTTACTCAAATCCAAGGCAGGTAATTTGATCGGATTCAACGATTCTGCAAGCTGACTAGACCAGAACACAGCGGGGAGTGTAATTGCACAGAGCAACAGATTCACTGCAGGACCACCCAAAATTGTCAGAATTCGGGCAGAAACAGAGGAGCCAGGATTACAGGAAACCAAGCCCCCTAATGGCCATAACACGATTTGATCTGCTTCGCCCCCTCCCATGCGACACGCCACAACATGGCCCATTTCATGCAGAAAAACGCTTAAAAACAGGACACTGAATAACGCAACTCCTAAACCGAGCGAGTAATGCGACCAGAATACCAGAAATAAAACAGGTAGAAAAACGCTAACTCGGACCCGTGTCAGAAACCAGGTTCCAAATGGAAATGACCAGTGTAATGGGTTCGAATGGTTCATCTTACGAAGACCTGAATAATAAAAAACAAAAAAACAAGCCAGTTTTAATTCAGTATGTTGCAGAATTTCAATCTTAACCCGTCGGTTGACAGCAAATCGCGACTATTTCTATTTTAGATACCAAAATATCCTTTGGCAATTCAGCAATTTTGCAGTAGTAAAAAATCATAATCGAACAGGGGCTTTAAAGCATCCCCAAAAGTTTTTTCTCCCCAATTCCTTCAGCTATTTTTGTCAGAATTTTCCACTCGACATCTCCTGTCTGATGAATGCAATTCGTGGAAATCGCTAAAACACCAACAACTTGCGAACCTTCCTGTATTGGAACGGCATATGATTGCAGGGCCCCAAATTTTTTCAGCCATTCCGAAGACCCTTCCAGACCTGATTTCTCCCCTTGCAAAATTCCAATAGCAGGATCATTTTCAATAACCGCTTTTACGATTCCTAAACCGGTATTTTCCAATGAGACTTCTTGGGTAAATGAAGTAAATTGTTCACGTATCTGCTGATCCATCTCAGTGGCAGCACAGAATCCGATTTGTAACAATTTCCCCTGCCCACAGCGCCAAAGCCCGATTGCCCTGCCATCCAAATCTTCCATAATTCGATCTAAAACCGGGGCTATCGTTTTTCCCTCTCTCAATACGACTTCGAATTCTTCCAATATTTCAATAACCTTCTGTTGCATCGTATAGCCTGTTCCTTCGAAACATCTCATATTGTGACAGACCTGACTTTCGAACTGTCTCAAAACTGAAGCGATTTACGAATTCGTTAACGTCTCATTTCCCCTTGATTTCAGTTTTGATCTAACATGATAGAGTGGTGACAGATAGTCCTTGAATGAAACATTACCTATTGTATACAATAGAGCCAGCTATCTGTTTTTGGAATCGTAATTAATTTCATACATTTCTGCGAATGTCTTGCAACTACCGTTTCAAAATCCCAATCAATAGCGTTGACGTTTCTGTATACTGCGAAAAAACGATCATTACACCCAAATAAAACTGGAAAATGGAAATATGGATCTTCCAACTTGCCCTTCTTGTGCAGCATCAGTGCTGGATGAAGATGCAGCAGAATGCCCCTTCTGTGGTGCAGCAATGTCGTCATCTTCCAGTGCACCGAGTGGTAAAAAAACGAGTGAGGTCACTCAGCCTTCTCAAAAACAAACCACAACCAGACGATCCAAACGAGAAACCGTCACCGATGATGATCCGTTCGAACTGGAACGACAGCAACAGTTAACGAATGTCATCTCCTTATTGCGGAAACCAGTAAAAGGAAAAATGTTCCGCGTTGTATGTCCCATGTGTGATACACCAGGCTTCGCATCATCCAAGGTGGTCGGAAAAGAAGTGAAGTGCCGTAATCCAGAATGCCTGGCCCCCGTCTTTTTGGTCCCTGATCCGGACGTGCTGACCCGCAAAGCGGATGAAGAAAAGGACCCAGAAGCGAAAGAGAGAAGGGCATCGAAGCTGCCGCTCATCAGTGTACTGGTATTAGTGACCGCCTCAATTGGCGGCGCCTATTTCTATTTTACCCGTGAAACTGACAGTTCACATTTAAATAAACCATTCGATCAGCTATCAAACTCCCAAGCAAATAAAAAATCATTTTTAGGTAATACCGAGAATTCTGATAACCCTCCTGAGAATAATCTCTCAGATTCGAACGACAAAAAATCTGATCCGTTAATTCCTCAGACAGTTCAACAGGAGGCACTTAAAACCATTATTGATCTTTCTCGAATTCGAAAAAACAGGAGTAAACCTTTCAGTCGGCGTTTAGCGGCTGAAGCTTATGCCATTTCTGGTGACATTCCAGAGGCGCAATCTCAAATCGAGCGTATTGACGCGGTCTCTCCGCCACTCCCATTCTATAAAATGTTTCCGCTAATCGATATTGGCTGGATTCAATTAAAGGATAAAGATAATGCTGGCTTGAAGAAGACAATCGAACAGCTGGAACAGCTCACAAAACAGATCCCCCAATTCGGGGGCCGAGATACTCTTGACCTTACATCTCGACTGGCAGCATTCTGGGTTGCTACTGATAAAAAAGAGGCTGCCATTGAGATTATGAAAAAATACCAAAAAAACGACGCTCTGGCTCAACTCTCAGCTTATCTCCAGATCGCGCGAGAAACCAACCAGTATGACTTTAGTACACTCATCGATTTACGTCAGGAATGGGACTCTCCTCAATGGATTGCTGTCACATTGATTCTGACAGCACATGGATTTCCACAAGAGGCTTTAAACTGGGCAGCACTTGCCCCCACTCCGATCGATCGAATGGACGCAGTAACACAGTGGGCATTAGCACTGGTACAACAAACTGTTCAAGACCAAAAGCGACCTGAAACAGCACTGCTAAAGCCCGCAGAAATGAAATTGTCTCCGAGTGGAAATGCATATATGTTTGCCCGTTGCGCAAGAAAATTGATTGCGCTGAAGCAAACCGATGCAGCCAAAGCGTTCCTGGAAAAATCAAAAACATTTATCGAAAACACACCGGTTCCGTCTCCTTTAATTCTGGGTAATATCAAAACAGTAAATACACTAACACTTCCAGTCTCAGCCCCTTTAATAATGTTGGCTCAATCAAATCTTCAAATTGCCTGCGCTGCATCTGAATTGGGGCAACAAAAAGCGGCGATTCCGTTTCTTAAAAATGCAGTTCAGGCCATCCGGGCGAGTGCACCAAGCGTTGCCGCTGTCCAGACGAAAAACAGTGAAACATCTAATTTTAACTTTCAAAACCAAATTAAAGATGCTCTCAATCTTGACACAAGTGATCGTCTCCGAAGAGGAATCAATAACTACCGTAAGCAACTCCGTAATTTAAAATCTGCAGCAGACAACCGGGTAACACTCCTGGTCAAGCAACTTTCTCAAGCGTCTCGATCTCATTTAGAGGGAGATGTATGGAAAACAGTGTTGGAAAGCCAGAATGCGGAAGATGAAAATTTGAAAGATTCACTGCTCGAGACGAGTTTACCAGCTGTGATCCTGCAATCTGCAAACCAGAACATGGATACATTGAAAGAACAAATTCAACAGGAATTGATTAACAGGATCCCGGCACTTTCAAATGAGGATTTGCTAATAAAACAAGTTACTTTTCTGATTCAAAATGGCAAACCGGAACAGGCGGCTCATGAAATAAATCAAGCCGATTTAAAAAAAGCATGGAAAGGGCAACTTTCTCTCAAATTACTGTCATATCTCATAAATGAATCACAATTTAAGCAGGCAACACAATTTGTTACCGCTCTGACAGATCCGGTCTTGCGGGAAGACATGTTGAATACAATCAGTGCTGCCTCTACGATTCAGAACAAGCTCGCTCTCAGCAAGAAAATCCTGGAAAATCAACAATTCTCCCCAACAGAAAGGATCTCAGGCTATCTTGGGTTAATTCGAGGGATTCAGGTTTTACTCAACGAGCAGCCATCGGTCACTCCGCCTCGAAATAAACCGAAAAACCTGTAAGTACTTATGAAGCTTGATTGTCCTCCTGTTTGTGTTTGTGTTCGAATTTCTCCAGGATCTGTGTCGATCTGTTTTAACAGTAGTCCCGCGTAAGTAAGATCCATTTTGACAAAGGAAGATGTTTCAAATGAACGGATTCAAATGAACATATTGTTTTCCCCTCACACGCACATCGATTCTCTAACCAAAATTTTGATTTTGGCTGTTTCTTCAACCAGAGTTCCCTATTCATCACCTTTATTATAAACTAACATCCGCAGGTCTTGAGTTTCGGACGAATAACCTGTTCTGACTTAAACCTTGCCAACAATCTGTTTCTCGTTAGATCACAATGACCCTTAGAAATACATCACGGAGGAAATGTATGAGCCGCATTGCTCATTTCGCTTTATTTCTGTTGATTGGAATTATTGCTCCTAAAACAGTGATTGCCGAAGAGGCTTCTGCCCCCAATATCTCGCTTGTCCAAATCAGTGCGGATGGCATGATTGCGGATCTGAAATATCTGGTTTTGGATCTGGCAGGTGACAAAAAAGGTTGGGGTAACCTTGATGAAATACTCCCCACGTTTCTTGATGGAATTGACCAGACACGCCCGATGCGAATCGATATTCTACTCGGAAAGGACCAGAAGGACCGGTATCGATTAATTCTTCCCATCAGCAATCTAAAGGACTTTCGAAATAATCTGGAAGTCTTTGAAATCAGTTCCAAAAAACAAAGAAATGGTCCTTACAAATTAGGCAATCTTTTTGTTGGTTTCATGAAGTACCTGCAGAAACACAAATATGTTGTCATTTCTGAAAAGCTTGACGAAGTTGAAGAAATCACAGATCCGCTCAAACGAGTTCAAGAGCTGCTAAACAAAAAATATGATTTCAGTGCCTTGATTACCAATGAAAAAGAAGGAGTCGAAGCGCAAAAAATCGATGGCGAATACGCGCAAGCAATTACTTGCCGCTATCAAGAAAAAACGGGAAGAATCGGAAAGTGCATTTAATCTGAGGAAGCTTGCTTTCACTCAGCAAATGGATGAACTCGAACGATTATTTTCCGAATCACAAAAAATGATAATCGGCTGGACGACCGATGCAGCAGAAAACGAAGGTCGATTTGAATTTACTCTAAACGCAATTGAAGGTACTTCACTCGAAAAGAGTATCAAACAGTTCGCTACGACTCCAAGTTATTTTGTCAATGTTCCTGTAAAGAACGATGGAATTCTAAATGGTCGAATTATTCATCCTCTCGATGAACTGCGAAAAGAAAATTTTTCTGCTTTTTACAAACTGCTGTTACCATCTTTGCAAGAACGAATCTCTGACAATAAAAAACTGTCTGAGGAACAGAAAACAGCCGGAAAGAAAGTGGCTGAATTAGTAATTCAGATGCTTGATGCGGGCAGAGAAACCGCCCTCATTGATGCCTTTATTGACACGAACGCACAGTCCGACGGCAAATATGAACTTCTGGGAGGGATTCGATCCAAGGACGGCGCGAAACTTAAAGAAATTGTTGAACTCCTCCCGAAACTGATTGTGAAACAAACCGTCGAACTTGATTTTGTGAATGAAGACAAACTGAGTATTCACAAAATAAACATTATCGATAAATATAAAGCCGGTTTTGATGAATTATTTGGTGCAGGGGAGGCAATTTATGTCGGAAGTACTCCAGAAGCACTTTGGCTGGCAGCCGGCCCCAAGGCAGTGGATCGGATCAAAGCAGCTGCGAAACTGGTTACAGAAGCTCCCCCCAAAGAAATAAGTCCCAATGTCATTGAATTGAACATGAAGAGTCTCCCCTGGTTAAAAATGATCAATAAGCTTCGGGAAAAGAAAGGCAATCAGGAAATTCGTGAGATGGCTATTGAATCGCTGACAGGTTCTGATGATACCTTCACTCTTGTCATGAAACGCGAAGACAATACCATTGATGGGAAGGCAAAATTAGAGAAAGGAATTTTGAAATTCATCGGCAATGTCATTGCAAAATTCTCACGTGAGAACCTGTAAACATTGAAGATATTCAGAATCAACAAAACAGCATAGACTGAATTCTGTGCTGTTTTTTTTTACGTCTTATGACTTTGTGCTGATTAAGATCAGGACCACTGCTGATGCTGAGTTCTGGCAAAGGATTTCAATATTGGGGAGACACCACTTAGATTTGCTTCAGCTGAATTGAAAAAGTGTCGCGTACTTTCACAGAAAGGCAATTAATCCCAATCTTCCATAATTCCTTGCAATTGTTCTTCTTCAGATTGATCTAATTCCAGCCCTTCCACTTGTTCTTTAACAGAACTGGTACTCATAGCGGGTGTTTCTGCTTTCTGATTTTCCACTTTCTGCTTAGAAACTGTAATTTGTGGTGTATCAGTTTGCTTTATGGAATTACTGCGTACATTCAGATTCTGGTTATAATCAGAACTGGCATGCTTTCGCACTTTTTCCAGAAACTCTGTCTTGGAAAAACTTGTTTTGATAATGTAATCGTTTGCGCCTCCCTGAATCGCAGCGATCACAGTTTCCTTGCTTGCATCGGATGTCAGCATGATAATTTTTGTCGCAGCCAGTGTGGGATGTGTACGAAAAGCCTTTAATGTCTGCAACCCGTCCCATTCAGCCATCTGTACATCGACAATGGCAATATCTGGAGGATATTCCAGCGCTTTATAAAATCCTTCTGAACCATCACTGGCAACCGAAACGATGAATTCTCGACGCAAGAACGAAACCATCAAATTTCGAAAGAGTGGATCATCATCGATAACCAGGACACGTGCGTTTGACTTTTGTGAATCATCTAGCATGGGAGAAGCCTATTGCCAAATAGAAAGTGATAACTTATGACTTGCTCGAAGATGTAATCGAATCAAAAACCTCGTTTAAAACGAGTAACATCTCCTGAGAACGATGATCGAATTCAAAACGTTCGGGAAGAACGACTTCCTCTTTTGTCTGGACTGCTTTCAAATCTGATTCTACATACAAGACTGTATTACTCATCGAAATACTCTCAAAATATTTGATCATAACGAAGAAGAAAGGACCGAATCACCAGCCAGCTCAAGTACTGCCCGTTAATCAAAAATAGGTCAGCTTTATTACTGAGACTCATATTTCTATGAAATTTGAGGTAGAAAAGGTTTTCTCAAGATGCCTATCCCAGAGAGCCAGCATAATCAGCACAACCGGGAGGATCATATGCATGAAAGCAGGTGGTCACGCATGTCAACTACTTACTGTCAAACCGGATAGTTCCATCCCAGTCAGCGGGAGCAACTCGATTCATTTTTGTAATTTGCAATGCCAGAAAATCCTGTGCACGATCTGCCGGTGGAATGGCATGCAATAAACGAAACGCTTCGTCCCATTGCCCTTCGATAAAACAACTGACAGCGGATTCATAACAAGTCACCTGCTCGTCAGTAAGAGTTTCCATTTGTGATTCAGGGGGAAGAAGCTCACTGACGACCACCGGCTTTTCCATTCCATAAGGTTGAATCTGTGCCAGTTTTCGGACGCGACCTTCACCTGGATCCAGGTGATTCCGCACAATTTGTGCTGTGGTCTCATCCATCAAAACCGGAACACGTAACTGTTTTGTTAAACCTTCGAGTCGGCTGGCCAGATTGACAACCGGTCCAAATACAGTCACCTTAACCTGATCACTCGTACCAATCTTACCGGCAACTGCTCTGCCATGAGCAATTCCAATCCCCATTCGAAAATCAGCAAGTGGATGATCTGGTTGTAAGTTGATTTGCTCAAAAGCAGAACGTATCGCTAATGCCGCGCGGCAGGCGTCGAGTGGCGCCTCAGCAGATGAGAATGGCCAACCCCAAAACCCTAATGCCGCATCGCCCTGAAAATCACCAGTCACTCCTCCAAAGTCAAGAATATGCGACGTCATGATTCCCAATGCCTGACTGACACGGTCCAGTAAGCCAAGCAGGTCTCCCGATGAATCTTCAGCATGCTGGCTGAATCCTTTCAGGTCACAGAACAGAACGGTTACATCACACTCTCTTGGTTCAAGGATATCAGTATCCAGATTATCTCCAATGGCTGAAAGAATCGGAGGAGCAAAGAACTGGCGTAGACCTGCCTGCTGCCTTTCTAATTGATTGAGGCGGCACACTGATTTGACAATGGAAGCAACAAGCTCCGTAAATTTCACATCTGCCTGTAAATCAACTCCACTGACTCCCTGTGGGACTGTGACCTGATAGGGATGATTCAGTTCTCCGGCAACATAAAGTCCCCACTTGCTTGATGCGCCATCCTCAATCGGAGTACAAAAAGCCCAGTCAAATTCGGCGACAGCAGTATAATCTTCCTGATGTTGAACATCTTCCCTTGCTGCCCATATGTGTAAAACGGTCTGTTTACTTTTCTGAACAGACTCGAGTACGAGTCGTGCGCTAGGTCGGAAACTGCCCTGTGTCTGGCGTCTCCTTTCCCAAAATGGAACTTCAACCCGATCATCATCATTCAGACGAACAACAGCTACCGCATCCGCATGTTTGACTCCAGACAATAACATGGTTACCAAATGATAATATAAATCGGCATCGTTTCTGGCATTCATAATCAAGTCTGGTAAATGCGCCAGAACGTCAATTCTCTGGTCGGCATCACGATATTTGACTTTTAACAGTTCGTTTGGTTTAAAAGTCACCTCTTCCAACGGTGATTCGCTGGGAGAGGAAAAGCTGGAGGTTTCGTTTATCAATTGAAATGTAGTTGAACCGATTACAAAAGAACTGCCAGACTCAAGGAGAAACTGGTCAACTGCATTCCCGGATAAAAATATTTGATTTCCTGCATCAGGGTATTTCTGAACTGACACCTGATTCTGCTGCACAACCAACAACGCATGTTTGCGTGAAATACGATCATCCCAGAGAATCTGGACATCCGCGTCGCTTGACCTTCCCAAAATGAGTTCCTGGCCATTCTCCAGGCTGATTTTGCTGGAATGCTGATGATTTGAGCTATATGCCATTAGTTCCAACAAAAAAACATCTCCCTTCCGTAGCTGTTGTTGATTTTATGATTCCTCACAGATGAACTTTTTCATCAGTGATTTTTAGGCCAAGTGGATGATGTTGAACCTTGATCTGACTGTTTTTCCGAATGGTGACGAGCCCAATCCCATGCTCGTCGTTCTGTCAAAACGCGCATCACAAAATACCAGACAGTAAGTACTAAAAAGCAACTCGTCACCAGAACGATTAAACCATATTGAATGAGCCAACTTCGCATTTCCGCTACAGGACGCAGTGCCATACTGCGCCGCTCCTGCACGATAGCTGTCCAACCAGTAGAGCCAACGGGAGAGAATGCGGCTAACCATTTGTTATCTTGATGATTATCGTTCGACAGGATTGCTTCAACCGGATCATGATAGTTATCCATAATTGCTGTCGACTGACTATTCGGCTCTTTTTTTTGCGCCAATTTAAATAATTGTAATTGTTTGAACTGATTATCGTCGAGAATCAGTTGATCGACTTCAGCCTGGCTCATCGCCCGCATATTTTCTGCAGTCATTTGCGAATGAGCGAGCATCTTTCCATCTCGGTTGTTAATTAAAGCAATTTTGCGATCCTCAATTTTGCCTGAATCTCCACGAATACTCTGTTCGTATTGTTTAAGTAACTGATCTAAATGCGTGGTTCTTGCTAAAACTCCAATTACTTGAGTGTGTTCTAAATTCCAGATCGGGACAGCCACTGCCACCATCCACTGATTCGTTGCTTCACTCTTGAAAACCTGACAAATGTAAGGTTCTCGGATTGGTTTGATCGATTGAGGAGCCTCTCCTTTTTTGTATTCTTTTCCGTGGCCATGAAAATAATCCCGATAGGAAAAATTCTGACCAATCGTAGGCCCGGGTGGATCTCGCCAGAGTTGTGTTCCTTTATCATCAGTCAGAAACCAACTTGTATCCTGCTCTCTGTTTAAATCTGCCCGTTTATCGTCGACGATTTGCTTTTCTTGCTTTAAATAATCAAATAACGCAGAATTATCCCCGTCTTCCAGCGACTTTCGCAAGAGCGTTCCAGAAGAAAGCTCATCAAGTTGATCCTGACGGTCCTGCAGTTCCCAATTCACATTTTGAGACAATAAATTCGCCGAAATGGAATCACTTTTTAAGGCTCTTTCAGTCAGATTATTCCGAAATTGATGTTCCATCTGATTCACAGCTGCTCCCGCAACGGGAATTAAACCCAAGATCAAGAGCAGGGGACCTATAATTCCTAAAGCAATCAAAGGTCTTCGGAGCGCGCTGCTGATCTCTTTGCAACAGCCCCGTCAGCACAGCTTGTACATTCGGATAACGTTTTTTGGGATCGATTTCAAGACAACGATCTACAATTTCAATCAAGCGACGATCGACACCGGAAACCTTGCGGTGCTCTGACGGTCGTGGCGAGTTTCGAATTAAGTCTCGATACGCTTCCAGTTTTTCTTCGAGTGAATCTCGATTTCGAATTGTCAGCTCATTTTCAGAAGTACGATAGGGTGCCTTCCCACATAACATCTGATACAGCAGAGCACCCAAAGCATACACGTCCCACTTCGAATCAGGCACCGCCTGCAGGTCAGCCTGTTCAGGCGCCATATAAAAAAGTGTTCCCAGAGAGGGGCTTTGCTCGTCTGTCAGGCGCGATTGCCCAAAATCACAGAGTCGGGGTTCAAAATTGGCATCAAGTAAAATATTGGCCGGTTTTAAATCACAATGTAAAATCCCACGTCCATGTGCATGGACTAACGCCAGCAATACAGTCTTCGCAATGCGGACGGCTTCGGAGACGGGAAGCGGCCCCGACTCTAAGAACGATGAGAGGGAGCCATTCTCAAGGTATTCCATCATGTAATACGGGGGATCACTATTCCAGCCAACACCTTGCAAACTGATGATATGCCGCGATGTATACAATTCTGCCAGTTTTTCCACTTCACGATTCAAGAGCGACCAGTCCAAACCCCGTCGATAAGTATAAAACTTGATCGCAACAAATTTTCCTGTATTTTCTTCCTGGGCCAGCCAGACGGATCCATAGGATCCTTCCCCCAAAGAACGGATGATAATATAGCCAGGAACTTTTGCCGGAAGTGAAAACACATCTTTGCTTAAATGAGCCGCCCGCGACTGTTCTTCAGTTGATTGTTGTAAGGTTTTATCTGAAGAATCGACATCAATCGATTCAGAACCCTGCTGTCCGACCCCGGAAGATTTTTGATCATCTGCGAGTTGGGCATTTTCTTGAGATTCTGAATCGGTCATTGGGGAAAATCTCTATTATTTATTCAGCGGATGAGGATGAATTTCGATATTGAAATTCAACGTTAATATCCTACTCCGATACTAACATTATTCTATGCAATCGGCGAGTTAGCCTCAACGATTATTCTGAGAACGTAAGCTATTGATTTTTAAGGATTTTCTCACATAATCCTGACAAATTTCAGGTGCGAAGTTAGTTGTGAACTGGTGATAATTCCGCTACAATTTAATGCGGAATCACGGACATGATTCCAGTCGAGATTTACTAATGTTTTAATGTCTGTTTTGACTAAAAACAGTCTGTTCTAACATGAGAATTATTCATCGAAATGATAAGGAAATCGACATCGATTCTGAAAAACAAATCGATTCCCCACAGGATGAGTTGGCTCCCCGCATTTCTTCGATAACAGCTAATTGTATTAGCAAATCTATCGATGAGTCAAATTCTAATATATCAGTAAGAGAGTTTTTAAGTAGTTGTATTCCTTAAGGAGAACAAGGATTGGCCAGCGACAACGGTGAAGAGCCGAACATCGACGAGAATATCAAGTACCTGGACATTCAAGACGAGATGCGCGACAGTTACCTCACTTATGCAATGAGTGTGATTATCAGTCGTGCACTTCCTGATGCGCGTGATGGTTTAAAGCCGTCACAGCGCCGAATTCTTGTAGCAATGAATGATCTCAATCTGGGATCGAACTCATCGCGTGTAAAATGCGCAAAAATCTCTGGTGACACCAGTGGTAACTATCACCCACATGGAGATGGTTCCATCTATCCCACTCTGGTTCGTCTCGGACAAGAGTGGGTCATGCGTAACGTTCTCATAGATAAACAGGGGAACTTTGGATCATTAGCTGGCCTGCCTCCTGCAGCCATGCGATACACGGAAGCCAGGCTTGCTTCTGTGGCTGCTGAAATGCTGGACGACATTAACCGAAACACCGTTGATTTTGTTCCCACTTACGACCAGCGCAACAATGAGCCCGTTGTTCTGCCTTCGAAATTTCCTAACTTGCTGGTCAATGGCTCCAGTGGTATTGCTGTCGGAATGGCGACAAGTATTCCTCCACAAAATATGGGAGAAGTGTGTGATGCAGTCACTTTGTTGATTGATAATCCCGATGCAACCATCGACGACATCCTGCAGGTTATGCCGGGGCCTGATTTCCCCACCGGAGGCATCATTTGTGGTCGTTACGGAATTCGAAAAGGTTATGCCACAGGCCGATCCACGATTTCACTTCGTGCAAGAACCCATTTTGAAACGGAAAAAAAATCTGATGTGATCGTCGTCACGGAAATTCCATATATGGAAACACGAGACCGAATCCGAGAGAAACTGGAGACGTTGGTGAGAGACGATCGCGTCAAAGGAATTTCACGAATTGTCGATTTGACAGACAGAAATGTTCCTCCCTGGAAGGTTCACTTGCAGATTATTCTGAAACGAGACGCCGACAAAGAGGTCGTTCTTGCTCAACTGTTTAAATTTTCCCCACTGCAAAGTACTTTCAGCATTATTCTGTTGGCGTTAGTAGGGAATCGTCCGGAAACTCTGTCTGTCAAGGAATTGCTGCAACAATTTATCTTGCATCGAATTGACGTCATTCGTCGTCGAACGGAATTCATGCTTGCGGAAGCCCGCAAGAGAAAACACACCGTCGAAGGCTTAATGATTGCTCAGATCGATATCGACGAGGTCATCAAGACGATACGTAATTCATCGAGCAGAGCCGAAGCCAAAGTCAGCCTGCAGGGAATGCAGGTCGATGGTAAACTGATTGAACGTGCACTCGGTGAAGATGGTTTTAAAGAATACCAGACCGAGCAGGGAGTTCATGAATATTATTCGTTATCTGCCAATCAGGCAGAAGCGATTGTATCGATGCAATTGGGATCGTTGGCAAACCTCGAAAGAGAGAAGCTAAGCAACGAACACAAAGAATTACTCAAAGCCATCGCGGAATATCTCTATCTATTGTCTGACGAAGATCATATCCGATCTGTCATTCACGAGGACATGCTCCACCTCAAGCAGAAATATGCAGACAAACGTCGTACTGATATTTCGGACGACGAACTGATTGATGTCAATCGGGACGATCTGATTACTGAGGAACCGATGGTTGTGACACTCTCTCAGCGGGGTTACATCAAACGAACTCAGCTAAATACTTATCAGGCACAAAACCGGGGAGGAAAAGGAGTCAAAGGTGCTAAAACCGATGATGAGGATCCTATCCAACATCTGTTTGTTTCGAGTACTCACTCCTACCTCTTGTTTATCACTAATCGAGGCCGAGTCTATTGGCAAAAAGTTTATGACCTGCCTCTTCAAGGTCGTACTGCCAAGGGAAGAGCACTGGTCAACCTGCTCTCACTTCAGGAAGACGAAACTGTCTCTAATTGTGTCGCCGTTCGCGAGTTTGATGAACAACGATTCCTGGTAATGGCTACTCGCAATGGCATTATCAAAAAATCTCCACTTTCCGCATATAGCCGACCGCAAAAAGGTGGCATCATTGCAATCAAACTGGATGAAGATGACGAACTTGTAGAAGCATTGATTGTTTCTCCTGGAGAAGACTTACTGCTTGCCACATCTGAAGGAATGGCCATTCGCTTTGCGCAGTCTGATGCCCGCAGTATGGGACGCAACACGCGTGGTGTTAAAGGTATTAACCTTTCGAAAAAGGGGCATGTCATTGGTATGGTAATTGCCAATCCTGATACATGCCTGTTAACGGTTTGTGAAAATGGTTTTGGTAAGCGAACTCCATTTGGCTTTATACCCGGAAATCCTGATTCAGAAGACGACTCGCCTGAATTAATTGATGATGATACACTCGAAAGTGATGAAGCGCTTTCCACAAGTGAAGCTGATTCAGCGGAAAGCTCTGATGAAGAAGTCGAAACTCGAAGTGGAATGCAATACCGCCGTCAAAGACGAGGAGGGAAAGGCATTCGCGATATTCGTACTTCAAAGCGCAATGGACAAGTCGTTGATATTATTCCTGTTGCTGAAGACGATGAAGTCTTAATGGTAACCGGCAGCGGTAAAATCCAGCGAGTTCGGGGCTGTGAAATCAGTCAAGTTGGTAGAAACACTCAAGGAGTACGTGTCATCAAACTGGATGAGGATGATAAACTTGTCTCCTTAGCACGAATTCCAGCAGAAATTGTTGATACTTCTGAAACGAGTGCGGTAATGGATTCCGCACCACCTGAAGATCTCACTTCTCCTGAAGAGAATACAGAGAATGACTCAGCAGCTGACCTGGAATCATGAATTCAGGGAAAGTGATCTGTTTATGTTTTTATAGTCATGGAGTATGAAATGAAACAAATTTTAGTGACTGGTGGATGTGGATTTATCGGGTCTAATTTTATTCGACACCAATTCGCAGAGTACCCTGATTTATCAATTACCAACATCGACAAGTTAACTTATGCCGGCAACCTTGAAAATTTGAAAGAGTATGAGTCAAACCCTGGTTATCAATTCGTAAAGGGAGATGTTGCAGATAGCGATTTTGTCAACTCCCTCTTCGAATCAACAAACTTTGATGCGGTCATTCACTTTGCTGCCGAATCACATGTTGATCGCAGCATTCTTGATTCGGGCCCCTTTATTCAAACTAACATTGTGGGTACCCAAGTACTGCTGGATGCAGTTCGTAACAATCAAATCAAACGGTTTATTCAGGTTTCTACAGATGAAGTGTATGGGAGCCTGGGAGCAGAAGGGTTATTCACAGAAGAAACTCCAATCGCCCCGAACAGTCCCTATTCTGCATCGAAAGCGGCTGCAGATCTGTTGGTTCGAAGTTATGTAAAAACGTTTCAGTTGCCTGCAATTATTACGCGCTGCTCAAATAATTACGGCCCTTATCAGTTTCCTGAAAAGCTGATTCCTCTTTTCATATCCAACGCAATGGAAGATAAATCTGTACCAATTTATGGAGCAGGAACCAACGTTCGTGACTGGATCCATGTGCTCGATCATTGCCGGGGAATTGATGCTGCATTGAGAAAAGGAGAAGATGGACAAGTCTACAACTTTGGCGGCAATTCGGAAATGCAGAATATTGAAATCACAAAAACGCTTCTAAAATTACTTGGAAAACCTGAATCTTTAATCAACTATGTTACCGACCGTCCGGGTCACGATCTGCGCTATGCGATCGACTGCCGGAAAGCAGAATCAGAGTTAGGTTGGAAACCAGAAGTCGAATTTCAATCTGGCTTAGAAGATACCATCAAGTGGTACCAGGAAAACCGAGACTGGGTGAATGGGATCAGGTCAGGAGAGTACCTCAAATATTACGAAAAACAATACGGAAATCACTTAAAGGCATGACAAAACTTCACCCATAATCGGTGAAAGATTCTATTGGATTAAAATGATTGCAGTATCAGATTTCCTGTAACTGAGTATGCCTCTCACTTAATTCATGAGAGATCACAAGCATCGTGGTACATCCTTGTCTTACTCCAAACATTAGAGGGCATTATGAAAATTGCTGTTATTGGTACTGGATACGTCGGCCTCGTCACTGGTACATGTTTTGCGGAAAGTGGAAACCAGGTCACTTGTATTGACATTGACGAAAAAAAAGTACAAATGCTTAATTCCGGTGAGATTCCTATTTATGAGCCTGGACTGGAAGAAATGGTCAAGCGAAATACAAAAGCGCAACGTTTGTTTTTCACAACCAACTACGAAGAGACCATACCACATGCTAAATGTATTTTTATAGCCGTTGGTACTCCACAGGGCGGAGATGGTTCAGCAAATCTGGGGAGTCTTTGGAAGGTTGCAGAATCTCTTGCACCCCACATTGCAGAAAACGCAATTGTCATAATTAAAAGCACTGTGCCCGTAGGTACAAACCGTCAACTGGCAGAAAAACTCGAATCTCTGACGGGTAGAGTCGTTGATGTGGCATCCAACCCGGAATTCTTAAAAGAGGGAACTGCCATTGAAGACTTCTCGAAACCAGACCGGGTCGTTGTCGGAGTTTCAAGACCCGAAGTTTCAGAGACTTTAAATGAGCTTTACAAGCCTTTTTTGCGCACCGAACATCCGTTCCTGTCAATGGATCTCGAAAGTGCAGAGATGACCAAATACGTTGCGAACTGCATGCTGGCCACGAAAATCAGTTTCATAAACGAAATGGCAAACCTGTGTGAACGCGTTGGTGCTGACATCAATCAGATTCGGCGCGGGATTGGACATGATCAAAGGATCGGTTTTTCCTTTCTGTTTCCAGGAGTGGGCTATGGAGGCTCCTGCTTCCCAAAAGATGTTTCTGCACTCATCTCCGTAGCCCAAAAGCAGGAAATGGAGCCCACGATTCTCAATGCGGTTGACCAGGTGAATAATGCACAAAAAAAAGTATTATTCAACAAAATTAACCGTTATTTTAAAGGTGATTTAAAAGGAAAAACCATCGCAATCTGGGGACTTGCATTCAAACCTAAAACCGACGACATCAGAGAAGCTCCAGCACTGGTCCTGATCGATGAATTATTAGAATCAGGAGCAATTCTGAAAGTGCATGATCCCGTCGCAATGGAAAATGTCCAAGCCGAGTATGGAGACCGACTATCTTATTTTAATCATCATTACGACACACTGGATGAAGCTGACGCGATTGCAATTTTGACAGAGTGGAATGAATTCCGACATGCTGACTTTGACTATATACTCAATCGATTATCCAAGCCTGTTATTTTTGATGGCCGCAATCTCTACGACCCGGATTTAATGAAACAAAAAGGAATTGAGTATTTTGGAATCGGTCTCCATTCAGTCAAATAAATGGCCACATTACAATTCATCTGACGGATTGATCAAATTAAATTTCACCGGTCTCTCAATATACAATTATTTTGATTCAACAATACAAAGACTCACATTTCAGACATCATTA
>CALOEF010000003.1:0-111299 GCA_942492165.1 uncultured Planctomycetaceae bacterium
ACTTGAACAGCCTTTTTCGTGATGGCAACGCAAAATCCAATTGAACAGGAAGGGACTTATCCTTTGCCTGAAGCGCAACTGGATCGGTTTATGTTTAAAATCAACGTGCCTTTTCCCAGTCGGGATGAACTCAACACAATTGTGCAACAGACGATTCTGAAACAGCCGGTCGAACTGAAAAAACTGTTAAACAGTGTTCAGATTCTGGAATTACGAAAGCTGCTGGATAAAGTCGTTGTAGTCGAACCGATCCGGGATTATGCCATTCGGCTGGTACTTTCGACTCACCCTGGAACTGACTTTGCCACCGATGAAGTACGGCGTTTTGTGCACTGGGGAGCCAGCCCGCGTGCAGCCCAGTCGCTGGTGAAAGCCGCTCGTGTTCGCGCGCTGAGTGAAGGACGTGCATGTCGCGTTTGAAGACATTCGCTATTTTGCGAATGAAGTTTTGCAGCATCGTGTGCTGATGAACTACGACGGGCAGGCGGAAAATATCAAAGTGAAAGATCTGGTTGAACAGATCTGCCAGGAATTACCGGAAAAGGATTAGTGCACAGTGTCCCAGAGACTCAGTCAATCAGTTTACCTCGTTATTTGATAACAAAACGTTGTCGATTTTGGAGAAGATGCGCTTAAATCCGACAAGAAGATTAACCAACCGCAGTCGGGGTGAGCATCTTTCTGGCAAAGGGGGAACAAGTACGGAATTTTCAGACTATCGGAACTACGTTCCCGGCGATGATGTCCGCTATATTGACTGGAATATCTTTTCACGGCTGAATCGGCCCTTTATGAAGCAATACCAGCATGAAGAAGAAATGCATGTGGTTCTGATTCTGGACGCATCTTCCTCGATGGATTACGAAGATAAATTTTTACGATGTAAGCAGCTGGCTGCCGCTTTCGGTGTCATGGCGCTTTTGAATTTTGAGAAAGTCAGTGCGTATTCATGCAATCAAACTGGTGAGCGACCGGTGAAATTATCACCATGTACAGGACGTGTCAGTATGAAGCGTCTGTTTGATTTCTTCACGAAAATTGAAGCAGGCGGTAATTCTCCTGTCGAAGCGACGGTTGAAGAAGTAATACGATCTCATCGTGGTCGTGGTATTGCGATCGTACTTTCCGATTATGAGTCGTTTGGTGATTTACTGCGACCGTTTAATATGCTCCATAGTGCAGGCTTGGAGATCTTTGGAATTCAGATCTTAGGCCCTTCAGAAATGAATCCAGAATTGAATGGGGATTTGCGCCTGGTTGACAGTGAATCAGGCCAGACTCTGGATATCTCTTCGGCAGGTGATCTTCTGGGACTTTATCATGAACATCGGCTGATGCTGGAAGACCATTTAGCGATGTTGTGTCGTCAGCGTTCCGGTCGATTCCTTTCAATCAACAGTGGTGACACACTGGAGTATGTCCTGTTTGATTTACTCAGGCGGAAAGGATGGATCAGATGAATTATTGGCCTGGTTTTAGTTCTCTACAGGGGGCCTGGTTTCTGCTTTTATTACTGCCTTTAGTCATATTTTATTTTTTGAAATTAAAGCGTCCTCATAAAAGTATACCATCGCTGGCACTATGGAGTCAGGTCATCAACGATCGCCGTGTCAATTCTCCATTCCAGAAATTTAAACGTAGTATTTTGTTGTTACTGCAAATATTGTTGCTGCTCTTTTTAGTGCTTGCACTGATGCAGCCTTATATTCAAAGTGGCGCAGACCGGGCAGAGTACCTTCCTGTTTTAATCGATTGTTCTGCCAGTATGGCGGCAACCGATCCGGAAACAAATAAAACACGTCTAGAAATTGCAAAAGAAAGAGTGACTGAGCTTGTTGATAATTTGCTGCCCGAACAACGGGTTTCATTAGTTGCCGTCAGTTCGACGGCACGACGCATGACTGATTTTACGGATAACAAACGGATCCTGAAACAATCACTGGCTGCATTGCAGGTTGATGATGTGCAAAGCAAACTGGAAGATGCATTTCGGATGACGCAGGCGCTTTCACGTACCCAACCAATCAAGACTGTGTTGTTTTATTCGGATGGTAATTTTCCTCAGGAAGTGAATTTTGATCTACCCTTTGACTTGAATTATCAGATGTTACCGTCCGCTGGAGCGAATGTTGGAATTACTTCTTTCAATGCACGAAAAAACCAGGCCGGTAACTGGGATGTATTTATTCGTATCGAAAATTCGAATAAAAATGACACCCCCGTCTCAGTGGCATTACTGCAAGACGGCCAGCGAATTGCAAAAGAAGAAGTTGTGTTGAGTAAAGGTGACACACAACGACTGGAATTTTCGATAAATGCCGATACGACATCGTCACTGGAAGCGGTTTTGACTCCAGAAGCATATGATAGTCTGCTCTCTGATAATCGTGCTTTCCTCAAAATTCCACAGTCTCGTGCGCTTCAGGTATTTATTGATCCTGATCTGGCAAGTTATCGCTACGCATCAGCAGATAATAAAGATCTGGAACTGTATCCACAAAAAGAACAGCCTGGAGATTCTGTAGAATATGACTTGCTGATTTCTTCTTCTGAAAAAAATATGGATCAACAGTCGTTAGTGAAACTGGGAGTGGGTTTTGTGCCTGAGGATCTCTCAAAATATATTTCTCTTGAAACAAAATTAACAGATGTTGTCGACTGGAACCGCAGTTCCGCCTTACTGCGTCATGTTGAATTAAATGATGTGCAAATCACAGAACAACCGACCTGGAACGAGAATGCCGGCATCAAAAACCTGGAAGAACTGGGATATGACGTTTTAGTACACGGTCGTCTTGGTCCACTCTTATTGCAAAAACGAAATTCGGATGGGTTGGAATATTATTTTCTGTTCAACACCGACCGGTCTACCATGCCTTATCGCGTCGGTTTTCCAATTATGGTTTCCAATTTGATTCAACTGACTATGCAGGAAGCAGGAATTGCAGAAGTACAGGCCTCAGCGACTCCCGTCTTACCAGCAGTTGAGTATTCACCGGAAAAGACATACAAAATCAAAACCCCAACAGGAAAACAGGTGAGTGCAGAAAGCAATGAAAATGGAGTTTTGTCTGGTATTGCGCGCTGCATGTTGGAATATATTTGATATCTGGCGAAGGTGCTGATTCTGATGAAATTAGTGTCAGTTTATTAAACCCTCTGGAAACATCTCTCGTTTCAATTGATGAAATCCAGTTTAGCGAAGTGCCGGTCATTGCATCACAAACTCAAATTGACAGTGATAAACCTCTTTGGAGTGAGTTTGCCTTTATTGCATTTGTGCTGTTATTGGCCGAATGGTGGTGTTTTCAACGGCGTCCTTCAGGTATTCCTGCATAAGAAACTTAAGCAAAGAGAGAATCACCTTTCATGATCCAGAAAGTTCTGCATTATTTATGGTTGCTTTTCTTTATTGTTCCAGAAGTTGCTTCTGCACAGATAATTCCAATGACCGTTGATATTCAACGACCTGCTCAATTTTCTAAGGGTGATGGCCCTGTTTCAATTGTCTGGCAATGCTCTGTTTCTGCGACAGGATTATTAGAAGGATATTTTCTCGTCACCGCTCATGATGGGAATGAGCAACTTGGCGAATTTAAGTCGCATGACGTCGTATTGCACTCGGGTTTCCACGAAGTTCCAATGATGCTGCCACCTTTCATCGTTGATAATCCCTATTCTGAAATCAGCCTGAAGCTGAGCTTCGTTACACAAAAGGAACGCTATGATTTTGAAAAGGAATATCCATTACGAGTTGGCCAGAAGAATAAACGAACGTTTGCGATTGGTGTCTGTGACCCATTCGAAGAAAGTCTAAGGCCCGTGTTTCGGTCGTTTGTGAACAATCTGAAGTTTGAATCGATCAGTCCGGATGACCCCATTAAGATAGATGTTTCTGAGAAAATTCAAGGGCAACGATTTTTCGATCGGAGAATACTTAACCAGTCACTTTCAATAAATGTAAATACAGTTTCCATAAATATATCGCCTCCAGATTTTCCAAAGCTGCCAATTGATTGTCATCAGTATGATCTTCTGGTGATCACAGCGCGTGGGTTCGATCTGCTGGAGACACGACACTTAAAGGCCATTCATCAGTGGGTCAGGTCAGGGGGAGCTTATGTGTACTTGCCGGGACAGTTCTTGAACAACCACAAATACAGTTTATGAATTCTCTAATGGAACAGAATGATGCCCCCTCTTTTTTAGTCGATTCTGAAGGCAATCTGGAATTAACCCAGAATCAAAATATCTGGTTTCAATACACTGGTTGGGGCAGGAGTGTCATTGTTCTTTCTGACGCCCTGGAAAATGACCAGCTTGCTGTCACTGACCAGATTCAAATTCCCTTCTTTTTATGGAAATTAAAACATTCACAGAAATCATACTTTGAAAAAGAGAAAAAATGGAATCATCGCACATTGATCGATGCTTTTATGGAAGTAGAAAAAAGAACAGATTATGTCAACTTAAACTCATATACTGTGCGTGATGCAGTTAGTGTAAGCTACAAGCCGATCTTCACT
This sequence comes from uncultured Planctomycetaceae bacterium, assembly GCA_942492165.1. Taxonomy (GTDB): domain Bacteria; phylum Planctomycetota; class Planctomycetia; order Planctomycetales; family Planctomycetaceae; genus Gimesia. The sequence goes on from CALOEF010000003.1 coordinate 4,527, forward strand.
GGAGGAGTTGTTGTGACGGGCTTAATGCCCGCTGAGTTACGGCTTCTCCCTTCATGGATTATGGTATTAATCTTGTTCAGCTATGTATTGATTATTGGTCCGGGAGAATATTTCATCTTAGGTAAACTTCGACTAAGACGCTTTACCTGGATTACATTTCCGTTAATTTCAATCTTCTTTGCCTGTCTTGCATTTCTTGTTTCAAATTATTTTATGCAAACGACACACGAAAGAAAAAGTCTGAACATCATCGACCTGGATTCACAGGGAAAACCGGTCAAAGAAAACCAGATTGAACTGCTGTTTGCAGGGTCATATCAAAATATTGAAACGAAAATTAAATCTGGCTTATTAACCCCTCTTAAAAATCAAAAACGCAGTGAAGGGAGTTCATCCAATACAGACGAGGATGATAAAGCGCCGTCACTGGTCGGGCCTCCTTTTTATTCAGGATCGATTCCGACTCAATACTCGGTTTTTCAACTGATGCCACAGTGGACACCTCAATTGAACAGGATTATTCTGAATTATCCAAATGAGATTGATTCAAAATGTGACTGGTCGTCAATTCATGTAAATCAACTGATGACTGAAGCGGGGCGACTCGAATTAAATGACAAATTCCAGAGTGCTTTTGGAGAACGCGCGAAATTAATGATTTATAGGGGACTTCCCGACGGGAAGGTTAAAAATCAATCTACCGTTGGGAAAACGTGGTCTTTCAACGACTCCCCGATTAGTGAAAGACGATGAGCTGTTTAAGGAGATCTATCCAGACAACTATAGCTATCCTGATTATGAACGAAAAGCACATAGCTTCATAGATGATTTGTGTGTTCGTGATCAGCCAGGGCTCTTTCGAATTGTTTCACAAACTTCACCTGCTGGGGGTATGAATTATGAAGATTTAAGCATTTTAGATCCTTCAGATCCCAGTCAATGGCTGGTTGTTGTGTTTGTTCCCGGCGATACGCATGACACTGTCTATCGTCAGCTGTTTCATTCAAAGAACTGATTTTCTCCTCTGTCGCATTATCTAAAGAAATATATCAATCCTAATGAGCATACAACCTCCCATGGTGGAAGTGAAAAACTTACATGTACGTTACGGAACATACGAAGCCGTAAAAGGCATTTCGTTTTCGATTCCCAAAGGTGAAGTATTTGGTTTTATCGGCCCTAATGGTGCCGGAAAGTCTTCTACAATCAAAGTGCTGGCGACATTACAGCAGGAATATGAGTGTGATGTTGTCAAAATCAATGGGATTTCTGTAAGTAAGGCACCCCATTTGATTCGAGAAATGATTGGGTACATGCCCGATTTTTTTGGTGTTTATGAAGACTTGACAGCCAGAGAGTATCTGCATTTTTTTGCAGCCGCTTATCGTATTGAACGAGGTAGACGAAAAGCAATCGTTAACGATGTTCTGGAATTAACTGATTTAACAGCGAAAATTGACGCATCCGTTGATTCACTCTCCCGGGGTATGAAACAACGTTTAGCGTTAGCGCGCGTTCTGTTGCACGATCCCGATCTGTTGTTGCTTGATGAACCTGCCAGTGGTTTAGACCCCCGTGCTCGAATTGAAGTTCGTGAACTTTTAGTTGCATTAAAGGAGATGGGGAAAACCATTCTCATTTCAAGCCATATTCTTCACGAATTGTCTCAACTATGTACAAGTATCGGGATCATCGAAGCGGGAAAATTTGTGACTCAGGGATCGTTAGACCATATTTATAAACGTCTGGAGCTAAGTCGTATCATTCATATCCAGATTGTTGGTGGCATGGATGGCCTTTCAAATAAAATTGAAAAGATGGAAGGTGTGAAATCAGTTGAGGTACAGGCGGACCGACTGGCAGTTCAATTGCAGGAAGATCAACTGGCGGTTGAAGACTTGCATGCAAAGGTGGCGGCAACGGGTGCCAGGATTCGTATGTTTCAGGCGGAAGCAATGGATATGGAAACGGTGTTCATGAAGCTGACAGAAGGGAAGACTGCATGAGACGACGCAGGTATCACTTCAGTCTTCCACTACTGACAAAAGAGTTGACTGAAATCGCAAATCGACGCCGCACATATATTGTCAGAACAATCTATGCACTGGTATTTCTGTGCATCGTTGGATTCATCTATCTTGATCTATTAGCAGGGCTTCAAAATGATCCGATGGCCATTCTCGGGCGAGGTCGTCAGATATTTGACGAGATGATCGGATTGCAGTTTGCTGCAATCTACCTTTTTTTACCTGCGATTACCTGTGGTGTCATCACTCAGGAAAAAGAACGAAATAGTTTGGGGCTCTTACTGATTACACGCCTGAGCCCGTTCACAATTATCATGGAAAAGTACCTGGGTCGACTGATCACCATGGCGTCTTTTTTGATGTTAGGCCTGCCTATTCTGGCATTTGCATATGCATTGGGTGGGATTTCGCCTGCGATGTTTATCAATGGACTTTGGTTGTTAATGATCACCATGTTCCAGGTGGCAGCTCTGGGGGTATTGTGTTCGAGTTATTTTCGATCAACTGTGACTGCATTTATTGCAACTTATGTCTTAGGAATATTGCTGTTGGGCCCTTGTGGTCTTGGAACAGCTTTTTCTGTGACCGGACCCCATTCGATTTTTGCCACATTAATATTTAGTTTTCCAATATTAATCAGCACATTTCTATTTTTATTATTTGCCACCCATTTTCTGGTGCAGCGTGCTTTTCTGCCTCCAAGTAATTTTTTGTTAAATATTTTTAAGGCATTGGATCAGTTATTTACTGAAATCAACGACAACCCCGTTACCAGGGGAGTCGAACTGGTAAAAGATCGTAATATCTTGCCTGATGATGAGCCGATCGCCTGGCGCGAAACGTCAAAAAAGTCACTGGGAACCATTCGGTATCAATTTCGAATTCTTGTCGCACTTGAGGTTCCGGTCTTTGTAATATGTCAGTGGACTGCAACAAATCATCCACAACCTGTTGTTCCCGGAATTAGTTTATTGTTGTTCCTGGTCTGGGGGGTAACCGTTTTATTACTCGCGGTATCTGCGCCGAGTCTGATTTCTGCAGAACGCACACACGAAACTCTGGATGTCTTGTTAACAGTTCCTGTTTCTGGAAAAGAGTTAATCAAACAGAAAATTAAAGGTGTAAATCGTTTGTGCCTCGTGCTGCTGGTTCCCTTGCTCACGATTGTGTTTTTTGAATCCTGGTGGAAATGGGAGCATACACAGTTCAATTCAAACAGAGCAAATGAATATGCCACGCAATGGCTTCCCTACCTGGCAGGATCATTAATTACGATTGGAATTTATCTTCCCATGTTGATCTGGCTCTTTTGCTGGATCGGCATGAAAATCAAATCGCAGACAAAGGCTATTCTATCCGCATTAAGTGTCGTAATTATCTGGTGTATTCTTCCGTTTTTTCTCGCTTTTCCCATTTTGATCTTATACCCCTCGTTTGACGAAAATTCGATTCTCTATGGCGTATTTCTCAGTCCGGTTGCCTATCTTGTCATGAACGAAAATGGGGCATTCAGTGAGTTTGGTTCCGCATGGACTCCGTTACTTGTCAACACCGTGATTTATAGCATATGCTATTATTTATTTCGTTCTCATTGCATTAATCACATCGATGAAAATCTTGGTCGCTTGCCTGATCTGGATATTTCTGAAGATCAATCCATGATCATCCCCGTGCACAATCAGTCTCTCGCAGGTTCCGAACAATGAGTCGTATATCATTTAAGTTAGAAGCAGTGAGGAGGTTTTGCATTCAGCTGGCATTGATTAACTGCGCTATTATTATTTTGTTTTTTCCCGGAACTTCATTTGCAATCGAAATTGAAGAAGTGATTTGGGGTTTTGGCAATCAACTAGCGAAACATGAGTGTGTTCCACTTTCGCTACATCTCAGTAATCATAGTCCTGAACCATTTGATCAAGTACTTCAACTGAATCGATTACAGTATGGTGGCTCCCGAACTGGTGCGCCGCTTTATCGAAAAGTCTATATCGCTCCGTACAGTTCGAAGTGGGTGCAGTTTTATCCCTACATTATTGAGAGAGGGCAGAATGAATGGTCGTTAAACTGGGAACCATATTATCTTAATAAACGCAAAATCCCTGACTTTAGAAATCATATTACATTCGATCAGAATGAAGCCGATTCTCAAACACGTGTTGTCCTGTCAAGCCTTGATGCATTGTCGAGGGGGAAAAGTCCATTCCGACAATTTCCGGAAAATCTGTTTCCGGCTTATGTGACTGGTACCGATTCTTTAGATGAAGTCATATTGAATCACCTTCCACAGTGGGATGCGACTCGCAGAAAATCATTTATGGATTGGCTCTACCGGGGAGGAATTCTACATCTGCTTCCTGATTCCACCGGAAATAACCTGGAATTTTCGGCAGGCATGGCTGAACTGAATATACCTCTTGATCATTTCCGCGTAGGTTCAGGGCTGGTTGTTCGACATCAGGGAGACCTGAGTAAATTCACGATAAACCGACTCGAAGCTGCCCTGAATAAAGCACATAGAGAAGAAGTTTCCGCAGTCGAAGTTGATCAGGCTGAGGTAGAAAAGACAAACACAAATATTCTTTCCCAAAACAACTATTCTCAGTACATTGAAAATATAAATACAAGAGTCCTTCAGCAGCTTTCAAATATGACACGACCTGAGCACAATTGGGTTCTGATCTATCTGATGACATGTCTTTATATATTCATCATATTTCCAGGTTGTTTGATCTTTGGCAAACAGCAGAAGGGGTATCGGATTACTTTACTCTTTCTCCTTACGACAGTGGCACTCTTCAGCACAATATTCTGGACGATTGGAAAACGTGGCTACGGAGAAACAACAACGTCAAATAGCCTGGCTATTGTCCGTCCTCTGAAAGGTGATTTTTATGATGTTACCTGCTGGAACAATTCCTTTGTCACAGATGGTGCAAAATATCAGTTTTCGGCAAATGGAGAAGGGGTCATCTTCACAACAGCGCAAGATCGGGAAAAAATTCGAGGTGCGATATCGAATGGATTAAAAGGCAGTTTTCAGACAGATATACCACCATTCTCTGATCGGCGTTTTATGTATCGCATAAAAACACCTTATCCGAAAGTCGGTTTTCATGTAGCCAGTTACAAACTGACGGAGAAATCAAAGCTAAGCTCTCTTACGATTGGAATCAATTCAAATCTACCGGAAAACATTTCAAATATGCAAGTTCTGTATAATCAAAATTTGTATGACTTGAAGCTTGAGCAAGTGCAAGACAGTAAGGTACTGGTGTTAGATAAACGTCGTACTTCAATATCTCACTGGCAATCAATATTCGAAGAGGATTTATTTTTTACAAACCCTTATTGGAATGAAGCTGATGAGCGAGAAACTGCTGAAATTTATGAAAGCTTATATACACCACTTGTCATGCATAGTGTAAATATTAATACGGTAACTCAACTTAATGACTATCAGGCAGATTTGTCTCGAATTCAAATATTTATTTATTGTGATATTCCCGACGAACTGAAAATGAAGACAGACGTGCAAGGTTTACAGCAGGGACGTGCACTATTTGTAATAGACTTAGCACTACCAGAAAAAAAGATTGATCCCCAAAATGAATGAATCGAATTTAAATCAACCGGTAATTAATATTGAGAACGTGTCGCATGCTTTCAAGGGACATCGCGCCTTACAGGGGGTGAGCTTTCAGGTACAACAAAAATCATTACATGGTTTTGTGGGGCCCAATGGTGCTGGAAAAACAACATCGCTGAAAATAATCTGTACTCTCTTACATCCCCAGGCCGGTAAAGTCGAAGTTTTTGGCAAAGATGTAAGACATGAGGTCAAAGATATCCGCAGACGCATTGGATTTATGCCCGACCATTTCAGTACTTACCGACAAATGACTGTTTTTGAATATCTGGATTTTTTCGGTGCCGCCTATGGTTTGGGAGTGGCGCAGCGTGATCAGGTCATCAATGATGTACTGACACTGACAGATATGGATGGTCGAAAAGACTCACTCATCAGTGGTTTATCACGCGGAATGCAACAGCGAGTCAGCCTGGCTCGCGTGTTAGTGAATGATCCTGATTTATTACTGCTTGATGAACCAGCATCAGGCCTCGACCCGCGTGCTCGTATCGAGCTGATGGAAATATTACAAGAGCTGAAACGCATGGGGAAAACAATATTTATCAGCTCGCATATCTTAAGTGAGTTAGCAGAGCTATGTGATAGTGTCACGATCATTGATCGTGGTTTAATTAAATATAGTGGTTCGATGGATGGATTGTTGACACATGAGCAGGAACATGCTGTTTATAAGGTGGCTCTGGAATCACCTGTCGAAGGGCTTTTGGAATCACTTGCATCAGAGACAGGTGTTATCAAAGTAGAGCAGATGGAAAAAGAACGGGAATTCAGAGTTGCTTTTGATGCTGCCGTCATCTCGACAAGCGATCTATTATCGAAAATTATTGAATTAAAGGGATCGATCGAATCATTCCTCAAAGATAAAAAACATTTAAATCAGGCCTTTTTAGATTTAACAGAACAGGGGGTTCGTTAATGTTTCAAGGCACGTTTGCACTTTTCAATCGCGCATTGTGTGTCGACTTTCGTTTAACACGAACTCACCTGTTTCGTTTTCTGTTTGCTGTCATGATCCTGTTCTGTTTAGTCTCAGCGCATTTGTCCAGTCAGTTTCTCGGTGCAGCGGGACTCGCTTTATTTGCTCAGATTATCTATTTGAATTTCATCTTCATCTTAATGGCTGGCATCAGTTTTTTTGCGACTGCGATCACCGAAGAAAAGGAAGAACAAACGATTGGTTTGCTCTTGATGGCGGGAGTGAATCCAATTGCGTTATTGCTGGGGAAATCACTACCCCGACTGGTTTCTGCTTTACTGCTGTTGTCAGTTCAATTTCCATTTACGCTCCTCGCGATTACATTAGGTGGAGTCACATTTTCTCAGGTGATTGCCGCGTATGCGGCATTAGCAGTGTTCCTGTTCTGTCTGTCGAATTTAGGGCTCATTTGCTCTGTTGTTTGCACGCGGTCACGAGCTGCATCGACTCTGGTCGTTCTCTCTCTCATTAAATATTTTTTAGGGCCGCTACTTCTTACATTACTTTTAGATTCGCTGGTCCACTACCGTTGGATTGCTGATGGCACTATGCCCGTCGTTTATGCCGAACGTGCTATTGAATGGCTCGGACAGACTTCCGTTCTTAATCAAACGACGGTCATTCTGACGTCTGGTTTCAATGAATCGCCCTGGGGAATTCAGTTTTGGAGTAATTTCTGCTTCGGCGTTTTTCTGTTCTTGTTTGCGAGTCTTTTATTCAATCGCTTTGCATTGTCTGAAGTATCAGTCAGCCCTGGTCGTGGCGCGCTTTCAACGAAAAAAAACAACTGTTTTTCACCCGGACGGACGTGGGAAAACGCATTGATGTGGAAAGACTTCTTTTTCGTCAATGGCGGCTATGGAATGACGTGTATCAAAATTGTGGGCTATGGGATTGCATTGATAGCCTTGTGCTCATTCATTCGTTACACATCACACAGGTATACGCTGGAAGAATGCGGCCTGACTCTTTTCTGGTCGATGTTGATCGTGGTGCTGATTGAAATCAGCCTGTTTTCTTCCCGAATCTATCACGTCGAAATTCAATGGAATACGCTCACTTCTACTGCAATGCTGCCAATATCAATGTCACAAATTGCCTATTCAAAACTGGCGGGGGCTCTCTTGAGTCTTGTTCCCGCGTGTGCTTATTTACTGCTAGGCTGCCTGTTCGCATTTGAAAACATAATTGAAAATATGGGCGAGATTCTACCTGAACCCGGTTTTTGGATGATGGTAGTCGAGGTGCTGTTTTTCTGGCACTTAACCGCTTTTTTGTCAACGTATATAAAATGGGGAGCCTTACCGCTGGCCTTTGTTCTGATGCTGGTTGGCAATATGATGCTTGGCATCTTTATCAGTTTAATGCTGATGGGAAGTAGCTCGGGAGATGGTGAAGGGCTCAGTTTAATATTTACACTGGCAATGTCCGTTGGTATTGTGATATCTCACTTTTTAATTAATGAACGACTGAGTTTACGGGCATCACGATAAAATTTGTTGTTCAAAATATCAGAAGAAAAAAGATTGTTATGAAACCGGAAATCAATCGAAGAACACTCCTGCGACACACAGGAGTCATCGCGGCAACGGCATTGGGTATGGGAACGCAGGACTCGCAAGCAGCTGAGGAAAAATCTCAATCCCCTCAGATGCTTAAAGGTAATGTCAATCAATCTGTTGTGCATTGGTGCTTTCGAAAATATTGGGATATTGAAAAAACAGCCCGGATTGCCAGCAAACTGGGAATCAAAAGTGTGGAATTGACCCCTCCCGAAAACTGGGGCATTTTAAAAAAACAGGGTTTGACCTGTGCGATCGCTTCCAGCCACGGATTCAAAGTCGGATTCAATAACCCTGCACATTGGGATCAATGTATTGAAATTCTAAGGAAACGAATTGATGATTGTGCCGCGGGAGGCGTTAAGAACGTAATTACCTTTACTGGTATGAGAGATAAACTCAGTGATGAAGAAGGGGCCAGAAATTGTGTCGCAGGTCTGAAAAAAGTCATCGGTTATGCAGAGAAGAAAAAGATTAATCTCTGTCTTGAAATGTTGAATTCCCGTGATGCAAGTCATCCAATGAAGGGGCACCCCGGCTATCAGGGAGACAATACCGAATACTGTATCGATATTATCAAACAGGTTGGCTCAGATCGACTGAAACTGTTATTTGATATTTATCACGTACAGATCATGGATGGCGATGTGATTCGTCGCATAAAACAACATAAAGAGTATATCGGACACGTTCACACTGCAGGAAATCCAGGCAGGGGAGAACTCGATGAAAAACAGGAGATCAACTATCCCCCCATCATGCAGGCTCTGCTGGATATTGGCTATCAGGGGTATGTAGGGCAAGAGTTTATTCCGACACGAGATCCCTATCAGGGACTGAAACAGGCCGTAGATCTCTGTGATGTATAATGCTTTAGTATTTTCAGACCGGAATTCAAAAAAGTGGAGCAGAACGAACAGGTTCTGCTCCACTTTTTATGTAACATTTATATTTTCAATATCAGGCTAAAAGTTCCTGAATGACGAGATTACCCATTGCGCTTGTAGAAATGCTTTTACCACCGGCGGCAATATCAGCAGTTCGATGTCCTGCCGCCAGAACACGGTCCACTGCATTCTCTACCGCTGTCGCTTCGGCTTCGAGATTCAAGGAATGTCGAAGCAGCATCGCTGTTGCCAGAATCGTGGCTAAGGGGTTTGCGATTTCTCTTCCTGCAATATCGGGAGCTGATCCGTGGATGGGCTCGTAAAGTCCAGGTCCGGATGATCCCAGAGACGCAGATGGAAGCAAGCCCAAAGACCCTGGCAGCATAGAACCCTCATCAGTTAAGATATCACCAAACATGTTTCCGGTGACGACAACATCAAAATCAGAGGGGCGAGAAATCAGGTGCATTGCCATCGCATCAACGAGAACGACCTCATACTCAATATCGGGGAACTCATTCTTGACCACGTCGGCTGCCACTTGACGCCAGAGTCGTGAGACCTCCAGTACGTTCGCTTTATCAACAGAGGTCAATTTACCGCCTCGCTTACGAGCAGCTTCAGCTGCCAGTCGTACGATGCGCTCAATTTCCAAAGTTGTATATGTCATAACACTGAATGCTTTTTCGCCGTCAGGGTGTTCCATCCTGCCTGAGTCACCAAAATAAATTCCGCCTGTCAATTCTCGAAAAAAAAGAATATCAGTCCCTTCAATAATTTCACGTTTTAAGGGAGAGGCATCGAGTAGCTCATTGTAAGGTTTGATGGGCCTTAAGTTGGCGAAGAGTCCTAATTCCTTTCGGAGTTGCAATAATCCTGCCTCGGGGCGAGTTTTTGCATTAGGGTCATCCCAGCGAGGACCACCGACAGCGCCAAGTAGAATCGCGTTTGATTCTTTACAGGATTCCAGAGTTTGAGGTGGCAGAGGGTTGCCAAAATCATCAATGGCATTGCCTCCCATCGGACATGAAGGGGTCTCAAACTGATGGCCCCATTTTTCTGCGATCGTATCTAAAACGCGTTTTGCTTCTGCAACGATTTCAGGGCCAATTCCATCGCCTGGTAATAATGTAATCCGAGCTTCCACTGTCAAATCCTCACTTGGTATCTCAATGTCTTTGTGAATCAGATGTTATTTTTAATACGAATTGGCCAATTTAACGACTGTACAGTGAAAACTCCAGTCGTCATCACTATGCATTTTTAAATGGATGCAAACTCCATTCGAACAAGTTGAAGTGGGAAATTATCTGTTCAGTAATTCTGTTGTTCCTAATTATCGATATAACCGGACTGTAAGAATGCGCGTCACATGTTTATTGCCTGTCGAAAATCAAGTGATTGGGTTTCGATTCCGATAAATAGACTAAAACGCACTGTGCTTAAATTGTGCGTCCATCGTGATCTAAACCAATATATTTTGTCGTCGATTCGCATTCTCAGCCCTGCAGGTCAGGAAAGTGCCTCAGGAAAAGGGCTTGTGCTCAGGAGGGGCAAGCGAAATAAAAATCGATGTATGCTACAGGACAGGGACATTCTATGTTTCGCTCATCGTTTTTTTCTGCTGGATTATTTGTCTTATTAACAGGTACTTCTTTTCTGTTTGTGGATAAAATGGTTCTCACACATCAGGTAAATATCGAGGAGCCTGAACCGGTACGAGAACCCGAATTCCGTGGTTTTCTGGGAATGACGACTCTGAATGAAGATCAGCAGGAAGTGTTGAATCCTCCTGATTGGGCTGGCTTTTGCCTGATGTCAATTGGTGCCGTGACTATGCTCTATGCAGCTGCCTTACCCAAACGTCGCTAAATTGAGAATATAAATAGATGAGCATTAAAGCAGCGGTGAATCTGATTGATTCACCGCTGCTTTCTTTTTTCAAGATTCCAGACGCATCGTTGCCCATAAACTGGGGTCTTGCCCGACAGGAAATTCATTATTGACGCTCATGAACTGCTCGCCTGATTCTGAATCAGATATGGTATAATAAAACCCTAATTGTGGATACGACGCCGGGTCAAACCCATTGAGCACTGTGGAGGGAAGCCAGGCATCCATCTCATACCCTCGTGTATCAATTTTCGACCAGAGCTTAATTTTTGAAAGATCACAAGTCGGTGCATCGGCTTGCGCCCTGTGAATTTGTAGCTGTGAGCAACAGGGCTGTTTTTGATCTTGTGGATTCCCAACAGGAAAAAACTGGAACAGGTGGCAGTAACGATTGGCTCGATGAATTGTTTTTGTATCTCGCGTATCGATCCAGACTTTAATATGCTCTGTTGATGTTGTGGGATGTTTTTTTTGACTCACTTTCAAACTGATGCCTAAACCACCCGGATTCCAGGCAAGTTTGACTTCACCCCATTGGGGGGAGCTGTTTTTGAGGGTTAAATCGGGAATCAGTGTCGAATCAGGAAGACGCAACAAGCGGCCTCGTTGATGAGGAATTTCTTTTATTTCCGGTATTGCGATAGAATGCCGAAACAAAAAAGAATGGGGGACGATGGACATTTTCAGCACTCGACTAAACTGGTAGTAAATAATTTAAAATATTTTTAGACTGCAAAATCATAACATTTCATCTTCTTTGATACCATCAAACGGCTAAAACAATACCTGTGTCAGAATTATTTTATTTAAGTCACTCTGGAAATAGATTGACATGCTTGCGAGTGTCTTATGCAAAATCAATTTAATGATGTAATTCGAATTCGAGGCGCACGCAGCCATAATCTCAAAAATATTGATGTCGATTTGCCCCATAATCAACTCACCACGATTACAGGTGTGAGTGGTAGTGGCAAAAGCAGTCTGGCATTTGACACAATTCATAATGAAGGACAAAGACGTTTCATAGAAAATATGGCGCCCGGAACACGTCAGGTCCTGAGTCAGTTGCAACCAGCCGACGTTGATTTGATCAGTGGTTTGCCTCCTACGATCAGTATTGGTCAAAATCAAAGAGTTCAATCCCGGCGCAGCACTCTGGCAACCATGACGGAGCTCTATGATTATTTTCGATTACTCTATGCTCAGCTGGGAACGGTTTCTTGCGTAAAATGTGGACAACTTCTTCAGCAGCAGTCTGCAGAACAGATAGTCGATCTGATTCTTGCTTTAGAACAAAGGCAGAAAGTCATGATCCTTTCACCTTTAATCACATCAAAAAAAGGAAACCATCAGGCGGTTTTCAGCAAAATTGCAAAAGAAGGTTTTGTGAGAGCAAGAGTTGACGGTGTTGTTATTGATGTGATGCAACCACCTGATCTACAACAGAATGAATACCATGATATTGAAATTATCATTGATCGAATTATCGTTAAGGAGGGAATCCATGTTCGTCTCAAAGAATCCATTGATCTGGCATTAAAACAGGGAGATGGTACTTGCGTCGTAAGTCAGCAATCTGAGGGCGGCTGGACAGACCGGTTTTTAAGTACCCGGCTGGCCTGTAAGAAATGTAATCTCAGCTTTCCCGATCCCGAACCTCGAACCTTTAGTTTTAACAGTCCATACGGCGCCTGCCAGGCCTGCCAGGGATTAGGACATATTGTAACCGAGGATAAAAACACAGAACCGGATCAGCTTTGTCTCGAGTGTCAGGGGAAGCGAATTAATGAATATGGTCGTTCGGTAAAAATTGCCGGGCTGTCAATTGACCAGTTAATGAATCGGACTGCACCAGGGGCACTGGAATGGTTGACCGGCTATGAAAAAAATGAGCTGGTGCAACTCACTGGCAAAGACCAGAATATCGCAGATCAAATAGTGCCTGGTGTGAGAAGCAGGCTGGAATATCTGGTTCAAATTGGACTGGGTTATATTACGCTGGATCGCTCTTCACGTACATTATCAGGAGGAGAGTATCAGCGAGTACGATTGGCTTCTGGACTGAGTTCTGGTTCAACGGGAGCCTGCTATATTCTGGACGAACCAACAGTGGGGTTACACGCGAACGAGACTGAAAAACTTCTCACAATTCTAAATCGTCTGAAGCAGACTGGCAACACCGTTATTGTTGTTGAGCATGATCTGGATGTCGTAAGAGCAAGTGATTACATTCTTGACCTTGGTCCTGCAGCGGGAGAGCAGGGAGGAGAGGTTATCGCTTCGGGAACCTATCAGGAGGTGATTCAAAATAAGCGTTCCTTTACTGCGCGGGCACTCACTGAAAATATCACTTCTATCCCACGATCGTACGCAGAATCAAATGTGATCAGTACTGATCTGGTTCTCACCGGAGCGACACTTCACAATCTGAAAGAAGTGACACTAAAAGTACCGACAAATAAAATGGTTTGTATTACAGGAGTCAGTGGTTGTGGGAAAAGCTCTCTCATTATTGACACTCTGGTTCCCGCTCTCCAGTTGGAATTGAAGGGAAAATATAGCCCTGCTTTGTGCTATCAATCCCTGGAAGGATTTCAGAGTCTTCGACAGGTCCGGAAGATAGATCAATCACCTGTCGGGAAAAGTGGTCGATCGAATCCTGCGACATATTGTGGAGTCTGGGATGAAATTCGGAAATTGTTCGCGAAGACGAAAATGTCTCGAATACGCGGCTATACTGCCAGGCGTTTCAGTTTTAACGCAAAAGGAGGGCGATGCGCATCGTGTCTGGGGCAAGGTTATCGTCGAATTGATCTGCAGTTTTTGCCAGCAGTCAATCTACCGTGTCAGGAGTGTAAAACACAACGTTTTAATCGACAAACCTTAGCAGTTAAGTATCGAGGGAAATCGGTAAGTGATCTTCTGGAAATGTCAATTGATGAAGTCGCCACTTTTTTTGAGCACGTTCCCAAGATCAAAAACACTTTGCAGGTTTTGCAGGAAGTGGGGCTGGGCTATCTCGCTTTCGGTCAGCCATCCAACATGCTCTCGGGAGGCGAAGCTCAGAGAATTAAACTGGCGACCGAACTGGCAGCGGGTAGTTCAGACGCTACATTATTTGTCCTCGACGAACCGACACGAGGGTTGCACTCAAAAGATATCGATCAATTATTAAAAATATTGATGAGACTGATTCAAGAAGGACATTCGATTGTGATGATAGAACACCATTTGCAAGCAATTTCAGAAGCAGACTGGATAGTGGATTTAGGTCCTGAAGGGGGGGAAGCGGGAGGAGACATTATTGATGCAGGGACTCCCAGCGAGATCGCCTCACGCAAGATTGGCCTGACAGGACAAATCTTGAGCAACTCATTCCGCATTCAATCTGAAGGTTAATGTTTCCGAAAAAGAATCAATTGTAATTCCTGCACCCAGAACACATTTTGGCTATAATGCGGATTGAATCACTATACATCATGATAAGTGCGAAAGATCTTATGAAATTATTTAATGAATACGGTATCTCTTTTGAATATCCGGATGACTGGGAACTGTCAAAAGAAGTTGACGAACCGAATGGAGAAATCCAGGTCAGCGTATATGGATCAGATTCTTCATTCTGGTCAATTTCATTATTTCTGGTCGAGATCACGGCGGAGAAATTGCTGGAGCGTTCATTGGAAGTCTTTAAAGATGAATATGAAGAACTGGATGTTTATCAGGTTGAAGCAAAAGTCGCTGGTAAAAAATGCTTAGGCCATGATATTGAATTTGTGTGTTCTGAATTAATTAACAGTGCTTACTTGCGCGTCTTCGAAACAGAATTCTTTACTGCATTCATTTTATATCAGGGAATGGATCAGGATCTGCAGGAATCCTTGAAAGTGCTTGAGGCGATTTCTGAAAGTCTTGACTTTTTTGACAGTGATTATGATGGATATTTAAATATTGTATAAACAGAATCTTTTACCAGTTCAAAACTTTCGAAAATGAATGATTGCTTCCCTGCGTTATTCAGTTCTATAATATGATGCATCTAAAATCGAACATCCAATGTACGATTAGGGTTATGTGGCAGTTTTGAACTTAAAGGCAGGGATAAATACCGTTCTGTAACCAACTTATCGGGTTTGTTATTCAGGAGCAAGCTGATGTCAGCGGAACTAGAGTCACACCAGGTTGAAAGTATAGGTATCGTAGCTGGAGTTGTCTGGCAGTACTTAAGTGATCACGATCCTGTTACATTAAGCAAGCTGTCACGCGAAATAGAAGCACCTCGTGACCTTGTGATGCAGGCCGTTGGTTGGCTTGGCAGAGAAGGAAAAATTCAATTTCATAAAGGGTCGCGCAGCAAACTCATTTCTCTGGCAGAGTGACTGATAAGTAGAGCTGAGGTAAATCCTGCTTTTGATTTCAGAATAATGGGCAAAATTCTGAATATCAAGAGGGGGAGTGGTTGTTTGCAGATTGCCTTGTAGGGAAAGCGACTCATTAATGAGTAACTCAAACAGTTCAGAATTATTTCAACAGGCTCGGCAGTTTTTAAAAGAGCAAGATTATGATGGAGCGATAGACACATATCAGAGAATTCTCAATATCAACCCGGCTGAAAAAAAAGCACATGCAGGAATTGCAGCAGCGTATTTTCAGTTGAAACAGTACCCTGCTGCAATTCAGCATTTTGAGGAACTGACACGATTATCACCAGCAGATGCAGCCCCCTTTATCAATATCGGGGCTATCTATAATCGACAGGGTGAACACAAACAGGCGTTAAGTGTTCTGAGGAAAGCGATTCAGAAAGATAAAAAATCGGCGGATGCATACTATAATATGGGTATTGCTCATAAAGGTCTTAACCAGCTCAGCATGGCAGTGACCGCATATAAACAGGCGATTGTTTTTGACCCGGAACTGGTTGACGCTCATTTTAATCTGGGTAACATTTATCTGGAGATGAAAAACCATACGCAGGCAAATTTAAGTTTCACACGTACGCTGGAAATAGCACCCCATTTCAAAAAAGCTGTTAAAGCGCTGGAGATTCTGGATATAAAAACAGAAAAGGAAAAACAGAAGATCAACCCCTTTGGCAGGTTGGTTGATGAATCGACCTTGATTAAAAAAGATATGTCTGTTCCAACTCACGAAATGACTCCGGAAGAGCGTGAGAAAGACCGCAAGGAAATTCATGATCTCTGCCTGGAAATTAAAGATGCAGCTCTGGTATTAGTGACAGATTTGAAGAAAGGGTTTGCTCCCAGTTTATTGAATTTAAATCGCTGTATTTCTCAGGGAGAAAAACACTATTCTGAACTTGATGAAGCGAACACTGACTTTCAGAGAAATGTCAAGTCGCTTGGTGCAATGCGTAAAAAGCTGAAGCTTAAAATGCTTCAACTCCGGGCACACGAAGAGTTAGTGAACTCAATTGATTTAGATGACTGAAAGTGGAAGTACTCTATTCGCGCAGTCTGTAGGGGGTCACCTGCAGGTCTCCATTATCGTCGATCAGGCAGGTGATCGCCCCGTTATTATTGGTAGAATAAATCCTGGTGTCTGCACCAAAGACATTTTGTAATTGGGGAAGTGTTCTGTTTTTTCCGCCACTGACAACGAGAAACTCAGGTTGAGCCCAATGGCTTAATTCAGTTGTATTTGCAGATGTGCTTCCATGATGAGGCGATAGCAATACATCAATATGATGATTTATCGGTTGGCTGACCAGTTTGTTCAGTCCTGCTCCGTCGATGTCTCCTGTCAATAATATTTTGCGTCCTTTAAATGAAATCAGGATCGTCAAACTGGCAGGGTTATCTTCGCTGTAAGATTCTGAAAATCCAGGATGCAAGACTTCGAGAGTCACACCTGAATCGAGCTCAAAATAATCTCCAGTTCCAATTATGGTGATGGGAATTTGTTGCTGGAATGCCGTTTCGCATAGCGCAAGGGGGCCCTTTTGTTGATGGGCCAGAAAAGCCTTTGGGAATGCAATCGCACGAATGTATTGATTTAATACTAATTTCGAAGCAGAATTAAAATGGTCACGATCAGCATGTGAAATCAGCAGCAGATCAACGCGACGAATGCCATGGTTTAATAGTGTGTTTTTGATTTTGAAATAAGTTTGTTCAACAGGAGACATCGATCCCGCATCATAGAGCACTGTTTGACCATCGGGTGATTCAATCAGTATGGAGATTCCATGTTTGACAGCGATGAATGTACATTTTAGTGAAGTTGAACGGTTGTCAAACAGGGGAAGACTCAAACCGACAATAATCCAGATCGGGATGATTGAAATTTGTAATTTCTGAAGAAACCAGCTCAAATTCTGAATTGTAATTGCGCGAATAGGTATGACGATCAGGATGATCAGAGCGTAATAAGTCAGTAGCCACCAGAGAGGCGGTGCCGGTAACTCAAAATGAGCAAAGGGAATGGACGAAGCTGTGTCGACGACCCAGAGTAGAACACGTAAGCTGTAGTCAAAGCAAATTCCAAAAACCTGACAGGAACGGCAAAATAGAACCTGCAAATATCAGTAAATAACCGAGTAACAAGATCAAAAAAAGAAAAGGAAAAATGACAACGTTGATCAGCAGGCCAATGGGAGAAATCAGATTAAAGTGGAAAAGCACTAAGGGGGCAGTCACAACCCAAATGAAGAAGGTTATCAAAAATATACTGTATGTTAAACGAAAATAACGAATGAGAAACGATTGGAAAGGTGTTTGCAATACGGTGTTGCTGGCCCGTATTTTCCATCGCAGTGGAATCCATGATTGCTGGAACGGGTTTTGGAAAAAATCCTGTTGTAGTGTCCAGAGAATAGTAGAAACCGCGAGGAATGACAGTTGTGTTCCTACATCAAACAAGTCTGTCGGATTGATAATCAAAATAATGATTGCAGATAGGCTTAGAAGATTTAATGCCGTGATTGTTCTCCAGTTGATAAGTCCAATCGTAACTACTGTGAGCAGAACGCGCCTGCACTCAAGATCGGCGGTCGAATCTCAATGATGGACAGGTAGAATATAATTGCAAATAATAACAGCACAACCGCGACCTTCCTGGGGATGTTAACCAGATGGCATATGCTCCAGATAAAAACAGTGAAAAAACCGATATGTAACCCCGAAATAGCCAGGAAGTGGATCAACCCTGATTGACTGAATTTTTTCCGGATCGCAGGGGTGATTCCTGACCGGTCTCCCAGTAATAGCGCCAATCCAACAGGTTGTGTTTGCCTGCTGGTATTGTTTTTAATTAACCCAGCCAGCGAATTGTGAATAGATTCTCGTGATGAATTCCATGAGTAGAGATTATGCCTGCTGATGAGATTGACTGCTTGTGATGACTTGACTCTCAAAACGGCATCGATTTTCTGTTTTCTAAAGTGAGTATGAAAATCGAAATCACTCGGGTTATCTCTTTCGGAAAACTTCTTTAATTCGCCGCACACATCGATTTTATCACCAATCGAAAACGTAGTGAGCCGGGCTGGTTCTCCTGGTACTAGGTTGTCAAACAGAGTCACATAGACGTTTCCCGATACGGAAATTCTAGTTGTGTTGGAAATCAGTTCACGGCAATCAAGAATCAGATTGGTTCGTTGGGTTAGCTGATCCGGGTTGAATTGTTCATCGTCGGAGGGAACTTGAACTTGTGGTTCCGTGATAATGACTCCGGCTACTCTTATGAGTTGACTATTTGGTTCTGTCTGGTCATCTTTTTGCAGGATTTGTGTTATGTGGTTGGGAGCGTGACAATTCCAGAATTCATGATGTCTCAGACCTCCCAGGCAACTGGCCAGAAGCAACAGGATTACCGTGGAACAGGAATTCCAACGGGACTGATAACTTATGATCCAGGAAATTGATAAAACGATACTGAGGAAGATCCAGATATACAATTTGAGTGGAACGTAAGAATCAAATAGAATTCCCAATGACAGGCTGATGAGAATAGAGAGCGCTGGAAAACGTTCCGATGTTTTCAGAGAGAGATTGAAAGGCATCGAACCAGGTTGGGTGAATGCAGGCGACTTGCTCATTAAAAGTGCGTCCTGTCCGAGTTGGAACTCAGTGTTCCTGAGGTAAGTGGAGATCAACCTGATTATGCATCGTGTATAATCGAAAACGTTTGCCGTCTCGAATGAGAATACCACTAGATTGATTTGCTTCAGGTGTTGTGAGTGGATTTCCCGAATACTTGACCCAATGCAGCATATCTTTCGATGCGGCAATATTTGTTGTCCATAATGAAGGTTTTTGAGCTGCAGCGGTTCCATGATAAATCATGTAATAAATTCCCTGGTATTTCAGGATCTGGTTCATTGCGATCATCTTCTTGTCATAAGAATCGGGTCCCGGTTGCATAACCGGCTGATCATGGTTCAAGTTTGTCCAGATTTTCAAATCGGGGGAACTTGCCAGCCAGATTCCGGCATCTCGTCTTTCATAAAATAGAAACCATTTTCCATTTTCGAGCCAGACGACCGGAGTTCCGTAGGGACCTTCAGGAATGGGAGAGCCGTTCGCCAATCTGACTTCCAGCGCACCAACTCGCTTCCAATTAATGGCATCAGTTGAAATCAGACGCTGTGCAACATCATTTTTCCCTTCTGCAAACATATGATAAGTATCACCTTGTTTGACAACCATCATATCTTCCACCCAATGTTGTTTGTACACAGGATTGCAAGGCGAACGGGTCCAATGAATTCCGTCACAGGAATTAGCGTAACCCAGCATTTTCAGTCCAGACCGCGTTCCGTCATAGCCGGTAAACCACATGTGATAGAGTTCACCTTCCTTGAGAATCCAGCCGCGCTCACGTATTTTGACATCCCAGTGACCAGGGCCTTCTGCTTCAAAGATGGGATTGTTCTGGTATGGGGCAAAATGAGTCAAAATTTTGGGAAAAGGGATCTCCTCGGCTGTGACGAATCCATCAGTAACCAGCAAAATGGCGACGAGTCGCATAAGATAACGGAGGACTGGCGTACTCCAGTTGAAAACAGTTTTGTTCATTTTTTTCCAATCGTCAGGTTTAAAGGATTTCCTCTCCCATCTCACAGAACTTTCGCTATTATACGCAAATCACTTTCAGAAATACAAAAGTGTAAGAAATGAATTCTGAACTCTCCCAGGATTCCAGTTTATTTTGAAATCGACGATAAGAGAAATCACTATGTCTGACACAACTGCCTTACTCGATATTCAAGGGTTAAAAACCTACTTTCATACAAGTCGCGGTATTGTCAAAGCGGTCGAAGATTTGACAATTAAAATTGAAAAAGGCAAAACCCTGGGCTTAGTTGGTGAATCCGGATCAGGGAAATCAGTGACTTCACTTTCAATCATGAAGTTGCTGCCTGATGCTGCTGCCAATATCGACGCAGGGTCGATTTCCTTCCTGGGAAAAGATCTGGTAAAACTGTCCGATCCCGCAATGAGAGGCATTCGTGGCAGTGAAATCAGTATGATATTTCAAGAACCGGGCACTTCATTAAATCCGGTTTTTCGTGTAGGAAAGCAGGTAATGGAAGCCATTACGCTACACCAGAATGTCAGTTCTGTTGAAGCAAAACAGAGAACGATTGAACTATTTCATGAAGTAGGAATTTTAGATCCGGAACGAAGATTTTCGAGTTTTCCACATGAGATGTCCGGCGGCCAGAAGCAGCGTGTGATGATTGCAATGGCTTTAAGTTGTAACCCTGAGTTACTGATTGCAGATGAACCTACTACAGCACTCGACGTAACAATTCAGGCTCAAATATTAGATTTGATTCGAAAATTACGTGATGAACGCGGCATGTCTGTTTTGTTTATTACTCATGACTTAGGTGTCATAGCTGAAATCGCAGATGATGTTGCTGTCATGTTCCGAGGTAAATTAGTTGAATATAAGTCAGTATTAGAGATTTTCGAAAATCCGGAGCATCCCTATACCAAAGGCTTATTGGCATGCCGACCTGCACTGGATACTTCCTACAAGCGGCTTCCGACTGTCAGCGATTTTATGAAAATCGAAGAGGCCGAAACGGGTGAATATCAAATTCAAGAAATTAGTTTTGATGAAGAACAGTTTCTTAAACGCACATCTGTTGGACGTCAACGATTATTACCCCCCCGATCAGAACTCGAAAGAATTGGTTATCGCTGGGATGAAGTCAAAGACCTTCCTGAATCTGCTTTTGTTAAAGAGGGAGAAGAGCCGATTTTAAGCCTGGATCAACTCCAGGTTTACTATCCCATAAAAAGTGGAATTCTGAGACGCACAGTCGATCATGTCAAAGCCGTTGATGGTATTTCCATGAATATTTATCGAGGCCAGACGTTGGGCCTGGTAGGAGAGTCTGGTTGCGGCAAAACCACGACTGGAAAAGCGATTGTAGGTCTCGCACCAGTCACTGATGGAAAGATTTTACTGGAAGGAAATGATCTCGCTCACATGAGTCGTCGGGAATTAAAGCCCTTTCGGCGTAAGGTACAAATTATTTTCCAGGATCCCTATAGTTCACTTAATCCACGCATGATGGTATCCACTATCATAACGGAATCCATGGTGGCTCATAATTTGGGGAATTCGAAACAGGACCGACGTAACCGAGCCGCGGCGTTACTGGAAGAAGTAGGGTTGCCGAGTGAGTATCTGGATCGTTATCCCCATGAATTTTCTGGAGGGCAGCGTCAAAGAATTTCGATTGCCCGCGCTTTGGCCGTCGAACCGGAATTTATCATTTGTGATGAGTCTGTTTCTGCGTTGGATGTTTCCGTGCAGGCACAAGTTTTAAATCTATTGAAAGATCTGCAAGAACAACACAACCTGACTTATATTTTCATCAGCCATGATTTGAGTGTCGTCAAGTTCATGTCAGATATGATGGCGGTCATGAACAAGGGAAAACTGATAGAAATTGGGCCATCGGAAATGATCTATCAAACGCCGCGAGATGAGTATACAAGAAACCTGATTAATTCTGTTCCCACTGATGATCGGATGCAAATAAAGAAACGGATTGAACATAGGAGAAAACAGGCTTTAATGCGTGATTGATTGTTGATATATGGATTTGTTTATATGATTTAGGAATGGGATATTCCGCTTTTTGTACAGTAGACTTGCGGAATTGTCGCTGCTACTCTTCTTTTCGTATTCTACGGAACCGGCAAACTTTATGCCGACGTAGTATTTTAATGACCCATACGGAGAGATTAGGAAAAAGATCATGGCAATAAAACCAGCATGGAGAGTCGTTTTAGCAAGTCTACTTTTTGTTTGTTGCTCAGTCAACCCGTTTCATCGGAAGAAACAAAAAAGAAGGGGGAGAACGATTGGCTGATAAAACATCCCACTATTCAGAAATTGTTGAAGCTTCACAATGAAGAACGTGCTAGAAATGGCATGTCAGCACTGACTTTGAATACTCAGATGTGTCTCAGAGCACAAGAGCATGCAAAGTGGATGGCAGAAACCGGATATTATCAGCATAGTAATTTACCTTGGCCAGAAATTATCTTCCAAGGACCTTCTTCTGCAGAAGCAGCGGTGAATGGCTGGATTGCGTCGCCAGCTCACCACTCCATCATGCTGACCGGAACACAGGCAGGCTTTGGCTACATGGTCATTAATGGCCAATATTACTGGGTCGGTGTTTTCCAGTAACAGAAAGGCTTGAAAACGACTTCAGGTCGAAGCAGAGATCACCTGCAGATTCCTACAAGGCTGATTTTGGTTGATGATAAGTCTAAACGCATCTTGCGTTTAAAACCAAAATCAGCCTTGTTCTATTCCGGTCAGTCTGCCACAATCTAACATCAGTAACTCAAGTACTTTGGCATTGTTCGTCGAGAGATACGAGCTTGGCCAAAGCGTGATTTTTCCGACTTTGCAATGGAGTAAATTGAAGGAATATCCATGTATCTAGTTCCCCGCCTGAATTCGCTGCTGTTGACTGTTTGTCTCTCTTTTTTTCTTACAGGTTGTCCTGGTCCTCCCGCAAGTAATGTGGATGAAGAAAATGCTGAAAAGGTTGGCGCTGATTCAAATTCAGAGTCTGCTTCAACATCAGATTCAGAACCTTCAAAGACTACAGATTCTGCATCCAAATCGGAAGAACCATTGTTAAAACCATTTGATGCTCCTGCGCTTGCCGATTTGGATGCGAGGGTAGAATGGGAAAAACAACCTGTATTAGACAGTTTAGAGCTGTTAAGAAAACGACAAAGCAAAGAAAAGCAATCAGTAAGCGTATCTGAAGCACTGAAACTGAAAAATACAAACCAGGAACAAAATGCAAAAATCTTGAGCGCATTAGGTCGGCTTCCAAAAAATGATGAAGAAGTCGATTGGGGGGCCGATATCAATCGTCATGTGGGCGCGGATATGAAAAGTTCCAATCCTATCATGGGTAGTTCCGCGGTGGAATTTGAAGTCTCCTCACTGACCGGTTTTGGTTTATTCAGCTTTGACTGGAACTTCATACCGTTTGCGGTAGCAGACACTGTTGTTTCCTGGGAAACCAGTAAAGACAAACTTTACGACAAAGTGATCCTCCGAGATGATCTAACCTGGTCTGACGGAGTACCCATTACGGCACATGACATTGTCTTTACGTTCAAGACAATTATGAACCCGAAAGTTCCTGTACCCGCTGTCAGGTCTGGTACTGACCAGCTTAAATGGATAGAGGCCTATGATGATCAGACGCTAGTCTTTTTCCACAAAGAATCACTGCCAACCAATGTCTGGAATCTCAACTTTCCGATTATCCCCAAACACATTTATGAAAAAGAACTGGAAACTGACCCGACCCTGCAAGACAGTAAATATCATGTGAAATATGAAAACAATCCTGTCACTGGCGGTCCTTACCTGTTGGAGAAACGAGTCCGGGGACAGGAAATCATTCTCAGACGTCGGGAAAGCTGGTACATGCAGAATGGGAAACAGGTTCGCAACAGACCTTACTTTGAGCGTGTTCGTTTACGAATTATCAAAGACCCCAATACAGCGTTACTTGCCTTGAAGAAAGGCAATATCGATGAAATGGCACTCAACCCGGAACTCTGGAAAACCCAGACAAATAACGATGAATTTTACGAAACCTGTACTAAAGCAAATGGGCTGGAATGGGTTTATTTTTACTTCGGCTGGAATTGCAAAACATTATTTTTTCAAGACAAAAAAGTACGTCAGGCAATGTCGTATGCTTTTAATCATAAAGAGATGCTGGATGAACTCTGCTATGGTTTATATCAACCTTGTACCGGCATCTATCATGAAACGGCCTGGATGTCTCCCAAACCGATGACGAAGCCCTATCAGCAGAATTTGGATAAGGCAGAAGACCTGCTCGATGCAGCAGGTTGGATCGACCACGACGGAGATGGAATTCGCGATAAAAAATTTGGCGGGAAAATTATACCGTTTCGGTTTACCATCATGACTGCTAATCGGCCTTTATCACTTTCCATTTGTACGTTACTCAAGGAGAACCTGGAACAAATTGGAATTTTATGCGATGTCAAACCAACTGAGTTTACAGTGATGCAGGACAGAGCGCGGACTCATAAATTTCAGGCCATGTTCGGTGGATGGGGAACCGGTACTGATCCAGATACATCCATCAATTTATGGAAAACCGGCGCGGGACGTAATTATGGAGAATATTCAAATTCAGAAGTTGATAAACTATTTGAAGAAGGGCGTCGTGAGTTTGACACTGAAAAGCGTGCCAAAATCTATGGAAAGATTCATCAAATCCTCTATGAAGATCAGCCTTATACATGGCTCTATTTTCGAAATTCATTCTATGGTTTCAATAAAGACTTGCGAGGCTATGTTTTCAGTCCACGCGGTCCCTACGGGTATGGCCCCGGATTTAGCAGCTTATGGAAGCCTGTTAAGCAATAGCCTGTGACTTTCTGCTCATTCTGTCTCAACGGAATGCACGTCAGCTTAAAGGCGGGATCGTTTTATTATTTATATTGATTCTGTTAATGGATTGATTGAAAAGCATGTTCAGCTATTTGGTGCGTAGGCTCTTTATCGGCTTGATTACTCTTACACTGATTACGTTTATCATTTTCGGTTTGATCCGCAACATGCCGGGGACTCCCATCTCGAATGATTTAGCCACCTCTGATCCTGGTAAAGAGATGAGTCCTGCCGACATAGAACGTCTGGAGGAATCGTACGGACTGAATAAACCGTGGCCAGAAGCCTATGTATTATGGGTTGGAAATGTGGTGAGGTTAGACTTTGGACGCTCTATTTCTCGAAAACAGCCAGTCGCACGTCTGATCAGGGAGCGCATGGGACCAACTTTGATTTTGTCGGTCACTTCCTTACTCATCACTTACCTGTTAGCAATCCCCATGGGGCTGTACTCTTCTGCAAGACAGGGCAAACTCGATGAAAGGATCATGGGAACTATACTTTACATGCTCTACTCATTTCCGAGCTTTGTCGCAGCGTTATTTCTGCAGATCTATCTGGCTAATAAGTTGGGTTGGCTGCCACTCTATGGAATGAAGAGTGATAATTACGATACACTGACTTCGACTCAACAAGTCTGGGATATCTTCAAACATGCTTTGATGCCAGTGATTTGCTACACGTACGGAAGTCTGGCATATTATAGTCGTTTTATTCGTGCCAATATGCAAGAAGTGTTGAGACAGGATTACATTCGTACGGCGCGCGCCAAAGGGTTGGGACCCGTAAATGTACTGGTCAAGCATGCCTTCCGAAATACCTTCATTCCCTTAGTCACTCTGATTGGTTTAACACTGCCTTCATTATTAGGAGGTTCTGTCATCATCGAACAGATTTTCAGTTGGCCTGGTATGGGACAACTCTACTTTGAATCAATTCTTGAAAGAGACTACCCCACAATTATGGGACTCACGTTAATGTTTTCCATTTTGACCTTAGCGGGTCAGCTCCTGGCCGATATTTTTTATGCGTTGGCAGATCCACGTGTTAAAATTGCGGACCATTAGGTTTGTTCCTTATTTCACGAGTCCTGATTTTACTGAATTCCTGATTTGAGTCTTTAAATCATTATGCAAGAACCAGCTGAAACAAAAACAAATGCTTCCTGTGAAGTGACAAAAGTAAAAAAGTCCCCGAGTTTCTGGGTCGAAACCTGGCAAAGGTTCAAGGGACGAAAAATGGCCATGCTGGCACTATTGTATATCTGCTTTTTAGGATTTGTTGCGGTCTTTGCACCTGCAATAGCCGGAACGAAGCCGATTATTTGTAAATACAAAGGCCATATCTATTTTCCGGCATTAGGTTATTTTCGACGCCAATGGGAAAATCCTATTTTTCAAAAGGATCGATTTCGTAATCGTTTTCCTAAAAACTTGAAAAAGAAAGACCCTGATAGCTGGGCCATCTGGCCTTTGGTGTACCAGGATCCCTACCGTCGTGTGTACAACAAAGAGTGGAAAGATCTGCCAGGCAATCCAACTCAGGAAAAAGGGGCTCCCAGTCGGCGAAACTGGTTTGGCACAGACCAGCGGGGAGTCGATGTCTTCGCCCAAATGGTACATGGAACAACCATCGCACTTCTGGTTGGGTTTGTATCAATGGGAATTGCCGGGGTCATTGGAATTCTTGTAGGAGCCTTGGCAGGTTTTTATGGAAAATGGATTGATATGGGGCTCAGCCGACTGATCGAAGTCGTCATGTGTATTCCTACCTTAATCCTGATTCTTGCCATTATAGCCATCATTGATAACCCAACGATCTGGCATATGATGGCCATCATTGGTTGTACCGGCTGGACAGGAATTGCCCGACTCGCACGTGCCGAGTTTATGAAACTGCGTGAAAGTGATTTTGTTCTGGCAGCAAAAACGACAGGGGTCGGACAATTTCGAATTATATTCCGATATATTCTGCCGAACTCGTTGGCGCCTCGTGCTTGTCCCGATCACCTTTGGAATTGCTGCTGCCATTTTGATCGAAAGTGGGCTGAGCTTTCTGGGATTTGGCGCGCCACCTCCAAATCCCAGCTGGGGAACTCTGCTCAATCTGGGACGTCAGAACTTACAGATGTGGTGGCTGATTGTCTTTCCCGGCATTGCAATATTCCTGGCAGTTCTGGCTTACAATCTGATCGGAGAAGGTTTGCAGGAAGCCTCTGATCCACGTTTACGAGACTCGAATTAATGACTGCAGTTCAATCTTGTGTTTCTTTTTCTTTAAACAATACAGATTCGAGCGTCGTCAGTTTTTGTAGAACCTCAATCGATTCTTGTGACCCCAGCTGATGATTGCCATATCTTACTTTGTAGAATAGTTTTGCAAATAAATCGGGATAATCATTAATATGTGCCTGAGTCAATTCTGAATTTAATTCGATTTCAACATGATCTGAAAACTCTTTTTGAGTTTCCGCATGGTGACGAACGAGACCTTTTTTAGCGAGCAACGAGCGAAATTTCTCATAAAATGCGACGTCGGCAGAGTGAAGAGCATTTTTTTGTTTTGATTTTTGCCGGAACAGTAATCGTGGACAGTTTTATAGGGGTCATAATCAGCCATTTTAATCCTAAAATCAAGCCTGCAATAATAAACACAGCAGCGCCTCCTTCCCAACTGAACCAGCGACGAGGATTCATTAAAAAACGTTGGGCTGATTCTGCTGACCCAACCAGTAAGGACCGAAGGTCGAGTAATTTATGATGTAAGCTTTTCCCTGCATTTAGAATCGGGTTATAGAAAGCCTGCCTTTGTCGCTGAATGGAAACGCCAATCACATAATCAGACCAAAATTGAGACATCATTTTGGAGAGACCGTTCCAGCTACTGAATGAAGGGGCATTTTTTGCAACGATTTCTGCGCGTTGTAGTGCCGGTGTCGCATCCAGTGTTTCCCAGTGCTGATCCAGAAAAGCTTCTACCCAGGAATGAGCGAACCGTTGTTGAACTTCGATGCGGTTCGAGAGCATTTTCTCCTCACAGCCTTTAAAACCACTGATAACCCGTGTGGGGATATCAATGGCTCTCAGCATTAATGCCAGCGCAGATGCGTAATACTCACAATGTCCGGATTTTCTGTTAAATAGAAAGTCTTCAACAGGATCGATGGTTGGGTCTTGAATCGACATGTTAAGCGTATAGCTGAATTCTCCAGAGTCACGCAAATATGCTTCAAGAAACCGGGCTTTCTCGCTATTCGATTGCAGTTCCGGGTGCGATGCCATTAATTCTTTAGTGTACTGTATTAATTTTTGCAATTCACGTCGCGGCAAGTTCAAGTATTTTTGCTTGTTACCTGGTTGATCAAATTCAATATTTTTTGATGCGTCTTTTGCAGTATATGTATTGTACTTGGTAATTCCATTTGGATTTGATTCTGCCGTTTGTAGTACCTCCAGAGTTTCTGTGTTTAAACGATTTTCTGTTTCGGAAATCATATCCATTCCCACAAAAGGGGGCATCATGAATAAAATATTTGTTCCAATGGATTCCAGTGCGATTTCCTGGCGGTAGAGCGCTTTATTGTCAAGTTCTTTCTCCGTGTAGAGTCTCCAGCGGGAATTTCTTTTCTCTCTGCTCCAACTGCCATTTTTATATTTTGAAAGGACCGCACCGCGAAATAGTGGTTCATCAAATCCAAATTTTCGAACAAACTCTGTTACAGGAACTGGTTCATCGGTTTCATTGTCATAAATGGAAAGCTCCAATACACGCTCAGAGCTTTCAAGAATTTCTCCCATTTCACCGAGCTGTACTTTTTCACTGAAGCCAACGAGAGTTGACTGGTAGCTGCGAGTGCTTCGTTACTGAATGCGGAACGGTTTATCCATATCCGCGGGATCAGCAAAAAGAAACACATCGATATAAAAAGAGCACTGATTGAATAGCTGATTGACGACCAGATAATACCGCGTGTGAGCCAGTGGCGGTGTTGTTCTGTTTGTATTCCACCGTGTACCTGACTCTGTCGCTGAAACGGTGAAACGGCTGCTTTTATTTCTGTTGTTAATCCTGGGATCACCGTTAGCGATTTTTGCTGCAAAAATGTATTTCGTGTACGGTAAAGCGAAAATACGGAGAGTGTCCAAATTGCTAAAAACAAATAGATGACCAGCAAAATACCGTAGTAACCTGATTCTGTGAGTACCGAACCAACGGCGATCTGTAGAAAACCCAACGCACAAAGCCACCAGTATTGAGTATCACTTTTCTTTTGTAAGAGAATAATCCAGGTCAGATAGACTAAAAAGTGGGCTCCGGAAAGTAAGCGGCCTTCAATATCAGAAAAAAATTCGGCACAGACAACCAGAAACGCCACCAGGCCGAATACATTAGCCCAGAGGGGGCTCAAACTGATTTTCTCCCAGCGATCAGTGAAGAACAGAGTGATCAAGCCAAGTGGAATCGTTACCAGCTGTGGGAAAATGCTGCCTTCAGCCATCATGAATAAAATGCTGGATAAAGCGACAAGCAGATAAATACTAAATTGAAATGTGAGTGTCAAATTCAAGATATATTCTCAATTACTGATTCGTACGAAAAAAAACACGATTAACTTGATTCCAGAAATAACCAGCGGGAAATGGTTTCAGGATCTGCTTCAATTGTTCTACATTGTCCATTAATTTTTAAGTCTTGTTCCTCTGCTTGCGTACTGAATCGATTGTTAACTGGAGCATCAGATTCCTTTCTGGTGGTGATGATGACAGTGCGTGAACGTGAAGATGTTGCTTGTGAAATCGTTTTTGTAAACTCTTTGTCCGTATTGACTTTTCCCGGTTGTAGAGTTGCGAGGAAATCCAATAAATATTCCAGACCCATCGAACCAATGCTGACTTCGAGAACTTCCAGTACTTTACCTTGCGAGACTAATGTCAATTTAGTATCACGACTGTTTCTCATGTGTTCTTTACAAATGGTAGCGACAAAACTGATCGCCCACTCAACACGTTCGGATTGATTCTTGGCTGTTTTTGTGGTCTGGTGTAAATCCAAACCAATCACCAGATCATAGTTGCGGTTTTGATGATATTCTCGAACCATCAACTCACCTTGTCGGGCAGAGCTTCTCCAGTGAATCGCACGCTGGCTGTCTCCATTTCGATATTCACGGATATGATTAAACTCATCATCAAAAACACCACGCTGGTTCCTGTTTTGTTGTGCCATCTCTGAAATTGAGAACAGATCGTCTGCCCACTGAGAACTTAGTTTTCCAATTTGAGGATGAACGATGATTTCACTATATTCAGAAAACACAGTTCCTCGTTTTACCAGTCCGAGTGGATACCGGGTTGAAACGTGCAGTGGACCAAATTCATAGATTCCCCGGTGCATTAGCTTGGCGTAGTAGTGTGCCGATCGTTGTTCCCTTGGTCCTACTCTTCGAAATACAAGAGAAGCTTCCAGCTGATCATTTCGATTTGAAATAAAGTCCTCGATTTCCATGAGATAAGCGGCAATGAGTCGTTTGTTATTGTTGAAGATGATTTCCGCTGTGAACGTTTCTCCTGCCATCACTCTTTGAGGAATGATTCGTTTTAACTGAATTTTTTTTAACATGCTGTAAGTAATCCAGCCATTTAAAACGAACGGTCCGATCATCATGGCAAAGACGAGCATCAACATGTTTTCACGAGAAAGAATCGATCCTACAAAAAGAATCGTCATGATTAACAAATAAACCAGACCGTCTCGTGGAAGTGAAACACGGTTCCGACCAATACGTTTCACATGATATCGTTGTAATGCGGGAAAAATCGCCAGGAGAATCTGATAGAGCCCGCCCAATATCACGCCACCACTGACAACGCGGATGATTAATGGCAGGTTGTGATGCATTTGGCCCAGAGTGCGTGGGGCCTGAAAAGTATATGCGAGAATCAAACTGCCGGCAAGAATTAAAAAAAATCCCGAGCGACAATCCAATCGTTTTCGCCATAATTCAGTAAAGAATTTATTCATGGATTATTAGATGTTTTTCAGCAACACAAGATACTGTCAATGCAGCAAAGGTTTGGTCTGGTCGTGTTACTTCCATTTTAGCAGTCAGATTAAAAAGATCCATGGCGAAAAGATGTGTAATTAATAATCTCACAAACACAACCAGGTTCCAGGAATGGAAATCACTTTAAAATATGTAATCCAGCAAGCTGGCGTCTTTGATTTATCAAAGCGAAGGCGCGTGCCTCTTTTTTGAAAAATTTAACCAGTTGCGACGAAGAACATCGCAGATATTCGCTTGTTGGCTTGATATCAAAATGAAAATGAGTCACAGCGTCAACAGCCTCTGCTAATAATGCCGGGAATTCATCATGTTCTGAATTCACTTTGATTGTCCCGTTTTTTAGTCTTCCTTGCCATAAGAGGCTTGGCGTCTCAGGATGATCTGTTATTCGATATTCGACTGCGAGATTGACACGCAGTCGAAATAAAGCGACTGATCGATTCCGTCCCTGTTGACGCTTTTCAGATGCTTCCCCCATGATTCCTGTTGGAAGATGTTTGATGACGACGCCTGTTTCCACTTTGTTACGATGTTGCCCGCCAGGGCCAGACCTTCTTACATGTTGTATCTGACATTCTTTGAGTAATATATCCTGATTAACACAAGCAGGGTGCGTTTCATCCGATAGTGAATTATGATGATCAACCGATGTCGTCATGGGGCAAGGTACTTTGTTAAACATACGCTGAGAAGAATCAAATCTGCTTCACAGCGCCAGAAAAACTGTTTATGATAATAATATCAAAGCAGGCTTTGATTATAGATCTTATGAAACGTGATCTGCTATCCAATTCCGGAAAGAAATGAGTGACTCTTCAAGAAACTGTAAACCCCATGAAAATTATTGTACAGCGGATCGATTCAAGACGTTCTTTTATCGGTTGCTTTGTTATCGGGATCCTGCTCACCGCAGGATGCGGAGGGAAAAGCGATCCTAACAGCCGATCTGCTACCGAATATGTCCTGTCAGCAGGCGGCAAGGTCATCCAAACCGGCAGCGATCTGCCGATTGACTCATCTGACAAGATCCCGGAACATGATTTTGCGATACGAGAAATTGACTTAACGGATGCGAAAATCAAAAACATTGACATGAAGAAAATTTCCAATTTACCATATTTGGAATCTTTGAATTTACATGGAACGAATCTGAATAATAAAGGTTTAGCAACGATTACTGATTTACCGAAATTACGCTCACTGGAAATTGCTTATACGCGAGTAACCGATGAAGGTGTCAGTAAATTAACGCGTTTCCCGCAGTTAAAAAAAATATTCCTTTATGGTACGGCAATCAAAACTCAAACGATTGAAGATCTTGAGTCAAACCTGAGAGGCAGTGTGATTTACAAGTAAAGATTGTATTTCCGTATTGACTCACATATCAGATACATTCAATTAAGGTTGCAGGGCAACATCAGGTTTTTGCCACGGAACAGACCCATAGCGCTGGATCTCTGCTCGAAGTAACACGGAAAGTTGATTGAATTTTTTTCGATTGATGTTTGCGAGATTCTTGGATTCAAGGGGGTCTGATTTCAAATCATAAAGTTCCAGCGGCGCAAAGGGACTGTTTTGCAATAATTTCCAATCACCGCTTCGAATCGCTTCAATCGTTTTTCCACCGTAACGGTTTCCTCCTTCACGTCTACGGAAAAACCAGTTCTTTCGTAAGGGAGGCTGTGATTTTCCTTCCAAAGTCGATAAAAAACTGACTCCATCCAGACCTGACGGAACGGCAATGCCGGTTGCCTCACAGAGAGTCGGAAACAAGTCCATACTCATCGCCATAAAATCGGTTTGGGAGTGTGCCTCAATTCGATTTTTCCAGACAATGCCAGTGGGAACTTTCAGACCTCCTTCATACATACTCTGTTTCCCATCACGCAACTTACCATTATTAGCACCAACGTTCAGTTGCCCGCCATTGTCGGAGCTGAAAACAATCACTGTATTTTCACTGAGCCCCGTTTGATCCAAGGTGTGAATGACCTTTCCAATGCCAGCATCCAAATGCTCTATTAAAGCAACCAGTTTTGCCCGTTTGAGTGCGATGCCAGGTTCGCGGTCTTTTACTTTTTTAACCCATTCTTCGGGAGGTTGAATCGGTGTATGAGGTGCATTATAAGCCAGGTATAAGAAAAATGGCTTTCTTGATGACGCCTGTTGTTTCAAATATTCAATACTCCAATCTGAAAACAAATCAGTGGCATGGCCTTTGGGATCAATCGTAGTCTGATTAAATCGCATGTAATTGATATTGTGCCGACGATGCTGGTAATAATCATCCATCATGTCACCCAGGAAACCCCGAAAAAGTGTAAATCCACGGTCGGATGGTCGGTTCGGCGATTCGAGTCCCAGATGCCATTTCCCAATGATGGCGGTCTGGTATCCTGCCCTTTGATATAAATTTGCGAGAGTCTTAGCGGACGGCAAGAAATAGCCCCAGCTGTTTTCAGGGTGAGTCCGAATGACTCCAGGCACTCCGACCAGATCCTGATAGCGTCCTGTCAGCAATGCCGCCCTGGTTGGAGAGCAAACAGGGCAGTTTGCATAAAAATTAGTAAATTTCATGCCTCGATCAATTAACTTGTCGATATGGGGTGTTTTCAGATCTTGAGCGCCATAACTACTCAGATCTCCGTATCCGAGGTCATCTACCAGAATGACAAGCACATTAGGTGACTTTGAATTTTCCTGTGCTTTAGCAGTCACCAGACTGAATAGCAAAACGGTGATGATTAAAATCGTATATCGAATTAAATAGACCGTTTTCATCTCTGCTGGTTCTTTCATTTGTCTTGTGATAGAAATGGCACTACACGATTTTCGATAAGTATTTTATGTTGCAAATTCGTTCCATAGCTTTTCAAATTCTGACTCAAAACGAATTAATAATTCAGGATCATTGGTGATAATCAGGTTCTCTGAATTGTTTTTTGATGCACTGCGAGTCCAGTTATAACTTCCAGTCATCATAAATTCAGAATCAAATAATGCAAATTTATGATGCATATGATAATCGGTTTTATCAATTCGCACAGGAATTCCTGCTTGCGAGAGTTGTTCGATATCCGAACCCAGGTCGAACGATTTGTCATTATCAGATATAATACGAATTTGAACATGCCGCTGGTGGGCATCTCGAATCGCACGCGTTACCCGATCATCAGTGATTGTGAAAACACAGATGTCGACCTGTTTTCTGGCAGATGCTATTAACCGGCAGATGCGATGAGAACAATCATCGTTGGGACTGAATAACGCTTCCGATTTCAGAGATTCACCATTATTCTTTGAATTTGCCAGGATTTTCATGACATCTTCCAGCCAGTTCAAACAGTCTTCATCATCTGGCAGCGCTGGTTTATACTCACGAAAGATTTGGAAAGCTTCATTTCGGATCAGAGAAAGATTTTGGTCACTCAGCGTAATATGTGAGAAAATCTGATTGAGTGCTGATCGCTCACTGCGCGTCATTCGAAAATCTTCAAATGTTTGTATCAGCATGTTCCGAATGTTTGAACGATCCATAATTTCGTAATTGATCTTGTTTAGAGAAATTGTATTGATATCAAATGCTATAAGTGTTTCAATTTATAGTAGCGAGAATTCACTTTACGGAAAAGACTTCAGATGAAACTATTAATCTCAGGCAGTTCGGGGCTGGTTGGAACACAATTATGCCAGAAACTACAAGCAGATCCTGGATGTGAAATTGTTCGGCTTGTTAGAAGAAAATCGACTGGAGACTCTGCGAATACCATAATTTGGAATCCCGGTGATGACTGCTTGCCCGATGATATCTTTTCTGGTGTCGACGCAGTAATTCACCTGGGTGGGGTTAGTATTGTAGAAAAACGATGGTCATCCCGTGTCAAAGAGTCGATTTTCAACAGCCGTGTCCAATCGACTCAACTACTGGCAAAGACGATGGCTTCACTGGAAAATCCACCTCGAGTATTTTTGTGTGCTTCTGCTATAGGTTTTTATGGAGATCGCTCAGACGAACGGCTCGATGAATCCAGCTTGCGGGGCCAGGGATTTCTGGCAGATGTATGTGAAGCGTGGGAGAATGCAACCCTGCCTGCCAGAGAGGCTGGAATCCGTGTGGTGAATATGCGGTTGGGTATGGTACTTGATAAACAGGGAGGAGCGCTTGCAAAAATGCAGACTCCATTCAAACTGGGATTGGGTGGAAAGGTGGGGCGTGGATCACAATACTGGAGTTGGATTGCATTACCAGATGTGATTAATGCCATTCAATTCTGCCTGAAAAATGAAGAGCTGAAAGGCCCGATCAATTTTGTTGCTCCGGATGAAGTCACCAACTTTGACTTTACCAAAACCTTCGGAAAAGTGGTGTCTCGGCCAACTTGTTTACCTGTTCCAGCCTGGGGAATTAATGCTTTGTTGGGTGAAATGGGGCAGGCTTTGATCTTGAGTAGTGCACGGGTCGTTCCACAAAAGTTGTTGGAAACAGGCTATCAATTTCAATACGCTACCTTAGAGAATGCGCTCAGGGGATTGCTGGACTCATAATAAGTTTTAAGTAAAGTAATTTACTGCAATATCGGAAGCGCTGAACCAGGGTTATGTTGAAATTCCTTCGTGATGATTGATCCGATCAAAGTCGTTGGTGTGACATCAAATACTTCGACATGAGCCAACGTGCCCGCTAAGCGTGGATTTCCATCAAAGACAACAATACGATCACAGTTTGATCTACCCATTAATTGCTCTGCCAGAGTATCACTTGAGGATTCATGTGCTTTTAGTGCTGATTTACTGGGGCCTTCTACCAATACTTCAACCTGTTTCCCAATAAACTTTGCATTATCCTCTTCGCTAATCTCGTTCTGCACTTTTAACATTTCATTATTGCGACGCTTTTTGACTTCGTCGGGAATCTCATCAGGGAATCGTTCTGCTGCCTTTGTACCGGGGCGTTCACTATACTTGAAAATAAAGCTGTTTTTAAAGCGAAATTCTCGAATGGACTCCAGGCTTTTCTGGTGTGACTCTTCTGTTTCACCAGGATGCCCCACGATAAAGTCACTGGAAACAGAACAGCCCGGTAGAATGTCATTAATTCGCTGCATCATATCCCGGTAATCTTCGACCGTGTATCCCCGTTTCATATATTTCAAAACGTCATTGCAACCATGTTGTAAAGGCACGTGCAAATAGTGAGTGGCCTTGGGCAGATCCCGGATTGCTTCCAGTAAATCATTGGTCATGTCTTTAGGATAGCTCGTGACGAACTTGAGCCGTTCGATGCCCTCAATCTCGTGTGTGAGATGGAGCAAATCTGACAAGCGAAACAGTTTGCCATCTTGGGTATGTTTGTAGCTGTTGACGGTCTGTCCCAGAAAGGTGACTTCCTTGACTCCCTGTCCGGCGAGGACTTTGACTTCGGATGCAATCTCGCGAGGAGAGCGACTTTGCTCCGGACCTCTGGTTGAAGGAACAACACAATAGGAACAGAACTTATCACAGCCAATCATGATTCGTACAAACGCCTGGTAAGGTGAAGGACGCATTTCCGGATCGCGCAGCGGGTCATAGCTCTGGAAACTATTTGTGATTTCAATATGTTTTCCGTCTTTGCGTCCCAGTCCCACGGCGAGTTCACGGCTGCGTTGATTTTGACTGTGATGGATCCGCGCTTTATCGATGAGCTGAGACACTTGCGCAAGTTGACCTGTGCCTACCACAAAGTCGACCTGGGGGGCTTTTTGAAAAATCAGTTTTTGATCTTTCTGGGCCATACAGCCCATCACTCCAATGACTTTTTTCGGGTTTTTTCGAGCCCCATACCGCAGTCTGCCTAACGAACTGTAAATTTTGTGCTCGGCATGTTCTCTGACGCTGCAGGTATTAAAGAGGATCGTTTCTGCCTCTTTGACGTCTTTTGTGAGTTCATATCCGCGTTTTCGAAGATCTGCGACCACAAGCTCGCTGTCCAGCATATTCATCTGGCAGCCAACGGTTTCTATATAGAGCTTGTGGTTATGGTCGGATGTCGCTTCCGATTGAGTGGCAGTATCAACACCAAGGTGTTGCTCCTGGCTCGATTCGTCGGTTTGATCAATATGAGGCATTTACTAATTCAACTACTCAATGAAATTCAAAAAATGAGACCGCAACAGAATTGATTTGATCCATTCTGAATCAGGCAGTCACCAATCGGTGTGAAGTTTAGGCTGCAGATGCTTCCCGATCAGAAGAAGCAGGATTTACTTCCTGGCTGGATGCATCATTTTTTGGGGCGTTATTTCTGTCTTTGGCCAGATCTTGCGTATACTCAATCGCGAGCTGCTGGACCACCACCTTCTTATGGTGTGTCATTAAAGATGCAAGAGACTTCAACGCTAACAGTGACGCAACGACATACAAGATCAGGTTCCAGACGTCCATGTCAATCCTCCTTGAGATCCATGGTAGCACTCTCGTCGTTTTATTATCAAATTATAGTGGAGAGCTTCCGTAAAAACATCAGATTCAAACTGGTACAAGGCTTATTCAAGTATTTTCACAGCACCAGTTTATATTTCAATATCAGTTCACTCAGTTTCACGAAATCAATGCAAAAGATTCATAAAAATTGAACAATCATTGGCTATTCAGTGAAATTGAGCCAAAAACGTCCCGGTTTGAGTCACATCTGAATTCTAAAGTGATGTCATTTTCGATTGATTACTCGCGAACTCGTTCGACATAGGATCCAGTGGCTGTTTCCACTTTGATTTTTTCGCCTACATTGATGAAGGCAGGTACATTGACTGTGGCTCCCGTTTCAATGGTAGCGGGCTTCGTCACATTGGTCGCTGTGTTTCCTTTGGCAGCAGGTTCGGTGTATGTGACTTCGACTACAACCTGCTGTGGTGGATCCATGCCAATCAACTGCTCATTCCAGAACAACAGACCGCAGATTGCCCCGTCGAGAAGATATTCAGCCGCTTTACCACAGACTGCTTCATCGATTGAATATTGCTCAAACGATTCATTATCCATGAAATGCAGGCCGGTCGCATCTTTATAAAGATATTGACCATCTCCTCTGCGGATATCAGCCTGTTCCAGGCTTTCACCACCACTCTTATAGGTACGATCGAGGATTGTTCCTTTGAGCAAATTTCGCAGTTTCGTTTTATATAATGCTTGGCCTTTGCCCGGTTTGACAAAGTTGACTTCGATCATTTCATAAGGATCACCTTCAACGATGACTTTAACGCCTTTGCGAAAATCGCCTGTACTGATTTGTGGCATTGCTCAATTTCTCTGACAATGAATGTGTTGTGAATAATTCGTTTCTGTTATGTTTCCAAGGGCGTGAGAATAACATATCTTGCATCTGATGCAAACGGATTGAAGAGGAATGTTAGCCAATTCCTGCGGCCTGTTCTCATATTTACGCATGAAAAAGCAATTTCACTGATTCAAGTATGGCATTGGAGAATAAAGCGCCTGATTCCAACTCGCATTGCCCATTTGGAAATGACCTGTCTATGTCACCCATTATTGCTGAAACAACATGGCATAAATCACTCGCCCAGGCTATCCGCGATCCGAAAGAGCTGATCAGCAGGTTAAATCTACCCGACAACCTGCTGGAGCCGGCACTGCAAACTGTTCAACTGTTTCCATTAATGGTCCCTCTCAGTTTCTTAAATCGAATGGAACTGAGCAATCCGGAAGATCCACTGCTCAAACAGGTTCTGCCCATTGATGCAGAAAACAAAACAGTTCCTGGATTCAAACCGGATGCCGTCGGCGATTTACAGGTTCGAACGACTCCCGGAATCTTGCATAAATATCATGGCAGAGCACTTTTAATGGTGAGTGGGACCTGCGCCATCAATTGCCGCTATTGTTTCCGTCGACATTACCCTTATGGCGATGAACCACGCACATTAGCAGACTGGGAACCTGTCTGGGATTCAATCCAGTCCGATCCATCCATCCAGGAAATCATTCTTAGTGGAGGCGACCCGCTCATGCTGACAGACATCCGCCTGCGTGAACTGTGCGAACGTATCCTGGAAATTTCGCATGTAAGGCGACTACGTATTCACAGTCGTCTGCCAGTTGTGCTGCCTGATCGAATACATGTCGGTTTAATTGAAACGTTTCAAAGGCTCTCCCAATCTGGAATCACAACCTGGATGGTAATTCACGCCAACCACCCGAATGAAATTGCAGAGGATGTAATACTCGCGATCAAACAGCTTTTACAGGCAGGAATACCAGTTCTGAATCAATCGGTGTTACTGAAAGGGATCAATGATTCGTCTGATGTATTGGTAAATCTGTCTGAAAAATTGATCAATCTTGGAGTGACGCCTTATTATCTGCATCAACTGGATCGCGTCGCTGGTGCGGCTCACTTCGAGGTACTGGAAGAGCAGGGGGAGGGCCCTCATTCGTGAATTACGAACTCGGCTTCCCGGTTATGCGGTACCACAATACGTGCGGGAGATTGCTGGTGAACCCCATAAAATATCATTATTGGGTTAATCAACATCTTTCAGTCGGAGAGACGTTTAAACAATTCGGTAAAGCAATTGCCTCGCTCTTCGAAGCTGGAAAACCAGTCGTAGCTGGCACAACCTGGCGAAAGCAAAATCACATCACCTGGTTCAGATTGTTGAAACGCCCAGTCAAAGGCTGCCTGAAATGACTGATGTGGCGATGAAATTAAAGCGGAAGCGTCATTGCATGCAGGGGATTTTAAGTCACGTGCGAATTGGAATAAAACCGGTCCTGTTTCTCCCATCAAGGCGGTGGCCTTTGTTCGTTTGAGAAATGTCATTGCCATCTCTTTCAGATCAACTTTTTTGTCCGAGCCACCTGCCAGCAGGACCACAGGTGAGTCAGTAAAAGCGACGATTGCACAAATGGTCGATTCCGGAGTCGTCGCCAGCGAATCATTATAAAAACGCCGGTTTTGATATTCACCGATGAATTGTAATCGATGCGGCAATCCCGCAAATGCTTCTAATCCCTTTTGCATTGCCGTATCATCAATTCCCGCACCACGGCAAGCGGCAATCGCCGCTGCCGCATTCATACGGTTGTGCATACCGGGAACATTGAGCTGAGGCTGGAATCGACTTTCTTGCTCCCTGATGATAAACGCATCGTCGTTTACCAGCACATTGGGTCGCAAATCGGAAGTGGATCCAAATGTAAGAACATTCCCAGAAGTATTCCAGCGTTGCAGATCGGTATCGTCGGCATTGATGATGGCAAAATCATGTTCTGTCTGCCAACGGAAAATGGTTTGTTTGGACGCTCGATAGTGCGCTACCGTTTTATGCCAGTCGAGATGATTCGGACTGAAATTGGTCACCACTCCTATCTGCGGGCTCACTTGAATACGATTGAGCGATTCAAGCTGAAAGCTGCTGAGTTCGAGAATGACCCAGTCATCTGGCTGAATCTGACTGACAACTGGTAGCAGACTCACACCAATATTTCCTCCTAACCAGCATGGAGCTCCCGATTCGTTGATGATGGCTTGAATCATGGCGGCCGTCGTTGATTTGCCATTACTACCAGTGATTCCGATGACTTTGCCAGCGTTCAATTGCCAGAAAAGTTCGATTTCACTGGTCACAGGAATCTGCTGATCCAATGCACTTTTGAAGAGCCAATGGTCCGGGGGAATTGCCGGATTAGCGACCAGTAAATCAGTTGCAGGTAATTGTGCAATTGACGTTCCCAGAATGAGTTTGATGTTGGGATACGAAGCGAGCTGTCGCAGGGAGTCAGACAGTTCATCTGCTGATTTGGCGTCGATTACTGTTATATGAGCGCCGCTGCTGGCCAGATACGCTATGGTGGCAACCCCCCTCCGAACCGCCCCAGGCCAAGTACGGTCACGTGGCTCTCTTTTAGTTCAAATTCATGAATCAGAAACGGTATTACAGGCATGAAGCATCCATGGCAAATGAGTCAATTCTCCTTCTCATACATGTTCGCTCCAGAAAATACAAGCTTGTTGTCAGATCAATAGGTTTGCATATTTGGAAAATCCACGGTAGTCTGATTTCTGAATCATAAACATCAAATATTGATCATTTCGAGGGTCAACCTATGCTACTTGCTGCTGAAAAAAATGTCTGGCTAGGGCTTCATACAGCTGACTGGGTCATCCTGGCGCTGTATTTTGTGGTCATTATTGCCATTGGTCTCTGGTCGGCCAGAAAAGTAAAAGACATGGCAGACTTCTTCATGGGAGGCCGCCGGTTTGGCAAAGTCTTCATGATGTTCTTTGCATTTGGTTCCGGCACAAGTAGCGAACAAGCAATTAGTGTGGTTGCTGGAACGTGGCGTGCTGGACTCGCAGGAATCTGGTGGCAGTTTCTCTGGTTATGGGCGACTCCCTTTTATTGGCTTGTTGCTCCTATCATGCGCCGGATGCGTGCATTGACGACAGCCGATTTTTTCGAGACGCGATTTAATAGCCCCACTGCGGTTATGTATTCCTTCTACGGGATCGCGATTTCCATTACTTTCATCGCCGGCGGCCTGTTCGGAACCGGAAAAATGGTGGATGCGTTGACCGGTAACGAATTAGACAAGATAGCAGTTCAGGCCAATATCATGGTTCCCGCAGCGGAATGGGACGGGAAGACAAATTCAATCAACATTACCGAACGAAGATTACAAGGCTATGAATTCGCGATTCTGGCGGTGACGGTCATGTTTGTGATTTACGGAATGGCAGGGGGATTGGGCGCGGCGATTATTACTGACTTTATCCAGGGAATCCTGACCATTGTATTCTCGTTTTTACTATTGCCTTTTGTCTTTTTTCAGATTGGAGGCTTTGGCGAACTGCATCAACAGGCAGATCTCAAACAGGGCATGCTCGATTTGGTTGCCAGTCCACAAGTTGCTGCAACTTTAGGAAAAGAACCCATAACGCCATTTTATGTTTTCATGCTTTCCGTGACAGCATTAGCGGGCATTGTCATTCAACCTCATATTATGGGCGTTTGTGGTGCGGGTAAAACTGAATATGAAGGCCGTTTCGGATTTACAGTGGGTAACTTTCTCAAGCGGTTTTGTACGGTTGCCTGGACCTTTACCGGTTTAGCCTGCATCGTCTGGTATATGGGCGATAACAGCCCGTTAAAAACATCGGATGACCCTGCCGATCAAGCGATTTATCAATCGTTGGTGATGCGAGCCAGCCCGGAATATACTCAACTTTCAAACGAAGAAAAAGCAAAAATAGATAAACAGGACAAGAACTTTGCAGACAAGCTCTTTGGGATGGCAGCCCATGATATTCTTCCCCGAATTGCACCAGGTTTAATTGGACTCTTGCTGGCATCCTTGTTAGCGGCTGTCATGAGTACGAGCGATGCCCAAATGATTATTTCCAGTGGCTTATTTACGGAAAATATCTATCGCAAATGTATGGTCAAAAATCGGTCGCAACGCCATTACTTATGGGTCGGTCGTATCGCCGGTCTCGTAATAGTCGTCTTGGCTTTGATCTTACAGACCACCTTTACAGACATTATTGACGCTTTGAAAACAATTGTAAAAACTCCCGCCTGTATCGGCCTCAGTCTCTGGTTCGGAATTGTCTGGAGACGTTGGAATGTCGTTTCCGTCTGGGTCTC
Organism: uncultured Planctomycetaceae bacterium; assembly: GCA_942492165.1. Lineage (GTDB taxonomy): Bacteria > Planctomycetota > Planctomycetia > Planctomycetales > Planctomycetaceae > Gimesia. The sequence goes on from CALOEF010000003.1 coordinate 47,183, forward strand.
GACAGTCACAGGAATCCTGGTATGGATCGCCGTCGCATTCGGAGCGAATTCAATCTACGAATCCGGGGTATTCCCAGAAAGTATATTTAAAATCAGTAAAGATCAAACACAGATGCTTGATGTCTGGCAGATGGTCTTCTTTATGAGTGCAGCCATTCTCAGTGGTATTATTGTCAGTTTTCTGACACCACGACAATCGCAGGAAAAACTCGACCATTTCTATACGTTAATGCATACGCCGGTGAAATCGGGAGAAGTCATTCCTGCACCATGCACATTGCCTGAAGAACCAGAGCCGATGTGTAAGAAAATGTTTCCCAATTCGAAGGATATTGAAATACCCAAACCAACGTTTCAGGATATCGGTGGCTTTGTTTTAGCCTGGTGTGTAGTCTTTGCCATCATCTATTTGACTCAGTATCTTGCAAAAGTGGCATAAACTTCAGTTTGATTCGTATTGCAATCTAAAATCTAGAGACTAAGCGATTTAACGAACGAAACAACTAATTTTGAGTCAGATCAATAAACAAAAACAGCCAGAAGTGATTTCACTTCTGGCTGTTGATTTATCACTGTATCAGTTGGTAAGACCACAATTAGCTGCGGTAAGTAACAAATACTTTTCCGCGACGTGATTCGACCACGACACTGTATTTTCCGTAATCAAATATTTTGCGGCGTCCATCTTTACTGCAGCGAACACACTCACAGGCACAATCGGGTGTGCAGATTTCCACAGCAACACATCCTGGCTCACAGCAACTTCGTTTAGGGGCACAAGGGTCAACAATCGTGACCAGTTTGGGGTTTGAGCAGGGAGCGATATTGCGAGGCCGCTTATATCGCACATTCTCAAACAACCGAATTTCTTGTGATGCAACATGCTGTGAGTAGGGTTGCGGTACCAGCTCTGGCATCGGTTCCGGAGTGACTGTCGATGCGGGAGGCGCTGTTGTCGTCTGGCTCAGAAAAACTCCTTGCCCCAAGTTGAACGCAGGACCTTCCGCCTGAACTGCCGTCACGGACAGGGCAACAATGCCCAAAGTGTAACAAACGATCTTGTTCATCTGTGCATACTCCTTTAGCTACCGTGGTGAACTCCATTCAGGTAGCAGATTGATAACGATCAATTATAACTCGCCTCAACAACTTGCTTGCTGGCATTTTCCAGATTGCAAAATCAAGCAGTGGAACAGTTAAGGTACTCTCTCAGTTGTTCACCAGCCAAATTATACTCTACAGTAAACAAGGGTCGTAAAATATTTTGTAGAGCAGGCGAAAAACCGGTATCAGTCACATGGCTGATAATGGTCAGAGATAATAAGTGAACCTTGAGTTGACAAGCCTTGCAAGTACTTTTTTTGTGCAAACATCCAAAGAGCCCCGATTTACCTGACTGGAATATGTTTACACTAAACCTGTAACGTCACTAAGTCTGGAATAATACTGGGTTATTTTACACGTTTACGACACCTGGGATTCATGATTTTGGTCGAAGCCCGCTGTAAGTGAAACACATAATTTCACAACAAGGAATTACATAATCAGGGTAAGCTGCCGTTGCAACCAAGGCTATGATCACACATAATCTAATTGGTTTAATTACAAGGACTTGAGGGAGACTTCCATGAATAAGCCGGCAAACCGGTTAAAAACGAAACCAATTTTAAAAGTTCTGACTTTGATCTGTTTCTGTTGGGCAACTCTAATAATCGTCGGTTGTGGGAGTAGTACACCACCCAGTGCGCCTCCACCTCAAGCACAGGCACCTCCTGCTGCATCAAACCCTCAGGTTACCCAGAATACACAACCGCAAACAAAAAAGGCCCCGGAAAAAAAAGATGACCGGAAAATGATAGACGGAATTCCTTACGATGTCTGGTTTGATAATCCGTTAGGTGTTGCAGCAGACAGTCAATCAGTAAGACCGGTTTCGTTACCAGGTAATTCTGTCGCTACTGCGAAATCGACTCAGGGTGAGATGAAAACACCCGCCGCAAAGAATGATACTCCCGTAGCCGCCACGGGAGGCATCGACTGGAAGACGGTCATTCCCATGTCTGCCCTCGATGCACAAGTAAAGGACATTCGTAATCGTTTGACAAAAAATATGCAGTCAGTCGGTACTTACAATACCAGCTATCTGGAACTTCCGACATTTACAGCGACCCTTGCTGCTCTGGCTGGAATTGCAGTGGAGCATCCCGAAGATATCGGTTGGAAAAAAAATGCAAAGTATCTTCGTGATCTTTCGGCCAGCTTCACAGCGGAACCACTCATGCGCGGAGCAAAGTCCTTTCGTAAAGTTCAAATTCCTTATGAGCAGATGATTGTGATTCTCAACGGCAGTCTTCCACCAGATGTACCCAAATCAGAAGATAAAAAACCACTTTCGGATGTGGCTGCCATGGGGGATTTGATGAAGCGGGCAGATATTGCCTCGAAATGGTTGAAATCCAATGTAGGTAATGCAGACGCCTTAAAAAAAGAGAAAGATAAAGTCATCCAGGAGGCGCATTTATTGGCTGCCATTTCAAAAATCATAATCACCGAAGGTTATGGGTACGTTGATGACGAAGGTTTTATTAATTATGCGAACCCAATGTCGGAAGCCTGCCTGAAAATGGTTGAAGCAGCAAAGAATGACAACTTCCAACAATTTGATGAAGGTATAACTCAGGTCTATAAAGCCTGCACACAATGCCACAGTGAATATAAAGAATAAGCACCGAAATCAATTCAAAAAGCGAAGTCACCAATATAGAAGGAATCGAAGGAATGATACGTTGCTGGTGCTGGGGAGTCATGCTCAGTTTGATTGTCATTTGTCTGGGGTTACCTCAGAACGCACACGCGGACTGGATCGAATTGTTAAGCGGACATAAAATCGAGGGAGATGTTCTGAAACAGAGCAATAGTCACTTACTCGTTGATATCGGGATTGAAGTATTGCGTATTCCCCTTGAACAGATTCGTTCTCGTTCAAAATCTGAAAACCGTCCAGGGAGCAAAATTGCTGTAAAGCAGAGTAAAAACAAAATTTATTCTGAAGCAGAGCTCCCCGTAAAAAGTATCAAAGAGCTCGCGCGAATCTATGGCGAAGCGGTTACTTTAATCCAGACACCCAGCGGGCTTGGATCTGGATTTATTATCAATGATCGTGGTTATTGTGTTACAAATTATCATGTTGTGGAGAAAGAGACACGCATTGCGGTAACCATATTCCATCGCACAAAAAGTGGTGAGTTTCAACGTCGTCAGATTAAAGACGTTGAAATTCTGGCATTAAATCCTTTTTTTGATCTGGCGTTATTACGAATTCCCCTGCAAAAAGATATGTCATTTCGTACGGTCTATCTGGCAGAAAATGACAAACAGCGTGAAGGCGATGAAGTCTTTGCCATTGGTAATCCTCTGGGACTGGAACGGTCTGTTTCTCGCGGAATTGTCAGTACACGCAATCGAAATATGCAGGGGATTGTCTATATTCAAACGACAACACAGATCAATCCCGGTAACAGTGGTGGCCCTTTGTTTAACTCCCGAGGTGAAGTAATTGGTGTTACTAATATGAAATTGATTCTGGGTGAGGGGTTGGGTTTTGCAATCCCCATCACTTATGTGAAACACTTTTTGGATAACCGTGACGCCTTTGCCTTTGACAAGTCCAGTCCAAATACGGGATATCGCTATTTTAATGCACCACGTAGAAAAACTCCCAATTTTGAAAGTAATGATAAATAATTGCAACCAGTCAATCGTTTCACTGGTACTGCTGATAAGGCACTTTCTGAGTCAAATTATTTTTGTGTCTCCCATGTTAGACAGTGGCTCAGGCTTGTCAGAAAAAGTAGAAATGCTACAAATAAACAGTATAAGTTATCGTTGCGCTACCAGATCTTGAACAGAAATTCCATTCTGTCAATCCGGGCGTGAGGTTCCTTTTTATCCCCTCTGCTAGAGAAAGAATGAAGGCTCTAATGAGAAAGCCACTATTGTTGAGTACTTTTGTGTTGATGCAGGCAATTTTGCTGCTGGCTGGTCAAACGACTCAGGCACAGAACCGAATTGAGGCTGCACAACGAATTCCCGCTGAAACGATGTTCTATTTTTCCATTCCTGATGTCGAAACTCTGGGGGAAAAATGGGGCCAAAGCTCCCTTGGTCAAATCACGCATGATGAAGGCTTTGCCGATCTGAAAAAAGACCTGATAAAACTTATCGAAAAATACTCTGAAAAGTTTGAAGAAGAAACAGATCTCAGTGTCAGTCAGGTGATGGGAATACCCAGTCGGGAAATCTCTTTTGCATTTGTCAAAACAAAAGAGGGTAAATTAGGAGCGGTTGCTTTCATTGAATATGGCGAAAGCGGTGAAGTTGTAGAAAAGATTCTGACAAAAACCGCAGACGTTATGGATAAGGAAGGTGCACAACGCGCAATTCGAAGTGCAGATGGAACAAAAATTACTGTTTATTCATTTGGCGAGGGAGACTCAGAAGCTGGTCCTGTCAAAGTTCCGCTGGCAAAAAAGTTTGCCTACTTCCTCAAAGACAAAACATTTGTCGTGTCTAATGACGATAAAATTCTGGAATCTGTTTTGTCAAAGTGGGATGGTCAAAGTCAGGACTCTCTGGCTGCGAAAAAAGAGTACCAGTACATCTTAAAAAAATGTGCTGAACCAGATGCACCGGCGGTAATGCAATGGTATGTCAATCCCATTGGTGCACTCCAGACAGTTCTCGGAATTGCCAGCCGAAGTAACCCACAGGTTGCCATGGCCCAGGGTTTTCTGCCTGCCTTAGGAATTACAAACCTGAAAGCTGTTGGCGGTACGAGTTATATAGCTACAAAAGATTACGATTCAATTACAAAAACATTTACTTACGTGGAAATGCCAACATCTGGTATTATCTCAATGTTCAAATGCCCCGCTGTAGCCCAGCAACCACCAACCTGGGTTTCGGATAAGGTATCATCGTATTACTCCATTAATTGGGGAATTGGCAGTGCGTATGATTCCGTTGAAACATTATTTGATGGTTTTCAGGGACGCCCTGGTGCATTAGCGGCGATTGTTGATCAAATGGCAGATAAGCCTGATGGCCCCAAAATTCACATTAAAAAAGATATTGTGGATAACTTGAGTGGTCGAATTCAGGTAGCTACGGAAATATCCGAAGGTGAGGAAATTGATCTGTCCAATATGTCCGGACAGTTTACGATTGCCGTTGGATTAAAAAATTCAGATGCTTTTCAGAAGCTGATTTCATCATTAACAGCCCGCGATGATTTTCCTGGTCAGGCCCGGGAGTTTCAGGGAACCACTTTGTACGAATTACCGGGAGCACTTTTAAGCTCTCCTACAGATGCAGCTTTTTGTATCGCAGAAAATCAGCTTTTCATTGCCAATGATGTCAAACAGATCGAACGCGTTTTGCGAAAAGATCGAGGTGTCGGGGCATTACTTAATGATGTCGACTACAAACGAATTGCAGAAAAGTTTCCTGAGAAGACTTCAATTGTGACGTATCAAAATGCTGACTCACAAATTCATGCTCTCTATGAATTACTCCTGAAAAATCGAAGTGCCGTTGATATTGAAGGAGTCGATTTAGGAAAATTGCCTTCATTTGATGTGATCCAGAAATATTTACCCATCTCGGGTGGATTCACGGTTCCCGATGATCAGGGCTTTTTCTCTTCCACATTTACCGTAAAAAAAAGCTCACGCTAGAGTTTTAATAATCATTTGATCAGATTTTGAAACCCGGTGAGATGTCTCACCGGGTTTTTATATTGATATTTTGATAAATCAGCCGATACGTTTCTGATCGGGCAGGGTTAAATGATTCAGAAACTGCCTCTGAAGACAGTTTTCTGATTTTAATCTTATTCACTCCGCTTCCATATAAGGGGCTGTCATGCATCGTACTTACCTGTTATTGCCTTTTTTGAGTCTGTTCTGCATTGATTGCAATGTATTATTTGCAGCACCCGAAAATGAAAAATCGGATGGACAGAACATTTTTCAGCAACTCGACAAAAACTCGGATGGGAGTGTAACAGCTGATGAAGTTCCTGAAGATAAAAAACGCTTCTTCGACCATCTGATTCGGCTTGGCGATCAAGACAAGGATGGTAAATTGACTCAAAAGGAATTTGAAGCAGGATTAAATAAAGAAAAAGACAAGTTTCCAGCTGTAACCGGTCCTGAGCAAAATCGAGGTCGGCGTGATTTCCAGTCGTTTATGACTCGGATGGATCGGAATGGGGATAAAAAGTTTTCGAAAGATGAAATTCCTGAGCCGTTACGGGAACGATTTGCACCGCTTTTTAAACGTTTAGACAAAGAGGAAATCTCACTGGAAGATTTGAAACAATTTGGCAGGACGATGCGAGGTAAACGGGATGGAGACAAAAATACGAAAAACCCTCAACGTAACATGTCGGAAATATCAGATCGAATGTTTCAACGTTTAGACAGCAATCAAGACGGAAAGTTGTCGCTAGATGAAGTTCCTGAACGGGGAAAACGTTTAATTCAACGAATTTATGAACAAACGGGAAAAGAGAAAGGCGAATCAATTTCGAAAAAAGAGTTTACGGAAGCGTTTGCAAAATTCCGGCCTCAACGACGCCCTGATGGTCAACCTGGTGCGAACAACAAACAGGAAATGAAACGGCCTGGAAGACGTGATTCACAAATGAATCGTCGGCGTGGAGATGCCGCTGGTAACCGTCCGCCGACCCCTGCATTTTTCAAAACATTAGATACGAATGAAGACGGTAAACTAAGTAAGGACGAATTGATAAAAGTAAAAGACCAATTTGATAAACTGGATCGCAATGGAGATGGATTACTGGATCTACGTGAAATAATGGGCAGGGGAAGTCGTGATCGCAATTCTGGACCAATCAAAAAAACAGATCGAAAGCGCCCCGATGTAAAAAAAGACAATTCGACTACGGATAAAAAAGAAGCTTAGAAGTAAGTTAAGCTGATGTGTAGCTCAGTACTTTATTTCCGCATTTCCCAGATAACGTCCCTTACTCTGGCGCGTAATTTGCGCAGTACCAACTCGTACTGCTATTCCGTCAGTCGATCTGCAGCCAACTGGCAGGCTACAAAGATGTTGACGACGCCGAGCGACTGTGAGTGGACCAGACGCTTCGCCACGTGTCGGTGGGCGTGTGACATTGCCGGAGAAGCTGATCACGATTGGGGCCAAGGTGCCCCGGAACGCCAGGTACGTATTCTCTCAACGGGCCGAAGTGCAGTGCTACGGAGATTGTTCTCCTCGATTCCTGGTCGGTCCGCCCAGTTGAGTCTTGCCACTCTCAGTCGCAAGAAGGACCCGAAAACTGGCCAGATGCTGGGCTGGGGGTGACCAGTTTGATGTAACGGCTGCATGGAAGGCTCATGAAACTTTGCCACGTACCACAAACAAGGTCCATTTACGTCTGGAATTGCATGCTTTTTGGTTTCAACGATATTAAAAGGAGCAGTTAATCCTGCGGTTGACCACTGGCGACTCATGGGGTGCAGGCGCGTCTCTACATACTGAATAGAGTCTTAAAGATCATGCCGGCATACCTTCCTCTGAGGGTAGGTATGGTTTTTGTCCTCTACTTCTTTATTTAAACTGCAGTGAATATAGGTCGGCGTCTTTTAGTTTGATTTTTATTCGGATTGGTTTACCGACGAGTTGGCTGAGGTGGGGGTCGTTTTTCCAGTGTACCGGGCGTGAGAGGGAATCACCGAATATTTCGGAGCAATCTTTTTCAGTAAAGCCTGGAATGGGTTTCCCGTCGGGGGTTTGGAGCTCGACGACAATTGAGCCGGCAGCCGAACTTGAAAAGTTGAGCAGTAGTTCTTTTCCGGAAAAGATGAGTGGTTTGGTGACGATCTCTCCGCCTTTCATGGGGGCGTTGACTGAGACAAAACCGTCGATGCGCATCGTGTAGCGTCTGAGTTGATTGCTTTTACCGGTCCAGTAGTTTTCGCTGGCATAGAGAGAAATTTCATTGGGGGCATCTTTGGTGGTTGATTTGGTTTCCACCATCTGCCAGGCGATGTATTGATTGCCGTAAGCCCAGGTTCCGTTTCGTTCAATGCCAGGACGCAAGAAGGCTTCCTGCCAGCGTTTGAAATTGATACCATCTCGACTCGTCATGAAGAGGCCTTCGGTGATTGCCATGCCATACCGATTGTCGATGGAAGACCGTGTTTTGCGATGTTTGAATTCGGGAAGAGCATTCATTGATTTTGTCCAGCCACGTTCTATGTAACGTGATGGAAAACCGACCAGGATGTGTGGAGCCCGATAATAAGGTTTGATTTGATTCGTGTAGAGATGCTCAGGAGGTGCATCCCCGTAAGTCAGATTTTGGGATTTGTCCCAATGTATCAAATCATCAGAAGTCGCTGTGCGGATATCACGATAACCGGCTACTTTCCAGGAATTGTCGGCATTCCCCTCTGTGAAGTAGCGCCAGTATGCGCGGTATTTTTTAATGGTTGGATCCCAGAATGCCAGGTTTTGTGAATCGAATACGCCGTCTTTGATTACGGGTTGATCAGCCAGCAATGACCAGTGGATTCCGTCGGCTGACTTCAGCACGAGAAGGCCTTGGGGGTCTTCGGAACGCAGGATATGACGCCTGGTATTGCGCATCAGCAGGCCAAGTGGGGTTTTCGTCCCATAAAGACGGCGAGGATGGACAGGGTCGGGTTTGGAATCTTTCATCCAGTGCTGTCGAGCAGTGCTGATAACGATGTTGTTATTTTTCGAGCCAATTTTGGCGAAATCGAACAAGCCGAGATCGAGACGTTTCCAGTGTATTCCATCATCGCTTTCAGCGTAACAGGTGAAATTACTGGTGTTTGGTCCGAGTTTTCCTCCCTGTTGCACATCCAGATTATACGCCTTGTAGTACATTCGATATTTGTCGTCATCTTTGAAAATGCTGTGATAGCCGCAACCACTGCCTTCCCACGGTGCATCGAACGCACATGACTTCACGCGACACAGGGTGATGCAGCACAAAATTTGCCGATCCTGAGCGGGATTCAATCAACGTCTCATCCACCCACTCACTCCAATCGAGAACCGATGTCAATCGGATTTCAGAGGAAAACACGAATCCTGAAGTCATGATGATCAAAATGTAAACGCTAATTGACTGAATGAATTTCACATGATCTTTTACCTCTCATTGTTTTTATTTTCCCTTAGGACCAAAGAACCTGACTCTTGAATTGGGATAATCTATTTCAGGGTCAGAAAGGATTAGAGCAGGGTGACACTAACGCGGCAACATTCCAATAGCGAAGGAGCAACTGTGCTATGAACGAAACGTGCGGAACGTCTCATAATTACGCATTAGATTACAGTTTTGTGTCAATCCAGAATGAATACAGATCGGCATTTTTCAAAACGAATCGGATTTGAAAAAACTTTTTCGATCGCATCATCAATTGCATTTTTTTGCTTCCAAAACCAGTAATGGTGCCTTGATCAAGTCTCCTGTGATTTCTTTGCAGTTCTGTAGTTCGTATCCGTTTTTAACTACGCCATTTTCGTCTAGGAGTTCTGCTTTTAATGAGCCTCCCGGATGCGTGGCGTTGACAGAGAGCGAGTGAGCAACGCAGTGGCTTGGTAAATAGTGAACCTTCCACTGTTCCAGCAGACATTGCGGCAAATCCATCGAGCCTCATCGTGGCCATACCGACATCAACCTGCATGTCGACTGTGTGGTGTCCGCGTTTCGACTGCCCGTACAGTAAAAGGATTTTGTCATCTAATATCACCAGAGTGGTTGACATCCGAATTTGCCTGGAGTCCTGGCTTCCAGCAGGACCACAGGGAATCAGTGGTTGGCCTTGGAAAGGTCGAACCCAGTTGCTTCCATCCCGGCTTACAGCCAATTCAGGCCAAATTGTTTTTGTCGCGCTCGGACGAATATCCGGGTGTGCCAATGTAAAGGCCTTCGCAAAGATTGGCCGCCCATGGCGTAGTGATTTTGCTTGTGTTCCTTTGAGCACGACTTTTGGTGTCGACCATTTTTTAAAATCAGGACTCTGCATCCGTGCGACGCTAGCCCGTTGCCGTCCTCGCGCGTACATAGGCGACATACTGATTTGATTTTGCGTCCCAAAAAGCAGATTGAGAGGTGTCACTTAGCATATTCGTGACACGAATCGCCGGTTTTTTCTAGTGGATGCCATCGGGGGAATACGATACGTACATTCCTGGTAAGCCACAGTCGGGAGGAAGTATAGGATTATCAGTTGAGTATAAAAATGAGCCATCGTGTTTGTAGATACGTGAAATTCCCAAATAAGCTGTGTCTGGATAACTGGATGTTAAAAGCTTATAGCGTTTTTCTGGATCGGTCTCATGCTCACCGCGAAACACGCAGGGGCCGTGGAGACCCGCGCGCCGGTAGGCAGATGACCAGATTCGTTTGTTTGTATTTCCAAACGGAATCAGATCGAATTTGGGTTTCGTCCACGTTTTGCCATGATCCAGTGATTCTGCATATGCCAGACGATCTTCGTGTCCATTGGGTACATTATTCGCCGCGTAGAAGAGTTGAATCCGATTGTTTTGTTCGATAAATGCCGCGGCGCCACCGTAAAGATCGCACCTTGATGCATCCCACGGTTTGTCCGGACAATGATGGGGATTATTCGGATGCTTGACGATGAGCCTGGTGTTTTTTTGACATTGATTGTTTTGGCTATCAACTGGTCATCCAGAAATAACTGACGCTGTCCCATTTCGATTTTCCAAGCCGGCTCCAGCAGCTTGTAAGACATCAGAAAAGACAATACCTCGATAATGTGACCATCATTCCGTCACAGGAGTGTTCCACGAGCTTGAAACTACACCTTTTAGTGACGGGGCGAGAATTACACACAGTCATCGACTCCTGGTTAATCATAGGATAAAGCACTGCACCTTTATGGTTATTTCAAACTTTCGAAAGTTTATAGACGTATGATATGCTATCAACAAGAAAAGTCTCTGTCAAAGTTTGACGAACTATGCTTGAAATAGTATTGAAAGAGACAAGTCATACAGGGATACCATATTGACATTGCGGGACCATGTATATAGCCTTCTATTATCGAAAGTTATTTCGGATGCACTAAGATGTTTTTGAGCTTTGCCTCAAGAGCATACCTATCACTGATACAACAAGGTGAATGAATGAGTCCCGCTAAGCAGAAAACTGATAAGCCAGCTGCAACTCGAAAGGTCGGCAGGCACAAGGTGCGCGATACTATTGAAAAGATGATCCTGGAGGGACGCTTTCGGGCGGGGAAGAATTAGTCCAGCTTAGCTGTCTCGGATGTTTAATGTATCACTGGGGATGGTGCGGGAATCTCTGTTTGAGCTGCAAGGATCTGGCTTGATTGAGACAATCGATAATCGAGGTGTTTTCGTCCGTCGTCTCGATGAGCAGGTAATAAGTGAGTTTTATACTATTCGCGAATTATTTGAGGGGCTCGCGGCTCGTGATTGTTGTGGTCACCTCAAGCCCTAAGGATGCGACAGAATTGAGACCGCTCTCCGAAGAAATTTATCAGCTTGCTATGCTGGCAGAGGAGACAAGTGAAAGTATTGGCCGATTGCAAATTTCACAACCGTATTGTGGAGATCTCCGGCAACAAGCTATTGCTGGGTATGTCTCAACAATATCGTGTCCTGGGGAAAATTGCCTCCACAAACGTTAATCCTGAAAGGACGCGGGATAGCCACTTGGGAATTGTCGATGCCATTGAGCAGGGCGATCTGGAATTGAGTGAGAAATTGTCTCGTCAGCATATTCGCACAGGATTAAAAGAGATTAAACAACGCATTTCCAGGACAGGGAATGATGTTCTCTGGGTTACCTGATCTTGATTCTCCAATCATGATTCGCTGGGAGCGGCAGTTTTCTTGTAATCGAAAACGTAGCCGGTACTTCATCGGTGATTTTCGTCAGGAAGTCGCATGTTTGCCAGGTCTCCAGGCGAGATTGTAACAGCAATTCCAAATCCCGAAGGTCACTATCAGTCTCTCTTTCTGTTTCACGTCTTGCACGCCGGGCGGACAATAAACACACCACCAGCACGTTCCGTTATAGATTTTCGATAAAATACGTTTCTGGATCATTTTATCGGTGGGGATCTGGTGTTTATACACGTTTTTCTTCTTTAAAACTGCTTTATTAATTAAATGGCAAATCATTTGACAGGAACCGTGTATCATTATAAACTATCGAAAGTTTGGAGTTTCCGGTCATTGTATCCAACTTAATTACCCCTGTTTCGATATCTGGAGCCTATTTCCATGTACAGATCTTACACTACCTTAAAACACCGTGGTTTCACGCTGATTGAATTACTTGTCGTGATTGCAATCATCGCCATTCTAATCGCATTGCTACTGCCCGCTGTCCAGCAGGCGCGCGAAGCGGCCCGCCGCTCAACCTGCAAGAATAACCTTAAGCAGATGGGCCTGGCGATCCATAACTACCATGACACGCATCGTGTCTTCCTCCCGGTGATATCAATGCGGGAACGGTTAGTGGATCAGTCCGGGTTTGGTACGCAATCACACGATGTATATGATGATCCTGCCGTTCCTCGATCAAGCCAATATCTATAATTCAATTAATTATGAAGAGGCAACGGGACCTTGTGATCGCGAAGCGTTAGGTGGTGGTGGTTCTCAGGTATTGGCCACCGACCATGTAATCAGTGTTTTTCGCTGTCCTTCAGATCCAGGCATGACCAATCAGTCGTTGGACCCTCACACAGTGTCTGGTACCGGGCCTTATGCTAGCAATAAAAATCATCGTGTCAGCTATGGAATCGTATCGGACGTAACCGATGGCGCTATTACCGTGGCCTATGCTCGTGATCCGAATGTCAACAAATCAGCATGGGGCCACAATGGTGCTGCAAGACTCCGTGATATTACTGATGGTACCAGTAATACTATTATTATAATGGAATCCCCTATTCAGAAATCCAGTGATAACTTCGGGCCGTATTGGAGTCACTACAATCATACAAACTGGATCGTTCCCAGTTATCAAAATTACGGGATCAATTTCAACGCCAGCTCGCAATATTCTTACGCGTATGGCGCAGGCAGTTTGCATGTGGGAGGCGCCCACACAACGCTCGGAGATGGGAGCGTCAGGTTTCTCAGCGAAAACATGGATATCACGACATTGAAAAATTTGGTCTCCATTCGAGGTGGTGAAGTGATTGGGGAATTCTAAAACGTATCTTGCTCTTCTCAACCACAGTTAACTTCAATTCAATTAGCATTTCAGGATCTCCTCCTGGAATACTATTCAGTGATGAGGAACGTCAGAAATGCATGAAATGAATCGGTTCGTCTTTTTTAGTCTGCTTTTACTCTGCCTGGGGCTAAGTTCCTGCAGCTCTGGTGGCTCTGGTGTGCAACGAGAAAAAGTTATCGGTAAAGTGACGCTCAATAATGAAGCACTCGAGGGGGCGATCATTATTTTTGAGTCGGTCGGCAGCGGTATTTCATCATTTGGTGTCACCGATACCGAGGGGCGTTATGTGATAAAGTCAAGGCAAGACGAGCCAGGCGCCCCGATCGGCAAGTATGTCGTTAAAATTTCCAAGCAGGACGAGGAACTCGCTGGACAGGAATTAATCCCGGTAAAGTACAATGCGAAGTCAGAATTGACTGCGGATATCAAAGCGAGCGATAACCAAATCAATTTCGACCTTCACAACAAATAATTTGTACTGAGGGAGTTGATTGTCAAACTAGAAATTCCGCAAATACTTTTATCATCCGGTGCTGTGCGATCCTGTGTTTTTCCTCGCCGTATTCTGTACCACAAATGAGAAATCCCAGTAGTTAAGACTCAATTTCCTTTACGGCAGCTTGCTCCTCCAGGGGAGCGCTGTCGTTTTCTTTTTGCAGGTGTTGAACCCAGGCAGAGGGTATATTGAACCATACCCAATTCGTACGAATTCGATATTCATTCGTATAATTCTTCATGATCTCATCGATGCGTCGAATGCGTTGATTTTCGTCTCCCCGTGAGATGACTTTACGAATCGGGCGCACATACATGTATTCAAAATAGGAGAGTATGCCTCCCGGCTTGAGCAATCGGAAATAAGCTTCGAATATCTCACCCACAAGTTGTGCCGGGAAATTATTGAGTGGCAAGCCGGAAACAATGAAATCATATTCTTCACTTTCACCATATTCCTGCAGTGGGCAATTATGGATGGATGTTAAATGTTTGATTTCCTGGAATCCGGATTCGGAGTCAAAACGTTGATTTAATATTTCAACGAACTTTTCATTCAATTCAACAAGATCAAGTTGGTCCCCGGGTTGAATTTGTTTGACAATTTCCCGTGTGACTGCACCTGTGCCAGGACCGATTTCTAAAACTTTTTTGGGCCCCTGATGTTGTTTCATTGGGCCTGCCATGTTCGATGCCAGGAAACGGCTGCTGGGAGCAATAGCACCTGTGGTTTCGAACGTACTCCGAAACTGTTTAAAAAATTCCAGATGATGCGACACGGTTTAAGATTCCTCTAGTTCAAACGAAATGACGACAGGAGTTTATTTTTACTCCGTATTCCTGTTATTCTGAAACAGACTCGCGTCTTTTTTTTCCAGTCTGTCTTGCCTGTTGCAGGATATCAACTTCAACAGTTTGGCTCCACGCTGCCATTAACTGCTGAAATACAGGGCCCGGCGCCCCAGTTGCAATCGGACGTTGCTCAAATTGGGTAACTGGCATCAGACAATAAGCAGTTGAGGACGTCAATGCTTCGTCTGCGTCGAAAATATCATTTGCCGAAATATTTGTTTCTTCTAAGCGCAAGCCAAGCTGATTTGCCAGATCCGCAACCATGATTTGACTGATACCCCCCAGTACATTTTCAGATCGGGGAGTCTTAATGACATTATCTTTCACCAGATAGAAATTACCCGTTGTTGTTTCCGCCACAAATCCCGCGTGATCAAATAGCAGGGCGCTTGCCTCTGGCGTTTTCCGACGGATCAGTTTGTCCGCGCGATACAGGTGGATTCGGCTACGCGATTTGATACGGGGATCAAATATTTTTGCATTTAACTGCTGTCCCTCAGCTCTTTGTAAATGCAGTCCCGTTTCGTATTTCTGATCCCACAATTCAAATGCCAGTGGAAATGAATGGACGCACACCGTAGGAGTCAGGCATGTTTCCATTTCGGATAATCCGAGGTAGGGAAGATTGTGACCTGCGGTGATGAACAGTGTGAGGCCTAGATCATGTGCGGGTGGTAATAAGCGGGAATTTTGTTCTATGACAGATTGACAGATTTGTTTGAGATCTGATTTGGAAGGGGCTGGCTCAATACAGACATACTCCAAAGCGGAAAGTAATCGTTCCAGATGCGCGTCGAGCATAAACAATTGATGCGAGAAGGTACGCATCATTTCAGTTACCGAAGCGCCGTACACAATCCCTAAATCGGTCACAGCCAATTTTGCTTCAGAAAAGGGGATGAAGGCACCGTTCAGATAGGCCTTTGGTTCAGTCATGCTCTTGATTTCAGAACGAAAATTGTATTTTATGAAATCCATTTCATCAGATACATTTTGAGAATGGCCTTAGTAGCCATAATAAATGGGATAGGAACTCTGGTATTGTGGAGTTTGATATTGTGAATTCAAGTATGGTCTGCTACCAAATAACCGAACCTGCAAATACATGCTGTTGGCGATCATTCGACAACCCAATGGAAACGCGGAGTGATTGCACCTGCGATGCAGTTCCTGACGAAATTGTAAATCACAATAACGCCTGTCGATACCGGGAATTTGATAACAGGAATCATGTTGTGAACAGCTTCCCCTGAAGTTGGCCCCCATAAATCCCTGCGGTGTTAAAAACTGTAATAAGGGGAGCCCCATCGGGACCGCAGGGGTAAATTTCCACTTTGAGCGAACACGGAAGACGGCCCGTCGAAGCCAAACACCAGGCAAAGCAGTATCATTTCAAATAGCTTTGAAAATTTCATTTGGAACTCGATTCATCATCTGAAAATTAGTCAACTGGTTGCTATCTCAGGAAAAGGGACCGTTCCTCGATTCAATTCCCAATTTTCTCTACTTGGAGTATGAATCGCAAGTTCCTTTTATGGCCAGTCTTTAATTCCACCAACAAAAGGGTGAACCTGTGACGATTGTTACCAAAATAATGAACCAGAGGTATGACTTCTGAGTCAGTGCTCGATATACTGCCAAAGAGATCTATTGTGGTAACTTGTGATATATCAATGATTTTTTTAGGATTTCTCATATCGAGTTACCACAGTATCTGGAAGTATACTGAAGATTAAACTGCGCGAGCCAAAGGAATTGAAGATAATGGCGATACCAACCATTCAACCAGGAAATACGAAAGTCGGCTGGATTGGAACGGGAGTCATGGGAGCCAGTATGGTCGGGCACCTGATGGACGCTGGTTTTTCGGCGACCGTCTTTAATCGTAGTAAATCAAAAGCGGAACCACTCATCAAAAAAGGTGCGAACTGGGCAGACTCTCCAAAATCTGTTGCAGAACAGTCAGATGTTATTTTCTCAATTGTTGGTTTTCCTGCTGATGTCAGAGAAGTTCTACTGGGAGAGCAGGGGGGCTTTGGCGGGAGCAACCGCAGATAAAATCCTGGTTGATATGACGACAAGCGATCCTTCTCTTGCTGTCGAAATTGCGGAAGCAGCGAAAGCAAAAGGCGTCTATAGCATTGATGCTCCTGTATCCGGTGGGGATGTGGGAGCCAAAAATGGAACACTGTCCATTATGATTGGCGGTGAGCAGCAGGTTGTGGATGCACTGCAACCCTGCTGGGATGCCATGGGAAAGACCATTGTCTATCAGGGAGAACCTGGCTCAGGGCAGCACACAAAAATGGTCAATCAGATTCTGATTGCTACCAATATGATCGGTGTCTGTGAAGCGTTGCTCTATGGATATCGGGCAGGGCTCGATCTGCCAACCGTACTGGAATCAGTCGGCAGTGGTGCAGCGGGCAGCTGGTCTCTTTCCAACTTGGGTCCACAGGATTATGGATAATAATTTTGATCCCGGTTTCTTTGTAGAACACTTCATCAAAGACATGGGAATTGCACTGGCTGAAGCCAAAGCAATGAATCTGAGTCTGCCCGGCTTGGCATTAGGACATCAACTGTACCTTGCTGTCCAGGCTCAGGGGCATGGCCGCGATGGGACTCATGCTCTGCAATTAGCATTGGCATCATTATCCAACATAGACTGGGAAAAGCGTTCATAATTGAAACTGTCTGTCTCAACCCAAAATGAGAGTAACAGAATAGTATCAGGACAACCTCGGATGGTTGTTGGAAATCGTAAAAAGGTATTGAAGAATGACAACTCAAAGTGACCTGTTTGCAGGTCTTTCGGTGGCAATGATCACCCCCTTCAAAAATGGCGAAATCGATGAATCAGCACTAAGGGCTCTGGTTGATTACCACGCTGAACAAGGGACAGACACACTGTGCCCCGTAGGAACAACTGGTGAATCTCCTACACTCTCGCATGAGGAGCACAAACAGGTCATCTCAATTGTCTGTAATCAAGCCGCAGGTCGCATCAAAGTGATGGCGGGGACCGGATCGAACAGTACTAAGGAAGCAATTGAGCTCACGAAATTTGCACAGCAGGCTGGCGTTGATGGAGGTCTGCACGTTGCTCCCTACTATAACAAGCCGACCCAGGAAGGATTCTTTAAACACTACCAGGCAATTGCGGAAGCAGTTGAAATCCCTATCGTGATTTATAATATCCCAGGTCGAACTGCGCAAAATATTGAGCCGGAAACAATCATTCGATTATCGGAAATTCCCAATATCGTTGCAGTAAAAGAATCGACGGGATCAATGGATCAGGCTTCACATATTCTCTCTGCCTGCGACCTGACTGTACTCTCTGGTGATGACAGCCTGACACTCCCGCTGATGTCTCTGGGAGGAAAGGGGGTCGTATCAGTCGTCGGGAATATTGTTCCCCGTGATGTCAAAAGCATGTTGAATGCCTTTGATGCCGGTGATTTGGCTCTTGCGAGAGAGTGGCATTTCAAACTATTTGCTCTCTGCAGAAACCTGTTAGGGCTGTCAACAAATCCGATTCCAATTAAAGCTGCCATGCAGTTGCTCGGTCAGGACAATGGCGAAGTCCGCCTGCCAATGACACAACTGGATAGCAATTCGATGAAAATACTCGAGAAAACTCTTCAGAATTATGGTCTGCTCTAAAGCGACGAATAAACAGGAATGCAGGTAATTGAGGGCGTGGGATTGTTGAAACAAAATGAGTTGTCGCTCGCAGTTGTAACTAACGAATATTTATTTCAAATCATACACTTAACTCTTTAAATTAAGAGGTATCGCTTGTGATATTTGGTTTTGGAAAATCTCAGGAAGATGAAGAAGAATTCGAAGAAGAAATTGAGCCTGTCTCATTTCAGGGTGCTTTAAATGGCCAGCCTGCAAATTTGAAAGAAAATGCACGGCTTGTAAAAGCAGGTCTGATGCCTGCGAAAAATATTATTACGGATGGTCTTGCGCTCGGAGCAGAACTTATCCGATTCGATCCCAAAGGGGAGCGATATCAGGTTCTGTTTTCAGGTCGATGGTGTTCCCAATCCAGGGCGAAAGCTATCCAAGCAGCAGGGATTAGCCGTTGTTCAGATCATCAAACTGTTGTCTGGCTTAAATATCCAGGAACGGAAACGACCGCAGTCAGGCGGTGTTTTAGCCGAGCTGGAAGAAGTCCCGTATCAGCTCAGAGTTTCTACCGCTGCCGTAAAAACAGGAGGAGAACGGCTTTCAATTAAGGCCATTAATCTCAAACAACCACTGGATCGTGCTGACGACATTGGCATTACTGAAGATTGCAGGGAAAAGATTCGGGAGCTGAGTAAAGGTCGTAACGGCTTGATTCTAATCAGTGGGGCACCAAATTCCGGCACAACAACGACTACATTTGGAGTTGTGCGATCTGTAGACGCTTATCAATACACCATATTTGCACTCGCAGATCCAGAGCATCGAGAGATGAGTCATATTGCGACTCTCGATAAGAAAGAAGGCGACACGTTCGATGACGAGTTGAGACGAATTATTCGTATGGAAGCGGATATCATCTACTTGAATCCGATTACGGACGAAGACTATGTGGCCAGTATACTCAACGTCAAAGATGAAATCACGATGATCGCAGAATTACCAGCCAAGGATGCGATTTCCGGCATGATGAAGTATTGCGCATTAGCAGGGGGCATCGATAAAGGTGTGAATTCACTGCGTTGTGTGATTGGGCATAAATTGATCCGAACCCTCTGTGATCAATGTAAGGAAGCCTTTCGGCCCAATCCCAAACTGATTGCAAAAATGGGATTGCCAAAATCCACGAAGATGCTCTATCGACCACCCCGACAAACTGTTGATGAAGATGGAAACGAGATCGAACCATGTGAAAAGTGCAATGGTCTTGGTTATTTAGGTCGTACTTTACTTCTGGAAATGTACACGATGACAGACGAAATGAAAGCTTTGATCATCGGCGGAGCAGACGCATCCAAAATTAAAGCCTTCGCTAAAAAACAGGAGATGCCCAATTTCCAGAAAGATGCGATGCGTTTAGTCGCAGAGGGAAAAGTCTCTCTGGATGAGCTTCAGAAAGCATTTAAGTCATCCTGAGGTCTGTTCGCATTGTTGAATCATGGCTGTTAGTCTAGGCGGAATGAGCTGAAGATTCCGATTATGTGTGTCGATACCTGTAGTAGATCTCCATTTCTTGGATCTCTCATGTGACTTTTTCAAATAATCACAGGAAACAGTCCATCGATCACACATAACAAGAGATCCACCTTTCTCCCAAGTCATCACTATGAGGTAAACAATGTCGATATTTCGTTTTAAGATTGGTTTGTGTGCGGGTATTCTTTGCTTAGCCGCTTTTGGACTATCGAACATTCGGCAACAGAGTTCTGTGGGACATTATCTTAGTAGTGTGAGTAGCACTGAACAGCAGACTAACGATAAAAATCAAATTCGTAGTGAGAGTAGTACGGAAAAGTAAACTTTACCGCCTGCCCGTTATTCTGGAATAGACATAGGCGATGTGCAGTTCTATCCTGCCGGTCCTGAAGAACAGCTCTATAATCAGCGAGAAATTCTCGAACAATACAAACTGAAACGAAAAATTCAGCAAGACTAAGCATCGCCTGATACAGGCTCGATATTGACTCAAATTGGTCACATTCCATAACCAAAGTGTGGCCAGTGAATGCACAGAACAGCCTGCGAATGTCACTCTGACTGCTTCCTGATGGTGTTCAAATTGCCCCAAGCTGCCACATCTATGCATGAATAGCGTGCAATACACTAAATATTGTCGGATTAGGCAGAATATATCGAAGATTCCGGTTTTATCTGTCGATATTGTTAGTACATGTTTTGTACTTCAATGTAACCTTGATCGTTACTTTCAAACGAAGTGACTGGATTCAGTGAATAAAACGATGGATCCCAAGGTGTTACCGGCCACTGTCTTAACTCTATTTACATGTCTTCCCTGCAGCGGCCTTTCAACAACATTTCAATCCGAGGAAAATCATGGTGATTCGCCAGTTTAAAAATTGGTCAAGTGCAGGAATTCTGGGTTTGGCATTAATCGGACTCTCATGTACGGGTTGCCAATCCAGCATCGGTGGCCAGACATTACCTTCTGCTTATTACCTCAATGACGACGTGCAGTTCTATCCAGCCGGTCCGGAAGAGCAACTCTATAATCAGCGCGAAGTCCTCGAACAATACAAACTGGAACGAAAAATCAAGGAAGACTAAGCATCGCCTGATATAGGCTCGATGTTGACTCAAATTGGTCACATTTCATAACCAAAGTGTGACCTGTTTGCGATGAGATGAATCAGGGGGGACCCTTTCGCATCAATTATTGTCGTTTCACAGTGCTGGACTATTGAAACGACAAGCGAAAGGAAATTAGCCGGACGCAGAGCACGGGACTCTCGCCGGCTTTTTTTATAGACCAAGCCAAGAGAAGTCAGGGTGGCTAAAGCTGCTTCGACATTTTATCCGCCAGCCGGGTTAATGCCGGGCTGACATCTGTTGGACTCAGATGCACGTTGATGACGCTCAAACTGTCCTTATTTGCCAAGGCAGCTTTGATTGCTTTTTCCAGATCACCTTCCGTGCTGACTTCAAATCCCCAGCCACCGCCGATCAGATCTGTGATATTATGATATTTCCAGTTCGGAATATCATTAAACGGTCCCTCCTGCAGAAAGCGTTCTGTGGTATAGCCTTTGTTATTTAAGACAATCACGATCGGGTTAAATCCCAGTTTTAAAGCGGTCGAGAGTTCCAGGCATGTCATTTGAAATGCACCATCACCCACTAACACGATGGGGCGTAATGCCTGATTGGCAACCTGTGCTCCCAGTGAAGCGGGAATCGCAAATCCCATGGATGTGTAATAGGCAGGGCTGAGGAATTGAGTATGCGTGCTGATCGTCAAATCAACGGCACCAAACAGACAATCTCCGACATCGGTTATCACCACAGTATCATCGCTCAATATCTGATTGATACTTTCAAATAAATGTTTTGTCGTCACCGCTTTTGAGGGATGCACTGCAAAATCGACAGTATGAGGTCGAACTTTTTCTGGTATTTTCCGCGTGACTACTTTTATCTTCTGCTTTTCCAGAGCATTAACAAAATCAGAAAATATGACATCATGAAAATGGTGATAACTGATTCGTAGTTTCTCACTTGTAGCATATATGCATTTTCCGGGATCCAGATGTGCCGTGTAAATTCCTAAATTAATATCTGTCATGAATGTGCCAAGCAGAATGACACAGTCACTGGATTCCACAAAACGCTGGACCTCATTTCGCCCCATCGCTCCTTCGTAAACTCCCAGATACAGTGGATGTGATTCGCTCACAACGGACTTACCTAAAATCGTAGCGCACATGGGAATTTTGTGCTTTTCAGCAAATTTCAAGACTTGCTCCCGTAATCCGAAACGATGCACTTCTACTCCTGCAATGATTACAGGTTTTTTGCTTGACTGAATTAATCCTACTGCTTCTTCCAGTGATTCACGTAACGCATTTTTGTCACTGACAGGTTGCTTATCATCAGGAATATGAGGAACGACTGCTTTCAAATGAACACAATCACGTGGCAATTCTAAATAGACGGGTCGTTTATAACGGACACAGGCTTCAAGGCACCGATCGATTTCCTTGAATGCGGTCATCGGGTCATCGAGGAGCGCTGTAGCGACAGTGATCTTCTTGAAGACATCCCGCTGTGTAGAAAAGTTTTTTACACGGTGATGAAGCAGTGGGTCTGTTTCCCGTTCGTCCATTCCCGGTGCCCCACTGATAACGATAACGGGAGACTTCTCTGCGTAAGCTCCTGCGATGGAATTACACAAACTCAACCCACCAACGCAATATGTCACGCAGACGGCCCCTAAACCATTGACACGCGCATAGCCATCCGCGGCGTAGCCTGCATTGTCCTCTCGAGTAGTCCCGATGACACGAATCGGACTCTCTTCAAGCATGCCATAAAATTGCAATACGAAATCACCTGGAATTCCGAATAGATCACTCAGCTCATAATCTTGTAATCGTTGAATTAAATAGCTTCCGATTGTGTGTACGTTGCCATTATTCTTGATAGCAGAATGTTTCGTAGAAACTTTTCGAGGTGAATGAATTTTTTTGCTGCCGGATTTTGAATTGGCGACAGATTTGGGAGCTTTCATTTCCAATCCTCTCATGATGAAAGTCATAGGGAATTTAAGCAGATATGCTTCGTTGCATCATTAACCATTATATCATTGTCACACCGAAGTACAGGTGTTTTTTTGCAAGTCGTTTTATGGCAATATGATACAGTGTTGGTGGCATGCCTGGTTCTGTAGAAGACATTTCAGGGCTGTGCCTGGTTCAGCGGCGGATTAGCTTGCGAATCCCTCGTCGTTCTGCATGTTTTAAGGTGCCTGGGTTTTGAGAGGGGACTGCATGATGAGGGGGTGAGATATTCCCAAACCGGCCCCAATAACTTTCAATCAGACGATAGCAATCCAGATAACGGTGCGAATCCCAGGCGAAAGAGAGTGAAGATACCAGTTTCGTTAACTGGCGATCGTCCTCTGGAGAGATCTGGTGGATTTGCAGGTCCACATCATCAATCCATAATTTATCAGCTCCCAGTTTTTCAATCAGAATATGTGCATTTTTAATTTGATTCGAAGGAATGTCTTTTACTCGAAACACGTATTTACGCCATTGATGATCAACGGAAATAATCGCAGATTGAACTTTTAATTTCCCTTCCTGTTCTGCCTCCAGGGCAATCCTCACCTGTGTTGATTTGGCATTGGATTTTAACCAGACACTCATGTTTAAGTAACGACATTCATGTAATGGAATTTCATTTGTTTTCAGAGAGCTGTTACCAGAAGCCTGGTCCAGAACCAGAGACGACTTGCCGGAATGGGCTTCGCTGGTATCCAGTTTCCAGGAATTTCTGTTATGACCTTTTGCCTCCCAGCCTGCCAGAATATATTCTGATGAATTACCACTTTCAAAATCTGCCTGTAAAATAACTGCTGTCTCTTTTTCCATTGACTGATGTAAATTAAGCAAATGGCTTTTTCTCTGGTCGATTTTTGCTTGCAGATGACTCAATGTGGATTGATTTAATTGGCATTTTACAGAGTGTATTTGTACTTGAGCGTCATGAATTTTGAAGGCCTGTAAATCAAATGCATCTAACGAAACTGTGTAGGACTGGATTCCTTCAGGAGAGTGAATGGTCTGTATTCTTTCATTCGATGACAATTGAACAATATCTGCTTTTGAGGGAACAGTCAGTTTCACTGTAACCTGACAGGGATAAGGGAAGTCATTAACAAGATAATAATATGTTTTTTCTTTTCCGCGCGAAATACGGGCAATAACAGGTTGTTCGACAGACTGTATTGTTTGAAACGGCATGGCAGGTAAATTCATGATTTGTGTACGTATGGAACGCGTCTCATACTCCTGACCAAAGGGAATCGTCCAACCACCATCAAAAATATAATAAGGGTCTAAAGTGGCAATGGAGTGAACATATCTGACACGATTGTCTGCACCTGCCATTGAAGGCTGGCAAACGAGCCACGTAAAGGCTGGTTGCCAGGGAGAGATCTGGTCGAATTCCGGGATGCGTATCTCTACAGGTGGGTGATAATACAAGACGCCATTAGAACGGGTTTTAAATGAGTCATCGACAGTTGGGTGATTGTTGATGACTCGTGCAATGGCAGATCTCTGTAGTTGGGAATGATAGAGTCCGGGTCTTAAAACACTCGTGTTCCCGAATTGAGCATATTCTGTAAAATCCAGTCCCATTTCCCTTAAGACAGGACGAAGCTGAATTCCGGCTTTCAAAGCAGAAATAACATTACCCGTTCCGCTTTGCGCAGGGAGTAATTCTCGTGATGAAAAAATCATCCGCGCTGTCGGTTGTTCTTTTTGTAAAACCTTTGCCAGACGTTGATGAAATTCTTTAATTTTTCGGCATCGCCACTGCGTCCATTGTGGGAGAGCTGATGTTGTCAGGAACTGATAGCGCTTTTCATATTTCGATGCTTCAGGGGCTGCAGGAATTTTGACACCGGTTTCATTTTCAAATTGTGAAACAGTCAAATCATCATAGCCCCACTTTAAACCGGGTAGTTGCAAATACCCATTCATTGATAATTGAACTGCGACGCCCTGGAATGCAGGGTGATCTTTATATCGAGTGACTACTTCTGAAAATATTTTAATGATTTCAGACTGAACCAGTGGGTTTATGGGATTATAAAACGGAGCCTGACCTCTGGTTGAACCTTCGGAATCACGCCATGATTGACCGTGAATATTGATCAATTCAATTCCCACGGCCTGTTCCGGGTGTTCTGCAATTACTTTTTCTAATCTGGCGATCATTGATGAGAATTGTAATTCTGGTACTAATGTCAGTTTTTCTCGATCAAATATTCGAAACAACATCTCCAGTACATCTTTTCGGCTGATATCCTGTCCTGAAGAATGATAAATACCGGAATCATAACGAGGCGTGGCTGCCAGGTATTGGGAAGGATAAATTGTGCTTCCATCAGCAGAAACTGCCAGTAAAACACTGTTGAAATTATGGTGGTTTAGATAATAAGCCAGACGGTTTCCTGCATCATAAAAAGTCTGCCAGTCATCCAGACTTCGGTTGCTTTTCGGGTCCAGGAATTGTGTTGCGCCGAAAATTTCTGGTAGAAGGGGTTTCTGCATATAAGGGCCGACCAGCCGTTTATTTTCTGAGTCGTTCTCTGAGTTAAAAGTCGTATTCCCGGGAGTATCCGGTAGCTGATAGACCTCGACCCGCATGATCTCACTTGGCTTTGTTTGCCCCAGACTGTGAAAGAGTAAAACAGGGTTTTGAATTCGTGGCCAAAAAAGGATCTCAGTTCTCGCTGTCCCTTGATTTTGTTTCATGGGAGCGACTACTTCAGAATCTGTTTGATAAATACCAGCATCAATGCCAACAGGCACTAACTGACCTGCTGCATCGGGTTCCAGTATACTGAATCCCATTGGCGCATCGTGGTGTGTGGGGTATGTGACAACCAGCTTATGTGGCTGATCTGGATTCACAATTTTGAGGTGGTAAGCAGACCAGGGTGGTGATGTCTTATCAGTTTCATTCCTGGAAGGGTTCGCTTTCAAAAATGATTTGAGTGAATTCCGAATCCGGTTTCTAGATTGTCTGGAAACTAAATCATGGTGATTCTGAAATCCGTTTAACTCAAATTGATCGAC
This sequence comes from uncultured Planctomycetaceae bacterium, assembly GCA_942492165.1. GTDB lineage: Bacteria > Planctomycetota > Planctomycetia > Planctomycetales > Planctomycetaceae > Gimesia. Next base: position 73,142 of record CALOEF010000003.1, read on the forward strand.
CAGTTGCGCTGAATTGCTCAGCTGTGTCAACGGGGCCTGTTGTTTTTTATTGCTGGGGATAGCCACGATCTGGGCAACCGACTGGTGGCTCGAATCAATTGCTACTACTAAATCATATACCCCTTCTGCAGGAGCTTTGATTGACAAAGGAATCCCCTGCTTGAGTAATTGATCCCGGTTTTGCTGTTTTAATTTTCTGGAGCCGGAACTGACAAGTTCACTGGAACGCGAGCGATAGAGGGCCCACCGGATTTCTGAACCAACCTGCCTGTCTGTGTGCAGGAGATATTTAGGGATTGCATGAAATTCCATTAAATCGTCTGGTTCAAATACCAGGTGAGGGCGTTTCGATTTAAGAATGAAAGAATCACCGGGCGCCTGCTGTATGATGACCTGGGCATTTGTCTGATTGACAGGCAGGATTTGTTCCTGCTCAAGAATGTCCTTTAGTGAGAACGCGTGTTTTGCTGAAATCAGCAGGTCATTTCGATCCTGAATCAATACTTGAATTCTGGTATTTAAATTTCCCTGAACCTGAAATTCAATGCTGTTAAATACGCGGTTTGTTCGTGGTTGATATGAAATCGATTCTTTGGTCTGTGCGATAACTGCCGTCTCATCTGCGTCGACTCCAAGTGAATTTGCTGTCTGGACGTAACCGTCAGTCAGTTTGATTTGAGCGTTCCAGAGTCGCGGAGTTTGTTCTCCCCAGTCAACTCTCAGTTTGACTGATACTGGTCTCTTCACATCGCCCCAGGCAAATGTGGGGAGATACAGAATTCCAAACAAGATGGCCCAGACTGGTAAAATGTATTGTTTCACAGAATATCGCTGTCCATACCAGAGAGATCGGGTACTCAAGATCAAATTAATTCATCGTGTGAATGTGTAGAAATGCTGTGCTTGAATAGCAGGATGTGATTTTTGAATGCTGCTGCGAATTATAGTGGTTTGAGATTATATGCCAAGAGCAATATATTTTGATGCCAGATCTGATTTCATGCCCAGATTTCCAATATTAGTGTTGACGTATTCTGCGAAAACTGCAAAAAAACGCATCCTCTCTTGTAAATCACTTTTTGCTCTCAACATGAAGTGACTGCAAATGTTTCACGGTTTCAAATTTATTGTGGTTGTTACAGCCATAATCAGATTTGCGACCAGGGAAACAACAAATCTCTACCTCTCTCATATTTCAATACCTACCTGGACTGATCATGATGTTAAAAAACGGTTTCTCGCTGGTATGCGGCATGTTACTTCTGACCCTGGCTTCTGGCTGTGCTTCCTTGGTGGAAACAAAGGCGATTGAGCAATTTTCGAAAGCCATTGAAAACGAAGATCTAAAAAAACTAAAGCATCATACTACCATGAAGTTCACCAAGGTGGCTCTCAGAAATGAGTCTTCGTTAGATGATCTGAAGATTTTGAAGATTCCAACTGGAGAAACCACAGTTCTCGATATTAAATAGAATTCCGAGAATCATAAAAAAGTGGTTGTCGAGGTGGGGAAAAATAAAAAGAAGTTATTGTATGAACTTAAAAAAGTGACAAAAACTGGTGAGTGGGTTGTAGACGATCTTTATTTCAAACAAAAAAAGAAAAATCTCACTGTGATGAAATCTGTCACAGAACAAATGGATTTATTGCTTACCGTTCGTGAATTTGTAGCAGCATGGGAAACTGGAAATCGCGATGACATTCTTGCGACAACCGAGGGTGAATTCAAAGAGGTTCTTGAACAGCTTCATCCGTCCTATCTGGCAAGGCTTTCAAAAAACATTGCAGGTGAAGCTCAGAGTACGAAAAAAAAGCGGCCTGATGCACAGTTAGATAAAGATATTGCGATTGTCAGACTGCCTCGAAAGTCGGGACAAATGATTATTTCCATGAAGCTTAAGGAAGGTAAATGGAAAGCAACTGATGTTGCAGTCGAATCAAAGATCGATGGAAAGCACCTCAGTTCCGCTGAAAAACAGGCAAAAATGCTTTTGACTGTGAGTAAATTTCTTGATGCATATCACCAGAACAACAAAGAAGAGCTGCAAAAATATTCGACTACGCAATTCTATCGAGGAAGCCTGGATTTTGGCGACCTGAAGTTAGCGCCGTTGCCCGAATCACATGTTGCTGCCATCGATTATGATCTGAAAATTGAGGGGAATCTGGCAAATTTTGTAACTCACATTTCGGGGAAAATGGCAAGCTTATCTCTGGTTAAAGTTGAGTCAGAGGAAATTGATGTGCCTGAAAAATTTCTCATAGAAGATGTGACTCTTTTTCAGGAACAGGGAAATCAGCAAATTACTCTGACTTCTTTGTTTTCTGCCCGGGCGATGACGATGTTATTCAGCAATGCTTTGGCTGAACGAGACATAAAGACTCTCAGTTTCAGTTCAACTCCTGACTTTTCCATGAGAGTCTGGAAAAAAGTAGAACCAGAATTAGTTCAACAACTGCCTGTCAGTGAAATTACAGAGCCTGGCTTTCAGATTCTCGAGACCAAATTCAATGGTGCAGTTACAACCGTTTCTGTGAGACAGGGAAATCTCCCCTTAACTTATATTTTACGAGAGCATTTAGGCCAGTTGTTAGTCGATGATATTCAGATTGACCTCAAAAGCAGGCCTGCTTCTGTAAAAGAAACATTGGCCATGATGATTCAGGTTCAAAATTATGCATATTATATTCACAAGCAGGATATTCGAAAATTACAGAGACATTCTTCACGTGATTTTAATGAGATGGTCTGGAGGCAGGTAAAATCAGTGCCCAAGACAGCATATCAAATTCCTGAACTGATGATGACCGGATTAACAAGTATGGAGATCAATGAGAATGAAGGATACTCTCGCATCCAGCTTGGGGACCAACATCGGGGAGCTATCATTTCATTGAAGAGACAGGACGATCAATATGTGATTGATGACATTTCGATTAGCACTGACAAAGTTGCTTCTCAATCAGTCTCGATGAAAAAAGAGTTAAGACTGGCAATGGCAGTAACCTCGGGGGCACCTAGACAAAATGCTGTTCAAGCCGCCTACACAATTTCCGGTTCGAAGGATCCTCAACCGCCTGTGATTCAGCCAGCTGCCTTTGAAGAGCCACAACAGGAACCATAGGTCTGATTTCTGCGAAGGTGACAGCACTGTTCAAAACGTATTCTCTATCTGGCTCTGTCAGATACTAGACAAGCAGCTCGTTCACCTGAGCCTGCCCGTTTAAACAACATGCCCGAAACTGTATTGACTGCGATTCATGACTCGCTTGCCTGTATTTCATGTCCTGTAATCTCATTCGCTATTTACCTTCAAAGAAGAATAGCGATAATGTCAATACCGGGTCTAATTAATACTGGAATGAATTGCTTGCGGATGTCACCATGCAGAATGAAATGGTGTTCAGGTTCGTTTGTCAGACTCATTATTGATCCCCGAAGGCGTATGGTTTTATACTACATATATGCGAATTGTACGTATATGAAATCTGGTCTGAACTGGTTTCTTTTCATCTTCTGTTTCATGTGAGGCATGTCATGAAATATGTATTTGGTTGTCTTTTCTCAGCAGTGATTGGCGGACTGATTGTCGTCTCTGTGGCGTCCCCATCTCGTAGCTGGATTCAGTCTTCAGAAGCACAGGTAAAACCTGGAGTTTCCGGGCCACGGATCATTCCACCTGGCCCTGTTGGAGTGCAATCAAAAAAGAATGCAACAAACAAAACAGCTTCGGTCGCTCAACGAGAAATATTTAATGGTCGCGGCTTGACACCTGAAGAAGAAGTCAATGTCAGTGTTTATGAGAAGTTAAATAAAAGCGTCGTCCATATCACAACCAAAAGCACAAAAACAGATGGGTTTTTCTTACTCGAGTACGATTCAGAGGGGGCAGGGTCTGGAGCGATTATTGATAAAGCAGGACACATTCTGACGAACTATCATGTTGTGGAAGGTGCTCAGACCGTCAATGTCACACTGTTTAACAGCAAAACTTATCAGGCTACATTTGTGGGTGCCGATCCGATTAATGATATTGCCGTCATTAAAATTGAAGAGTCACCCGAAATACTTCACCCGGTTGTGATGTCTGATTCTCGTAAATTAAAAGTAGGTCAGAGAGTTTTTGCGATAGGTAACCCCTTTGGTCTTGAGCGTACTATGACATGTGGCATTATTTCCAGCCTTAATCGTTCATTGAAGCTGCGTGGTAACCGAACGATTAAGTCTATTATTCAAATTGATGCGGCAGTTAATCCTGGCAATTCTGGAGGCCCGTTACTTAATTCTCATGGCCAGTTAATTGGAATTAACACAGCAATCGCGAGTAATACCGGACAGAGTTCAGGCGTCGGATTCGCAATCCCTTCAAATCTTGTGACTCGCGTTGTTCCACAGCTATTAACGCACGGACACATGATTCATCCGGAAATCGGGATTCAACGTGTCTACGAAACAGAGCTGGGTCTGCATGTAGCAAAATTGACACCCAACGGGCCAGCTGAAAAGGCGGGAATTCGAGGCCCAAAAATATCCCGGCAGCGAAAGGGATTAATTGTCATCGAACGCATTGATCGTGGTGCAGCTGATTTAATTGTTGCCGTCGATCAAAATCAGACTAAAACAGCGGCTGACTTTCTTGATTATATCGAAAGTAAAAAACCGGGAGAAACCGTCGTCGTTACTGTTTTGAGAGGTAAGGAGAAAACCCCGGTAAAAATATCAGTCACTCTGACTGCCAGTCATGCGGGGCGATAAAAAAGGCTTCCTGAATGGGATTGTATTCAGGAAGCCTGCGAAATATTGAGGTTACGTTGTCTGCCTAATTCAAGACTGGTTCAACGTTAATTCGTCGACCTTCTTTATCGAAGTAAACTTTCCCTTCAACCAGTGAAAAGATGGTATAGTCTTTGCCCATGCCCACGTTTTTACCTGGATGCCATTTTGTGCCGCACTGACGGGCGATAATATTTCCAGCCAAGACGCTTTCACCACCAAACTTCTTCATTCCTCTGCGTTGCGCATTGGAATCGCGTCCGTTACGGCTGGAACCTTGTCCCTTCTTATGTGCCATTGTATTAATCCTCAAATAGCAAAAGTTGCCCTCAAAGGGCGAAATAGAGTAATTTGTTGTTGATTGAGGCGTATATTGGCAAATCAGCTCAGAACTTGCAAGGGATACATCGTTTTCTGCAAAGAGATACCGCTATTTTTAAAGCCTGTATTCCCGAATTATGGTTTCGGCTGGTTTGCGCTTTCCTTTTTCAGCTCTTTTTTCATTTTCGCTGCTACCTGAGGGTCGTCGGGAAGATAAACCCAGTGCGGTACTCCTTTTGGCCGGAATTCCTGCTCCTGCTGTCCAAATTCATCACCTGGTCGCCAGTATTGCTGAACGAGAACTTTACGTAGCGTCACTGGCTTTCCATCTGAGCCTTCAACATTCTTGTAGCCATTCGAGAGCCCGGAAAACAGCAATGTAAAATAGTCGGTGCCTGGGTCAACGCCTGTCCAGAGACAAACGCCATATATTGCGTTTTCCTTTTTTGAATTCTTGGGGGTTTCAGCTGGGAGTTCTCCAATAATATCAACGGCATTTTTAAACTGACCACGTTCCCGCTGATTAATAAGTAATTCTGCTTCAGGAATAATCTGATTGGGGTAAATCGTTTGCTTTCCATTATCGTTCGTAATGAGTGTGATTTCAGGTACGAATAGAGCAGGGCCGGGAGCAGGAACCTTTACATTCTCCGGTGTAAATTCAGTGCTGTCATCTCGTTTTTTAATCGGGGGCAAGTACACATTTATAGACAATATACCAAACCAGGGTTTTCTCTTTTTTGCCTGTTTTGGGATTGGTTAAATCCATTCGTACCATACGCATCGGCTTGAATGTCGCATCAAGAACCCATAATGATTTCTGGGAAGCCTGTTCTTCTCCCGTTGCAGTGATGTCAGCTTTGATTGAAAACCCGCGGTTAAGATCCTGGGCGAACGATTGACTATCGAAGACATTGAGAATCAGATATCCGCAAATACAGGCAAATAGAACAGATTGTTTCACTAAGTGATGCATAAATTCTCCTGAACTTCTGATATATCTAGCTCAAAGTCGTTACTCGTAACTAACAGTATATCGACTGATTCCCAAAGAATCCTGCTGAGAGTTTTCGGAATCACAGGGGAATCTGGTTTGTGCTTCGTATTGCTGATTCGTAATCAAAGCCAGACTGATGCACAATACATGGCTGTGTGTACACTTTTTTGAGGTGCCATTATACCAGTCGGTCTCCAGTTTAAATGGTACATTTCCCGACTGCTCAACCCCTGACTATATCACTGCTCGGAATGGATGGTCAAGCTTTTGATTTAATATCTCGCGTTTTTCGTCAGTAAATCCAGATCAGAACGATCGTTATACACATTTTAAGGAATTCGTTGACCATTTTAAGCGCATGCTGGTTTCTGCATATCATAACTTAGAGCTGAGATGATCCCCGGCCCCGTATTGTTAATGGAAATCATGACCCGTTAACAGCTCTTCGAATTGATCTGCATGTTGTGCAACAGCGATGACACTTTTACGAATGTCCTCAGCATCAACAGAAGACCGGGGAAACGTATCAACCATTACAAATTTTAATTTGCCATCTACTTCTCGAAGTGAAATACCACCATGCGAGATTCTCATTTAACCGGAGTGCTTTTTCATAATATTCAGGTTGTGCATCACAGCAGGTGCTGTAAATCAGCAACAGCCTCTCATGCATCTGATGTGTGCTCGGTTCAATAAATACTGTCTGTTTACGATTGTCTGAATGTTGCACATTCAAAATGTACTGGTGCGTTTTTCTTGTCCAGGTCACATTCTGATTACCACCAAATGCTTCATGTAGCAATGAAGCAATATTCTTGACCTGTCCCAGAACGGCATTTAGAAACTGCGCAGCCATAAACCCATTTTGTAATCGGTTGGCTGGGCTTTTGTCTAACATCAACGAAACACACTCACAGATTTCTAATGGAATATGGGGGCACAAATCGCGTACATTGGGAGACGGTTGAGAAGTCACTTCCTGAATTAAAGCGTTGAAATTCTCTCCAGAGTGAGGCAGTTGTCCTGTTAATAACACATAGAAACAGACTCCCAGTGAATAGACGTCTGAAGTGGCGTTCGCAGAAGAACCGTTGAATAACTCAGGTGCCATATAGTTAGGCGTTCCTGCTAAATTCTGTTCGGAAGTTATTTCGTCTTCAGTACTGATTCTCTTTGCTAAACCAAAATCAGCAATCTTCGGAATGCCAGAACCGGTTAATAGAATATTCTCAAGTTTCACATCTTGATGGATGATTCCTTTCACATGGGCAGCTCCAAGGCCAGAGGCGATTTGTGCAATTAAGGAGGTTGCATGTACCGGTGTCATTGGCCCATCTTCACGCACGACGCGGCTTAATGCACGTCCTGCGATCAATTCCATTTCCAGAAAGCGGTATCCGCGTTCTTCTCCAATCGCATGTGCTGTTACAATATTAGGATGATTCAAAGTTGCTACAGCCCGGCCTTCGTGCAAGAAACGTTCAACATATTCCGGATCATGTTTTGCCAGTCGAGGCAAAAGAATTTTCAGGGCGCATGGCCTTCCCAAATCGCGGTGTGTTGCTAAATAAACCATTCCCATGCCACCTCGTCCCAGTAGTGACTGGCATTGATAAACATGCAGATCACTACCGATCAGGGGATCCTCTTGTTCCACAGAGAAAGAGATCCCTTTAGGCACCTGGGCAGCCAGGTCATTAAACACAATTGTTTCCAGTAAATCAGAACCGGAGACTTCATCTACTATTGCACCACAAACAGGACAATTCTCTGCTCCGGATTCCTGAAAGAACGTCGAATTACAATTTGCGCAGTACTGAAGTCGACAGTGATTCTTCTCATGGTTGGCTATCAGATCTTCTTCAGATGACATTTCAGATACTTGTTTGATGAAAAAGTGATTGTTTTGCGTATTTGACTCGTTCATATTTTAGGCCCTGATAAATATGATACTGATTTTTGAGGGAAATGCGATAACCAGATACATCGTCCCGTATTAGTTGATTCGCTGATGACCTCTGGTTATTTTGACAGATATTCAATATTCCTGAAAAAAACTGGAGTTCGCACTACTTCAGGCAGACTATAAACACATAGACTGAAGCAAGTCGGCATAAGTTCCAGTGGATTTTGTATCCAGGTCAGATTTCTTGAGAAAAAAGAAGTGTCAATCAGTATTATTTGTGCTGTGTTTTAGTGCTGAAATCTAATTATTTACTCTTAGTAGAATCTCTATATGGCTACTTCTGAAAATGAGCCCTTCGACAATGGGAAACGAAACCCAACTGACGCTGGAATTCCACAAAGCCATAACCCACCGGATGTTGATCAAGATTCAGAGCCCGATGACTTTTCCTCTGTTGTTGAACAGGTGGTAAATGAGCCGATGCAAATTGTCTGGCAGTCCGACGATGAAAATACGAATCATCCGGAAACGCCAGTCAAGGTGCGTCCACCAGGACCGGGTATTATTGAGTCTGTTGGCTGGATGTTTGGAGTTTTTGGCGCGCATTTCGTGGGTGGTATCGTATTTATTGTCGGTGCATTCGCGTACTTGATCAGCACTAAAAAGCTGACAAGTAACCCGTCAGGAATAAAAGATCAAATCGAGCAGTTCTTGGAAGACCATCTGTTTGAAGTCGCGAGCGTGGAGCAGGGGGTCTTTGTTCTGATTGTGATAGCAGCCGTCGGACTACGCCTGGGAAAACGAACTTTATCCAAATTGAATCTGCAACCATTTGCCATCTCAAAAGGTTTTATTTTACTCCTGTGTGTGTTGCCTCTGGCAATGATATCAGGGGAACTCTATCGGATTGCTTTTGATGTCTGGAGCATAGTAACCAGTCAGTTTCCTGATCTGAAAATGTTTGACCAGATGCAAACGATGGAAGTCGTTAAACAGATGGCCGAAATGAATCCATTATGGGCTTTAGTGATTGTGATCGCCGTTTTGCCTGCCATTGGCGAAGAGCTTGTTTTTCGTGGAATGATTGGTCGTGGACTGATGGCACGCTGGGGCCTGGTACCCGCAATCTTGATTACATCTGTCATGTTTGGTCTGGTCCATATGCATCCAGCACATGTCATTGCCGTCATTCCATTGGGCATGTTTATGCATTATGTCTATTTTATTACCCGCAGTTTCTGGGCACCGGTTTTAGTGCATTTCATGAATAATGCCTTTGCCGTTACGATGTCGAAAGTTGCTCTTGCCTATCCTGAACAGGCAGCAGCGAACTTAGGAGATGAAACCTCAGGCCGTCCATCCTTTGATTACAATATCGGCAGGCGTATTTATTCTGGTTGTCTGCTGGTACTTTTGGAGGACACGCGCGAAATATGTCAATGCGGATGGCAGCGAATGGACCCCCGGTTACCTCTCAAACGAACGCCCGCCTGAAGGTCATCAAATCAAACTGAAATGCGATTCAGCCCCGATGACATTTTATCCGAGTCTGGCCATTTTATTTGTGATGTTTTTCGTCATGATGCAAGTCTTCGGTACGAACTAACCGTAAAATGATGACCCGCTGAAGACGGGGCATTCGTCAGAGCGTTTTCAAATATTCCAGCACTGCGCGTTTTTCCGATTCGCTGAGAACATTAGGGTAAAGATGGCCGGTTGCCGCTTTACCGAATTGTTTCGTGTCGAAGTACAATCGCTTTTCCGTCCTTGACAGGTTATCAGGGAGTGCAGGAAATGTCTGAATCTCCAACCCGACTTTTTGAGTGTCATAACCATTTTCCGTCCGCTTCCAGACTGGAGGACGATGATTCGGATGCAATACATGCCATAACGTTGGTACTGCACCATTATGAAAATAGGGAGCAGAAGCCCAGACACCATTCAAGGGAGGTGCCACATATCCCACCGGGTTTTCAACGACGGGGTCTTTTCCATAGCGGGAAAGCCAGCTATGGTTTAAGGCAGCGCGGTATGCCGGCGGTAATGAATTTAAACGTGCCGGATCAGTCTGCAATTCTGTTATTGATATTGTTTTCTCGGGATAGGCGGGAGACTCTCCGTACGTACCATGGCAGCGTGCACAATGTTCCTCAAACAGAAGTCGTCCCTGTTGTACTAATTGATTATTTACTTTCCAACGATAGACTGGTGATTTAAGTGATTCAATGTATGACAGTATGTCAGCAAAATCAGCTTCCCATTCCTTGATCTTGCTGGCGTTATTTTGAGGTACGAGAATGAACTGCATCAGCACGCGGTGATTCTTTGTCACGAACGCATCTGAGTAAATTTTCTGTTTTCGTTTCACATTCCACCAGGCAGGCGGGTCCATGTCATGATGTAGTAATTGCGGAATTGATCGACTTTTATCAAAGTTCATTTCCGGATCGCGCAAGGAGTCGAGAATCACACCGAAAATTACGGAGTTTGTTGTACCGTGTGTTGTCCCTAAAGGCATACCAAGTGCAGCCAGATCCATATGACTCAGTTTCTTCAGTTGCTGAATTTTTATTTTGCTCACATCCTCGGTCAGAGTATGTAATGCGACATGGCTGTTAGGCGCACCGGGAATCACAGTGCCTGCTACTTTGCCGCTATGACACGTGAAACAATTCATTACCCATTTCTTATCGGGAGTGACGACATAACCCAGAGGTGCTGACTTTGATTCCGGACGTTGCATGATTCCATAATAGGAATAAATCATTCTGCGCCGTTCCTCCGGAGTGGCAGCCTGAGCTTTTGCCTTTCGTTCCTGTGGCCAGACTTTCCAGAGATCATCAAATACCGCCTGATCAAAATCAGGCGGTAAGTACGGTTTCGACGTTAACAGACGATATCCCCGCTCGACAGCCGTCTCTTCAGCAAATAACGGAAAGACAAAGCCAGACAGTACAGCGAGGGTAAAGATTAATCGTTTGTTCATTTGCATTGGAAAGGTCTCTTTGTCGATCTGATCGTTGGATAATGAATTTTAAGGAACAAAGGGAAATAGCAAATTCCTGTTTTCATCAGTTAAAGGTGAACCATATTCGCATGGTTCAAAAGCTTCAATATACTGGATCTGTTTGCCACGTTTTTCACCATAGGTCTGAATGATCAACTCACGATAGCGATTTGCCAGAGGTGCAATTCGTTCCTGCATTTTTCGACTGAGCCAGTCTCTTCGTTCTGAAAGTTCTTCGGGAACTTCATGTTCATGAAAATGGTTATAAGGCAGCCAGTCATAAAATTGGGAACGATGACAGTCAAGCGCATCAACCAGACGATCCCACACCGGCTCGACATCAACAACGACCGTAGGGGAGAAAGGGTAAGGTCGTGTGAAATGATCTGATAAATAGGCGATTACCGGGTTTTTACGTAACGCTGGGATGTCAGGGACGATTGGTGGCACCGTTACCATATAAGCTGCGTCGCAAACCAGCTGTGACGTATAGCGATGGTCGGGATGATAATCATTCGGACGATGCGTCAAAATTAAATCAGGGTCATAATTCCGTATTAAACGAATGATTTCGAATCGAGCCTCGATCGTTGGTTGCAAATAGCCGTCTCTGTTCGCAAGTACTTCGTATTCAACTCCCAGGGCTTTCCCCGCAGCGTACGCTTCCGATTCACGAATCTGTGCTAATTCGGTTCCAGCGAGTCTCTGATGCCCCGATTCACCATTTGTCACGCTGACAAATTTGACTCTATGCCCAGCCTGTTGATATAAAGCGGCTGTCCCACCTGCTTTAATATCGCAGTCATCAGGATGAGCTCCAAAAACGAGGATTCGTAATGTTTGATCAGCCATAGAGTTCTAAACTTTCATTCAACTTTATAGAATGAGATTAACTTGTCTGGAAAGTACTTTCTTGAACCAACTTATACCTCAGTTGTACAGGAAAAGTTTTGAATTCTCCAGTAAGATAATAATAATGTCACAGAACTTATGCTGTATGTTTATTGTCAGTCTATCTAACTAAGAGTAGTCAGTAAAATTGATTTCTGAGGGTAAAAAACAAATGTCGTTGCCGATGCTGGGAAACAAGGAAGAAATCTACGAAGATCCACTTGATTTAATGGATGAAATCGACCGTCTGAAAAAAGAAAAAGATGCAACACTCCTCGCCCACTTTTATATCGACGGCGACATTCAGGAGATCGCCGATTATACAGGGGACAGTCTGAAACTTGCGCGCGATGCCGTTAATGTGAAAACATCAACAATTGTTTTTTCTGGTGTTCATTTTATGGCTGAGTCAACGAAAATATTGAGCCCGGAAAAAAGATAATTTTGCCGGACCTGAATGCAGGCTGTTCTCTGGCCGAAAGCTGTCAGTTTGGTGATCTCGATCAGTTCCAGAAGAAACTGAGAGCAGAAGGTCGCGATTTCGAGACAGTTGCTTATATTAATACCAGCGCCAAGGTGAAGAGCCTGTGTGACTGGATTGTGACAAGTGGTAATGCTCGTGAAATCATTGACCGCGTTCCCAAAGAGAAAGAGATCTTATTTGTCCCCGACCAACATCTTGGTCGTTACCTGATGGAAGTGTCGGGGCGAGAGATGATACTCTGGCCTGGCTCTTGTATGGTTCATGAAGTGTTTAGTATTCAGGATCTACTTCGAGCTAAAAAGAACAACCCGGGATCTCTTGTTCTGGCTCATCCTGAGTGTCCTCAGACGATTTTAGAAGTTTCTGATTTCATCGGTGGCACGGAAAAATTGAGACAATACGTCATGTCGATCAACGAACCGGGCGTGTTTCTGATTGCGACAGAGGCCAATATGATCCACCCGCTTGAAAAATCGGCACCGCACCATAAATATATCCCCGTTCCAGGAATTATCTCTTCCTCAGGTGAAACCTGCGCCTGCAACCGTTGTCCACATATGGCGCTCAATACCTTGCAGAAAGTTCGTGACTGCTTGAAAAATGGTAAGCCGGAAATTGAATGGCAGCCTTATTTTGACAAGGCAAAAGATGTACTCCAACGTAGCCTGCTTCAGTAGATTTCAGGTGTGTTGAAACGGATGATCTGCTTATTTCCTGTGCAGTCATACAAGAATTCTGGGCAAAAGATCCCTTTCGCATCCGATTCTTAGAATATTAATAGAGTCAAAGAATACTGTTTCCCCTCTAAAAAACATAGCTATTCTTCTCTTCTGCCCAGAGACAGTCAATTTGTTAAGTTCGTTGACTTTTTTTCTGGCACACGCTTTGCTTTTGTGTTTGTTCCAGAAAATCTCGCATGATTAAACATCATTTGAGATTAGTCCTCTGTAATCACTACCGCGCTCTCATAGGTTTGATTACGAAATTCATGATGAAGAGAATTCTATACACAATTTAAAAAATCATTGAACCCGGATGACTTGAGTACAGGATGATCAGGCACCATTAACCGTAACTTACGGTCGATAAGCACCCGGTTCAAGAACTTATTTTCTTCAAATTCCACTTTTGTCAATAGTGGCATTATTGCGCGCACTGTTTCGCTTTGGAAGTAATTCTCGTTGAGAAATGTGATCGGAATCTCAATAGCAAACCGTTTAGAAAATGATATCTGAAGGAATCGTTCAGGAAATGGAAATTCAAAATAAAGCAACAAGAATTAATCTGTTCAACTTTTCAACACCGCAGATGCGTGCGTTTCACATGTCCTGGTTTGCATTTTTCCTGTGCTTCTTTGCCTGGTTTGGAATAGCGCCGTTGATGAAGGTTGTCCGTGAAGAACTGCTCTTGACGAAAGATCAAATTGGATGGTGTATCATTGGCTCTGTTGCGATTACCGTGCTTGCGCGCCTGTTTATTGGCTGGCTTTGCGATCAGATTGGTCCCCGCCTGACTTATACCTGGTTATTGATTTTGGGTTCTCTCCCCGTCATGGGTATTGGTTTTTCCCATGACTATAGCACATTTCTGATTTTTCGAATTGCCATCGGCGCCATCGGCGCTTCTTTTGTGATCACTCAATACCACACATCAGTCATGTTTGCTTCGAATTGTGTCGGTACGGCCAACGCCACGACAGCCGGCTGGGGAAATCTGGGAGGCGGCGTGACGCAAATTCTGATGCCACTTATTTTCAGTCTGTTCGTTGGTGTTATGGGATTCAGTGAGTCACTTGGCTGGCGGGCTTCGATGGTAGTTGCTGGTATTGTTTGTGCAGCAACGGGCGTTGCCTATTATTTTCTGACGCAGGATGCACCAGACGGAAATTTCAAAGATCTGCGTGCAGCCGGGAAGTTGCAACAGAAAGCACAGCATAAAGGGCTGTTTTGGACTTCCTGTAAAGATCACCGTGTCTGGGCTTTATTTATAATCTATGGTGCCTGTTTTGGGATTGAGCTTACCATCAACAATGTCGCTGCACTCTATTTTCTGGATCACTTTGATTATTTCAGGAATATGAATGCCGGACAGGCGATTAAAATGGCGGGATTGTTTGCGGGTATGTTCGGCTTGATGAATATTTTTGCTCGCACATTAGGTGGCCTGTTTGGTGATCGCTTTGGTCAAAAATGGGGGCTCAGTGGTCGCACGAAATGGTTGTTTATTGTCATTTTCTGTGAAGGGGTCGCTCTCATGCTTTTTTCTCAAATGAGTGTCCTTTCGCTGGCCTTACCATCACTGATTGTTTTTAGCCTGTTCGTCCAAATGTCGGAAGGAGCTACGTTTTCTGTTGTTCCTTTTATCAACTCGAAAGCGTTGGGAGCCGTATCGGGAATCGTCGGTGCCGGTGGGAACGCTGGTGCTGTAGCAGCTGGTTTTCTCTTCAAAACTGAAGCCATTAATTGGCCAACGGCCTTCTTTATTCTGGGTGCAATTGTCACAGGTTGTTCATTCCTGAGTTTTATGGTGCGATTCAATGAAGAGTCGGAAGAAGCAGCACGACTGGCACATGAATCTGCCAACATGATGAATTCGAGAGAGAAAAAACTGGCTGCTTCGCTGGGAAGCTAGCCAGACTTTCTTGATTTCTCATTTAATAATCGTGCTCTGACTTAAAGGTGATTTCATAGTGATTCAGCAAACATCTGAACAAAAAAAGACCGTTGTTGTAATTGGAAACGGCATGGTTGGCTTGCGGTTTTGTGAGCAGTTAGTCGAAAAAGATCAACAGCAGAAATATAAGATCATTACTTTTTGTGAAGAACCACGGGCCGCTTATGACAGGGTTGGATTGACACAGTTTTTTGCTCATAATGATGCTGAGAAGCTGATGTTAGCACGCAAGGAATGGTATGCGAACAATAATATCGATCTCCACCTGGCAGATAGAGCCGTTGATATTGACCGACAACAGCGAGTCATTCATTCTCAGAAGGGAGAAGTCATTCCGTACGACAAGGTCGTCATTGCCACTGGTTCTTATCCCTTTGTCCCTTCCATTCCAGGAATCAAAAATCAGGGAGTCTTCGTTTATCGTACGATTAATGATCTGGAACTGATCATTGAGTACGCGAAACATGCTAAAAAGGCAGCAGTGATAGGGGGAGGACTTCTCGGTCTGGAAGCAGCGAAAGCAGCTCTTGATTTAGGACTCGAAACACATGTACTGGAGTTTGCATCCCGACTCATGCCGCGTCAGATCGATGAAGCTGGTTCAAAAATATTAGTCCAGAAAATTGAAGAGCTGGGAGTTCAAGTCCATCTGAATCAGGTAGCCGATGAGGTTTTGGGAGAATCCAAAGTCACTGGGATTCGATTTCAGGATGGCGAAGAATTGAATGTTGACATGATTATTGTCTCTGCTGGCATTCGACCTCGAGATGAGCTGGCGCGAGAGTCCTCTCTCGAAGTGGGGGAGCGAGGAGGGATTCTGGTCAATGATTCTCTTCAAACTTCCGACCCTGATATTTATGCCATCGGCGAAGTCGCTTTGCATTCGGGAACAGTCTATGGCCTGGTTGCGCCTGGTTATCAAATGGCGGAAGTGGCTGCTGCCAATTTGTGTGGTGTCGACCTGGAATACAAAGGAAGTGATCTTTCTACCAAATTAAAACTGATGGGCGTTGATGTTGCCAGCTTTGGTGATTATGAATCAAATTCCCAAAGCACCAAAGCCCTCACTTTTGAAGATCCTTTCAAAGGCGTTTATAAAAAACTTATTTTTAATCCAGAAGGAACGAAACTACGGGGAGGCATCTTGATAGGTGATGCCTCAGATTACGGAAGCCTCTCCCTGCTGACCAAATCGGAGGATCAGTTGCCATGCAGTCCCCACGAACTGATTGTCGGCGCTGATGCAGGAATTCCCGGAGGTTGTGCAGCTGAGATGTCTGAGGATTCGCAGATCTGCTCATGCAATAATGTGACCAAAGGGCAGATCTGCAAATCAATCCAGGATGAATCATTAATATCTGTCGATGAGGTGAAAGCATGTACGAAAGCAGGGAGTGGATGTGGAGGCTGTTTACCACTGGTCACAGACCTGTTTCATGCAGAAATGGAAGCTTCTGGCGTTACCGTCAATAACCATCTTTGCGAGCACTTTGAATACTCACGGTCACAATTGTTTGATATTATAAAAATTAAAAAACTTAAAACATTTGCTGAAGTACTTGATCATTGCGGTACAGGATCAGGGTGTGAAGTTTGTAAGCCAACGGTGGCATCCATCTTTGCCAGCTTATGGAATGAGCATGTTGTTGACCATTCCAACCTGCAGGATACGAATGACCGTTTTCTGGCAAATGTACAACGCGGTGGACTGTATTCAGTTGTGCCACGCGTTCCCGGGGGCGAAATTACACCCGAGAAATTGATCGTCCTGGGAAATGTCGCTAAGGAATACGGACTTTACACAAAAATTACCGGTGGACAACGTGTTGACTTATTCGGTGCAGAAGTTCATGAACTTCCTGATATCTGGGAAAAACTAATCGATGCCGGATTTGAAAGCGGACACGCCTATGGCAAAGCGCTCCGTACCGTTAAGAGCTGTGTCGGCACAACCTGGTGCCGTTACGGAGTGGGAGATTCAGTTGGTTTCGCAATTCGTCTCGAAGAACGCTACCGTGGAGTTCGTGCGCCGCATAAAATTAAAGGTGGTGTATCAGGGTGTATTCGAGAATGTGCTGAAGCACAAAGTAAAGACTTTGGCCTCATAGCGACTGAAAATGGATATAACCTGTATATCTGCGGAAATGGTGGCTCGAAACCGAGGCACGCTGATCTGTTTGCCTCTGATCTCGATGAAGAAACCTGTGTTAAATATCTGCATCGTTTTCTTATGTTTTATATCAAGACGGCAGATAAATTGACTCGAACTGCGACCTGGTTGGAAAAACTGGAAGGCGGAATTGACTATTTGAAAGACGTTGTCGTCAATGACAAACTGGGAATTTGTGATGAACTCGAAGCCATGATGCAATCACTGGTTGATACTTATCAGTGCGAGTGGAAAGAAGTCGTGAATGATCCAGAAAAAAAACTGTTGTTTCAGCAATTTATGAACACCGAAGAGCATCAATCTTCGATTGAACTCATACCAGAGCGTGGACAAAGACGACCGGTAGACTGGGCACCCGACTTTATTCCTCTTGATGAGATCAAACCGCTGGAAATTGTGACAGATGAAGAGAGCCGAAAAGAAATTACACCACCTCGAAAATGGATTCGAGTAGGATCTGTCAAAGACTTTCCTGCTGAGAGTGGATCCACAGTCAAATATGGTAATTCACAAATCGCCGTTTTCAATTTTACCAGTCGGGGCGAATGGTACGCTTGTCAGCAAATGTGCCCTCATAAACAGGCGATGGTATTGTCACGTGGGATTATTGGTGATGTTCAGGGCATACCTAAGGTAGCGTGTCCTTTACATAAAAAGACTTTTTCTCTTGAAAACGGTTCCTGCTTAAGTGGCGAGTTGCAGTATTCAGTAAATGTATTCAAAGTAAAAGTCGATGAACAGAAAATTGTATATCTGGAACTTCCTGATGAAAAAGTACTCGATGAATTATTAAACCAGGTTGAATGTGCTGGCGCTCATTAAGCACAGATTTTAAGATGACTATAAAACAACAAAAAAACGAAATACTAATCGAACCTCTTGTCACGCTCTCTGTTCTGGATGTAATACAGGAAGCGGAGGAGGTGCGCACATTTCGATTAGATAATTCTAAAGGGCAGTTCGCTCTTCATAAGCCGGGTATGTTTCTCAAAGTCTGTCTCAATATCCGGGGAAAAGAGGTCTGGCGGAGTTTCACAATCAGTTCTTCACCATTGCGTCCTGACAGAATTGACTTAACCATCAAACGGAATAGTCAGGGGCAGGTTGGGAATTACATGTTCGAACAAGTTGCGCAAGGTGATCGAATTCGTGTAAAAGGTCCACTTGGTCAGTTTTATTTTGATCAGGAACAACACGTCGATCCAGTGATTCTTCTCTGTGCTGGTATCGGTATCACACCCATAATGAGTATCATTCGATATCTCTCTGATTCAAAACAAAATCACCCCTGCTATTTATTTTATGGTGACCGAACAGTTCGATCGGTTATCTTCGATCAGGAAATCCGAGAATTAAATACACAGATTCCGGAATTCCATTACTTTTTGAGTCTCTCGGAGCCTGCCCCTCATTGGCCAGGTTATCGTGGACGTCTCAATTTAGATTTTGTGTTGTCGAAGATTCCTCAGGCCATCCCAGTCACATTATTTTCTTTGTGGTCCCCAAAATTTTAATCAGGATTTTCAAGATCAACTCCTGGAATCCGGTGTTTCGCAATCGTTAATTCATAGCGAACAATTTCACAAAAAACGAAAGTCTGAATAATCACTTATGACTTTTAACGTCAACGGACATAATCGGGATTCCGTTTTACATTTTGATGACAAATCTTCATTGACGGAATCAAACTCTCACTGCAATACAGATATTGATCTGATTTCGATTCTTTTAAAAGAGCAGCAGTCTTTGAGTGCCGTCGATCACTTTGCGAAACAATATGACGCACAATCGTTGCCAGCTCAGTCAAAATACTATACTGACTTGATTCCATCTGCCGTCCCGCAATCGGGCGAACAATATGCATTTGAAGTGGACCTGGATCGCTGTTCGGGTTGCAAAGCGTGTGTCACTGCCTGTCATTCGTTGAATGGACTGGACGAAAATGAAACATGGCGTGATGTAGGCCTGCTGATCGGTGGTTCGAATCAAGATCCCATTTATCAGCATGTAACAACTGCTTGTCATCACTGTCTGGAGCCGGCATGTATGCAGGCTTGTCCGGTGAATGCCTATGAGAAAGATCCACAAACTGGTATCGTCAAACATCTGGACGACCAATGTTTTGGATGTCAATATTGTACGCTGGCCTGTCCTTATGATGTCCCTAAATATCAGAGTCATAAAGGAATCGTCCGTAAGTGCGACATGTGCAGTCAGAGATTATCTGACGGCGAAGCACCGGCCTGTGTGCAAGCGTGTCCTCACCAGGCAATTGCCATCAATATTGTCGATCAGGAACGGGTTATTGCTGATTCAGAGATTAATCAATTTTTGCCTGCTGCTCCCGACCCACAACACACAATTCCCACGACAACTTATAAATCTAAAAGACCATTTCCCAGAAATACGTTACCGGCAGATTACTATTTGGCCAGCCCCCAACATGCCCACTTGCCCTTAGTCATCATGCTGGTACTCACTCAGCTTTCCGTAGGAACATTTCTAACCGGATCGGCGCTGGAGTACTTTTTCAGTACTGATGAGACAGCCAATATGACCCGCTTATACGCGACAAGTGCCTTGTTTTTTGGTTTAATCGCAATAGGTGCAAGCACGTTTCATCTCGGCCGACCTCTTTATGCCTTTCGGGGTATTTTAGGATTAAAACATTCCTGGTTGAGTCGGGAAATTCTTGCATTTGGTGTTTTTGCCGGCATGGCCATGGTTTATGCCACGATTACCTGGTTTTCTGCCTCGACTTTTCCGGAACTGGAAGCCTGGCAGCCTGTCACAGGGCAATTGGTTGGTTTGCTTGGTGCGGTCGGAATTTTCTGTTCGATCATGATCTATGTATTTACCAAACGGGAATTCTGGAGTTTTGAGTCGACTGCCGTCAAGTTTTCTTTAACTGCAATTTTACTGGGCATTGCATCGAACTGGTTGACAATTTTTGTTGTCAATTTCACAGATAACTCCCCCGAATCAAATCTGTTATTCTCTCAAGCGGGGCCATTTCTTTCCAAGTCACTGATTGTGATCTCAATTATCAAACTTGGTTTCGAAGCTTCGATATTTCGTTATCTCATTCGACGTCAGAATTCGCCGCTCAAGCGTTCCGCTTTATTGATGACTGGAGAACTCTCAAATGTGACACTCGCCCGTTTTGCTTGTGGTATTCTGGGAGGTATTCTGATGCCTGCATTTTTACTGAATCATCATACGCAACCTCTGCAATACTTAACATTGTCTATTATAGCAGTCATTTTATTTACCGCCTGTTTGGTTGGTGAACTTTTAGAGCGGTACCTTTATTTCTCAGCGGTTGCTGCGCCTCGCATGCCTGGTGTATTGCGATAATATTATTTTTCCTGCTGGAATTGATTTCATGTCATCGATCACAGATCAAACCCTGTTCAACTCTCTGATGCATCAAAAAGAGGGACCGCTCACCCGTGAGTTATTACTCACACCTGGTGGATTCGGCTTAGGGAAAATTCCGGATAAGAACCTGCCTGATGCAACAACACAAATGGTCTGTGGATTTTGTGGCACAGGATGTAATTTGAATATTCATCTCAAAGAAGGAGAAGGTGTTTGTGTTACTCCTGCGACTGAGTATCCTGTCAATTTGGGTATGGCCTGTCCCAAAGGCTGGGAAGCTTTGTCGGTTCTGAAATCTCCGGATCGTGCTGTGAATCCACTTGTCAAAAAAGCTCCGAACCAATGGGAAACCGTTGATTGGAATACTGCTCTCAGTCTCTTTACGCGAAAGTTCAAAGGGATTCAGCAACAATACGGTCCTGATTCAGTTGCCTTTCTCAGTACCGGACAAATGGTGACTGAAGAAATGGCCTTTTTGGGCGCGCTGACCAAGTTCGGAATGGGAATTCTCCACGGCGATGGAAATACTCGGCAGTGTATGGCTTCAGCGGTCACTGCATATAAACAATCTTTTGGATTTGATGCGCCACCATTTACCTATCAGGATCTGGAGGAGTCTGACGTTCTCGTTTTTGTTGGCGCAAATCCCTGTATTGCCCATCCGATTATGTGGGAACGGGTCATGCGCAATCCGCATGCACCAGAGATCATTGTCGTTGATCCGCGTAAAACAGAAACAGCGATGCAGGCTACACAGCACTTGCAGATTTATCCCAAATCAGACCTGGTATTATTTTATGGCATCGCTCGTATCCTTATTGAAAAAGGATATCTCGACGAAGAATACATTCAGGGACATACGGATGACTTTGATGCATATTCGGCACATGTCAAACAGTACTCTATACAACAGGTCATTGACGAAACAGGACTGAGTCAGGAAGCGATTGAACGTTTTGCAGAGTTGATTCATTCAGGAAAGCGAGTTTC
Organism: uncultured Planctomycetaceae bacterium; assembly: GCA_942492165.1. GTDB lineage: Bacteria > Planctomycetota > Planctomycetia > Planctomycetales > Planctomycetaceae > Gimesia. The sequence continues at coordinate 94,736 of CALOEF010000003.1, forward strand.
ATTCTGGTGGACAATGGGCGTCAATCAGAGTTATCAGGGAGTACGCACAGCCCAGTCATTGATCAATCTGGCTTTGATGACAGGCAACATCGGCAAACCGGGAACAGGTGCCAATTCGATTACAGGGCAATGCAACGCCATGGGATCTCGTTTATTCAGTAACACGACAAATCTTCTGGGAGGGCACGATTTTCTCGATGCTGAACATCGCAACAAAGTTGCTGAGACCCTTTCGATTCCCGTTGATCAAATCCCCACTGAAAACAGCTGGCCTTATCACAAAATCATTGAAGGAATTCTAGCGGGAAAAATTAAAGGGCTGTGGGTAGTTTGCACCAACCCGGCGCACTCCTGGATTAACCAGGGAAAAGTCCGTGACATTCTGGATCGGCTGGACTTTCTGGTAGTCCAGGACATGTATCATACAACAGAAACAGCGCGTCTTGCCGATTTAATCTTGCCCGCGGCTGCCTGGGGCGAAAAAGAGGGAACCTTTATTAACGCGGAACGGCGAATTGGCCGGGTGAAACGTGTTGCTCGAGCTCCCGGAAAGGCATTGTCTGATTTTTCAATCTTTAAATTGATTGCACAATATTGGGGATGCGGCGAGATGTTCTCACAGTGGAAATCACCAGAAGATGTCTTTCAATTAATGAAGCAGTTAACAATAGGGCAACCTTGTGACATTTCAGGAATTGACGATTACGCTGCGATTGAAGAGCAGGGGGGAATCCAGTGGCCATTTCCAGAAACAGAAACGGAGTTGCCAGAACAACAGCGGCGGTTGTTTGAAGAGGGACAATTCTTCCATGCGAATGGTCGAGCCAGATTTATTTTCTCTGAGCCGACAAAAATGCCAGAACCGCCAAACGAATTTTATCCCTTCATTCTATTGACCGGTCGTGGGACAGCATCTCAGTGGCACACACAGACCAGAACCAAAAATTCAGATGTGTTACGGAAGCTTTATCCAAAACGGATTTATGTGGAAATTAACCCACAGGATGCCAGTCGATTTTCTGTCAAACCGAACGACTGGATTTTTGTGGAATCACAACGCGGCCGCCTTAAAGCGCGTGCCTTCGTCACGCAATCGGTACAGCCGGGTCAGCTTTTTATTCCCATGCACTACGAAGAGACCAACCAGTTGACTGATTCGGTCTTCGATCCTTATTCCAGCCAGCCTTCTTACAAATGCTGTGCTGTGCGCATTGCAAAATTTTGAGTCATTACGGACATGTCTGCTGAAATCACGGTAAAGATCAACGTAGACCATCACCTGGTCCCATGACCCGGAACAGGCGCTGTGCGACTGTTTTTTGTATTGAATTTCTCTTTTTTCAGCCTGCTAAATCATTCAGCAGACTTGTAATTCGTTGCACTTTAATTCTTTTTGCGATTTATTTCTTAAATAACCAAATATTGAATTCTAATCCTTAAAACCAGAGTTTGTTGTAAATTGCGTTATTACATGTAGAAGAATACCGATATTTCCTACAAGCATTCCATATATGATTTAATGGAAAGTGCGCGCTGATTATGAATCGTGATAATTTTGACTCACTCATCCATTGAACAAATAAATTGGGCCCATGAATTTATTGACAACAAAATTGATCTTACTCAAAGCTTGCCTTTGTTGCTTTTTTCTTCTCTGTTCTTCGCAACTCTATTCTCAAGAAGCTGTGTCTACTTGTACGAAAGTGGCAGGATCTTGTGTGGTACCTCAGGAATGCACATCCTGTGTTACTGAAATCAATTACTGGGTTGTCAGCAGCCGGTGCTGTGTTCAAAAGAGCAATTGTAATTGCCCCTGTTGTGAATTCGATATCTATCAATCCAGCGAAGCGGGCTGTGTTACTGAGTCGACATATGAAAACATGATACAGGCGTTGGACCCCGGTGCCCCTGTCTGTATTATGGTTCATGGCAGTTTTGTGAAGTGGGAAAGTGCGCTGACGGATGCATATAATACGTATTTCTGGTTACGGAATGCAGCCCCGCATCGTCCGCTGAATATCATATTTTTCACCTGGCCCAGCGATGATATGACCACCAAAATATTACCGATTGATGTGAATATTCTTGGTAAACGGGCGGAATACAATGGTCACTACCTCGCACGCTTGATCTCACAATTACCAGAGCATCGCCAGATCAGTCTATTAGGACATAGTCATGGTGCTCGCACCGTCTCGTCTGCACTGCATTTGATTGGTGGAGGATCTGTTCAAGGCACCTCACTCAATGAATGTGGTATTCATATTTGTTGTCACTGTAAACAGTTTCGGGCTGTTTTAGCAGCCGCAGCAATTAATCATAACTGGCTCAATCCTGGAAAACGCTATGGCTGCGGCTTAAATTGCACTGAATGTCTGGTGAATCTTCGAAACAAAAGAGACAGTGTGCTGTTATTTTATCCAATTCTTGCACCAGTCTCACGGAGAGCACTGGCCCGTACTGGATTTACCTATTTTGATCGTCGAGCATTAGGGGATCGAATGGATTGTATACATGATCTCGATGTATCAAACTGTGTCGGCGCAGGCCACATGTTTCCGAACTACTATAGTCATCCCGAAATCGCGTCAGCAATTGTGCCTGCAATTTATTTTGATGACAGCTATTAGAGCTCTGGTAAACACAACTCTCTTAAGGTAGCTGATTTCACCTCGCGTCTTGTTCACTCTGATTGAGGCATGATCTTACAGGTGATGCTTTCCACTCTTGACTTCATTCTGATGTCAGTCGGCTTTCTACACAAAATCAACCTGTCCTGAACGGGTTCCCTCAGGCTTGAGTAAACCGTGTTCCACAGATTTCTGAAAATGCACGCTTTTCCCGGTTGAAATTGATAGATGTTTTCGACAAAAAGACGTTACCATTGAATCTGTGCCAGTGCTGTACGATCACCGTTTTGTGGGTTATGCTGTAACTCTATGCATACATAAGACATAGGGGCTGTCTGTGATGCGGCGGTTATTTTTTGAAATCTGTGGGTTTCTAAAAATAATTGACGCCCTTCGTGCATCATTATTACTAAAAGCCGTGGTATTGTTTTTAACGGGAGTAGATATTGGCCACCGGAAACGATGGCAAACTCGCCCCCGCGATTGTCCATCAACTAGTTGAATCGCATTCTGTAGAGCTGCGCGCTTTTTTAACCGGTTTGCTACGCGATCACGACCTGGTTGATGAAGTGTTCCAGTTGACTTTCTCGAAAGCATTGCAATCAGGAGGTCAGTCGAACACAGAAACGCGTAAAGGATGGTTGTTTCGTGTTGCCTATCACGAAGCGATGGGATTGATTCGACGAAATAAGATTCAAAAAAAAGCATTCAATAATATATGTCATACTTCGAGTACCTTTTGGACAGAAACACCCGGGCGGCGACTTTTAGAAAATGAACATACTGAACAGATCAAGCAGGCATTAAATAATCTGCCTGAGAATCAAAGAGTAGTTGTCATTGCGAGGATATACGAAGGTAAAACATTTAAAGAGATTGCTGAAGTGCTTGAGCTTCCATTGGGAACGGTACTGACACGAATGCGGCTCGCAATTAAGGCCTTGTCCCGACAAATTGAAAACCCTGCTGAAAATCAATAATTGTATTTTATATACATATTTATAAGACATTGATCATGACCGATTTATCAAACAATTCATTATCAGATGATATTTTTCAGGACCTGGATTGGGTTGCGGTTCAATATTTATCGAATGAACTATCTGCGCAGGAGGCCCTGAGGTTTGAACAATTGCTTGCAGAACAGCAGGATGCGCGCGAAGCATTGTCATCCGCAGTTCAACTGATTGCCGGTCTGAAATCGATTGATTCTATGTCGACACTGAATGTCCAGGCACCGGCTTTTCAACAGAATGCATTGAATGCACGTTCTGTATTTTTCTCTCGCAACGGAGCTCTGGCTGCTTCCGCTGTTGTTATCTTGCTTGCGACCTCTTTCCTGTTAACTGAATCTCCAGTTCGAAATACGTCAGCTCCTCAAATTGTTCAAACGGAGCCTTCACAGGCTGAACTGGAATATTTACTCAATCTCTGGTCAGAATCTGCTGAGGATAACAGTATTGTATCCTTGAATTCCAATACAGAACAAACTGACCTGATCGATCAGCAAAATGTTCTTGCTGAAAATCATGCGTTAGAGGTTCCTGACTGGCTTTATACCGCAGTCTCTCTTCCAGAAGAAAGTGTGAATTAAAGTGTTGTTTTTGCCACACCTTAAAGCTCGTATCCTTACATGTCTGACATTTGTGATTGCCTTTTTCACAATTATGATGTTGACACCTGCCATGTATGGCAACAACGCGCCTCAGTCTGCCACTGGCACTGTTTCCAGCAATAGTCTCAAAAACAGCAAGCCACTCAAGAAATCGACTTCGACAAATAAAGAGCGTAAAAATCCCGGTGGGATCAGCCCTAAGCGAGAGAAGCTCGCCTTTGAGTTTGCCAGAAAACACCACCCGGAATTAGCAAAATTAATTCAAAGACTCAAGAAACATAAACCCCGCGAATACAAACGCGCTATTCGTGATCTGGATAGTACTCTCAACAAACTTGAACGTCACAAAAAACGTGACAGCGAACGCTATCGTCTGACATTAGAACGCTGGAAAGTCGATTCACGAATTCGTTTGCTGGCTGCACGTGTGTCAGTCAGAGGGGGTTCAGATAATCAATCAGAACTCAGAACATTATTAAAAAAACGGGTTGATCTAAAACTCGAGTTACTGAAAAATGATCGACAACTGGCTGAAAAACGACTTGAAAAAATCAATAAATCAATTTCGGAAATTGAAAATCATCAAGACAAAGTTATTGATGCTGAGTTTATAAAAATTAATCGCAGTATCAAAAAACCTGTTCAAAGAGATAAAAAGCAAAAGTAATCGGATTTACTTTTGAATGACATTCTGTCGTCCTTATCGCAAGGTATGTTATGAAATTAATCAGACTGACACGTTATGTTTTCTCGTTCATCGTTGTGATGATGGTATTAATCTCATCAAAGACTGATATTCATGCTGCTGAGAATGCAGGCATTAAAAAACCAGTCAGCGAAAGATTTGCTGATCCGGACAACACAGAAACTCCGCAATTCCAACAGCATGTAGTTCCCCTGTTAGGGAAACTCGGCTGTAACGGGCGTGCTTGTCATGGCTCGTTTCAAGGTAAAGGAGACTTTCGTCTTTCATTATTCGGTTATGATTTTGCGATGGATCATAAACAAATAACGGACCAGGATGTTGAAAGAATTAACCTGAAAGAACCAGCAAAAAGTCTTGTTCTACAAAAGCCTCTTGAAGAAACAGATCACGAAGGCGGCAAGCGATTTGAACCGGGAACCTGGCAGCATCGTCTGTTAACACGTTGGATTGAAGGGGGCGCTCAAGGCGTTCCTGAAAAGGCTCCCCAATTTGAGCGACTGGAAGTGACTCCCTCAGCGATTCAGTTCGGGAAAGAAGGGCAGACCACTACCATGCGTGTTGTAGCCCACTGGTCGGATGGTTCAAAAGAAGATGTGACACCCCTTTGTCGCTATGAGACAAACAACGAACAGATCGCGACCATCTCAGCAAAGGGAATAGTAACTGCAGCAAAACCCGGAGATACACATGTTGTTGTCTCATACGATTCCGGTGTGATTCCAATCCCCGTGATTCGGCCCGTATCCGATCAATTCGGAGATAAATACCCCGCCGTTGCCACTTCGACTACCGTTGATAAGTTAGTCATTAATAAATTAAATAAACTGGGTATGCTCCCTGCTGATCTATGTGACGATGCTGAATTTCTGCGTCGAGTCAGCCTGGATCTGACAGGCACACTTCCGACTCCACACGAAGTCAAATCATTTCTCGCTGATTCATCACCCAGGAAACGTGCTCAGAAAATTGATGAATTACTGGAAGCTCCCGGCTATGCCGCCTGGTGGTCTACCAAATTATGTGACTTTACTCAAAATAATTATGATGATTTAGTCAATGTCTCTCCAGTTCGAGAACGTCCAAGCCAGGACTGGTACGACTGGATCAAAAAACGAGTTGAAGATAATGTTGGTTATGACAAAATAGCCGAGGGAATCTTGCTGGCAACCAGTCGCGAACCGGACGAAAGTTTTCAACAGTTTACGACAGCCATGAATGATATTTATCAGGAAAAACCAGGCCAGGAATTCGCCAATCGAGATCATATGCCTTACTATTGGGCACGACGCAGTTTTCGTAAGCCTGAAGATCGTGTCTTGGGATTTGCCTATACTTTTCTCGGTATTCGAATTCAGTGTGCTCAGTGCCATAAGCATCCATTCGATCAATGGACTCAAACCGACTTCAAAGAGTTCAGTGGCTTTTTTACCCGAGTGAATTTTGGAGTCAATCCGGAATCACGAGCTGAGTATACAGCGATGGTCAACGAACTTGGCGCGAATAAACTCAAAGGAAATCAACTTGTGAAGGAGTTGAGTAAAAAAATTAAGAAACAGACGAAAGTTCCCTTTCAGGAAGTCTATGTAACAAAAGCGCGACCTGAACGTGCTGATAACAAAAATAGAAAACGAAAAAGACGACGAAATAACACGCGGAGTCCTGCTACTGCGAAATTACTGGGGGCAGAAGTAGTTAAGATCAGTCAAATGGATGATCCACGCACTGCACTTATGGAGTGGTTGCGTCGAGACGACAATCCCTATTTTGCAACAGCTTTTGTGAACCGGGTCTGGGCATCTTATTTCAATCGTGGGATTATCGAACCACCCGATGACCTGAACCTGGCAAATCCTCCCAGCAACGCACCTTTACTGGATTATCTGTCGCGCGAGTTTGTTCGTCAGGATTTCGATATGAAATGGTTGCATCGTGAAATCACTAATAGCGACACCTATCAACGTAGTTGGAAAACCAACAAAACGAATGAGCTGGACGAAACCAATTTCAGTCACTACATCCCACATCGACTTCCTGCGGAAGTGTTATACGATGCGATTCATCAGGCAACCGCTTCAGATGACGCCATCGAATCGATGAAAAACAGTATATCCGGACGAGCGATTGGAATTCCTGCTTCTGGAGTACGCAATCGAACGATTCGAGATAAACAGTATGCATTAACAATATTCGGACGATCAACGCGGGAAAGTAACTGTGATTGTGATCGTTCAGTTGATCCAAGCCTGTTACAGACAATGTATATCAAGAACGACAACGATGTTTACTCGGCCATTAACCGTTCTAACAGCAGTTGGTTATTCCAGGCAGGCCAGCAACTGGGGGCAGTACAAAAACCAAATGAACAAAAAGAACGATTGAATGCACGCATTGAAGAACTTAAGAAACAGTCAAAATCGATGAAGCAACAGGTTGCAAAGTTACAAAACCAAAAAGACAAGAAAAGAGAATTGCAGCGGACACAAAAACGATTACGTAATCTGAATACCCAGATGAAGAAAATGCGTCAAGCTTCCAATAATATGAAAAAGTCTCCCGTTCGTCTGCAGGCTTATGAAAAGTCAATTCCAATTGAAAAGTCTGATGAAATTATTACACGAACGTATTTAAGAAGTCTGAGCCGGTATCCTACAGAAGCAGAGAAAACAGCTGCCAGAAAGTATCTGGACGATTCGAAAAATAAAATCGATGGTATTTATGATTTGGTGTGGGCAGTGATCAATACAAAGGAATTTATGCTCAATCACTAATACAAATATGCAAAATACCTGACTGCAATCACTGATACACAAACATTTCATGTCTGAGCAATAAACATACAGACATAATTTATCCGAAAGGAATTCAAATGACGATTTCGATAACATGCGATGGAGTGAAACGCCGCGATTTTCTCAAAGTTGGTGCGCTCGGTGCTACTGGATTGACACTCTCTTCTTATTTACGAATGGTGAATGCCGGTGAAGCAAAACCCAAAGCAGCAAAGTCAGCGATTTTCATTGAGTTATCCGGTGGTCCTTCTCACATGGATACGTTTGACCTGAAGCCTGAAGCTCCCAGTGAATATCGAGGAGAATTCAATCCGATCAAAACCAGCGTTGATGGGATCGAAATTTGTGAGCACTTGCCAAAACTGGCTTCCTGTATGGATAAATTCGCATTACTCCGAGGGGTTTCCCATTCAGTAGCAGCGCACTTTTTAGGACGATCTTATGTAAATACAGGTAATCGACCATTGCCCTCATTAGAATATCCTGGCTACGGAGCCGTTTTTACCAAAGAAAATCCAGGACCTGATAATCTACCACCTTATGTTTCCATTCCGAATTCATCACAGAAACCAGGATTTTTAGGGGTAAAACATGCACCGTTGAACACAGGCTCTACACCGCGCGCAGGTCAGCCGTTTAATGTAAGAGGAATTTCTCTGCGTCCCGGACTCACGGTTGAGAATATCGAACGTCGGGAATCTCTGTTGCGTCAGATTGACCAGAAATTTAGCGGGCTTGAAAAAAAATCACAATTAATTGAGGGTCTGGATCAATTCAACCAACAAGCCTATTCGATTATCACTTCCCAAAAGGCACGAAACGCATTTGATATTTCGAAAGAATCACCAGCGTTTGCGAAACCATTTGGCGAGACTGGTTTTGGGCAGAGCTGTTTATTAGCGTCGCGGCTTGTCGAGTCTGGAGTCCGCTTTGTTACCGTGTCAATGGGGGGGTGGGATACACACCGCAATAACTGGAAGAGTCTCGAAGACCGATTGTTACCTCAATTTGATGGGGGTTTGTCTGCTCTGTTCAACGGTCTGGCTGAAAAAGGTTTACTGGATTCGACCGCCGTTTATGTAACTGGTGAATTTGGACGGACTCCAAAAATCAACAAAGAACGTGGCGGCCGCGATCATTATCCGCGTTGTATGTTCATGTTGATGGCAGGCGGGCAAGTCAAGGGAGGTCAGGTGATTGGAAAGAGTAACGAAAAAGGAACAGAACCGATCGATGATGGATATTCACCTGATGATGTTGCTGCTTCGTTCTATCATAACTTAGGGATCGATTTTACGAAAGAATATCATACGAATACAGGGCGTCCTATCACAATCGTTCGCAATGGTTCTGTTATTAACAAACTGTTTTCGTAACAAAATACTGTTTCATTTACTTAGCCAGTCTCTGTGTAGAATATCTGGCTTTATGTGTGATTATCTGAGGGGAAACTAGAATGATGAATGTAACTAAAACGTTGATAACACTGGCTCTGCTTTTCGCCTGTAGCGTTGCTGTGGATGCAGCTGAAAAAGAAGCAAAAAAGAAAAAAGACCGAAAGCAAACGGTCAGAATTCAAGCATTAAAATTACCGGCAACAATTGAATTATCTGCCGAACAAAAAGAAAAAATTGCGAACCTGAAAAAAGAATTTACGCCCCAATTTAGCGCCTTACAAAAGAAAAATCGCGAGATCTTAACTGACGACCAGCGTTCAAAGCACGTCGCGAAGCAATGAAGGCTGCCAGAGATTCAGGTAAAAAAGGGAAAGAGCTTCGATCTGCCGTCACTTCTGCTATCAAGCTTTCTGATGAGCAGAAAAAACAAATGAAAGAAGTGTCGAAAGAATTAAAAGAACTGAATGGCACAGTCAAAGGTAAATTAGCAAAAATATTGACCGCTGAGCAACTTGCGAAAATCAAAAAACCAGCCAAAGGCACTAAGAAGAAAAAGAAAAACTCCTGATTCGATTTCAGCAGTCACAATTTCTTGCTTAATAACGCGTTAAATTAATTTCGCTCTCCTCAGTTCTGAACTCAGAATTGAGGAGAGTTTTTTTTGCTTCTATCAGGAAAATTTGAGTGAAAACAGGTGGAGATTCATTATTGTCAGCATTGAAAAAGAGTTGTTTTTGCCGATAAATCATGATATAAACATTAGTTGATTACATTCCCGACTTTCAAAAGCTGAGAAGCTCTCATCTAGTGTGAGGTGCATTGTAGATGCTGCGGCCTGAACGAATTTCCAAGACGATTTTGATGATGCTTGTCATCTGCATCGCGATGGTATTTACCGTCAATACGTCTGTAGCAAAAGATGCTCAGACCAAAGATCGCGGCATCGATTTTTTTGAAGCAAAAATACGTCCCGTGCTAATCAAGCATTGCTATGAATGTCATGCCGCCGATTCGAAATCAGTTCGTGGTGGATTACTGCTGGATACGCGTGCTGGTACCTTAAAAGGAGGCGACTCCGGTCCGGCTTTGATTTCTGGGAAACCTTCAGAAAGTCTGCTGTTAGAATCTTTGCGGTTTGAAGGTTTTGAGATGCCTCCTTCAGGGAAACTTGCACCGGAAATCATCGCTGACTTTGAAACCTGGATCAAAATGGGAGCCCCTGATCCACGAGACGGCGTCAGTCAAGTCGTCAGAAAAAGTATTGACATTGAAAAAGGAAAACGGTTCTGGGCATTTCAACCAGTTCAAAAGCAAAATATTCCGACAGTTTCCGATCCTGACTGGAAACACTCAGAGATTGACCGGTTTATTCACGCGGCGCAAGAACAACAAAAGCTGACAGCATCTCCTGTTGTTGATCGTCCTGTACTGGTCCGTCGACTCTATTATGACCTGATTGGTCTGCCGCCAACGACGACTCAGATTGACCAGTTTTTGAATGACCAGAGTCCGGATGCGGTTGCACGTTTAGTGGACCAGTTACTGGCATCACCACACTTTGGTGAACGCTGGGGACGCTACTGGCTCGATGTTGCTCGATTTTCCCAGTCAACGGGGGGAGGCCGATCACTACTTTATAAGACTGCCTGGCGATATCGAAATTATGTAATAGATGCTTTTAATCATGACAAACCATTTGATAAGTTTATTCTGGAACAAATTGCAGGGGACTTGCTCGAGTCAAAAGATTACCGACAAAAACGAGATCAACTGTTCGGGACGACATTTCTTGTTTTAGGACCAACAAACTATGAGCAGCAAGATAAAGAACAATTGCGCATGGATGTCATTGACGAACAGATTCAGACCGTCGGACGTGCATTTCTTGCAATGACTCTGGGATGTGCTCGTTGCCACGATCATAAATTTGATCCGATTCCCGCAACAGACTATTACGCGCTGGCGGGGATTTTTCGAAGCACAAAAGTATTAACCCCCGGCAATGTCTCCGGCTGGACAAAACGACCACTTCCACTTCCGCCGGAACAGCTACATGAAATCAATGAATACAATAAAATATTAGCTGAACTGACAGCCCGGCAAAAAATCAAACAAGATGAGTTGAAGAAGTTAGAACAAAACTTAAATACAATCACGCTTGACGATTCCGCTGCAACACTTGTTGGAAACTGGAAACAGTCAACATTCTTTAAAGACTTTGTTGGAAAAGGTTATATACACGATCAACATCAGGCCAAAGGGAAAAAGAAGGTAAAGTTTACGCCTCAAAAGCTCAAGTCAGGCCGCTATGATGTTCAGTTGGCATATAACTCCGGTCAGTCTCGTGCTTCACGTGTCCCTGTTACGATCAAAACATCAAACGGGGAGCATACCGTTTATGTGAACCAGCGGATCAAGCCGAGCAATGGTTCGTTTTCTTCTTTGGGAGAATTTGAATTCTCAGGTACTGAAGATGAGGAAATTGTTGTTTCGAATGAAGGAACCGATGGTTATGTGATCGTTGACGCGATTCGATTTATTTCTGCACCGGTTACTCCATCTGCGGAAAGTCAATCACAAGCATCAAATCAGCAATACAGGCAGACACAACTCAAAATCCGGGAAACGAAAAAACAACTCAAGGTACTTGAATCTGAATTAGACGTAAAAAAGAAATCTGCACCACAGGTCGTCCCTGAGATTATGTCTGTCTATGAAGACGAGAAGCAGGGAGATTACCATCTTTTGATTCGAGGAGATGTCCATAATTTGGGAGAGAAGGTTCCGCGTGGTTTTCTTAAGGTTGCACAATCAAGCGCTGCCCCCCCCATTCCCTCTGATGTCAGCGGCAGGCTTGAACTGGCAAAATGGATTGCCAGCGACCAGAATCCATTAACTGCGCGCGTTTATGCCAATCGCGTATGGCATCATCTCTTTGGGACGGGGTTGGTTCGCACGGTCGATAATTTTGGTGTTCGAGGTGAGGTTCCCTCTCATCCTGAATTGCTCGATTATCTTGCATTGAAACTGAGTCATAGCGGGTGGTCAACCAAATCGTTGATTCGTGAAATTGTACTTTCCAGGACCTATCAGCTTTCGAGCCAGTCAACTGAACGTCAACGTGCTGCTGACCCCGATAATCGCTTTCTGACACACCAGAATCTGAGACGTCTCGATGCCGAAGCGATTCGCGATACGATTCTGTTTGTCAGTGGGAATCTTGATATCACACAACCCGAACAGACAATCAGACCTGATACTAAATTGGAATATGGCTATCAGTTTAAGAATCATTACCGTAGTGTCTATATTCCCGAATTTCGCAATCAACTTCACGACTTACTGGCGATTTTTGATTTTCCAGACCCGAATTTATCGATTGGAAAACGCAATACCAGTACGCTTTCGACGCAGGCATTGTTTCTGATGAACAACCCGTTTGTCATGCAGCAGTCTGAAGCGATTGCGCTGCGGTTGATGAAAAAGTATCCAGACAATCAATCTGCCCGTGTTGATGCACTTTTTAGAAATGCCCTGGGGCGCCTGCCTGAACCGGATGAAAAACGATACGCAGAACATTTTATCAATCAATCACTGTCGAAAGAGGGGGCTTCACAGCTCGATGCGTGGACCGCCTTATCTCAAACAATCATTGCCTGTATTGATTTTCGATACATTAAATAATCGATATAAATAGTCCATTTCATATTCTGGGAGTGTTCCATGTTTGATTCAGGAATTCCTGTATCACGGCGAAGCTTATTGCGTTCTTCAGCATGCGGATTTGGTTCTCTGGCTTTTTCAGGTCTCTTATCGCAGGTAAAGGGTGCGACTCCCTCAGTTTCTCAGTTGAATCCATTGGCGGCACGTGACCCGATGCACACGCCCCGCGCTAAGCGAATTATTTTTATTTTTATGCAAGGGGGACCAAGTCATGTCGATACGTTTGACTACAAACCTCTGCTGGAAAAGAAAAATGGCGCGCAACTGGAATTTAAGGACTCTCGTAAAATTGCTAAAACAGGAACGTTTGGCAAAGAAAAAGTCATGCAGTCGCCCTGGAAGTTTCGCCAATACGGCGAATGTGGTCGCTGGGTCTCTGATCTCTTTCCCGAAATAGGTCGGCAGGTAGACGATCTTTGTTTCGTTCACAGCATGCACACGAACGGTGTTGCGCATGGCCCCAGTACTTTGTTTCTACACACAGGAACCACCAATCTGATCATGCCGTCGGTTGGTTCATGGATCACCTATGGATTGGGTACTGAGAATGAAAACTTACCCGGGTTTGTCACCATTTCTCCCTCATCATCGAATGGCGGGCCACGTAACTTTTCAAATGCATTTCTACCTTCGCATTACCAGGGAACGAGCTTTAGGCAGAGCAGGGCAGCCGGCGAAGGAAGCCCGTTTTAATAATATCAAAAACCATCAGTGTCATCAATGAGTCAACAACGTCAGCAGTTGAAACTGCTGCAGTCACTCAATCGAGACCAGCTACAGTCGTACCAAAGAAGATGACGACCTTGCGGCTGTGGTGAATTCATTCGAACTAGCCTTCCGAATGCAGCAGCATGCACCGAGTTTGACTGATCTGTCCCGATGAATCAAAATCCACCCTTGACTTGTATGGTATCAATCGACAGCAGAAACCGATGATTTTGGACGGCAGTGTCTGTTGGCCCGTCGCATGGCAGAAGCCGGGACGTTATATCCAGGTGAACTACGCTGACAATGGAAATAATCCTCGCTGGGATCAGCACAGCAAAATTCAGAAACACGAAATTCATGCAAAAGCATCTGACAAACCGGTCGCCGGATTAATTCAGGATATGAAACAGCGTGGTCTGCTGGAAGACACTCTGATCTGGTGGGGCGGAGAATTCGGTCGAAATCCATTCGAGCAGGGGGCCGATGGACGCGATCATAATCCCAAAGGCTTCACCCATTTCCTGTGTGGTGCGGGTGTCAAAGCTGGATTTTCCTATGGCGCGACTGATGAATTCGGGCACAAAGCGGTCGAAAACAAAGTACACATGCATGATATGCATGCCACACTGCTGCATCTGCTGGGCATCGATCATGAGCGGCTTACTTATCGGCATGCCGGTCGGGATTTTCGTTTGACAGATGTTGAAGGTCGGGTAGTTTCAGAAATATTTTCCTGATTGACTCAATCTTTGGACTTCAACAAAATTTCAGAATCGTTTTTTTAGTTCATCTGCTTCTGCAGTCAGGCGATTCTCAAACGTAAAACCCAGTTCACTATAATTCTGCTGTATCTGCTCCATTCCCTGTTTGACCATGATTAAATCGCATCCATGGCAGATGAATTTTGCGCCCAGATCAAACAGCATCTGAGTATGCTCTGGTGTACTGCTGACTGTCCCCCACCACTTTCCCGTCTTAGCGGCTGCATCAGCAACACGTCGATACGCATCTTTAACCTTAGGATGTTCGAATTGATACGGGATACCAGAGATGACACTAAAATCACCAGGGCCAAGCATTAATACATCGATACCGGGAACACGGGCAATTGCTTCGGCCTGTTCCAGCGCTGTTGGTGATTCCAGTTGTGCAATCAGCAGTGTGTGTTCGTTGGCTGCTTTCAGATACTCAGGCATCGGCATAAAACAATAGGGATTGTCGCCATTTGCACCGTCAACGCCACGTTCCCCTTCGGGAGCAAACTTAGCCCAGCGTACCAGCTCAGCTGCCTCCTCTGCAGATTCACAGCGTGGATACATGATTCCCTGCGCTCCTGCTTCCAGCAAGCGTCCCATACGCATGAACTCACCTTTTGCCGGTCTCGCGATCACATCTGAGACTCCCACACGAGCAGCCCGCATCAAAGAAGCAGCAGTTTCACCGCTGGTCGAATGATGCTCAACGTCAAACCAGATACCATCAAAACCCATTTGGCTTAGCAAATTCATACACAGTCAGGTCAATAAGATGGCGGCAGGTAATCAGTGGAAGCTCACCTGCATTTAACTTCTTTACATGACTTACTCTCGTAACCTCTCCTGGTTTATTATAAAGCTTCCAGCTTCTGGCTGTCGGATATTGTTTTAATCAACGAAGTTCGAATCTGCCGTTGATTGTGTTTTGTCTACTGTCACTGGAAGATAATGGTGAAGTTGCATGCGAATTAATGCACGAGCCCGTTCAATGTCACGGTCACTAATAGCAGCAGCAAGTTCAATATGTTCCCAGGCGATACGCTCTGAGCCAACCGCATCGGTATGAACTTGGTCAATTATATTGCTGAAAGAAATCTACCTTTAGAACTCGTTGCATACCGGCGATAATTGATGAGCCCGTCATCTTTAAAAGCAGTGAATGAAATTGAAAGTCGAGACCATTTGCTCTTTCCACCTCATGTTTTCCACTTCCAATTGTTCGCATCTGATCTGCAAGACTCATGAGCTGTGTTATTTGATCGTTAGTTGCATTTTTGACTGCAAGCTCTATGGCGCCAACCTCCAGCACATATCGAAGTTGTGATAATTCAGAAACATCCTGTTCTGACTTGGCCAGGAACGGCAGACTGGCTGAAAAGAGCCTGACAGGGTCAGGGCGACGTACAATGAGACCCTTTCGCTGACGTCCTTCCAGCAATCCAATGGCCTGGAGTCGACCAACGGCGTCGCGCGCCACAGTACGCGAAACATTAAACTGGTCTGCGACCTCTGCCTCGGTCATAAACAATTCACCATCAGGTAACCTTGCCTCTTCAATAAAGAGGCGAATTCGGTCTGCAAGCTGTTGTGAAAGATTCTTGCGAAGTTCCTCTGGCATTGAAAACCTAGCTATATTAACGGATGGAGTCAAACCCATTGCTTCATAAATATGTCGATACCGGTAAAAGTATCTGTTATATTGCATATTCTAAAAGCGCGCTATTTGTTAGTTGCAAGCGATTTCTCATTATAATAGTATTTTATTGAATTTCAAGAGCCGTCATTTGGTCACGAGTAAGGAGAGTAGATTGAGGTTCCTTATTACAGTCGTGGTGATCAACATCACTTTCGCTACATCTGTTTCGCTGGCGCGAAATATTCATGTCGATCCCAGAACTGGTAACGACAGTTCCGTTGATGGCCCTGTGAAATCAATTGGGCGCGCCATTCGGATCGCAAAACCTGGCGACACAATTCATCTGTTACCAATCGTCTATCGTGACTATGCCGGCTTTTATGGAATTCAAGGCGAACCCGGCAAACCGATTATTCTTGATGGGCATGGTGCGACGCTTGAAGGATCTGACCCACTCGATCCTCAACAATGGCAGGAAATCAAGCCCGGCTTGTTCCGCTGCAGCGACTTACATTCTCATCTGTCTCCGGCTGTTCTTGGCCGTTGGTTTTTTCTAATTAATAATAAGATGGTCCACATGGGACGCACACATCCAAAAGACACAG
>CALOEF010000004.1:0-54602 GCA_942492165.1 uncultured Planctomycetaceae bacterium
TCGCTTCTTTGGTAGAATCAAACACTGCGTATGTGTTTCCATGAACGGATTGAATACGAAACTTCTTACCTTTATCACGTCGTTTTTTTTACAAAAGTAACCAAAACATTGAAAATTTGAGTAGTTATAACAAAAAGGTAGATTTTATTATCGTAGGTTTAGGCATTGCAGGTGCTGTACTTGCGGAAAAATTAGTTGCAAGGGGCTACTCAATAATGGTTTATGACCTTTCTAAAAATAATGTAGGTTCTTCTGTAGCTGCAGGTATATACAATCCGATTACAGGCAAAAACCTTGTTAAAACATGGCTCGCCGATGAAATTTTTCCTTCATTAATTAATTACTATACCAAAATGGAGGTGTTTTATCGCACGAAACTCCTTTATCCCATCGAACAATATAGAGCCTTTGGTTCAATTCAAGAAGCCAATACGCTTAGTTCCAAAACAGATAGTGAATCAGGTAACCACTTTATAAAGTCTATTCACTATGAATCTGTTATAAATGAAATATATAACCCATATGGGGGAGCTTTTATTAAAAATTCTGGGTATTTAGACGTCTCTAAATTCATTGAATCTACAAGGTCCTTACTTATTGAAAAAAATATGTTAAAGGATGAGGCTTTTAACATCAATCTTTTAAATGTCAACGACAGTCTATATAAGGAAATACAATTTGATAAAATCATATTTTGCGAAGGTTATACTGCAAAAGAAAATCCATATTTTAAAAAATTACCACACGCGGCTCTTAAAGGTGAACTTATAGAAATTATAATGGATTATTCATTGGATAAAATTATTAATAAGGGTGTATTTATCCTTCCCCAATTACATAAAAAAAATACCACTTATCTTGTTGGTTCAACTTACAACCGCGATGAAATTAACACTCAAACGAGTAATAAAGGGTTACAGGAGTTAGAAGATAAACTCAGAAAAATATTGATTCCCAATTATAAAATAATTAATCATTTTGCGGGGATAAGGCCCTCGACAATAAATCGCAGACCCTTACTTGGATTTCATCCTAATTTCAAAACCATTGGGATAGTAAATGGGTTAGGTACAAAGGGGGTTAGTCTGGCGCCTTATTTTATCGATAATTTCATTGATTTTATCGAAAAAAAATCAGATTTAATGAAAGAGGTAAACATTGAGCAATATTTTTAAGTATTTTTATGTTAAGTAATTAATATGCCTAAAAAGTTATACACTATATTTTTTCTTACACTTTTAAGTGTAAGTCTTTTCGCTCAAAACACGGAAGAAAGCTACGGTAAAAACCGAATTCAATACGAACAGTTTTTATGGCAATCTTATATTTCAGATAATTTTGAAGTTTTCTTTTATGGTGATAATAGGGCTTTAATTAAAGATGTCACCAATTATGTTGAAGGTGAATTAGATGGGCTCCTAGATATCATGGGGCATGTCCAGTATTCAAGGATTAAAATTTTCATATATGGTAGCATTTCTGATTTACAACAGAGCAATGTTGGCATAAATTATAAGGGTCCTGTTTCAGGTGGAGAAACACAATTTGTAAAATCCTATATTGAAGTTGCTAATCCGGGTACATTAGAGCAATTTAAAATTGAACTTAAGTATAAGGTTACTCATTTATTGCTAAATGATATGCTTTATGGTGGCAGTCTGAAAGATATGCTTCAAAGCACATTACTTAATCTTCCCGAATGGTTTACTGAGGGTGCAGCTCTTTATATAGCAAAAGGCTGGACTATGGAGATGGATGATTATATAAGGGAGTTATTAGTTTCCGGAAAATTCAAGAAATTAAGTAAACTAAAAGGACAAGACGCTGCATTTGCGGGTCAATCTATTTGGAATTACATAGCTGAACGACATGGTAGTAGCAATATTCAAGCCATTCTCAATTACATTAAGATTATCAGAAATGAGGAAAAGAGTATTGCAATAACATTGGGTTTAAACTTAAAAGACCTACTTGAAGATTGGAAAAATTTTTACATAGACCATGAAAACAATTTAAATACCACTTATACTTCTCCAGAAAGTGAATGGAAAATAACAGACAAAAATAGAAAAGATCGTATCTATAGAAATATTAATATTAGCCCTGATGGTCTGAGACTTTCTTATACAGTTAATGATCGTGGTAAATATCATGTAATTGTTCGAGAAGAGGCTGGGACATGAAACCATAGTATTGACAGGAGGTTTAAAGGTTGTAAATCAGGAAATTGATCCCGATATTCCCTTAGTTTCTTGGATTGACGATGAAACTTTAGGCATAATTGATAATAAACAAGGGAACGTGACCTTCTGGGTTTACGATTTGGTAACAAGGTCAAAAACTGAGGATAATTATTCAAGTCTGGATCAAGTAAAAAGTATTTCATTTTCAGAAAATGGAAGATTAGGCATTTTGAGTGCAACAGTTAATGGAATAAATGATTTATATCTTATAAGTACTAGGAGAAATAGAATTAGAAGGTTAACAAATGACATTTATGATGATGTAGATGCCTCATTTGTGCCCAATACAAATACTATCCTTTTTTCAAGTAATAGAATTTCTGATACTCTAAATTTAAAGAATAATTCCCTTTCTGATGTTTCTGATAATTTCAATTTGTTCTATTACAATTTAGATACGACAACAAACCTTTTAAAAAGAATTACAAATACAATTTCTAAAGATTACGGACCAATTCAAGTTTCTAAAAATGAAATTGTTTATATGAGTGATCAGAAGGGCATTATTAACTTATTTAAGTACTATACTGAGTTAGAAATGTATGTAGTCAAATAACCAATTATAACAGAAGCATCTCGAGTTTTGATTTAAACCTCTCAAATAAATCATTGGCCTTTATCTCTACCAATGGCAATAAGGATCAAATATTTTATGGAATTGGGTTTGATTATAATCAACAAAAATTTACCCCACCTTCAATTCGACAACAAAAAATCACTGTAAAAAGAGTAAGAAACAGAAAGCTTCAAAAAGAAAATGATCCGGAATTAACTATAAAAGAACTCATCGATAGAAAACTTAAAATAATTGAGGAAAATTCAAGAGTTGATACGCTGAATACCGACTCAATTACTATTGTATCTCAGGACGTGGAAACATTGGATACAGATAAATATACCTTTGAACCCACACAACCAATTAACGAAAATACCAGCTTCCTACTTCAGTACAGAAGTAAAAGACAGGCTAATAGAGATGTTATTGGCCCATACCCTTATAAAACATTATTTATTGTTCAAACGTGGATTAACTTATCTGACTATTACCGGCTATGTCGGAATTTTGTTGTTTGGCATCTTTTGCCACACGTTCTCCTTCAGGACAGGCAGTCATCCTGGCATGTATTATATTGTTTGGGATATGTTCTGCGGCTGGTCGGCCTATTCAATTCGCACTCATATTATTGGCGAAGGGGTCAGCGGAAAGTATTATGAATTATCACCTGGTCCCTGGGGAGATTTTCAACCTTATGGTGACCTGGGACGACGGCATTACGACACGACTGGCGATGCCTGGGTAAGGATGGCCATGAATACGCTTGAGAAAACCGAGCACGAACCGATGTTACGCATTATGTGCATCGAAGAAGCCTGGTGCAAGAAATATAACCTGCCTGATTCTGTCTGGGATCAGCGATATGAAGAGCCGAAAGATTTTCAAAACTATTATCGTTTGCGCAAAGTAATCACTCCTGAAGGCGTGATTGCACAGAGCTATGTTCCCTGGTTGACCAGACAGCGCTATCTCCAGATAAACGATAATCCCCGGTTAACTGCCGATATGAGCCGCGGACGTCCATTTTTTACGACGACTGTGGGGAGTCGCGTTGTACCTGAATCACCACAACACGATCCAGATGTTCCCATTCACTTAGCATCACCCGTGGGAAATTAATGATCTACAGTTTTCAAGGACAGGTTCAACCCCGTTTTTTTAAAACGTGATATCAAACAGGATTTAAGCATGGATGCCAAAAAAATAATTTCAACCCGATATAACGCCATTCATGATCACGTCCATCAATTCTTTTTTGCGAAAGAAATTCCTTTTGGCCTGGCCATAGTACGTATGCTGGTTCCTCTGGTTTTATTAGGAACGGTATGTACAAGATGGAGATATGCAAGAGAATTGTTCTCATCAGATGGCGCACCAGCTCCCCTGGCAGATATTTTTCGATATTACGATTATATGCCCGTTTTATCCGGAACAGTAGCCGTTGGTTTATTTTCTGCTCTGGGATTTTTTCTGATCTGTTGTAGCATTGGCTGGATGACCCGATTTTCCCTGATTGCTTCAGTGATCCTTTATACGTATTTCTGTTTAATGGATTGCATCAGTATGGCAACAAAATATTCTGTGATTGCATCGCATGTCTTGTTATTACTTTCTCTTTCCAATTGCGGGGCTATCTGGTCGGTTGACAGTTGGTTAAAAGGAAAGCGGAAAGCAAAATCATTTCCCCTCTATTCAAGTCGTCAAATGCCTCGCTTTGAAGTGTGGCCACAACGGTTGATGCAAATCCTGATTGCGTTCATTTATTTTGGTGCCGCCATTACAAAGCTTCATACCCCTGGATACCTCGAAGGAGATCAGATTAGTTACTGGGCGATGTCGCGTTATAATAATCCACACCCCTTGGGTGATTTTTTAACGATGTACCCAATTATCTTATCTGTCATGTCTTATGTAGCAGTGGTTTGGGAAATCGCATTTGTCTTCATCGTTTGGCGAAAGTGGGGGCGAATGATTGGTCTTGGAATTGGGGCAGCATTTCATATCGGAACATTCTTTTCTCTGGGTCTCTATATCTTTCCATTGATTTCGATTTCAATTTATTTTTGTTTTCTTACTGAAAACGACGTGCAATATATGTCTGCACAATTTCGTCGTCTCTACCGCAAAGGGGGACGACTGAAGCAGTTTTCCGATTCCATGGTTTCCATGTTCGAGCATCTTCGTCCCCAACAGATTGCCAGCTGGAAATCACCTGCCACATGGACTGCTGGTATTGCCTCTGTGTTATTCGTCAGTATTTACGTCGAAAATGAATTAGACTTATATGGTCTCAGACGCGCGGAAGGTCGTATGACACTGCATGAAGTGGATCCTCAGCTGGTTGCAGAAATGCTGGAACCCGAGCAGGTATTGCGGCAAAAGGACAAATTTTTGTCGGTGGATCTTGGAACTCAACTAGTAGGTGGCTGGCTGACGAATCGGAAGTCAGAATTTACAGTAGGAGAAATGATTCTCGTTCAATGTAACTTGAATCCACCTCATGAAGACATCTGGATCGATTGTCACTTCTGCGAAGAGAATGGGCGAATTGTTCATCGAAGCGGGCAAATTGTTCCTCGTGAAAATTTGCGTAATACATTTCAGATTTATCCGGCTGAGATACTAGCTCCTGGAAAGTATTATATTTCGATCAAATCAAAAGGGAAAGAAGTATTACGAAAGTCACTGACATTACTTCCCAAGCTTTCAGCGGTCGCTAATTAGCAGGATTGTTTCCAGTGATATTTCGCAGCAAAAGCGATGCGAATGATACCTGCAAAGGTGCTTTGAAATTCGTGTATTTTCGCTAAACTGCCAAAAGTCCTTAATGGTAACAACTGACATTACTCGCAATCTTGATTATGTATTTGAAATTCTCTCTCTGATTCCATTATTCTGATTGCTGTGTTGATTGCCTCCATTGCCGATATTTTGAGTACGCTACTATACGTATCAGAGATTTGCAAAGGACTGCAAAAGCGATGCTCTTTAAATACATTTCCTGTCTATTAATAGATAAAAACCGCCATAGGCAATTTTTATTTATTGATTTTGTGGTCACATTTATTTTATTCATTTGCTTACTGTTCTCTTTATCGAGCTGTTCTCATTTCGAGCAATATTCTGCGATTGCGCCTGTAGCACTGTCTGCTCAGGTTCCGGGCGTTTCAAAATCGATTGAAAAAAAAACAAAGATTCGAGATCGATTAGAAAAGCCGCCAGTCATCGAATTGGCAGAATCTGAAGAGCAAACCGTTAGTTCGGAACAAAAAGAGAACGTGATTGATACGAAAATCAATCACGTTGCTTTAAAAGAAGCATTAGTCCCGCCTGTACCCTCCGATAACCAAATTGCTACTTCCAATGATGGGAAGCAGAGCTATTCACTGACCGATTTCGAATTAATGGCCAGCCAACATAATCCGACGTTAGCCCAGGCGTCTGCCGTAGTTGGTAAAGCATGTGGAATTCAGACTCAGGTTGGTAAACGCCCCAATCCGATTGTCGGATATTTTGGTGATGAAATTGGTGATGGTGGTACTGCTGGCAGACAGGGTGCCTTTATCTCACAGACTTTCATTACGGGTGACAAACTTCGATTGAATGAAATTGTTGCGAATAAGGATGTCCAGGAAACCTCCTGGCAATATGAAGCGCAGCGATTACGTGTTGAAAATGATGTCCGATCACGCTATTACGATGCTTTGGGTGCGCAGAAAAGAATTGATCTGGCGAATAAGTTACTCAAGGTCGCTGAAGATGGGCTGAAGGTAGCTGAACAACTTTTTGAAGCACAGCAAGCTAGTAAGGCTGATATACTTCAGTCAAAAATCCAATTGAATGAAGTGCAGATTGTGCACCAAAACGCGGTCCTTGAGCAGAATGCGTCTTGGAAACGATTGCTCAATATCGTTGGTGTTCCGGATTTAGAACCAGGGCGATTGACAGGAAATCTGGAAGAGAAAATTGCTCCCGTTTCTGATTGGGATACCGTCTTCCAGGAATTAGTTACCAACAGCCCAGAACTCCAGGCCTCATATTATCGCGTCCAGAGGGCATGGTCTCAAGTTGAGAGGCAGCAGGTTCAAGCCAGGCCCAACTTACAAACCCAGGTTGGTGTAGGGCATGATTACCAGACAGGGAGTGAAATCGTCAATGCACAGCTGGGAGTTTACCTGCCGATTTTTAATCGGAATGAAGGGAACATTGCCGTGGCTTCTTCCGACTACCATCGTGCTTTAAACGATGCAGAGCGGATCGAATTATTGCTGCGGGATCGATTAGCAACCGTTTATCGAAATTATCAGCAGGCTGCCCAGCAGGTCGAGCGATACCAGACAGATATTTTACCATCGGCAAAAGAAAATCTTGATCTGACTAATGAAGGCTATCGCCAGGGAGAGTTTGAATTCCTGCGCGTACTTACTGCAAGGCGAACTTTTTTTGAAGCGACACAGTCCTACGTGTCATCTCTGATAGCAATGCGGAAGGCAGAAATTGAGGTCTCGGGGTTGTTATTGACAGGAGGCTTGAATGATGTTCCAGATATCAGTCAGGGAGCCGGTGGCACCGCTCAACGTGGGCAGGCATTGAATGGACAATAGGAATGCTTCTGAAAAGAGCCTCTTATTTTTGGACACTTCTTGAAGTGGAAAGCAGCTTTTTAAGAGCCTTTGTCAGTACAGCTTCTACATTCGGAGCTACAAGGCTTGCACGAGGACTCGACTCATAACCCCCTTGTGAATAAGCGATCTCGGTGCAAATGTAACCTGGTCCATAGTCACCATAGGCTGCCATAAATACGGTTTTCTCCGGGGCCAATTTCTGAGCGTTCAATTGATACTCAACAAATAGCTCCCCGGGTAGATGCAGGATTGCTGCTGATTTCAAATGCAGGCATGTAATCGGAATTTGATGTCCTTCACTTGCACGTCGATACCAAACCAGTTTGAAGGCAGCAGAAGACCGATCTTTGACAGATTTCTTTTTGTTCTTGACAATTGCCATCAAGGCAACTGGATCCAGATGCGGAGAAACGGGTAAAGCGGTCATTTCTGTTTGCCAGTGCAGGTCAGCTGAAGTGACGCTCATTTTCTGCTGACGTTCAAATGAGAGTCGCATCGCCTTTTCGATTCGACCCGCCAGGATGGGACGCATTTCCGGTGATCCGTCATTATATTTACCTGCAGCAACATTCCCACCAGCCCCGTTGAAGTAAATATTGAGTGTTCCAGGTAAAGCTTTATTTCTGGCCTCACGTGCCATACCGATGAATTCATAGTTTACATCTCCCTGGCCATAATAACTTTGTGGATGAGTGGCATAGTAACTTAGTACGGCGATGGGATGATCTCTGTTCCAGAAGCAGAGAGTCCTTAGAAAGGGATCAATTGTACCCTCCGGTGCTTCAATCGCCTTGGATGATTTTGACTTGCTCCAACGCATCAGGTGGACTTTTCCATCATTTCCCAGAAGCCGTCTGTTCGAGGCTACTTTTTCGACCTTGGCTTTGCCAATACCAAGATGAGTTACTGGTTGAGGAGATTTTAACCCTTCAGCGATCGCAAGCGAAACTTTTTGAATGCATTGCATCGAATATTTATTATCATATTTTTTTCCAGCGAGCCCTTGCTCTGCCATGATTCTCCCGGTTGCGAAATCAATTCGCGGCGCATCATGTTGGTGTAGGGAATGGATGGCGACACGATCAGCGGTCGTATTGGCTACCTTGGCCAGTTCCTGACGCCAGGTGTCATATCCTTCATTTCCAATTCCGATTGCATCAACGGCACACATAATAACCGGCCGTTCATCAGACAAGAGAACAATTCCGCGTGCATAAAGCGGAGTTACTATTTTTCTTGCAGGTGCATATGCCACAGGCACTCCTAATTGGGGAGTGACATCGACATTGAACACAGATATTTTCAATTCACCAGCCAGAAGACGCTGGTTCATTTCAGGCAAATTACTACAAAGAGAAAAAATGAATAGCTGAGAAATGAAAAATCTGCTCATTTTTATTTGATGCATTCCGATAGCTTTCCTTGAATCTGAGAAAGAGCATGTGATTTATGTGATTCAATGCAACAAAATTTAACATAGAAAGGCCCTGGATCCAGAGCAAGCAGGAAATTTTGGAATTCAAAATTAATGGAGTTCAGAAACGGCGGTTTGCTTCAATTCAAGCCGTTGATTCGATCACATTCGATGATGTACTGGAACTTGGATGAAAAATAGTTGAATGTGAGATGTCGAGTTCTGTATCAGAACCGGAATTACAGAAATTTTCATTTTTTTCGCAATTTCCCCAGTCTCACTCACGTCCAATCTTTCAGTCATGGAACTAATAAAACTATACTGTCTTCTATAAACCCTGAATTTGACGCTTTTTACGCGATTGCCCTGTTTGTTGTCTGTTCTCAAAAATGGCGGGGCAATGAATAATGTACAAAAGGTGGATAACATGCGATGTCTGAGATTTACAACTCAATTCTCCCTTTTTCCGTTTGTGGTTTGCGCTTTGCTTGGAATACCACAAATGTTGTTAGCTCAACCTCCGGTAGATGCGGGAAAACCGGGATCAGAAGCGAAGAAGAAAGATTCTGGGCAACAGGATGAATGGGACCGCCTGATTTATATCCCCTTTAAAAACATCAAAGACGTATTTAACAAGTCTGACGCAACCATTTTCATGCCGTATCTGGAGTATTTGAAACTCTGGTCGGAGGCGGCAGGCATTAATACCGATGGTGGAATCCACTTTCCAGTAAAGGCAGTCGTAACGAGTTCATCTTACACGGGGACTGATCGAAGAAAATGTGGTCGAATTCAATGTGAATTGACTGTTCAGGTAATGGGAGAACCCTGGGTTGAGGTTCCATTGCGTTTTGGCAATGCCGCAATTGGAAAAGTAAGTTCTTCGAAGTCCAAAGTCTTCTTACGGGGAACGGGAAACGGAAGTTATGCTCTACTGCTTTCAGAAAAAGGCGAACATCAGATCCAGATTGAGTTGTTAACGCGTGTGAAAAACTCTCCTGAAGGACATCAGTTTTCAGTTTGACTGTCCAACAACTGGGATCACAACTTTGGATCTTACAATTCCAGAATCTGATCAGACT
This sequence comes from uncultured Planctomycetaceae bacterium, assembly GCA_942492165.1. GTDB lineage: Bacteria > Planctomycetota > Planctomycetia > Planctomycetales > Planctomycetaceae > Gimesia. Next base: position 9,921 of record CALOEF010000004.1, read on the forward strand.
GTAAACAGTCCACCCCAACTTGTGCGACTGCCAGTGCGAAGTCAGCCAAATCAGCAACTCTGGTTAAATCGACTTTGGGTGCGACCAATCAGATTTCAGTGTGCAATCTGGTATCCCCGTGAAAGCAGCAAGCCGGAGATGGACTTACTGGCCAGCGTCGAGAATTCTACACTGGTTTCCATTCGTGATGGACTGGTACATACACAGACAACTTTAAAATACGATGTCCTGCGGGGAGACATGAAATCGGCACGCATCGCCGTTCCCCTCAACGACCGAAGTCTGGATCTCTCATCAGCTAATACAAAAATCAAGAGCTGGAAAGTAGGTAAAGGCAAATGGGCAGACAGGTGATCTCAGGTGGATTTCCTGAATCAATTGCAGGACGACGCGCTCCTCGAAGTACATACTGAAAAAGAAATTCCCGAAGAGCCATTTGAGATCCTGGGACTTTCCGATTCCGCAACGCACGGAATTCATGCCCTGGACGTCATCCGCGAAAGCGGCCAGATCGCCATCGATGCGGGTGAGACCATGACCTTCACCGTCACGAAGTTTGAGGGAGTGACCCGCAGTGAAGCGAATGGTATCCTTCGAGAACATTCGACGGCCCGGAGGCTGTCTACTATCGCTTTTTCAATCCTTCGGCATCAGTTGCAGATCCGTGTGCAGCCCCTGGAACCACGCATTTTTGTGCATCAGACGGACTGCTTTTTTGGTGAAGACGAAATTCAAAGTCAGAGCGCAGCTCAATTATGATATTCAGCGGGCCGGTGTTTTTTCCTTTCAGTTGAAAAGTGCCCGAAGATCTGGAGATTGATTCCGTGAATGTTTCCGGGATTGAAAGAATACAATTTCGATAAGGAACCCCGGCTGTTGACGGTTTCCCTGCTACAGAAATCATGGAAAACTGAAACTGCAGGTTCGTGCTCATCGGGATCTGGCTCAGGACGACCTTTCCGAAACGGTCAATATTCCCATTCTGGAAGCGACCGACGTCGAACGAGAGACAGGTCAGATTGCCCTGTATGCACCGGAATCGATGGAGCTGATTATCAGTAATCCGGATGTGGTTGGTGCCCAGCCGGCCAACAGTCCCCAGCAGCGACAGTCAGCCCGGCTGGCGCTGGCTTCGGTATGGGAATACAACCGGCGTCCCGTGGTGATTCCGGTTGAGATTCAGATCAAACCGACGCGACTGGTCGCTGATGTCGCCACTTCGATTAATGTCAAAGAACAGATTGCAGAGGTAACCAGCCGCATCAATTACCAGGTGCAGTATGCTGGCGTCGATACGTTTCGGTTCGCAGTTCCGGAGGCGATCGCGGACCTGGTTCAAATTCGATCGCTTTCGCCCGCACCAGCCCCTTCTATCAAACAGAAAAGTCGGGCCGAGCAGGCCGTTGATGGCTGGGTGATCTGGACGATCATCACACAGCGGAATGTGCAGGGCCCCTACACTCTGGAAGTCCGTTATGATATCACACCAGGCCTGCAGGCAGTCGCAAAAGCTCCTGAGGAGAAGAAACCGGCGGATGCAGAACCGGCGGCTGCAGGGGAAAAAGAAGCAAAAGAGAACGAAGACGCTGAGCAGGAGAAAACTAAAGAATCAGAGAAAGCAGCCGAGGATCCCTCAGGTGATATAGCCCTGAAGCAGATTGCCTTACAGCCGTTAAAAGTGTTGGGGCTGGAAAAAACCGATGACCAGCCACGCTCGCGAAACGTACCACTCGCACGCGTGTATGGTGAAATCGCTGTCAGCAAGTCCAAGACCCTTTCGGTAACCACCGCTGAGTTATCAGATCAACTGGAGCCGATCGACCTGAGAGAGCTGACTTTACTGCCGCGGGATGGTTTTCTCGCTTATCGTTATTTCAGCCAGCCAGTCATGACTCGAACTCGCTTCCACGCGTCATAAGATTCAGGAAGTCGTAGAGACAATTGTACTGAAGTCGCTGGTGGAAATTGTGGTCAGTAAAGAGGGACGTTCCACGTATCGTTGTCGCTATCTGATGAAGTCCAGCGAACGACAACAATTGAAAGTTGCCTTGCCTGAGGGCATTGAGCCTTTAAGTATCACCGTTGCCGGTCAGCCGGTTCCGCTGGAAAAAGCAGATGACAGCGAGAGTGAAGAAGGCTGGTCCAGCTACTTCGTAAATGTCGCTCGCGATCAGGCATCGGACCAGTCGTTCCTGGTCAGCCTGATGTTTACAAAGTCCGTGCCACGAATTACTGATTCGCCCGGCGGCAAGCTGGGATTGCCGTTACCTCGACTGGGAGGTGTGCAGGCTGCAAATGTAGTAGTACAACAGTTGAAAACCGTGATCTGGGTGCCGGATGACTATGCTCTGGTTCGTTCCTCTGATGATTTTAAATCGGAGTTCGAACCTCATCTGGCTGGCGTGATTCCTAAGCGGGGTGGGATTGATGCAGACGCATCCTTTTTCGATTCCTGGATCGGCGTTTCAGCCGGATCACTGATCGATTTTCCGACAGAGGGCCGTGCTTACAGCTTCACCCGCCTGGGGGGCAGTCCGGAGATCGAAGTCTCCTGGTGGAAACTTTCCCTCTATAGCTGGGTTCTGGGAATTGCTCTGGTTGTGATTGCCTTCGTGATGCGAAAGACTCCCTGGGAAAACAAAGTTACGGTGCTGATTGTTCTCGGGTTTTTCTGTTAGCCATGTTCAGTCTGACCAATGCAGACAAACTTTTGCATGGTCTCTACGCGGCCCGATACGGAATTCAGGCTCTGTTTGCAATCTGGATTCTGTATTCGATCGCAGCACTCCGTCCGTAGGTATCGCTGATCATCAAGCTGATGATTCACAGCTGGATCTTGCCGGTAAATCAGCGGCAGTAATTCCGCCTCCCGGTGTATTCGATGATTTCCAGGATGACCAGACTGACGAGAAATAGCAGATAAGTCTGAAACTACCAAAACGGATTCACCGAGAGTTGAATCAAATCCGACTGTGAGCGACTAACTGCATGAGGTTCGCCATGAATATAAAATCAAAAAAGATATCCGCACCTGCTGTTACTGGTGTGTCTGGAATACGCCAATTTCTGAATCTGGCACTGGAGATCACAGTCTGCCTGGGATGCCTCACGACGTGGTTAACTAGGGAACTCCCCGCCCAGAAAACGAACAGTAAGAAAGTGACTGTCAAACCAAAACAGTCGATGCCCGCACCGAAGCCTCCTCACTGGCCAGAGACAGCCGTCTATCTGCCTCTGGATCAACTGGACGCATTAATGTCACGTGACCGCAGCGGTGTGCTGTTGCCCCGTGCGCAGTATGAGTCTCTCAAAAAACAGGCGGAAGCCAATACCGGTGGGACAGGTCTGCCTGATACACGATCTGTTATCTATGGTGCTGCCTACGAGGCGACTCTCTCAGATCGGCAACTCGTGATTAAAGCCCGCATTTCGATTCGCCAGTTCCCTCAACAACTGACGGTTGTCGAATTGCCTTTGCAGGGACTGGCTGTTGAATCGGCGAACTGGACGGGAAGCCTGCCATGCTCGCCCGGCAATCCGGAAAGAATTCGCAACTGCAGCTATTCAGCAAGGGGGCAGGGGAACATCAACTGGAACTGCAGCTTTCAGCTCCTCTCAATACGGTTGGCAGTGATCAGGTCTCCCAGTTTCAGTCACTGCCCGGTGTGCCCAGTCAGTTCAAAATGAAAGTTCCCACTGATCGGCATCTGGTGGTTAACGAATTGAAGGTGAAATCCACTTCCCAGGAGGGAGAACAGGCCGCTTATGAGTTCCCGGTGGGGGGAGATGGAAAGGTCAGCATCAAAATCACCGAGCAGTCACAGCAGCAGACCAACGATTCGCTGATCTTCGCACAGAGTGGGATTGGTGTTTCTGTCAGTCCCGGTAAAGTCGCCTGGCAGGCGCAGACCACGCTCAATATCTATGGACAGTCGCTGGATCGGGTGATTCTTAGTGTTCCTCAGTCTCTGGAAATTGTCAGTGTGGAATCAACGGGGCTGGAATCCTGGACGTTGAATGACAGCATGCGGGATCGTAACAGGACTGAAATTACCCTGAATTATCGGCAGCCGATCGAGGGCGAACGACAGATCATCTGCCGGGGCGTCATGACCACGGAAACAGACGAAGACTGGGATGTTCCCGATTTATTGATTGAGAAGGTCAATTCCCACGTCGGTTCAATTCTGATCCGCTACCCGCCGGGAGTTCGTTTGCAGGTTGAAAGAACGCGATAATGTCAGACGTAAAGCCCAGACTGCAAAGTGCGAAGCGTGAAAGAACTCCCGTGCGACAGACTTCAGGGCCGGGGCTGGATTTCGATTTCTGGCAGCAGAAATTTGAAATCTCACTGGTCACGCAGGAAAAACGTTCTGAGGTGCAGATGGCAGCTTCTACCGTTATCGACATCAATGAACAGGGTATGGATCTGCGCCTGGTGACCACGGTGGAAAGTCTGTTTGCTCCCATGTTTGAGTTTGAATGCAAACTTCCAGCCGAGTGGACCATTCTGGGAGCGACTTTTAAAGATCAGCCAATCGACTGGAAAGAATCATCTCGTGAAGCGGGTAGCCAAACAGATACGCCTTCCTTTCCCGGATGCACTGCCGGCGAACCAGGAAGCACGTGTGATTATCACCGCACATCGCGATCTGGAGAACTGGCCCCCTGAGACAGAAGGGCAACTACTCAACTTACCCCAAATTGAATTGCCACAGGCCAAAATCCTGGAGGGAACGCTGGTCATCAATGCGGAGAATGACTGGGATCTGGTTCCCAGTGAACTGACCGGCCTGGAACCGATGCAGGATAGTATTCCCAACATGCGGTTCGGTTATCAGTATCAGGACAACAGCTATTCTGGCAGCCTGACTGTTTCCCGAAAACCTTTGCAGATGGCCGCACATCATCTGCAGTATGTCCGGCTCGACCAGACTACGCTCTTCTCACACTATGAGGCAACTCTCAATGTCGAACGCGGGAGCTTCCGGTCTCTGATGGTCGCTCTGCCGGAAAGTGTGGGAACCGATCTGCAGTTTCGAATTAATCGAATTCCGCGGGACGCATCATTGAACAGGCAACCGAAGAACCACAAAACGGGATGCGCGTCTGGAAATTGAAGATGGATCGCCGCTTGAGTGGTAAGCAGACCCTGACAGTGACCGTTGAACAACCTCGACCAGAAGGAGAGGTTGTGCAGATTCCGCAACTGCAGATCATGTCTGCAGATCGTCAATATGGAGAGGTTGCATTCGAAGCGGAAGGTGATCAGCGTCTGCAGATTAAAGCAACCGGCGTTCGAGGTCAGACTCTGAATTCGATCGATGCCGCAGAGTTACCTGCCCCCATCACTTACATGCCACAGGAACGTATTGTTGCTGCATTCCGGTTTGTGGGCGCCGGTCATCAGATACAGGTTCAGGAAACCCGTTTCGATCAGACGGCTGTACCCACGGCGATTGCACATCAGCTTCAGATTCAAAGCGTGCTGGGCTCTGCAGGAGAAGTTCAGAACGAAGCTGCACTCGACTTTTCTGCTGTCGGGATTCAGGCTTTGCAGGTCACACTTCCCGAGGGTGCAGAACTGTTGTCGGCCCAGATTGGTGGAACCCCGGTTGAGGTACGTCAGACAGGTGCTGCTTTCATGATCCCCGTGACTGCGGATAGCCAGACCGATGGCACGCATACCTTGAAACTCCTCTACGATGCGAATCGTGGAAACGTGGCATGGAAAGATCGACTCTCTGCAGTGCCTCCGCAGGTCGCCGTTGTTGACGGAGCTGGACAGATCCAGCCGCTACAGATTTTGAATCAGGCCTGGACGATTCTGTATCCCCAGGATACTTTCATTACCGACAGCACCGGGGATTTTGTCCCCGACCAGCCTCTGGGACGCCCGGGGATGATTGAGCGGGTCCGCCAGCATCTCTCAGTGGTTCCGATCCGCGAGATGGGAGGCCGTGTTCTGGCTGCCTGTTTTGTACTGTTGATTGCTGTGGTGAGTGTCTACGCCTATCGCAGAGGCGGGGTAAACGTGGTGATTTCGCTGTTTGGCGGGTTTATCCTGCTTTGTATTGTCATTGCAATCATGCTGCCTGCTGTGCAGCAGTCACGAGAAGCAGCACGCCGTTCCAGGTCTAAAAATGAATTGAAAGATATTGAACTCCGTCTTCACAATGCACCACAACCCACTTCCAGTATCGAAGAAAATACTGATACCTCGGTTCCCCAGACGGAAGCGGCGCTGGGTTTTGAAATGAAAGAGCAGGTTGATGGGCTGACGAGAAAACTCAAGGAACCAACTTCGCAATCTGAGGAAATGAATCGGTCTGGTGAATCGAAATCTCGAGACAGCAAAGCCAAATTCGACAGGCAGGCTGGAGGCACGCAGGGCAAGCCGGCTTCTGTGGTTGCGGGGGAAGGTTTAATCGAAGAGGCGGAGTATCCTCCTGCTCCGGCGAAATCGCTGGGAGGTCGACTTTCGGTAGTCGCACCACTGCCTGCTCCGGAAGGTTATCGCTCACTGGAATTTCAATATTACGGCGAGCCACATAAATCCGGGCTGTCGCTGGATGTGACGTTGCAGGCCCTGAAAATAAATCGGCGTCTGTTTCTGGTTATGATGGTCGGAGTGCTCTGGCTGGGCTGGTTGATGCGGAGCCGGACTTGCCTGCAGCGTTGTCTGGTGCTGTTATTGGGTGTTTTTCTCCCTGATCACCTGCAGCGCGTTTCTCCCTGCAGGAGTACAACCGATTCTGGATGGTCTTTTCGTCGGTTCGCTGCTGGTCGGTTTATGCTGGAGTGTGGAATGGATGATCGGCAAACTGGGACGGGAATGCTGTCGCTGGAATGCTTCTGCAGATAAGAAACAGGCGACGGTCAGCATTTTGCTCCTGCTCGGTTTCTGTCTGGGAGCTCCAGTAAGCGGAATTGCTCAGACGGAGGTCAAACCACCTGTTCCCAGCCTGCCTCAAAACCTGGTGATTCCTTACGAAGCAGGCACTGATCCGCTCGACTCACAACGCATCTTTCTGCCGCAGGATGAATTCAGGAAACTCTGGAATGCAGCACATCCGGATGAACCCGTCGATCAGCAGGCAACTGCAAAGGGAACTGTCAGTCAGGCACTGTATGCCGCGGAATTAAAACCGGGGGCGGAAACCGGACAGGCGGTCGTGCATGTCAAAGGACGTCTGGTCATCCACACGGTTGGTTCACAGCCGGTGACAGTCGCCTTGCCTTTAGGGAAAGCGGCCATCAGCAGTGCCCAGCTCGATGGAAAGTCGGCCACCTTGTTGACTCATCCGGAACACAAATTCGCCAGTGATAAAATTGTTTCACAAACAATGTATTCAATCGTGATTGCACAGGCGGGACTGCATATCCTCGATCTGGAACTGGATCTTCCCGCACAACAGAGCGGGACGGCGGGGAGTTTCAAATTTGATCTCCTGCCTGTGGCCAGTGGGCGATTGACACTCGATCTTCCCGAAGCGACTTCGGAGGTCAGCATCACGGGAACCCGGTCCACTTATCGGAAACAGACAGCCGCAGGTAAAGCGAAACTAGAGCTGCCTGTAGATCAGGGAGGCCAACTGCAGATTTCCTGGCGTCAGGCAGAAGAGCGGGGTGCGATTCAAGGCATTGTGCATTGTGATACCAGTCTGTCAGCGGTTGTTCAGGACGCGGGACTGCGGTTGCACAGTCTGCATCAATATCGGGTGCGACAAGGGGACGATTAACCAGGCATTTTGAAGATCTCCGAGGACATTCGTATTCAGTCCGTTACCGGTCCTGATGTGGGTGGCTGGGAGATGGTGGGGACCGGAGATGATCGACGTATCAAAGTCTTTTTAAGACGCGATATCAAAGATGGGACACGCGTCAAAGTGGAAGCGTTTCAGTCGCTGTCTATTGGAAAGCAGAATCGTTCGCTTAACCTGCCCCAGTTTGTTCCTGAAACTATCACAAATGAAACGGGGACCATCGGCGTCTATGCAGAGCCTCAGTTTCAGATTCGTCCGGAAAAAATATCCGGAGCGATACAAATCGATACTCAGAAGTATGTGAATCCGGAAACCGCATCACCGGTCTGGAAAATAGCAGGCCACACTCTGCAGCCCCAATGGGCTTACCGGTTTTCGCGTCGACCCGTGGAGACTCAGTTCTTCCTTTCCCGAAAACAAGCTGAAAAACAGGCCCTCGCTGAGCATGGAGTTCTTGTTTCGCCTCGTAAACTGAGTATTTCCAGTCGAATCCGCTATCAGCTTAAAGGGATTCCCGAATCCACGTTTGTGCTGGAATTGCCCGAAGCCTATCTGGTTTTGAATGTCAATGCACAGGGGCTGGATGACTGGTATGTAATTGAACAGAATGCCGATGACATGCGGGTTCTGGTTCTCGAATTTGCCGAGCTCAAAACGAGTCAGGCAGAAATTGTGTTCGATGGAGTGATTCCTCGGGATGCCAAATCAGAATACAGCAGAAGTTATGATCCCCACACCCCTGGCGGTCTCTTCAGTGCGCAGTGATCTGGCTATCTGGATTGACGAATCTTTGGTAGCACGTGCCCCCGAACTGGAAGACTGGCGTGCGATTTCCCCTGCCGAATTCTCAGCCGAAGTTGAAGGCACAGCAGTCCCGATTACCCCAATTTGCTTTTCGATCCACCGCAGAGTTTCCTGAATGGATCAACCTGGACATTTCGCCTGCTCAACCTGTGATTACCGCGAACTCTCTGGTTATGACAACGGTTGGAAATGTTTCCATAAGTCATACGGTAGGTATTCGCTGGTCGATTCAGGGAGCTGCAACAAATGTGTTGTCATTTACAACCCCTGCCTGGCTGGGCGAAAATCTGGATTTTCGTGGAGAATCCATTCGTCAGGTTGATAAAAAAGTAATTGGAGGTTCCGTTGTTCAATGGACAATTCATCTGCAGGACTCAATCGAAGGTTCCTACTTCATCACGGCAGAGTCGATACAGTCTCCTCCGGTAACAGGGAAGATTGAGATTCCCCAGGTTCGTGTCATGGACACCAGTATCCAGGTCGATTCACAAACGACCGAACTGGAAATCCAGCAGCATTATCTGATGCTGGTGAATCATTCATGGGCGCGACTTTCTTTGATGAATCGAGAAAGCATTTCTTCCGTAGAAAGAGGGGAATTGCCTATCGTGATCAATGATTCTCTGGCAAATCAGGCAATGGAGCTAGCACGCATCATTCCTGACACCAAGCCACCTGTTTATGAACTTCAACAGCTTCAAGCAGATCAGGGAGCAGCAGCGGCTGTGAATCTGGCAGAATTGACTACGGTTCTGGCCAATGATGGGAGCTGGAAAACGTTTGCCGAATATCGCATCCGAAATCGCTCACGACAATTTCTGGCAGTGCGTCTTCCTGAAAATACACAGGTTTTGAGCGCTTTTGTTAAAGAAACGCCAACAGCTCCGGTTCTGTTAAAGCCGGATCCTCAGGCCACAGAATCCAGCGGTACTATTTATCTGATTGCTTTGCCTAAGGCGAGTGCTGCTGACTTATCCTTCTCTGTGAAATTGATTTTTGCAGGTCGTTTGACTTCAGCGTTACCCACAGCCGGTTTTCGCTGGCAGGCACAAGTGATCAACATGCAGCCTCCACAGATAGTGGTCCCCGCTGAAAATCCGGAATACGGAATTCCTGTGGCACAGACCAAATGGACAGTTTATGTCCCCGATGATTATTCTGCGACAGCATTACTGGACGATCCCCGGACCAATATGAGCCCTGTAAAGGATCTCAGTACCAGTTCAATAGGTAATCTGAATATACTCAATTTGAGTAAAGACGTTGACAATTTATATTCTGTTTACAGTAGCAGTAAAAGTAATCGTGTCCGTAGCCGGGTGATCAAGAACCTCGAACAATTGGAAGAGGGGCTGGAATTAAATTCAAATTCAAGAGATTTGCAACAAGGACAGCAAGGAAAGCAGATCAAACAGAAGATCAGTGAAATCCAGCAGAGAGAGCAACAGCGTCAGTCGCAACAGGAAAAACTGCTTAATAATTCCAGAGATATGAATTCGAATGGGCAGGCTGATTTCGATTCCGATGAAACTTTTAATCAACTTGTGACTGGAAATAATGATGCATTGTTTCGGGCTAATAGCTTTTCCCAGTCACAAGTGGAGCTGAATGCATCCACCAGGCCTCAGGCAGGAAAGCCTTCCATGGGGACTCCTCTGGGAAAATCAGGGCTTCCACATCCACCGAACGATTTCAAATCGGAATTAAAAGGATTTTCGGCTGGCAAACAAGTTGACAAAAAAGGCGTCAAAAATGGCAAAGAGAGCCAGCAGGCTAAGGGGCGTGCTTTTCGGCGTAAACAAAGTTATGAAAATATCGTTGGGCAAATTCGGTCTCAAGAGAGCGCGCAACAACAGCAGTTGGCAATGCCCCAAAGTTCAAAACCAGGTGCACCTGCTCTCAGACCCAACGAAAAAAGGCCTTCTCAAAAAAAATCAATCGATTTATCCGGTAAAGAGACTATTAAAAACTGGAAACAGCGGTTTTCAAAAAGAGACGCTCGAAATGAAGCGATGCCTGGAAAAAATGAAGACAACGTATGGAACCAGCTGAATGATCTAGAGACTGGACTGGCAGATCCATACACTCCGGACGGCAAAGGTGAAAGCGATTCTTTTGGTTTTGTTCAAGGTCAGCAGGCTGGCTGGACACAGGCAGGTGGGATTTCGCTCAAGTTCAATATCCCCATCCACGGCCACAAACTCGTGTTTACAAAAATTAATGGTCAGCCTAAGCTGGCATTAAATGTACGGCCCGAAAGTGCATACAAAAATGGGTTTGCTTTACTTTGGACATTGTTCTGGTGTCTGATTTTGATTGGTCTGGTCAGGTTTGGTTCTCGATTTACCCATTCTGAGGTAGCGCAAGTCCGACTGGGATCGTTGCTGGTTTTGATTGGTCTGGCTGGCTGGATTTTTCTGTCGGGAGGCCTGGCAGTCTTTGCAATCGTAGCTTTTGTGATTGGGGCAATGAGTCTTGCTTACTGTTTTGTGAAGAGAGCTGCTTGAATTGAGTCTGCATTATATTGTATCTTGCAGACATTAAATTCAAGGCAATCTCTCACCAATCTACTGAGGCAATCATGGGAACAAATATTACCTGGCTGGGTCATGCAAGCTATCAAATTGAGACAGCAGGAAAGATAATTCTGCTCGATCCATTTCTTACCGGAAATCCCAGCGCTTCTATCTCTGCAGAACAGTTAAATGCAGATGTCATCATTATCAGTCATGGACATGCCGATCATGTCGGAGATACGATTGAAATCGCCAGACGCACCGGCGCTCTGGTGATTGCCAACTTTGAAATCATTGAATGGATCACAAAGCAGGGAGTAGAAAATGTGCATCCACAGCACATTGGTGGCGCGCATCAATACGACTTTGGCTTGATTAAACTCACGATTGCCCATCACGGTTCCATGTTGCCTGACGGGAGCAATGGTGGCAGTCCTTGTGGAGTTTTGTTGAAACTGGAAGATGGGGCCATTTACTTTGCCGCTGATACCGGCTTATTTTATGATATGACATTGATAGGCGAGGAAGGTATCGATCTTGCGATATTACCCATTGGTGATAATTTTACGATGGGACCAGAAGACGCTGTTAAAGCCACAAAGCTGATTGGGCCCAAACGGGTAACACCAATGCACTATAATACGTGGCCCCTCATCGAACAGGACGCAGATTCGTGGGCACAACAGATTCGAGAACAGACGTCGGCAGAACCGGTGGTTTTGGAGCCGGGTGGCTCATGTTCGTTATGAATCCTCAGAGCTGCTGTTTTCTTCTTCAGAAATTTCCAGGCCCACTTGAATGTCATCTCCTTCAATACGTACTGGGTAAACCGGTACTTGAAGTTTTGATCTGGGGTTGTCGAGCCAGGTTCCCTCTTTGATGCAGAAACGCCATGCATGCCAGGGGCAGGTAACGGCTCCTGTCTCATCGACATACCCTGTGGAGAGTGGTGCTCCCTGGTGCGGACAAAAATCGTTAATGGCTGTATAGTTTCCTTCTTTCAGGAACACGGCAATCATCAACCCTTCCACGTGGAAAGCTCGACCTTCACCTTCTGGAATATCTTTGACTTTTGCTATTGAATGATATGTGACCACAAAACGGCTTTCGTTACTTGAGCTTGCTAACGTTTGTATAAGGCTGCCTGGCGAATTTTTGATAATTTACGGATCAGACTGCCCATCTGTTGACGAGTTATGTTTTTAGATTTAGAGAGATTAGCAGCCTGCATCAAAACGGATTTAATTTTCTGTGGATCTTGATTAAGTCGTCGTGCGATAGGATCAATCACGCGGTGTTCCTCGCCACGAAACTGACTCAGATGTAACTCGATGAAAAGCTGTTTGACATACGCTTGCAATAATGCATGCCCATTACCATTTTTGTAGTGCAAATTTCCCACATTGTCTGTATGCGTTACAATATTATGTCGTGTCAGAATATGAGACGAAAGAACAGGACCAAAACGGGAACTGTGCCACCATGCATAGAGTAGTAATAGTATCAATAGTTGAATTGTCAGTGGTCGAAAGGTTGGGGCTATCATCAAAGATACCACTTTTGAAGTTCCTGAAGCGTTCAATGATTCGTCGACAATCACATAGTCAATTGCACCGGCAGACTCAATCAGTCGATATGCGGGAACGCTACCGCCGTCGATCATGGATTGATTGGAAAAGATCTGTGACGAAGCGGAAATGATAATTTCGCCGTATCCATGATTTATCTGCACCACCTGTTTGGTTTGTCCAAGAGAAATGAGTACCTGTCCGAAATCGGATTTAATTTGTGAGTTGGTTTCCCAGACAATCGATTTTGCATCGGGAAACACAGTTGCTGCATTACCTGCCAGAAGACTATGCTCATCCTTGATTGAGAACGAGAGCTGATTTTTCTTGTTTGTGTTTTTTTCGGAACCTGCAAGTGGTATCTTCTTACGTTCAGACTCGTCGAGATAATTTACACTAATACCCAGCTCTGTAATTTCAAATTCAGGGTGTTGATCGTTTGCAGAAATAATCAGGCGGCCTCCCTCGTTGACCCATTCCAGCAATGATGACCACTCCTGAAGACTGGGATATCTGGCCGGTCCCAAAATGCAGAGACAATCTTCATGATCCACAGTTTGAGACACCAATGATAATGGAACACGGTTTCGTTCTGTATGGATTGATTCGACATTCAGCAACAGATAGAACGCCTTTTTCCCACTGGCTGAAGCACTGTAAGAATCATCGATAGCGCCTGTACCAAACTCTGGGAACCAGAGGTGTAACGAGAGTAGCGCGCACAGGAATAACAGCCAGATCCAGCCGGCATTTCTGCGTTCACGCTTTTTTCTGGAAGGCTGCTTCATAACTATGCAATGAACTTTCAAAGTGTTCTCTGGTGGCTTCTCGCCGTCCAAATCCCAGGGGTTCATAAGTACGAATAATCTGACGAAATGATTCACCTGGTAACCCGTGTGGCCGCGCTGCACGAAGGTAATCCCGATAAGTTAAACCTTTTCGAAAACGAATCCAGCCCGACCGCTCAATAAAACTCATTGAGCCATATAACAACTGAATAATGGCATTATGATAGTCTCCAGACTGGGCAAAATTTTGTGCTCGTTCTAGATAGAGTGATACTCCATTTTCTGCAGGCGAAACACTTTGCTCAAGTGTCATTTCACCCTGTAACTGCTGTGTGACTGTTGTATCTTGAGTTTTCCTTCGGTGATCTATTCCGGTAATGGAAACAAACAGGAGATACAGAATCAAACAACAGATACAAACAACGCAAGCATAGGAGACTAACAACAGGAAATAGCCTCCAAAGGCAAAAAAACTGGAGTTCGATTGAGAGGGGGTTTTCTGAGCCTGATCCTTGAACAGCTTTTCCCAGTCGAAAGGGGCTTCTGTGGATGTCTGCCGTACTTGCGTCAGATTACGAAATTCCGGTCGACTGAGAATTTGTCTGGTGTCTTGTTCAATGGCCGTTCGGTCAGGTGATAAACTTTTTGAATAGCCGTTCTCGGACGATTGAGAATACACGTTTGTAGTAATCAAGGACAAGCAGACTGGAATACTAAAGCATATTACAACTCTTGCTGGAATTACGAGATATCGAAGAAAGTGAAACATCAAAATGTCCCCTCTCTCTGATTAAGATCATGCGAAATTTCTGTCATACGTAACTCCATATCCCAGCAGTCGCGATGAACGCGCAAATCAAGATAGGTAAAGAACCAGGCAAGGCGACCGATTGGATAAACAAGCAGAATGAATCCCGTCAATACTGTCAGGACCCGTGGGTCTGAAGTCATCAACAGCATGATATTAGAGACAAGCTGATCTATTGATTCAACATCAAATAAATAGGGGATCTTTCCAATTAATATTGGAAACTCTAACAACGTGTACGATAAGTAATCGAAAGTAATTAAAAGTATCAGAGTCAGAGTATAGCAGAAAAAGAGAGACCAGAGACCGCGCCAGAACAAGGCACCAAAATCATGTGAAATCAAATTTTTTGTACGATGGTCGTGAGATGTGCCTGCTTGAGAAGCAATTCCAGCGTACCGGAGTGAAGATTGTTCTACACGAAAACTGTTTCTCAGTGCTAACCAGATGCCAGGGAAAAAAATGTAGATAAAACCCAATAGAGGGAATACATACTCAGAGAAAAAAATTAAGGCGGGTCCAATAAATAAAAGAGTACGATCAAAAAGACACCGAAGCATTAAAGTGATCTGTTGTCTGTTGAATTGACGTTTCACACTTCGAAAATCGGTTTGATTTCCAAACGTAAACAAAGCAGTGTTCCAGGTGAGAATCACACCTAAGGGTGATGATGCAAAATAGGCGACTGTAATCGCTGTTCTCAAATCTAACAGAAAGTAATAACTAAGCAGATAGACCAGTGTGCATGCAGGGAGCGCAAATAAAACCCAGAGTTTCAATATCGGAATCAGGAAACGGCCATAAAACATGATCGCCAGATCCAGACAGTTAAGGGACTTTCGGGGGACCAGCGCAATGTTGACATTGTCAAATCTCATGTATGATGCGCCTCGTCCAAATTTGTTTCAGTCGAATTTCCTCGTTCCTTTTTTCTGAGTGGCAGTAAATGTGAGTCAGATTGTAGTCCTGCAAATCCCAGGTAGATGAAAACAAGGATCCAGAGGCCGCTGCCAATTATATATTTCACTGTATTCGGAATATCAGATGGTGACCAGAATGCTTCTATTAATGCAGCGACCATGAGCATGACTGCAGCTCCCCCTGCGATCTGGACCGCCTCCAGACCTCGCACTTGTAATGATTGAAATCGAGTTCTCTGACCCGGGTGCAGGAGGGCGTTACCCAGCATCAGGCCAGCTCCACCTGAAACAGCAATGGCTGTCAATTCAAACGAGCCATGTGAAATGACAAAGCTCAGGAATCTCTCCCCATTTCCCTGGCTTATGATATAACCGGAAACGGCACCCAGCAAAATCCCATTGAATAACAATGTGTAAGCAGTTCCTATCCCTAACAGAATTCCCAGAGCAAAGCACTTTAAGGCGATTCCAACGTTATTATAGATATAAAATCCTGCCATCAATGCTCTCTGGTCTCCAAATTGAGAGTCTTCTGACAGGAACGAATCATTTTTGTTTTCTTTGTCGGTTTTCTGATCATCTGTATTGGATGCCGTTTTATCTCCATACATCTGATCGAAGTTACTCATTGCCTCTTCCGGAATCACTCTGGTTGCCAGTTCCGGATTATTCTGGACGACGTACCAGCTGATTCCCAATGGGAGAAAAAATAACAGGCATGCTGTAATAAAATACCCAATGTTCGCTCGAAAGAGACGGGGGAAATCGACTGCCAGATAACGGTACAGGCTCGCGAAATTTGTCGGCGGGGCACCATAAAACAGATTGTGCCCACGGGCAACCAGATCGTTTAAATAGGATGTTAATTCCTGGCCCCATCCACGAGAGCGGATGGTGGCTAAATCGTTAGATACTTCCCGCAGAAGTTGTGAAAATTTCAAAATTTCTTCTGCGGGCAGTTTGGCAAACGCTTTCCTTGGGACGTTCAACAGGAACGATTCAAATATTTTCCAGTGAGGTTGTCGTTGTTGAATAAATTTATGCTTATTCATTATTCACCTCCACAGTTTGTCTGTGGGGTTGATTCGAGAAGAGAAACGCGTCCTCTTCCCGTTGATCAGAAAAACTAAAAGTTTTATAGACTGCAGCGAGAAACGCCATGGGATATTGATTCACTTTTTGAGTATCACCTGAATAATTCAACCGTTGAGCCAGGCTATTGGCCAAAGTCGCAGCCAATGCATGGCCCCGCTCGTAAGTGAGTACGTGTCTGCGGCCCATATATTCGTCAATCAGCGAGAGAACCTCACCACGTGGTACAAAACTATTGATTTCATTTTTATCGAGCGGTTGAATTTTATTGAGAATGACCGGCTTTCTTGGAAGTGTCAAAGAGCGTTCCTGAATGACCACCGTTCCCGCTACTAGATCGCCAAGTCTTTGGAAACGGCGTGTCAGTAACATGCTTGTGATCCCAATTCCATAAAAGATAATTGAATCCGCGCTACGGACAAGGTTTCGTAACAAAGCCGGCCAAAACGTAATGGGGTACCCACCATCACGAATCACTCTCAGCCCGCAATAATGTTTCCCAATTGATTGACCTTTGAAGAACCCTTCTGAAATCGTGTAGTATCCCCAGGTATTTAAAAACATGATAACCAGGAAAATTCCAATTGCTGTTCCCGGTAATACAATACCGACCATTTCAATGAGCATCGACACACCGAAAAGAATTGCCATGCGAATAAACAAGTCGATCATATAGGCAATATATCGTTGAGCAGGACCTGCGAGCTGATAGGTCAACACAACATTCTCAGGCGTTTCAATCTGCATTTCCAAACTGAGGACTTCGCGCTGGGCTGACTTGTCCTGCTGGGGACCAACGGCAGAAGAGGTCCCTGTTTCATCGCTGCCATACGTTGATATCATGGAATATGGATATTGGAAAACAAAAGAATATTTGAGTGCCAGGCACTTGGAATGCTGACATATATACAATTTATTATAGACTATTAGCTATTTTAGTATCTATACCCACATGATTTTTTATGAAATCTCTGATTCATCATTTTCTAAAGGTGGTCTAACAGGATATAATTTAGCATACCCGCCAGAAAATCAACTTGAAATGATTCAGGTCAAGTTTCTCCTGCCTGGTTCAGATTGTCAGGACTTTTGTAAAACTGCGACTACCATTTTCGAATAATGAGAATTCGAAGGTAGAAATTCATAAACGAAATACGGAAAAACGTGAGAAAGAGGATTAACTGATGTCAGCGTATCGACAACCATCGAGTGTTATCTGTTTGTGGGCGGTGATTCTGACCAGTTTCTTTTCAACTGCTGATGCAGAAAATCCTGTCGAAACAAAAGTCAATTTGCAGATTTTAAAACAGACACAAACGAAGGGGATTAATTTCCTGAAGAACAGCCAACTGGATGATGGTCTCTGGACGACAGAAACAGCTCCCGGAATCAGTGCCTTGGTTATAACGGCATTATTAGAAAGTGGAGTCCCTGCCAGTGATCCGGTGGTTGCGAAAGCGCTTAAGCGTCTGGAAGGTTTTGTCAAGAAAGATGGTGGGATTTACTATTCAAAAAGTAATCATCGCAACTACGAGACCTGTATTTCCATAATGGCATTCAGTGCAGCGAATCAGAGTAAACGTTACAGTGCCCTTATTGGAAATGCAGAAAAATTTTTACGAAGTCTCCAGTGGGATGAGGGTGAAGGGCTGGAATCCTCAGATACAGCCTTCGGGGGGGCTGGATACGGAAAACATCAGCGACCTGATCTTTCAAATACCCAGTACCTCATTGAAGCCTTAAGAAAAGCGGGTGTCAAATCGGATGATCCCGCAATACAGAAAGCATTGATTTTTGTCTCGCGAACGCAAAATCTGGAATCTGAACATAATACGACTCCCTTTTCATCCAAGATCAATGATGGTGGATTCTATTACACACCAGCTGCAGGCGGGACATCACAGGCAGGTAGTACTCCCGATGGCGGGCTCCGATCTTATGGCAGCATGACGTACGCCGGATTGAAAAGTATGATTTACGCTGGAGTAGATCAAGACGACAAACGCGTCAAAGCTGCGAACGAGTGGATTCGTCGTCATTATTCCTTAAAGGAAAATCCAGGGTTGGGGCAGATGGGGCTCTATTATTATTTCCATACCTTTGCCAAAGCACTGGATACCATGCAGGTAAAGCAGTTTAAGGATGCAAAAGGCCATGTCCACGATTGGCGGTCCGAACTGGTAGACCAACTTGCGAACTTGCAGCAGGCTAATGGCAGTTGGACAAATAAAACAGAACGCTGGTATGAAGCAGATCCCAATCTGGCAACTGCATATGCATTACTCGCACTCGCGTATTGCCAGTCAGGAAAATAGAGATGGCAGGTCGTTCATCCCCGGTTTTATTTTCAAGTATGAAATGGGGGGATCTCAGCTGTATGTGTTCCGTCGATCATACCTGACACGTATTGAGAAACTCGAGTAATAATTTCATCAATCAGAATCTGACCAGCTTCTGCAGTGGCTTCCAATGGTTCCTGGTCAACCTGGTCATGCATCGCATCGTGTCGAACATTTTCTGGAAATGCGGCCAATGCGAATGCCGTTTCAAATTCCTGAGCGTGCCCTGGAAATCGTTTTGTTTTTAAATTTGCGACTGCGATCTCTTTTGGTAGCAGATTCCAATAGGACTCAAACAAGAGGTTAATTTCGAGTCGTTGCTGAAATTGCCCCCAGATGCCTAAGCAGGGAGCCATATTACCTCCATGGCCGTTCAGAACAAGAATATTTGTGAATCCAGCATGCTTCATACTGCGAATTGTGTCGAATAATACGCCGAGCCAACTGCCTGGCATCGCAGACAGCGTACCAGGATGCCGCATATGATGCTCACTAATTCCAATATTCATAGAGGGAGCGACAATGACTTGCGGTGATAGTTTTCTGGCGGCTTCAGTTGCGACCAGCATCACACTTCTACAATCGTGATCCATAGCCAGATGTTCGAGATGTTGTTCGGTAGCGCCTACGGGAATGATGCATGCTTTTAATTCACCAGCTTGCATCCGTTCGCGAAATTCCCGTCTCGTATGTTTATGAAGCAGAATTTCCTTTGTATGGTGATTTGATTCAGACATCGATTTTTCCTGAAATTTTGTTCAAAGTGATTTAGATCATTAGATATATCATTAACAGGTAGTATGAGTCAACGTACCAGCATTTTTTCCATTACATGGTATCCAGGAACCTCGAAACCGAGTTGGCGATATGTCGCCTGAGCATGTTCATTCTCATTTTCAACATAAAGGCGAAGTCCCACGACGTCTGGTTTTGCTTCTGCCAGTTTTTGAATATGTTGTGCTAACTGCTGAAATACTCCTTGTCTTCGATAATTCGGATGTACGTATACACTTTGAAACCACCAGAACTCACCGTTCCGCCAGTCGCTCCATTCACGGGTATACATGACCTGGCCAATTATGTTTTCCTGATAGCGGGCAACATAATACACGCAACCGCGTTCATTGCCGAGAGATTGGATCACACCAGTCTGTACCAGATCCCGATCGAGAGATTTGGATTCTGTTTCCTCGGCCAAAAGAACGTTAAATTCGGTAATTGTGTTACAGTCTTCCAGGGTTGCTTGATCAATTTGGATATCTAACATCAAGGGATCCTTCTCAACAGGAATTGGAAATCAGGTTTCAAGCTGACAATTCTAATCGGTGATTGTCTTTGCAGTGAAACACGTTGTGAAATATTTTTTCAGGCCGGGGCCGGTGAGTGATCGTTCATGTTTCCGCAAATATTTCAATTGTTCTGCATTTTGTCAAATAATAGGAAAACTTCAGGAGTTAAAATGGCGATATTAGGTATTACAGTATAAATGAGTTTGCAAGGATGCATGGTCAAAGTCTACAGGATGTACCATTTTTTCGTCCGAGTAAAATCATCACGCTGGGAGATAAGGCCTTGAGAAGTTCAGGCGAAAGACAATATCGATTGGATACGAGTGCCCGCTTATCAACGGTCCAGAATACATGGACTATGATGATTGCAGGAGTGACGGTTGGTTTATTGAGCATGTATTTAATGGTTGCGCGTCCCATGTTAAATCAAGTGGGACAGCTGCAGTCAGAGTTAGTCCATGTTCAGCAGAACATGGATAAACTGGTAGGTGCAAAGACCAGTGCATGGCAAGTCAATAATTTGCTGACCGTCTTAAATTCTCAAGCCCGGCAGCTTTCCGAAGCACAATCGGCGGTTGCTGAAATTCGTGATATGCGAATATTGCTCACAAATGAATCTGAGAAAACCGAACAGGCTTTAGCTTCTTTTGAGAAGATCAATCAATTCCAGCAGCATGTACTTGAGCAGAACGAGTTAACTTCAAAAGCTCGAATGACTTTGGATGAAATGTTAGCGATGCAGGATCAATTGGCTTCGCAAGCTGCACAGACAAAAGTAACCGTTGCTGCTCTTGAAGAAATGATGAATCTTCAAAAAATGGCCTTGAATCAATCAGCGGGAATTAAAGATGCGACGCTTGCCTTTTCTGAGTTTACTCAATTCAAAAAGCAGATTGTTGATCAATCCCAACAATTAGAGGCAGCTCGTGAAAATAGCCAGAAGATGATTGCATTACAAAATCGTCTGGTCTCTCAATCAGTGCCGCTTGCTGCAGCTCAAAAAAGTGCAGATCAAATGGTCTCGCTTCAAGAAACTTTGACGGCTGATGACTTGAAAGTTACAGAGGCTGGAACGAACCTGCAATCTCTCATGCTGATTCAGACTAAATTGCTTGCAGAGACAGGGCGCGTAGTGGATGCCGTTGAAACCTTGGAAGTGTTGGCAGATTTGCAGGATCGATTGAAAGAGCAAGTCTCTTCAATGAAAGGCATGCGACGTGAATTGCTTGATATTGTTTTGATGAAAAGTACGGTTACAAAAGCGACACAGATATTAGAACCTCTGGCGGAACTGGGAAATCTGAATCGATTGAGTGATGCGGAAGTGAGAGAGGCGGCGAGGGTGATCATGGATCAGAGAGATACTCGAATGGGAAAACGGTCGTCACTGTCTCGCCAGATTCATCGTGACAATGTGCCTTCACAAACATCACAATTGATGCAGGATACGAAACCTGTCCAGAAAGTAAAAAACAAAAGCAGTAGTGGCAGCACGGCCGAGAAGCTGGTACCGCTACCGCCTGTTGATGAAGAGTGAACAGTCTCCTGGGCTGAGAGTGGCTTGAATTAAAACAGGGCATGGTTGGTCCATGCCCTGTTTTGATTTACTGGCAAAAGCAACTGAAAAGATGGGAATTACTTTTTCTCTTTTTTTTCCTCAGGTTTTGTTTTTGACTTTGCTTCGGTCTTGGCAGGTTTTTCGTTTGCTGGTTTTGCCTTTAGATCTGGCTTTGTTGCGTTAGCTGGTTTTTCATTTTCTTTGGGCTTCGATTCAGGTTGCTCAGTCCGATAGGCGATTGTGCCAGAAACTGGAACCGATGCTACCTGGAAAATGTCGCGAGATAATTCTCCTTGAACAAATACAACAAAGTGAAGTTTATCTAAAGCCAATGGGGCACCTGTAAAGTTTGCACCAGACTTTTCTTCAAAAGCAGACAGATAATCGGTGAGACGGTTTTTAAATTCATCCAGAGGCAAGCTTTTGGTCAGAGTCAATTTTCCATCAACAGCTTGAAATCCGTTAGGCTCGCTTAACATGGAACGAACAATCATATCATGAAAGTTGATTCCATTAGGAGCTTGGAATTGTAATTCATCCTCTGCAAGTACTGCGACCAGACGTAGTTTTTCTTCGATTTTCTCTGTTCCAGTTGCATTTGCTTTTAGTTCCAGTGTTCCATCATTGACGCTGGCTGAGAGGTCTATTTTCACGTCTGTGTTTTTTGAGAGCTCAGGAATGAGTGCTTCCAAAATCGTTTGATAAGATGAATTAACCTGGCCTACTCCTCCTGCAACCTGGGGAATCACCTGACCATTTAGATTGGTAGAGGGGGTTCCACGGTGATTATAAAGGATAAAACGAGACTCGGAGTCAGTATTAGTTAATGGATCTGGCCCGGGAATATGTTGGTGGTATCGCAGGACAATCACTTTGGATTGGGGGAATGAAGCTTCAATCACACCAGTCGCCAGGTCCGCAGCAACGCACGGAGGGCAAGAGGCTCCGGTGAAGAGTTCGATGAGAGAGACACGGTTTCCTTTTTTCAAATCGACGTTTTTAGCTTCCTTGGAGACAAAACTCTGAAGGAATCGTTTAAATGATTTTGTCAGATAGTCGTCAAGTCCTTCTGTGGAACCATTTTTCTTTTTCCAGAGAGCTTTCAGTGTATCACGTGGGTTTTCATATTTGACCATATCAGGATTTTGTTTTGACGCTGCGATTAATTGTCTCTCACGACCCGAAAGAGGAGAGCCTGCCAGAACTCCGTAATGGTCGATTGCTCGATCAATGCTACCATGCGATTTTTCAAATTTGGCAAGTTCTTCCAGAATTTCACGGTCGTATGGGGTTCGCTTAAATTCTTCCTGAAGCAATTTTCCAGCAACCTGAATCTGATCAGGATTTTTGGATTTAAGTCCGGCACGTGCCCTTGCAAGTGTTATCACTGATTTCCAGTTACTGAGCGGCTTTACTCCATCTTTGATTAATTGATCCGCCTGATCCAGATATTTTGGCGCCAGGTTGGAGTCAGAATCACTCTTTGCCAGCATAGAGCCGATACTGACAAGTGAATTAACCTTCTGTCGTTTTCCCCAAAGTCCTGCCGTTTCGATGTAGCGATTGATTAGATCTTCAATTGTTTTCTGATCTTTATTCTGACTGAGAGCAAGTGCCATTAAGGTTGGAAAAGCATCTAATGCCAATGGCGCTGTTTTTAGTTTTTCTGTGTAATCATTTAATTGTTTAAAAGGATCTGGCGATTGCATTGCCTGCATTAATTCCTGAGCACCAGGAGAGGGAATAGGGCCGGTGATTTTTGAAAAATCTGTTTCGATACTTGGCAGTAGAATGACAGGTAAGCAACTCTCATTGCCAAAAGAAATATTTCCAAAAATGACGCCCTGGTCCAGTTTGAGTTTTCCCTGAAAATTTAACCGAATTACTTCTTTACCTTCGTTCAGTAAACTTTCTTCAAATTCAACGCTTTGCTCGGTTACTTTGGACGAAATAATTTTGGCCGGTAAAACTTCTTTTCCTTTAGCAAGTAATTCAACCGCCTGCAGTTCGGGTTTCTTATCTGTTTTTTTTGTGTCGGGGTTGTCGTTCTCAATTTTTTCCGTCTCAGGCACGTTGAATTTAAACAGGTACAGCGGCATCATTTTATCACGTTGAGGAAGCAGAAGTACCCAGTTCCCCTGGACGTTCTTGGGAAGCTCAGGAGGTTTCGGTTTCTCGTCTGCTTTCTCTTCCGGCTTGGTATCTGTTTCTGTTGAAACCGTTTTTGACTGAGAATTTTTGTCTGCTGGCGGAGGTGTTTGATTTTCACTGCTTGGTTCTGAGCCTTTCTGACAGCCAACAGTGATGATCAGCAGACAGAGCAAAAGGCTAATACGAGAAATTGAAAACATGTTATTCCTCAAAAGGTTAAGTAAGATTTATTCGAAAATCATTTCGTACCTTGGTTTTATACGAATTCCGTCCAAATGTTGATGGATATTAAATAAAAAACGTTAATCTTCTCAAAATTTGGTATTTGGAGTGGGGCATACTCAGTTTTTTTCCAGAATGGTCTGGTTTTCTCCCTTAACTGCCTAGTTCCTGTTTTAATTCGTTCAACTGTTGACTCAGGAGATGAAACGATTCAGTCAAAGATTCAATCTGTTGTTTCAACAATTGATTTTCTATTTGTAAATTTTCTATTGAGTCACCTATCAAGCTCAATTCACTGGGAAAATTCTTTGCTTTAGGTTGTTCAGACGATGAGTGGTCATTTTCAGTCGATTCGTTCTCAGGCGAGGACTCAAATCCCAGACTTTTACCTTCGCTTTCCTTGTACCAGTTGTGATCAACTTCAATGCCACGCCGTTCGATGCTGCCATTCGATTGTACCTGTTTCTGATCGAGGAGTCCCTTAAATTCTGACCGTAACTGATCCAAAGAATCAATTGGCACCATTCGGCTGGCTCGTCCTCGAAGTTCACCCATTGTTTGACGACCACGTAACCAGAGTTCCGTCAATATTGCGAGCTGTGGTTCAGTAAATTCGAAACGATGACGCATGTAATGGCGATAACGCTCCGTGCGCCCACTGTCGGAATGTACGACGGCCACAATGCCAAGTTCACGGAGTGCTTCCAGTGATTCAAAAACCTGTGATTCGCTGTAATGAGAAATGGGGTCTCGATTACTTTTTTGATTGCACCCCGTTGTGACTGCTTTTAATGTCAGTGGATATTGATCGGGAGTCGTGAACGCTTTCTCAAGTAAAACGCCTAACACGCGACGTTGCGGCTTTGAGAGCTCTTTAATATCGAGAAGTTTTTTTTCTGTCTGGGCCATGTCGTTCATATGAGATTAATGGGTCCTTAATCAGGTAGAAATAGATGTGGGAAGATAAATATTAATATCCGTCTTGCAGAATTTGCTTTACTGCTTCCAGGCTACCCTGAGCTACTTTTGTGAGGAACTCAAAATCGAGTGTATCCACAGTGTCAGTCGGTTGATGGTAGTGCGGATTGCGCAGAAAACTGGTATCGGTAATCATTAATGCAGGAAAACCCGCATCCCAGAAGGGGCTATGATCACTCAATCGGGTTGCCTGAAGCATCTCTCCATTTTGAGGAACCTGCAATACTTCAACGGGTAGATGATCAACCTTCTGCATTCCTTGTTGGAATGCGCCAATCAACGCTGTCGAGTTTTGATTTCCAACGACGGCAATAAAGTCTCCTGTATCGGGATAAAGCCCAACCAGTTCTCTAGGCAATGACTGACTGCCTGGCGCAGGATCACAGTAACCAAGCATTTCCAGAGAAACCATACCTCGTAAATCAGTCTGTTTTTGCTGATGCAGGCGGGCGTGTTCAGCACCGCCTAACATCCCATTTTCTTCCAGATCAAACACAACCAATTCGATTTCCCATTTCCAGGATGGTTTTTCAAACTGAGGCAGTAACCTTCCCAGTTCCAAGAGCGCCGCAACAGCACTGGTATTGTCGTCTGCTCCCGGAGTTTCCGGGCGGGTATCAAGATGAGCACCGATACAAAACTGTGGTTTGTTTTGAGAAGATAACCTGGGGTGATGTGCAATCAGGTTTTGTCCTGAAAGTGTGGTCAGCATAGAATCCTGGGCTTGAAAAAGATGACGATTTATTTCCCAGCCGGATGCTTCAAGCTCTCGAATTACGTATTGGCGAGCCTCTTCCAGTTTCGGGCTCTCAGCTGGACGCGTTGTCCTGCAAAGCAAATCACAATGTTCCTTCAATCGGCTTTGATCAACGTTCATTCTTGTGGCTTCCGATTCCTTGAACTGCCAGAATATTAATGATTGTGATTCAGATCTTGCATGATGTCATTCTGGCATAATTTCTTTGTGTAAATATGATTAAGTGTTATGAGAAGTTGTGTCTCTTACGGATTCTACAACGAACTGGAAATCTTTGTCATTCCGCAAGGAATCGAAGTCTGATTCTTCATCAATTAAATTTTTCAATTCTGGCTCTATCCGTAGTGAACGACCTAGCCAGGAAATCGCATTTGCTTTATCGCCGACTAATGCAAAGTAACAAGAAAGGTTATAAAGTACGATAGGCTCTTCTGAATGGCTTTGATAAGC
Source organism: uncultured Planctomycetaceae bacterium (assembly GCA_942492165.1). Lineage (GTDB taxonomy): Bacteria > Planctomycetota > Planctomycetia > Planctomycetales > Planctomycetaceae > Gimesia. Next base: position 35,927 of record CALOEF010000004.1, read on the forward strand.
CTCTTCCATGATCGAAACTGCCAATGGTATCTGGTCTGTTCGTTTGTAACACCAGGCCATGCCCATGAGAGTCGTTAAATTTTTCGGGTCTTTCTCATACGCACGCTGGAATGCCCCCAATGCTTCTTTATACTGTTGAGCCATTTGTTGGGCTTGCCCTAGCAGGCAATAATATTTTTCGGAATCTCGCTCTGTAGAACCGATATGGGAAAGCGCTCTCAAAGCCTGTTCGGCCATCTCGAGCATTAAATAGCCTTCTGCAGCATTAAAGTATCGATTTTGTTTCGAAGCAGGTAGGAGTACCATTTGAGAAAAAACCTGGTGAAGAACTGAAAAAACTTTTGTCCTATTTTAATAGATTGGGCAAGGGTTTTTCTATTCATCATGGAGCGATATTTTTATCGTTCAGCAAATTATGTTGCACTGGTCGTAAGCCAGGCTTTATAGCCTCCGACGAGATCAAATACATTTTCGTATCCCTGTTTTTCAAGAAGACTGACGGCGATAGAAGAACGATATCCACCCTGGCAATGGGCAACGGCAGCCTTTTCTCGGGGAATTTCAGCAAGTCTTTTCCCTAACTGAGTTAATGGAATGTTGATACTACCGGCAATATGCCCGGATTCCCATTCCGATTCTGAGCGGATATCAATAATCAGGAATTTCTCTTTCTGCTCACTTAGTGCTTGTGCAGAAATCCGCTTTGTCTGCGAAACCAGATCGGGATGATCTTTGAGACTATTCAATCCCTCTTTCAGAAATCCTTTAACTTGGTCAAAGCCAATGCGACCCAAACGCATTATTGCTTCTTTGTTTCGCTTTTCATCTTCTGCAATCACCAGGATCGGCGAATCTTTTCTGAGAATGCTGCCACACCATGTCGCATAACGACCATCCAGTCCGATATTGATTGCTCCTTTGAGATGAGCTCCGGCGAAATCGATCGCATCACGGACGTCAATCACCTGGACACCGCTATGGAGCATGTCTACTACCTCATCCAATGAAAAGGCATGCCATGAGGCGCTGATTGATTCATTTAATGTAGGCCTGTCTATTCGATTCAGAATGGCATCATGTGCAAAGTATTGTGGTGCTTCAGGGAGATCAGCGGTGACCATATCGACAAAAGCTTGCTTGTTCATTGGCTGGAGTGCGTAATTATATTTTCGTTGTTCTCCTAATGTCGTTACTGATTCATTGCTTAACTGTTTTCCACACATCGAACCAGCACCGTGTGCCGGATAAACCAGAGTCTCATCCGGTAGCGTTAGAATCTTTTGATGCAAAGAGTCATACAGCATACTCGCTAATTCTTCCGCTGTGACTCCAATTGAAGCTAACAAGTCAGGCCGACCTACGTCTCCTAAAAAGAGAGTATCCCCGGTAAGTATCATTTGCGGTTGATCCGGATTTTTATTCAGGTCATATACCAAAATGGAAATCCCTTCGGGGGTATGTCCCGGTGTTTCCAGGGTGGATAACTTCACTGAACCCAAAACAATATCATCACCCTCTGACAGAGGTTGAAAATGAAATTCTGCCTCCGCTCTACTTCCGAGATAAATTTGCGCATTCACTGTTTTGCGTAATTCAATATGCCCTGAAATGAAGTCTGCGTGAAAGTGAGTCAGAATCACATGTTGAATCTGATATCCATGTTCTTGAGCATCGTTCAGATAGATTTCGATATCTCGTTGCGGATCAATGATTGCAGCTTTACGCGTTTGTTCATCAGCGATCATATATGAAGCATGTGATAAACAATCCAGATAATATCGTTGAAAAAACATAACGAATTCCTTTACTGAAATACTCTCACACCTGGTATTGTTCCTTTTCGCAACGGGAAACCTGATTCCAGGGCATTTTCGCAAGCATCATCGCCATGCCGCATGTGTCCGTGATACCAGCAAACATTAATCCTGCTCCCACAAAAGCAGAGAGGGCACAGAACCAGGGATTGACAAACATTCCCAACAACGCTCCTGCCAAAACCAGAAATCCAGCAGCAATGCGAACCTGTCTTTCCAGGGAGATCGTCTTTTTCCCTCGGACAACTGGCAACCCCTGTTCGTCCCAGGCTTTGGTACCTCCTTCGACACTGACCACATTTGTGATGCCAGCTTCAATCAATTTCTGACACGCTCGTGATGAACGATTTCCGCTTTGGCAAATCACATAGACAGGCTTTGTGGCATCACCATTTTGCCATTGCTGAATTTGCTCTACGTTCAATGTATCCAGTGGAATGTTCACGGCAATGGGAGTATGTATTTCCCGGAACTCAGCCGGCGTTCGAACATCGATCAGTTCAACACCTTGTTGATCATGAATTTTTGCCAGCGATTCCGGTTTAATTGTCTTTATATCAGGCATGTTAACACCTCGCTATATCGTTATTGTACGACATGAAATTTTTAAAAAAAACTACTTCTGGTTCTGAAAAAAACGTCCTTCAATGCAATCCATGATTTTACTCAAATGCGGTTCGGCAACTTGATAATAGACACTTCTTCCCTCTCGTTCACTAACAAAGAACCCGCAGCGTTGCATCAGTCGTAAATGCTCTGAGGCGACATTGCTGGGAATACCACAATCTTCTGCAAGCTCACCGACAGTATAACGCTCCCGCAAAAGTAATTGTACAATTCGGATTCGAGCCGGATGTGCCAGAACTTTGAGACATTCCGCAGCCTCTTCCAGTGCTAGTGCATTATATTGAGGGGTTTCTTTTAATTTCATGATTTTAATTCCTTATATATATCATATCGTTATATCACGATATGTCAATTGATATTTTCGTTTTTCAATGTACTTTCAGATTGCTAATTTACGGTTTCAACATTGATTCTTCATCAAAGTCTGGGAGAATAGCGACTTAGAATTGTTGCACAGGAAATGTTTTGATTGAGGGTATATTGATGAAAGACCAGAACTCGCTTCGAATTGAGTCATTGGGAAGGCGTGCCTTTCTGAAAAACGGGTCTTTGTTTTTAGCTGGCCTGTCTTCATCTACAACAAGATTAGTATCGGTTTGCGCAGAGGAGTCCAGCAAAAGAGGTGCTGTACGCGCTGGTCTGGTAACCGATTTACATTATGCCGACAAACCGGCCATTGGCTCCCGCCACTACCGAGAAACCATTCCCAAGTTGAAAGAAGTGGTTACTCGATTCAAAAATGAACAACCTGATTTTGTGGTGTTTCATGGTGATTTGATTGACTCTGCCGACTCTCTGGAAAAGGAAAAAGGGCATTTGAAGACGGTTGTCAAAGCTATCTCAGCGATGCCTTTCCCAAAACATTATGTTTTGGGAAATCACTGTGTTCATCTACTCAAGAAGTCAGAATTCCTCAAAGGAGTAAAGCAAAAAGCATCATTTTATTCTTTTGACAAAAACGGCTTTCATTTTGTTGTGCTGGATTCCTGTTTCAAAAGTGATGGTACTCCCTATGGTCGCAGGAATTTCAAATGGACCGATGCCAATATTCCTGAACATGAACTTCAGTGGTTACAAACAGATTTAAAGCAGGCAGTGTGCCCCACAATCGTGTTTGCACATCAACCACTGGACTTAAAGGATACCGACTCCCATGCTGTGAAAAATTCGTCTGCAGTGCGAAACATTCTGGAACATTCAGGTAAGGTTACAGCTGTATTTCAAGGGCACAGCCATCGGAATAAATATTCAGAAATTGGTGGCATTCATTACTGCACGATGGTTGCCATGGTAGAAGGTTCGGGTCTGCAGAATAACGGCTATAGCACGCTGAATATTTTCAATGATGGTTCCATTACACTCAAAGGATTCAGAAAGCAGAACGATTATCGATGGACATAGTGAAATTGATTATCGATTCTCTGGGCCAAACAAGCACATCATTGCAGTCGGTAAGCAGGTGTGTATAAGATATATATTTGTGTGCCAGCTAAGCATCAGGTCAACTCTATGAGGAGCCATCTATGTCTCGCTTTGTTATGTTAGCAATGCTTTCTGTTTTCACTCTTTGTTCATTGCTCACAATTCCATCCAGTACTGAAGCGGCTGCAAAGCAGGCACCCAATATTGTTTTCATTATTGCCGATGACCTTGGCTATCAGGAACTAGGGTGTTACGGCCAAAAATGGATTCGAACTCCCAACATCGACAAAATTGCCAAAGAGGGGATTCGGTTCACACAATTCTATTCGGGAAATGCTGTCTGTGCTCCTTCCCGCTGCAATTTACTGACTGGCAAACATCCGGGGCATGCTTACGTTCGCAATAATCGTAATCCCAAACATTTACAGCATATGAAAGAAAAAGAAGGGTGGGAATTTCCCGGACAATATCCCATTCCTGATTCAGAAGTGACGATTGCAGAAATGTTGAAGCAGAAAAACTATGCAACTGGCGCGATGGGAAAATGGGGGCTGGGTCATTTTGGAACGACGGGAGATCCGAATCAACAAGGATTTGATCTGTTTTATGGGTTCAATTGCCAGGTCCATGCTCACAACCATTATCCCAGATTTCTGTGGCGCGATCACAAGAAGGAAACGTTACCCGGTAATGACCGAACGTTATACGGTAAGACCCATTCGCAAGATAAATTTGTGGAAAACGGGCTCGCTTTTATTCGTGCACATCAAGATCAGCCATTCTTTCTATATCTGCCTTTCGCGATTCCACATCTGGCGATTCAGGCTCCTGAAAAATCACTGGCGCAATATCGGGGGAAAATTCCAGAAGAGAAATACAAACACCGTGGCTACATCAAACACCCGCATCCACGGGCTGGTTACGCAGCCATGATCACACAAATGGATGACGGTGTTGGACAGATTATGGCATTGCTCAAAGAACTGAAGCTGGATGACAACACGATTGTCTTTTTTACTTCGGATAATGGTCCCACCTACGATCGTTTAGGAGGCTCTGATTCTGTTTTTTTTGAATCAGCGGGACCTTGGAGAGGATATAAGGGAAGCTTATATGAAGGCGGGATTCGGGTCCCATTAGTTGTGCAGTGGCCAGGTCATATTCAACCGGGAGAAGTAACCGACCACCTCTCTGCATTTTGGGATGTCATGCCGACTCTTGCTGATTTGACAGGTACGAAAGCACCAGAGGGTATCGATGGGATCAGTTTCGCTCCTACATTATTAGGGAAAAAGCAGAATCAGAAAGCGCATGATTATCTCTACTGGGAATTTCCCGCATATACAGGTCAGCAAGCCGTTCATATGGGTGACTGGAAAGGTGTGCGTCAGAATCTGTTAAAAAAACGGAATCCGGAATTGAAAATCGAATTATACAACCTTAAAAAAGATCCAGGGGAAAAACATGATGTTGCTGCACAACACCCGGAAATTGTAGCCCGTATCAAATCAATAATGAAAACAGGCCGCACTCCTTCCGAAGCTTTCCCCTTTCCTGCTTTGGATCAGCAGTAATCAGGATCTTCATTCCGTCAATCGTGATTTTTTTTGCCGTTTTATTTAGAGATTTCTTTTATCCAGCAAAAAACAGAATCACCAATCTGCAGATATCCATTTGAATCAGGATGCACTGCGTTATTTTGACGCACGATTTCAACAGTGTTGCGCGAATTCAGAACTTCTTTTTTAGCCGGGTAATTATGTAAGCAGTCCAGATTCAAATTAGTAGGCACTATGTAAATGTTCTGGCTCTCTTTGTTTTTATAAATCTTTGAAATCTGTTCTACCACATATTGCTGATTTCGCTTGTATTGCCAGCGGGTTTGACCGGCACCACCTGCATTGCCAAACGCATCCTGAGAGGCCGCTGGTGGCACTGGTAACATAAGACCAATTATTGTTTGTTTATTATAACTCTGGATCATTTTTACCAGAATATTCAAGTTTGTCATCATCGTGTCGGCCTTGTCTTTAATCGTCTCATCAGTCGCAGAATAGACATCGTTCGGGCCAAGAAAAATGGTGACCACATCAGGGGCTGCGCCCTCGTTGAACTCTTTGCAATAGCGTGGAAAATCAAGCTTGGGTTTTCCATTTTCATCGGCATATAAAAATGGGCTTCCTCGTTCTTTATAATATCCAGTTCTTGCTGTTTCTTTGAAATGTGTTGCAAAACGAACTGCCGTCCAACCACCGTAACCTTCATGTCTAACCTCAGGGTCATTATTCGGATTATGAGATCCGATGAACTTAAGTTTGGGGCCCTGAAACTTCTTACTGAGTTCCAGTACGTGTCTGGAGTATTTCGAACCATGTGTCAAACTGTCTCCAATCATCAGCAGGCTCAAGGATTTTGCTTTTCCGGCAGCTGTGGGGACTACGCGGAGTCGTGATTTTTGTGAACCAATGACTTGATTATTCTGGTCAAAAATTTTCAATTCAAAAGCATAATCGCCGATTTCTTTTTCCACTGGAGTGTATGTCCAGCGATCAGTTTTCAAATGTCCCCTGTTACAGTTTACGTCGAATACATAGTTTGCCGGATTGATGGCTAGAACAACATTATCAAAATAGACATTGGTCTCAAGACCGGGGACAGCATATATGATGGGAGGCAGGATTAACCGCAATGGATTTTTTACATCAGCCTTAGATTCAGGTTTCGTTTTATCTTCCGCAGACGCGATGTGATTAATAGCGCACAGGATTAGAGTAAAGAGTAAAATTTGATGAGAGACAAATTTCATGCTATTTCCGATAATAAAATGGGATAGTATAAGGTTGTGAAAATCAAGATGTATTTACGCATTAACCTACCCAAATAGGGCTGGACCACGCTGACTGTCCATTACACTGTGTGACGCGAACGTAGTACCAGTCTGTCGAATTTGTGTCACTACTCCGGTCTTGCCAGCGAATCTGAGCCGAATATTCACTTTGTCCTACCAGTCGATGCAGTATATAGCTTTCACTGGTAAAGACACCCGTGAATTCGACGACATTATCGTCGATCAGATCTTGCAGACGGGCTGTAATCGTTTCTTCATAAGGCTTGCGTACCTGAAGGGTAAGTGTTGTGTCTGCTGTTCCCTCAATTTCGCAGACGATCGATTTGGTCGGGTCTTCGCCATAGCATTTGACGCGTGTCGTATTTGAATCCAGACGTAGTTCCTGGTTTGAAATGACCTTCAGTTTATCTCGCAATTTTTCGCTGAAAGGAGCCGATTGAAAACAGGGAATGGCGCGTGTGAATCTTCCCTGATCGAGTTTGACAGTCATATCCCACAGGCAGGTGCGACCCATTGCCAGATCAGCCCAGGGGCCCCAGCCATACTGAATACGACACTTCACTTTGCCGGGTAAGAATGGTTTATCACCAAGATGGTCTTCCGGGAAGTGTCGTTCGATCACTTGCCCATTTCGAATGAGTTCGATCATCGAAATTGCGTCTTCGCCTTGGACACGAACATCAATCTGCCGGTCTGATGTCGCCGGCACATCACTGCCCATTGGCTGTCCATTCAGTGAAACTTCCAAAGCAATTCGGTCACCCGTGGCAGCATAAGTTCTTCGAGCCCGTACTGCTTCCATAAGGGATTGGGATGACAGGTCTTCTGCCCAGACACCAACGACACCTTCACCATAGGCACCAGGATATCCCAGATGGTCATCGGTCGAAGCGACGAATCCAAAACGCATTCCTTTTTGTAATTGGGGAACAATCATATTGGATGCAGAACGACCACCATTACTGTGTCGGATCATGGGATAAGGGGAGCGGTCAGTCTCAGTACAACCATGTTCCGAAAAGACTTCGACGACCGGAGACGCTGAAGCACGGTAGTGTTTGAAGTTGGCACCCCTCCAACCGATTTTGTAACCCACGTGGTGGGGAATCGCCAGTGCATGTTTATTTTCGGCAAAGTCAAGTAATTTTTCGACATGATTGGGAAGAAATAATTCGGGTTGATCTTCGGGAAAGATCATGCAGTAATCGCCGAACTGACTGGAATGCCATTCATAACCCAGGAAAGCAACAAACTGGTCTGAGTTGGCTTCCTGCATCAGGCTTCGTGTTTTCTCCCAGTGTTTAGAATGGACTTCAAAGCCGTTAACCCATTTCATGTGACGGTCGCCCGGCATCTTGGGCATATCATGCCACGATGCATGGCCGGTAAAAGCAAAGAAATCAAGATGCTCTTGAGCCAGTTCAATGGAACGTTCCAGCGAACCTTTCGCATAACCAACGGCATTATGATTATGAAGATCACCCCAAAAGAGTTGAAACTGCTTTCGGTCCTCGCCACCATGCAATTCTGAGTTCACACGAATACCTGACAGAATTGTTGCTGCTGCCATTGATTCGCCTAAAAATTTTCGTCGATTGATTTTTTGGGGATCCATGTTGACTTTCTCAGGTTTACTAAGACGACATAGTGCTGTTCGTAAAAAGAGGGACGAGATTCTGACTCGTCCCTCTTTTTATTATTGAAAGAAACAGTTTATTTTTTACCAATACAATAGAGGTTATCCGTCATTTTCAAATAGATTTTTCCATCTGAAAGAATGGGGGTTGCTAAGGCAAATCCTTCAAGTGGATTTTCTGAAACCAATTTAAATTGATCACCTTGATCAAGAACAAAGGTTGTACCATCTTCTCGAGTAACATAGATATGGCCATCTGCCAGGATGGGTGAAGAACTAATCTTATGCCGACTGCGTGGCAGACGATCACCCCAGATTTTTTTACCTGTTTTGATATCAAAACAAAGAACGTTTCCTTTATCAGAACAGATATAGAAGCGGCCGTTAATCGCAGTTGGAGTGGGAACATCCGCGAATTCTCCCTCTCTATTTGTCCAGGCTACATTTGAGTTGGTGACATCTCCCGATCCTCCCAACTTAATTCCCGTGACTGAGCCACCTCGAGCATATGGTGCAATCAGGAAACCATCGCTGACAACGGGAGACGAGATGGAGCGAAAGTATTCATGTTGTGTAGGGTTCAAACCCCCAACGCGCCAGATTTCTTTACCTGTTCGTACATCATGAGCAGTGACATGATCGGCACCAAGTACATAGAGGAGTTCTTTGCTGTTTTGATTGACAACAACCGGGGTTGAATAACTCTGGCTTGCTTCTTTAGGTGCAGCCAGGTTGCGATCCTGTTTCCAGATTTCTTTTCCGGTCGTTTTATCAAAGGCAACAATATACGAGTTATCACTCTGCATACAGGCAATGATTACAAGATCGTTTGATAAAACGGGAGATGTTCCCAGGTCCCACCATAGAGTATCTTCACCATATATTTTTTGCAGGTTTTTTTGCCAGACGATTTTACCAGACATATCGATGCAGGCTAAATCGCCACTCTTGAAGTAAGCAAAAAGAGATTTGCCATCAGTAGCAGGGGAGGGGCTGCTGCCGCTTCCTTTTTTGTGTTTACCTTCGCGTTCGGAACCAAAGTCGACATGCCATTTTTTCTTTCCAGTATTTTTATCAAGACAAAGGGCTCGGTTTTTTCCTCCCGTGGTTGTAGTCAGAAAGAGCTTGTCTTCCCAGATGACGGGCGTAGAACCACTAATCCCGGGAAGGTCAACTTCCCAGAGAATATTTTTTTTACTGTCCCAGGTTACGGGATATCCGCTTCCTTGAGCGACACCATTCGATGTGGGACCACGCCAGCCCGGCCAGTTTCCAGCGAAAGACGTGGATGCAATGAACAGAACAAGAGAAGCTACTGCCAAAAGAGATTTCATATTGTTACCTCAGACTGTGTGAATCTAATTGAGTAATGTTTTATGTTATTAGGATTGACGGTAATTGAAACTGGCGTGAGATTAGTACTCGGCAAGAATGTCGATTATAGCATGAGGTGAAAGCGGATTTCATTCCGAATCGAAGTATTTTTCTACAATCCAGCGAGGTTGATGTTTGTCCGGTTTTCGTTTTCGGCCAGTCAAATCAATCATTTCTGATTTAGGATGATCTGATGTGAGCGGTTGTTTGTCATCTGTTTGTTTTTGCCAATGATTCAAAAGTGCCAACATTTTTTGAACGCGTTGCTTCTGTCCTGATTTTTGAGAGAGATCATGTAACTCCTGAGGATCCGTTTTGAGATCAAATAACTGAGTTTTGTTGATTTGCGGGTAGCGGATCAATTTCCAGCGATCATCTCGGACGGCGCGCATTAAATCTTCATAAGTTGTAAAGAGTGAATCACGAACTCGATCACTTTTGCCTTTCCAGATTGGTACGAGATCAGATCCTTCAACCCCAGCAGGAACCTTCGTAGAAGTTAAGTCGCATACTGTGGGAAAGATGTCGTATAAATATACCAGTGCTGAACTGGATTCGTTTTGTGGAATTCCGGGGCCTGAAAAAATCAAAGGTGATTTCATACTATGCTCATACAAATTTTGTTTTCCCAGTAAACCGTGACTGCCCATTGCGAGTCCGTGGTCAGAAGAAAATATGATGATGGTATTTTTGTCAAATCCATTTTTTTTAATCACATTCAGGATCCGGCCGATGTGTGTATCCATATCAGTGATCATTCCATAATATTCTGCGAGTTGTTCCTGAATGATTATTGGATCTCGAGGCCAGCCTGTTAATGCTTCATCTCGGCCTGTCATCCAACCATTGTTAAATGGATGTTGGGGCATGAAATTGGGCGGTAATGGAGGCGGTGTTTTCATGTAAGTTTTCATTGCGGATGCTGGTGGCATGCGTGGATCATGTGGTGCTGTAAACGCAACGTAAGCATAAAAAGGCTTGTCTTTAGGGTGCTGCTTCAGAAAATCAATGGTTGCATCGACAAAGAGTTCGTTTGAAAATTTGGCTCCCATGCGTTTGTTTGAAAATTCTCCGTTTTTCAAATCCACAACGGGAACTTTTAAATGGTTCGACATGCCTCCGATAAAAGCAGCTGTACCTGTCGTAAAACTCTTTTGAAAAGATTTGCGTTTATTATGCCATTTCCCCGTTCCAAAAGTGGTATAACCTGACTGCTTCAATAATTGCGGCAGAGTGATGACGCCTTTCAGATCCATGGGAACACGATAGAGATCGCCCACTGTTGAGCATCGCGCGACTTGGTTGACAGACCGCACCATGAATAGATCCCATGCAAAACGCATTTCGAAAACTGAATCCGGATTTTACCAGTTGATCCAGATTTGGCGTTTGAATATGTGGATTGCCGTAAGCAGAAATCGCATCTGCCCGTTGGTCATCGCTGAAGAGAAATAGTATATTGGGGCGAGAATGTGACTGTGTTTCTGAATATGCATGATTGGAAATGAGTGTAAAACAAATCAAAATCAGCAGTACAAAAGAAAGTCTTTTATGATGTACAGTCATAGAGAGCATTTCGCAAAACATTAAGGGCTGAGCGGGATAGGTTCACTTTGATTAATGATGGGCACGAAAAATAATCCAATCGAAGAATTCAATCCATTTTAAAGAAGCGGCGGCCTTTGAGTTCGAAACGTGGTAATGCACCATGTGCAACCATGCTGACTTCTGCGTGAAAATTAAGACGATCCTTGATTGCGTTGCTGACTTCAGAGACGACCTGTTTCTGTTGTTCCTCAGTAGAAATGGCTTCAATCGGTTCCAGTTCAATATTCATGTGCTGCATTGATCGAATCGTATGGACTTCAATTCGATATTCTGCTACCTGGTCGAATGTGCGGAGAATTGCTTCAAGACTGGATGGGAAAACGTTGTTACCGCGAATAATGACCATGTCGTCTGCACGGCCAAGAATGCCTCCTTTCAGTCGTAGCAATGAGCGACCGGACGGACAGGGAGTTGTATCTTCGCAAACCAGGTCACCAGTACGGTAACGAATTAAAGGGGAGCCAATTCGTCCAAGGTTAGTAATGAGAAGTTCTCCCTGCTCCCCTTTTTCTACGGGTTGCAAAGTGTGAGGGTCTACGATCTCTGCGATACATTCAGTTTCAAGAATATTTAAGCCTCCTGGATTTTCTAAAGGTTCGATACCCAATGCACCGATTTCCGTCATACCCCAATGATCGAAAACACGTGCACCCCAGGCTTGACCGATTCGGAGCTTGGTTGCTTCGATGTTACCTCCTGGCTCACCAGCAACAATCAATGCGCGCACGCGACTGGCAGCCAGATTAATGTTTTCCGCTTCTGCCACTTCCGCCAACCGTAGCGCATAAGTTGGAGTACAACATACTACAGTGATTCGATTATCCAGAATCATTTGCAGTCGGGCTTCACTCCCCATGCCACCACCAGCCAGACAAAAGTTTTCAAGTCGTGCAGCACCTTCAAAGGCTGCCCAAAATCCAACAAACGGACCAAACGAGAATGGAAAGAATAAACGATCTTCAGGATAGAGTCCCACCATGCGATAAATCTGTGCCCAGCACTCTCCAAACCAATCCCAGCTGGCTTTGGTATCCAGCCAACGCATGGGGGATCCTGTAGTCCCTGATGTTTGATGCATGCGGGTGTATTTTTCTACAGGATAAGTCAGGTTTGAACCATAAGGCAGAAGAGCCAGATGATCTTCGACCAGTTCTTTTTTGGTCGTCACCGGCAATTTTTGCAGGTCAGACAAGCTTTGGATTGACTGAACTGAAATTTCAGCAGACTTCCATTTTTTGACCCAAAATGGGTTTGAAGTGGAGACTTCTTGCAGAAGGTGTTGAAGTCGTTGCAGTTGGCGTGCTTCGAGAACTTCCCGATTCTGATTTTCGGGTCGATTTTGTAGCTCATTCATGAGATTGCTTATTCGATTCATTCTGGTGCATCGAAGGAAGTTATTGGACTGTAGTTCCTATTCTGACTCAACTTGAATGAATTTCCAACCGAAGAGCAACCAGGGGCAGAAAATATCTTCGGGAAACCAGTAGAGAGCAATTGTTGAAAGCAGTGATTATTTCAAGAGTTATTGAAGTGAAACTATCTAACATGACCAAACCAACTACCACTCAAGTCTATGAAATTAAGCTGTCGATGATACCGATACAGTAGTTTTTCCTGATTGACGAAAGCGATACGGTTCAGTTGACAATCGGGATCATCTGATCATTGACGACAACATGCGAATTGACAGCCGGAGATAAGAAATTTATGGCAGCGGACGGTAGTGACGAAAGAGTTAAAACTGGGATTCTTGACCACGATTGAATGTCCGGATGGTGCATTGATTGGTGGCTTGCTGGTGACCAACCAGTTTGGCAGACCACTGGAATTTCAATGTACCACTCCTGTAAAACCTAACCGAACACAAGAAGTCTTGTATGGTCCGACTTTAGTGCCCTTTCTCGTGGGCGAAGTCATAGGACGCACCCTGGTTGAAAAGATGAACGTCAAACCAAATCTGGTACTGGTCGAGCAGGATCAGGCGATGGAATTACAGAATCATATTTCGATTCCCGTTGCGATTTTGTCTGATGGGGAGCAGGCAATTGATGAAACGACTTCATTTATCAGCGAAGAAGTAGGCAAGAATCGGCTCCGGTTCGACGCAAGTCATTCAATGGGTCGATCAGCCATTGAGAACACCAGTAAAAATATACCTGGTGACGCTGATCTTGGGGAACCTTTCGAACGAGTGCGAGAAGCTTTGAACGAAGCAATCAAGATGGGGTCCTCGCGCTGAGTTTGTTTGCTGGCAAGTGTTATTAAATAAACAGGTCCGATACAGATCAGGTAGGTCAGTGGATTCTTCAAAAACAAAACGAAACAACAATACTGATTCGCATGTTCCAACAGGGCAGTTTGGACTTCCACATTTTCTTCCAAAGCCCACAATTTCGAGTGCTGTCCCGATTTCATCTTCGGATCGTGAGATTCTCAAACGGCAGATTGACAGCGATCGGGTTCCTTTGAGTCTGGATACCTCCGTGTTTGCTTCGGGGATGAATGGTGCGTTGACTCGAAAATTTAATCTGGAGACTTTGTCCGTTGAGTTGTTGGCAAAAGCAGGAATGATGCCGAAATGGAAACCGATGCGACCTCGCGTTAAGACGTTTGGTATGACATTCCCTGATGGACTCGAATTTATTCCACCTAAAGAAGAAAAAGAACATTCTGCCGAACACGATCAAATGAAAGGTCCGAAAGCACCTGAGAGTGAGAATTCCGAAAACACAAAAGCGATTCGGCTCAAACCTCCCGCCTACGCGCTGTCTCTGGAAGATCGCTTATTTTATCTATTACAGCCTCCATTGCAATCCTGGTTAGCAGGACAAGAGTTGCTGATGCCTTTCGAACCGTTTCCTTATCAATACGAAGGGATTGCCTGGCTGTTTTCTCAAAAATCTGCACTGTTAGCAGATGAAATGGGGCTGGGTAAAACAATGCAGACGATTACCGGGATACGGCTTTTATTAAGAAGTGGCCAGATACGGCGCATTTTATTGCTCTGTCCAAAACCTCTTATTCCCAACTGGCAGCGTGAATTTAAGTTTTGGGCTGAAGAATTGCCGGTCACGGTTGTGCAAGGCGACTCGAACCGTCGCAAGATCATTTGGGAAATGCCAAATATCCCGATCTTAATAGCCAATTATGAATCAATGACGCGTGATTTTGAATCTATGGGTGTAGAAAATACACCTCAATTTGATCTCGTTGTTCTTGACGAAGCCCAGCGAATTAAAAATCGCGCATCACGTACAGCAGAGATTGCCCGTTCAATACCACGAAAACGGAGTTGGGCACTGACGGGAACGCCGATTGAAAATCGTCATGAAGAAATGTCATCTTTATTTGAATGGATGGAAGTCGTTCCTCCACGTGCGACTCCCGATTTGCGACAGTTGCAAACGCTTTCTAAAGAATTCATCTTGCGGCGCACCAAAGATCTGGTAATGACCGATTTGCCGCCCCGACTGGATCGGCCCGCTTATCTGGATCTGAATCCAGCCCAGCAGATCGCTTATGAGACAGCGGAAAAAGATGGTGTGATTCAACTGAATGAAATGGGCGACTCCATTACCGTACAGCATGTGTTTGAATTGGTATTGCGATTGAAACAGATCACTAATTTTGATCCGGTCACAGGAGAAAGTTCAAAATTAGATCGATTAGAGGCTGATATGGAAGAAATTGCTGCCAGTGGAGGGAAAGCGATTTTATTTAGTCAATGGACGAAGCCTCTGGATTTTATGGCTGAGCGTTTAGAGCGATTTGGGACTCTTGTGTATCATGGAGGAATTCCAACCAAAAAACGCGAGCCCATTCTGGATCAGTTCAAGCACGACCCCGATTCACACCTGCTGTTGATGAGTTACGGAACGGGTGCTGTTGGTTTGAATTTACAGTTTGCAGGTTATGTTTTTCTGTTTGATCGCTGGTGGAATCCTGCGATCGAGGATCAGGCAATTAACCGTGCTCATCGCATCGGCCAAAAAACACAGGTGATTGTAACCAAGTTCATCTGTAACAACACGATTGAAGAACGTATCGACCTTGTCTTACAGCAGAAACGTGAATTGTTTCATGCTATTTTGGGGGATGGTGATACGACATGTGAGTCACGGAGCCTGACTGCTGCGGAAATCTTTGGCTTATTCGATCTGAAGCAGAAAAAAGGGGATGTGACCACAAAGATTGCCCCTCAGATTCCACAAAAACCAGCCGCTTGAAAGCAGATGTGGAATTTATTGCTTCATGCATAAGTGAGCTGGATGTCATCGGCCCTGTTTCATCCGTTACGTTGATGAACCAGATTTTTGTATTCAGCAGGTGGAGCTGCACCCGAGTTATTTTGGTTCCTTCAACTTCCAGCGGAATGGTTTGCCATTTTCGTTCCGGGTTCGGACCCTCATCAGTGGTGTATGTAAAGTTGAGGACGGCGGTTTGGATTTTCACCGGCTCAGCCAGTTCCGCTGTGACTTTTCCGTTTTTGATTGCGGGTTTCTGCATAACGGGCAGCGGCGTTGTTCGTTTTCAGATACTGATCGACAACCTGGCAATTTCATCTGGTTTCCAGCCTGCCGGATGACTGTGTCCCATCTTGACTTCAATCCGAATATTTCGAGGCGTGGATTTCGGAACTGCTTCATAACTTTTCTGATAGGCACTTAACCAGTATGCAAAGTCGTTCGTGCCATTCACAAACATAATCGGCATCTGAACGGCATGCAGATATTGGCCCGGATCATAAAGTTGCATCCAGCGTTTGGCATCTTTCTCAGAGAGCTTGTTAATTGATTGTTCAAAAACAGAGTGATTGTTTAAAAAGCCACAGCCATATACGGGAACTGCGGCATCGAAACGGTTATCGAGACCGGCGACGATACAGGTCAGATATCCACCCCAGGAAATACCGGTGACAGCCGAGCGATGATCTTTATCTACTTCGGGAAAAGAGCGAATCAGAGAATGGGCCAGAATTACATTGGCTGGTGCGTGATAACACCAGTGTTCTGATTGTGCTAACTTAACCGCTTCAAATTTTTCGATATGTGATTGATTTGGTCCACCCTCTGCGAGTCGTGTCCTGTTCTCTGGATTATGTGGATTTTTGCCTTCAACAGGCTGAGAACCAGACAGATCCATGGCAATAGCCGCATAGCCTTTATTGACCCATAATTTGACCCATTCACGGAAAGCAGTTCCACCCCCGCCATGGATCAGCACAATGCTGGCAAACATCGGCGGTTTGCCATTATTTATCCTGGGTAATTGGGGGAACGCATAATACGCAAATACTTTTGTCGGTTTTCCTCGATAATCCAGGCCCTGGTAAATCAGTGATTTGACAGGAGATTTCTGATCCACCCATTCAAATTTTGGGGCCGTGCTGAGTTCCTTCAAATCCCAGGGAGTTGTTTTGGGCAAACGGGGATCGAGTTTGATCAGCTCTGATGCCTTTAGGTGACCTGCGACTGACAGAGAGAGAACAAAGAGTATCAGGAAAGACCTGTATTGTCGAACCGTCATTATCAGAGTAACCACCATAGTTAAAGGCGAAGAAACTGGAATGAACTATGATTATCTGAATTTGAAACAAGGTTCGCAAGAGAGCAGGCAAGTACAGCTTTGAATATGTTTTATTTAAAAGAGCAGTTTATAGATGGCAGAGCTGAAGATGGTCAAAATCGTAATGACGGAGCCTATAATACTGACGCAGACAGCAGCAGTGCCAGCTTTGAACGTGTTTTGTGATTCAGCTGGTAAATGACTTCCCAGCAAATTCCAAATTGATTTTAATACCTGATTAAACATTTGAGCGCAAAGTACAGTTGTCATTGCCAGAATAATAATTGCCCAATGCGTCGCCGAAAGTCCCAGGAGCATTGCGCCTGCAATGACGGCGCTCCCGGTAAAAAAATGAATAAAGAATGTACTGTCCAGGCGGATTCCAAATGTAATTCCACGTTCGGCGTCAACGAGCCTTTGTCTCCATTCAGGCCGTAATTTTTCAGTGATCCGCGTTGAATCGTTTGCACACGCTTTTTTTTGACTTGAGTTTTTTGTGATTTGATCACCAGTTTAATTCCCTATTGGGCAGTATTACTTAACATTGAAGATAAATCAGGAGCACCTGCCACCAAATTTCCGAACCGAGGCATGATGGTTAGACCGATGCCAGCATTTCCCGTACTCTGATTATAGGTCATTCCCAGACTCGTGATAAAATCGGCACCCGTTCGTGTAATCGAAAGTGTCTGCCCGCGATTGATTTGTTCCCCAAGATCATAGGCAGTGCTGATACCGGCTCTCCATTTCTGACTCATCACGTAGTTCAGACTCGCAGATAAGATCTGACTATCGAGACCACCGCCCCCTTTGATTTGTTGCAAAGCAACATTGACTGACATTCGGTTGGTACGTTGACTTGTAAGAGAGACGTCCCAAAGTTGCTGTCCACCGTCGAACAGGTCGTAGTAAGCGTTTGCTCCCAATGTCGTACGATCCCCAAGAAACCACTGATAATGACCGCCGAGCAGACCCAGGTCCTCTCCAAAATTGTCGCGTTGTGCTTCTGGAAAGTAAGATGCCTCCAGGTCAAGTGTCATCCAGTCTTTGATTCGTAATTGATCAGGAGGTCCCGTTTTAGTTTGCAGGCGGTTTCTCCAGGCCATTCTCAGTACTTGTTGATCTTCAACCAGTTCATAATATGGATCAGTGACACCGCGGCCTGCTCCCGTTCGGACAGCATAAAAGCGTGGATCAAATTGAGGTGGTAAGGTCCCGCCAAAAGTATTGATCACCAGTCTTTGCCGGAATCGTTCCTGCGCATTGTCATCAAATTCATTATATTGAGCGATGTTTGTCAGGTCTTCATTTGAATCGCTGAAGGAATAATCAGCTTCCAGCGCCATCTTATGAGCCAGACCATTAAGATTAAAAAATGGGCTATAAACATCAGGGAAAATTCGTTCAAACAGAATACTGCCCCGTAAACCCGCTGATCCATAGAGTCGATCAATTTTTTGCTGTTGCAGGCCTTCTTCCCAGTACGATGCTTCCCCCATGACATAGGGTGTCAGAATAATCGGGCCAAGGTTGAAGCGGCTTCCAGCTGGTTGTCGCGTCATCGCTACCAGTCCCTGTGAATCGGCAATGAAGGGCAGGGGAGTGAAGACATCCTGTTGAGGATTGTATGGCGCGGAACCCGGTTTCAGTTTTCCATATCCGACAGACGAATGTGAAGTCCAGCTCAACAGGTTCCCGAATAATGGTTCTCCCAGCAGGATACAGATCTGCTTTGGGCAGCCAGTCTGTTGTGTTCGTAAAGTCATTCAGCCTGGTTCTTCC
>CALOEF010000005.1:0-3010 GCA_942492165.1 uncultured Planctomycetaceae bacterium
ACAGAAACGGGGTATTACCGGTGCGTTTTACCCCCTCACCGCCTTAATGGCAATCGAACAAGTGCTGGTTATGCCGGTGACACCGTTTAAGATCATGGTGAGCTACAAATGCTCTCCGGCGGGATGCATCCCTCACGCAGCGCCTTACAGAGCTGGAAACAGAAAACAAGCGTTTTAAAAAGATGTCTGCTGAAAAACGATTAAAGGCCGAGATCATCCAGGAGGCGATGGGAAAAGAGACGTCAGGTCATTTGAGCATCGTGAGATGGCCAAGCGGAGAGTTAAAAACACAGGGTGGAACAATTCGACGTGCCTGCTCTATTTTCATGATGCGTGGACAAAATTACTCCATTTCAGTCAAACCGCCACCACGATACTCATTTCGTCCACGTAACAAAATAGAAGTAGAGGCTTAATGTGATATCTTGACTATGAGAATCAGCAACGTCTGTTAGAATACCACTCCTTTAGCAGTGTTGAGCACCTCTCGAATTTTAATCGCCAGCTCTGTTTTGGAGAAGGGTTTCTGGATGAAATGTGTTCCTTCGACCAGTACTCCTTTGTTGGCGATAATATCAGAGGTGTAGCCAGACATGAACAGGCACTTCATCCCCTTTCTGTCGGTCATGAGTCTTTCTGCCAACTCTCGACCATTCATTTCAGGCATAATCACATCGGTCATGAGCAGATGGATTTCATGGGCGAAATTCTCAACCAGACTAATGGCTTTGCCTGGATTGTTTGCTGCCATGACAGTGTAGCCAAGGAGTTGGAGCATCGTTGTCGTCATTTTAAGAATCGTTGGTTCATCTTCCACTAACAGTATGGTCTGATGACCACCAACATCAGGTTCTGCCGATCTTTCCTTTGACCCGAATTTGCCCATATCCGTAAATCTGGGTAGGTAGATTGTAAAGACAGCTCCCTTTTTCGGTTCGCTGTATACATCGACATAGCCATTGTTCTGCTTAATTGCACCGTAAACGGTGGCCAATCCAAGCCCTGTTCCTGCACCAACCTCCTTTGTGGTAAAGAAAGGTTCGAAGATATGGCTCAGCATGAATTTGTCCATACCACAACCGGAATCACTCACAGAAATTTTTACGTATTCCCCAGCAACACAGCCCGTATGAGTGGCGCAGAATTCGTCATCCAGGGTGCTGTTATCCGTCTCGACAGTTATCTTGCCTACACCCGCGATAGCATCACGAGCATTGATACAGAGGTTGACAAGAATCTGATCCATTTGTGAAGGATCCAATTTAACCGGCCAGAGTCCAGATCCAGGCATCCAAACAAGATCAATGTCTTCTCCGATGAGTCGACGCAGCATTTTGAGCATCCCTTCAATGGTCTCATTCAGGTCAAGCTCTTTGGGCGTAATAGTCTGCTTACGGGCAAAGGCTAGGAGTTGCCTCGTCAGATCGGCTGAACGGCTGGCTGCCTTGCGAATTTCTTCCAGGTCGGCAAAAACCGACTGGTTTGGGTCCAATTGAGTCATAGCCATTTCAGCATGCCCCAGAATCACTCCAAGCATATTATTGAAGTCATGAGCAACACCACCGGCCAGTCTACCTACCGATTCCATCTTCTGAACCTGAATCAACTGGGCCTGCAATTTCTCGGCTTGGGCCTCGGCATGCTTGCGTTCCCTGATATCAATTCCAATCCCCATCAAATAAAGTCGTCCATGTGCCTCAAATTTAATGCCGGTGAGGATAAAAGGCACAGATTGCCCGTCTTTGGTCAAAAGAGAAGCTTCAATCGAAGCACTGCCCTTTGTCATCCCAACTTCAATTACGTTCAGAACAGCCTCTTTGGCTTCGGGGAGATGCCAGTCCGTAACATGACGCCCCTCCATTTCATCACTCGTGTAACCGAGAAGCGATTCGTGCTCTTTGTTCCAGGCAATCAATCTTAATTCAGGATAGCTGTAGAGGTAAAAGACGCCGGGGAGACTCTTGATAACTGATTTCGAAAAGAGCTGTTCTCGTCGCAATGCCTCCTCGGTCTGTTTGTGTTTCTCGATCTCGCGGGCAAGTGTTTTATTTGTCTGTTGCAGGATATCGTTTGCCTCAGAAAGCTGAGTCGTCCGTTCAGTAATCAGATTTTCCAGGAACTGGTTGCGTTCTGTCAGTTCCTGCATTGGATAGATTTCACCCTCACGAACCAGGTGGTATGGAATGGATATACTACTGTGTGAGATTTTCCAGTCTGCACCTTCCAAACGAAAAATCAAGACCAGACGTGCAGTCTCTTGTGACAGGATATGGTCTTCGATTGGCAGATGTATGGTAAAAAATCCGGTCGCAACAGCGATCGTATCAGCCAGCGACTGTATGGCTAAATCCTTGAGTTCAATGCGGACCGGATCCTTGATCTGGGCGAAGTCCTGGCGGGTAATTGCAACCCATTCTTCTCTGTTTTTTACAAGAAAATCTCCGCCGCCAGTAAAGCCAGAAAAATCTTCGCTGAAATGTGTGGTGAGACGGTCATCGCGAGATGAATACATTTGCAGATAGTCGTCAAACAGTTGCCTGATTTTTTGGTAGTCTCTTGAATCCATTGACCGATTCTTGTTTGTCTCTAATAAGAATGAGTAGGTTATGTAGGCAGATGAATCAGTTGCCAGTTTACAATATATGTTTGAAAATTACGTTTGAATGAGGACATCATAAAAAACTGAGACCCTCAAGTAAAAATATGTGCAAAAACAATATGTGTAAAAACAAAAAAGCCCCTACGGCAAAAACCATACATGCATGAATTCAGTGGTCGGGGCGGTAGGATATCGAACCTACCGACCTCCTGCTCCCAAGGAGTCCGACCCTAACAGGGAACATCGTCAGATTAGATCATTTCTGAGAAACAATAAAAACCATACATGCATGAATTCAGTGGTGCAGTGCGTGGCGGCGCGGCAGGATTCGAACCTCCGGTGAAGAGAAAGACGAAAATTTTGCGACTGCTCGCTTGAAGTGCCTTGATGAGAAGTTTTGACTCTCCGAGA
>CALOEF010000006.1:0-166886 GCA_942492165.1 uncultured Planctomycetaceae bacterium
GGTGGTGCGCCTCGTCGATGATGACCAAATCCCAATACGCCCCCTCCTCCGCCACCGCTCTCCGGTGCTCCTCGCCGCGCGCCAGCATCTCCAGGCTCGTCACCACCAGCGGGAAGCGCGCCCACGGAGACACTTCCGGCGCCTCCTTCAGCGACTGCGCGTAGCGCTCCGAGTCCATCAACGTGAAGAGCTGGTTGAACTTGTGGAACAGCTCCAGCAGCCACTGCACCGTGAGGTGGCTCGGCGCCACCACCAGCACCCGCCGCGCCAGCCCTGACAGCCGCAGCGCGCTGTACACCATGCCCGCTTCAATCGTCTTCCCCAGGCCCACCTCGTCCGCCAGCACGAAGCGCGGCCTCCGCGCCGACAACACCCGCTGCACCACGCCCACCTGGTGCGGCTTCACCATGACGCGGCTCGCCAGCAGCGCCCCCAGCGCGTCACACCGCCGCTCGTCGTCCAGCACCAGCGCCTGCTTGCGCAGCCCGAAGGCCCGCGCGTCCCCCACCCGCCCGTCTCTCAGCGTGCTCAGCAGGTCCGAGCGCGGCGGCAGCGCCCTCACCTCGGACTCCGGCAGCGCCTCCTCCTGCCCGTCCCCGTACCGCACCCGGTAGCGGCGCAGCCCCTCGAGCCCCTGGATCCTCCCCCACCACCACCGCCTGCTTCCCCTTCCCCGTCACCACCCCCTCGCCCACCCCCAGCGCCTGCCCCACCAACGCCCCCCCTTGGTGGACACCAGCACCGGCGCCTCCTCCCGCGTGGGGAACAACACCAGCGCCTTCGCCCCCTCCTCCTGCAATGCCAGCAGGTGCCCCACACCCCATTCCGGCTGCGGCAGGTAGCGCACCTTGTTGCCTGGTACCAGCGACATGTCGGTTCCTATCCTCCCTCTCAGTCTCTCCGAGGGGCTCGCCTCTTAACTCCACTCCCCGCCGACTTCCATCCGCCCACGCCGCTTCACGCCCGCCGCGCCAGGGCATTTCGACAAAAGTCTGGATTGTGCGAAACCTTCTCTCCGGTTCACGGACGCGCGGGGACGGAGCGGTCGAGCCCCCGCTCGCTCTCGCCGAGCGTCCCTCGTACAACTCCGTCGTCTTCGGGCAGAATGGGGCCGGAGGTCCGTGGGACCGAGCCCCCATCGGCTCCTCACAGCACCGCCCAGCGCAGCAGCAATGTACTGCCCGCGAGCGCCGATGGGCTGATGGATCGACTCAGGCGGACCATCTTCGGCGCCTGATGGTGCCGGTTGTGGGTCCGAGGTCTTCCGCAGCCCGGCGCCTTCACGAACGCCGCCGCTGACCAGATGGCCCGCAGTTGACAGTTACGACTTCGCCCAAAAACAACCGAGGGCCCCGACCATCGCCGCGTCGGGGCCCTCGTCTGTTCTGCGGCTGCTGATCCTGGTTCGGATCAGCCCGCCATGGCGAAGCGCCGCGCCGTCAGTTGCTCCAGGGCGGCGTCACGCCATTGGAGCGGGCGTAGGCGATCGCCTGACCCAGGTGCTCGTGGGAGTGCCCCCGAATCAGCATGATGCCCGCCATGACGTTGGCATCGCGCCCGAAGACGCTTGCCGACTGCGTCAGCTGCGAATCGGGCATGGAGCGGACGGTATTGATCACGTGATCAAATCCCACCTGAATCGCCGCCCGGATGGAGGCGCGGTCCGTCACCTGCTCGCCCTGGGTGCCCCATTCGGCGCGCATGTTCGCCGGACGGTCGGCGCTCCAGAAGCTGGTCATGAGCCCGATGTTGGCCAGGCCGATGTGCATGAACAGTTCACTCACCGACCGGACCCCTTCCTCTGGGCGCCAGCTCATCGTGTTGTCGGGCATGGCATCGACCAGGCCCAGGAACTTGTCGCGGACGCCGGTCAGGTCATTGGCGGTCTCCACCTGAAAGGACTGCGCGGACATCGGTGCGGCGACGAGCAGGACGAGCAGAGAGAGCAGGGGAAGCTTCAGACGAATGTTTCGCATGGTGACCTCGGAGTGCTGAGCGGGATTGAGTCCAACGCCCAAAGATAGGGCGTGAGATCGCGAGTCGGGACCGACTTTACGTCGATTTGACGAAATTCTGTCTCGTGTGAGATCGCGGGGGCTCATTCTGACATGGGGTCGCCCGGGGGAGTGGGCGATTTTCGGGGCGGGCGGGTGGAGGGGCGGGCGGGCCCCAAGGGGGTGTGGTTTTTCGTGCTTCCAACCCTGGCGCCGAACGGTTCCGCGAGGAGCGTGGCGGCTGAGAACGCCATTTCCCGCCCCCGAGCGGTTGGCGTCCGAGTTCCAGGATTTCAAAAATCGTACGGCGCCTCCACGCCGCGGTGTGTACAAATGCGACATTGGTGTGTACGTTGTATACATCGACGACGAGCCGGACACGAAAAGGACCGGGTCGACGTCACTTGTAGCGGTGCAGGGTTCAAGGCGCATCGCACTTTCCAGGCTCCTCCGTCTCGTCCCCAAACCTACAGATCATGGCCAACGAGTTCCCCGGCGAGTTCGAGCAGATGGTGCTCCTCTCCATCCTTCGCTGCGAAAGCGCCTTTGCGATCTCGGTCATCTCCGAACTCGAGGGTACGGCGGGCCGCCCGGTCTCACGCGGCGCGCTCTATCGCACCCTGGATCGGATGGAGGCCAAGGGATGGGTCCGGCATGAAATGGAAGAGGGGACGCCGGATCGCGGGGGCCACCGGCGGCGGCGCTTCGAGGTCTCTGAAGTGGGGCTGGAGCAGCTTCAGCTGAGTCGACGGGCGTTGCACCGCCTGTGGGATGGGCTGGATCCGGTTCTGGGAGAACTCGACAAGTGACCCGCCGCCCACCCGTTCTTGCCGAAGCCCTGTTGGATTGGCTGCTGCCCGACACTTCGGCGGCCGAGTCGATTCGGGGTGACGCCTGGGAGGAGTTCGTTCGCCGAAGTGAGGGCCGTTCGCCGGGGGCGGCGGCTCGATGGTACTGGATGCATGTGATGAGAATGTCGCTCGGATACGCCCTACCGGCGATCGGGCGCGAACTGGGGGAGGTCGGGATGGGATTCGGAGTCGAGTGGAAGCGGGTGATGCGAGGGCTGATGCGGTCGCCCGGTTCATCTGCCACGGCGGTGCTGGTGCTCGGAATGGGGATCGGTCTGACCTCGTTCATGTTTTCGATCATTGTCGGGATGGCGTTTCGCGGTTTCGGCCTTCCCGACGAAGGGCAGCTGCGCGTGGTGGAGGTGGTCTCTCAGGAGAACCAGCTCACAACAGGCTACCCCGAGATCGATCTGGTGAAGTCGGTGTTCGACGGGATCGAGGGGGCCGAGGTCGGGGGCATCGATGTGACGTCCGCCAACCTGACGGTAGATGGCCGGCCGATCCGACTGTCGGCCACCTATCTGACGCCCAACGGTTTCGGCATCCTGGGCATCGAGCCTGCGCTCGGACGACTTCCGTCCATTGCTGAGGCCACCAACGCCAGCGAGACGCCGATCCTGATTTCGCATCGGACCTGGATCGAGGAGCTTGGCGGCCGGGACGACGTGATCGGGCTTCCGGTCTGGAGCGATACGCAGCCCATGACGGTGGTGGGGGTCATGCCCGAAGGCTTCGGCTTTCCCCAGACCGAAGACGCCTGGATTCCGGTCGATACCCGCTACGAACTGGGAGAGGCTCCTCGGGGACGGGTAACCGCGATCATTCGCATGCATCCGGAAACCACCGTCGAGCAGTTGGATCGCACCCTGGCCGCTCGAGCGGCGGGGGCCCGGGCAGCCGATCCGGCCCTTCCGCAGGACCTGACGTTCCGTTCCACGAGTCTGGTCATACGCTACACCGGCACGACCATGATGAAGGTGCTGATGGCGATGGGAGTCGCGGTGGGAATGGTGCTTCTGGTCGCCTGCGCCAACGTCGCCAATCTCCTGGCGGCGCGGGCCAGTCTGCGGATTGGTGAGGTCGGCCTCTCGGTAGCCATTGGTGGGAGTCGCACCCGCGTGGTCCTCCCCTTCTTTGCCGAGGCGCTGGTGCTTGCCCTGGCGGGCGCCGCCCTTGGCGTCCTGGTGGCCCACTGGGGGGTGGGGGTGATCGATGCGGCGACTTCGATGGAGCGCACCGGCCGTCCCTACTTCATCCGATTCATGATTGACGGGCCGGTGCTGGCCTTTACGGTCAGCATCGCCTTTGTAACCGCGCTGATCGCCGGCGCCAGTCCGGCGTTGAAGGCGGCAAGGGTCGCTCCATCTCAGGTCATGAAGAGCCGCGCCGCCGGGGATTCGGCGCGGGTGAGTCGGATGAACACCGCTCTGGTGGTGGCCGAGATCGCTCTGTCGACCGCGGTGCTGATCGGGACCGCCGGCACGGTCAAGTCGCTCATCAACCTGTCCAACGTTGATCTGGGGTTCGATCCGGCACCGATCATGACGTCCCGAGTGGCGCTTATCGGTGAACGGTATGGCACCCCCGAAGCCCGAAACGATTTTGCTCAACGCTATCTGGATCGCCTTCGGGATAAAGCCGACCTGACCGCCGTCGCGGTAGCCGGAAACCTGCCGGCCATGGGCGCGATTGATCCGCGCCTCGATGTCGACGGACTGAGCTGGGAACGGGAAGAGGACCGCCCGCGCGGTTCGGTGATGGCCGTCTCGCCAGGCTTCTTTGCGGTGCTGGGGCGGGACATGATCGAGGGGCGCGACTTCAGGGACGAGGATGCAGTTGGAGAGCCGGTCGCCCTGATCGATGAGCCCCTGGCCCGGATGATCTATCCTCAGGGCGGTGCCATCGGTGGGCGCATACGCGTCTACGAGGAAGACGGCAGTGGCGTCTGGCACCGGATCGTCGGAATCGCCCCCGATGTTACCCCTCAGGGGCTGGACCCCGAAGCCGATCCGGGCGGCATCTATTTTCCCGTTATGCGGGACGGAGGCTCCTTCGTGTCGGCGATGGTGCGGGGGATCGGCGGGGACGCTGAATCCGCCCTGCCGGCCATGCGGGCCGCGCTCGCCGAGACGGATCCGGACCAGCCCATGTATCTGGTCGAGGCCCTCCCGGGGCGCATCGACGAGGGCATCTGGTTCTATCGCACCTTCGGTTCGCTCTTCCTCTACTTCGGCATCGCCGCACTTTCGATGGCCGGCCTGGGTCTGTATGCCGTGCTGTCGTCGAACGTCACGCGCCGGCGCCGTGAGATCGGCGTCCGGATGGCCCTGGGTGCGGACAATTCACGGATCGTATCGGCCGTGTCTCGAAACGCCATGATTCAGATCGGCGCGGGGCTGGTCCTGGGCCACGGCTTTGGATGGCTGGCCGGGGGCATGATCCAGATTCTGGCCTTCGAGGTGGACCCGCACGACCCCACCATCTTTCTGGGTGTGGCCGTCCTGATCGCCCTTGTTTCAGCTGCCGCAACACTGAGCCCGACGCTGCGAGCCCTGAGGATCAGCCCGGTTCAGGCGCTTCAGTCGGACTGATCGGTCAGGGTCATCAAACGCCCGGCGGGAGAGCGGCCCGCCGGGCTGATCGGTCAGCGCCTGCCGGGCTGCTCAGCGCCGAAGGCCCCCGGGCCGAAGCAGTCGAGCGGCGGCCCCTTCAGGATTGCCGATCAGGTCCCCCGCCAAGGCGGCCGCCTGGGGAACGAGGGCCTCGAGCGCGGCCGGCGACGAAGCCTGGGATGAGCTGACCAGGGCCTCGACCTCGGTGATCCAGGCCGCGAGCTGAACGGCTTGCCGCGCTGGAAGATCGGAATCCCGAAAGACATCGCCGTGGCCGCCAAGAATGATCCGCGGTGCCAGTGCGGTGAACACCCTGAGGGTCGCCAGGTGGCCGACGGGACTTCCGGCATTCGAGAAGACGACCGGCAGCATCAGGTCGCCGGCCGCAAGAATGCCCTCTGTCGGGAGATGGACGGCCAGGTCCCCGGCCGTGTGCCCGGCCCCCCGTGCCAGGATACGAATATCCCTGCCACCCACGTTGATCGTGGTATCGGAACCAATCATCCGGTCAGCGCTGAAGGGCGCCGGGTCGGCGAGTTCCTCGACGGTCAGGCGGTCGACCTCGAACTCCATTTCCCTTTCCCCCCAGAACGAGAGGACGTTGGCCGCCTGCACCGGCAGTTCGACGCGGGCCTGCGTGCCCGCATCCTCATGGGCGAACACCACGGCGTCGGGGAACCGCTCCCTGATGGCTCGTGTGCCCCCGCTGTGGTCCAGGTGCCAGTGGGTGATCACCGCACGGGTGACCGGCACATCCGTGACCTCGGCAAGCTCGTCCAGCAGCAGAGCCATTCCCGCCGTACCCTGCTGCGCGTCGACGACCATGGCCTCATCCGAGCCGATCACGACCAGGGTGTTGGACCCCATTCCGTTCGGGCTGACCGCATAGACGCCCACGGCCAACTCGGTCCATCGGAACTTCTGATTTGCCTGACCCTGAACGCCCGACGCGCAGAGCAGTAGCGCCGTTGACGGAATCAACGCGCTGGCGAACTTCCCGAAACCCATCACCACCCCTCCTTCGAATTCATCACGTGCACCCTACCGCATACGCGATGAGGCTGCCGGAGTTTCCCACTTTGGTGTCAGGGTTTTGCGAAGACGCCCGCCTGCTTGCAGAAAAGAATCATCGCCAGATGAAAGTGAGGGCCGGTCCGGGCACGGCCGACTGCATGGGGGCAGGTCGATGGTCGTGATGCCCCGATAGACAAGCAGCTACTCCGACCGAAGCGCATCGACCGGTGCGACGGAAGTGGCGCGGAGCCCCGGAACCAAACTGGCCAGCCCACAAACCAGGAGCAGGATGCCTGCAACGGAGAGGAGGACCACGGGATCACGTGGCGAGGTCTCGAAGAGCAGCGACTCGGCGAAGGGGCCGGCGAACCAGGCGATGGCCAGACCGACACCCACACCGAGGAGTCCGATTCCACTTCCACGACCGACCACCGAGGTCATGAGACGGCTCTGCGTGGCGCCCAGCGCGCTGCGGATTCCGAGTTCGCGGGTCCTCTGGGCGACATCGAAGGAGAGCACCCCGTAGAGGCCGATGGCCGCGAGCATGAGGGCGACGATTCCGAAGAGCGTGAACATGGTCGAGCCGAGCGTCCACGACCGGGCCTGCGGGTCGAGTAACTCGCGCAGGGGCCGGAATCCCACATATCGGACCCCGGGGATCGATGCGCGGACCGCCGAGGCCACTGCTCCAGTGAGCTGGTTGGCGGGCCCCCGGGTCCGGGCGTAGATGGCCACCGGCTCGGACCCAACCTGCTCCAGGGGGAGGTAGTAGGCCATGAACGGATCGTCCTGGTACCCACCGCGGGCGGCGTTCTCGGCGATCCCGATCACCGATGTGCAGACCTCTGAATTCTCCAAAACGATGCACTTGCCCAGAGCGTTCTCATCGGGCCAGAGAGCTTCGGCCATGGTGCGACTTACCACGACCACGGGGTCGCTGCCAAGCACGTCTGATGCCTCGATCCCGCGCCCTTCCTCTATCCGCACCCCCACCGTCTCGAAGTAGCCCACGCCGACCGGATAGTGGTAGGGTCCGCCGCCCGGGAGGGAGGGAATCGAATCCAGGCCCGGGACCGTCAGCGCCTGGCCATAGGCCCACTGGAAGGCGACCGCCGTGGTGGTGGTGGATGCCATGCCGGGCACCGCGGCGAGTCGGCGCTCGAGTTCGTTGAAGGCAGCACGGGTCGCCTCGGCGGGCAACTCGGGGCTCGTGAATTCTGGCTGGATCATGATCAGCTCTTCCACATCCATTCCGAGGTCCACCGAACGGAGAGAATTCAGGCTGCGGATGAACAGGCCCGCCCCGACCAGCAGGACGACCGACATGGCGCCCTGGCTCACGGTCAGCGCCGTCCGAAAACGGGAGCTGCGGCCAGAGGCCCCTCGGGAACCGTTCACCAGTCCTCGCCCGATGCGCGCATGGCGACTCTGAAGTGCGGGTGGGAGTCCGGCGATCAGCCCCGCCAGAAGCGCCATTGCAAACGTGAACCCCACCAGTCGCAGGCTCCACGACTCACGGGGGAAGTAGACGCTCGGAAGGAGTGTGCTGCGAACGACCCATCCGCCCCAGCGGGCGATCCCCAGCGCAACGATCCCGCCGGCCACGGCCAGGATGAGCGACTCGAGGATCGTAAGCGCGATGACCCGCTGCCGTGATGCACCCAACGCCAGGCGAACGCTGATCTCTCTCCGCTGACGCGTGCTACGCGCCATCAGGAGGTTCGCAACATTGGCGCAGGCAATCAGGAGCACGATCGCGGATACCCCGGCGAGCCATTGGGCAACTCTGGTTTCAGGTGAAGCCTGGGGGCCCCGGGCCTCGATCAACGGTGTCAGCAGGAGTCGAGCTTCTGCGGGGTAGCGGCCGTTGGCGATGGCCGTTTCACGGCTGTTCAGGTGGAGGGCCGTCGCCTCAGCCTCGGCGGATTCGAGGGACACGCCGTCCCGCAGACGCACCGCCGTCCACATCCACCAGCACCCCTGACTGTCCATGCAGCCGGTGCCCCCGTTCCGGAGAACGTGTGTGGGCTCGAGCGGCAACCACAGGTCGACGGGAGCCAGCGACAGGCCGGTGAATCCCTCCGGCGCCACGCCGATGATCGTGGCCGGCTGTCCTTGGATCGTCAGTGTGCGACCCAGGGCTGCAGGGTCACGGTCAAACGTGCGCTCCCAGTATTCGTCAGCCAGCACGACCGTCAGCGGAGCGTCGACTGCAGTCTCTTCGTCCGAGAAGAATCGTCCGATCCGGGGTCGGACGCCCGCGACCTCGAAGAAGGAGAACGTGGCGAGGGCGGCCTGCACGGGTCCGGCGGCATCCCCTTCGCCAACCGTGGCCGCCCGGGCCGGTGTAAAGCCCGCCGCAACGAATCCGGAGTGCCCCTTGAGCAGTTCATAGTCGGGGTAGGTGAGCGACGCAGAGGTCAGAATCTCGTCGGAGATAGGACTCGGGCGCTCCAGCAGGACCAGCTTTACCCGATCCGGCTCGGTAATGTGCTCGGGCGGCTGCAACAACAGTCGATCGATGATGCTGTACATCGTCGAATTGGCACCGATCCCCAGCCCCAGCGTCAGCACGACCCCAAGGGTAAAGCCCGGGTATCGCCGCGCCGTCCGGATAAACGATCTGAGCCCTTCGCCGAGCATGTCGCCCCACTGCGTTCCCTTCCTCATCACCACCCTCCCGTGCTCGATCCGTTTCATCTTGCCGCGATAGCGTTCGGGGTCGCCGAATCGCCGTCGGGCCTCGTCCCGCGCTTCTTCCGCATCCCAACCCTCATCGACCAGGCGATCGGCGAACTCCGCCAGATGATGCTCAATCTCCCAATTGGCCTCGTCCCTGGCGGCGTGCGAGGTCAATCCCAGTCGGTTCAGCCAGCGGGTCGGGCCAGTGGTTCCGGAATCCATCGGGTCAGCTTCCCGACCGTGCCGTATTCAGCTTGGCCACCGCAGTGACGTAGGCCTCCCACCGCTCGTCCTCTTTGGCCAACGAGTGACGCCCGAGTGCGGTCAGCTCGTAGTAGCGAGCGCGGCGGCCCTTTTCCGAAACACCCCAGTCGCTGGTGACCCAGCCGCGCGCCTCCATGCGACGAAGAGCGGGGTAGAGCGCGCCGTCTTCGACCACGACCGCCTCGTCCGTGGTCTGGCGGATCCAGTCCAGGATGGCAAAGCCGTGAGCCGGTGCCTGGGCCGCAAGAGTGCGCAGTACCAGCATCTCCAGAGTGCCCTGGACGACCCCCAT
This sequence comes from uncultured Planctomycetaceae bacterium, assembly GCA_942492165.1. Lineage (GTDB taxonomy): Bacteria > Planctomycetota > Planctomycetia > Planctomycetales > Planctomycetaceae > Gimesia. The sequence continues at coordinate 9,710 of CALOEF010000006.1, forward strand.
CGAGTTGGTTCCCACCTGCTCCTCCCGGTTGGACTAAATTGCTTAGTCCAAGCTGTTGAACTAAACGGATTAGTGCAAGGGGTGCGTGATTCGGCTGGGGGATCGCGGTTCGGCATCCTCATGACCGTTGCCCATTCGAGTCCGGTTCATGTAGTCTGCTGAATAGCTGCGGCCCCGGCGGTGTCGTGAGGTGACGTGGGCCACGAACGAGGAAGGCGGAATGAGAGGCAGATATCTGGCGACCGTGATCGTGAGCCGGCGACGCATCGGGCTGGTTGCGGCGTGGGTCCTCGTCTCGGCTTGCGGGTCCGAACCCACCGGAATCCCCACGGACGACATTCCGGATTGCGCTCCCTGCGGGAAGGCTCTGCTGCGGCTCAGTGCCGCCCCACTGTCAACAGCACCCGGCACCGTCTTCCACATTGAGGTCAAACCGCTCGATCCGACGATCGGCGCTTCGATGAGCTACACTCTGGCCGAGCCGGGTGACGTTGTGCTGACTGGCGGCGTTCGCTGGAGCCGACCGACGCCGGAGTCCGGGGAGGTCAGGGCATGGGTCGTGGTCAACTGGCATGACGGACCGTCCAACGATCAGCTCGTGGCGCGTGACTCGGTCGCACTGACTTTTGATGTGCGCCGAAGTGAGTCCGTTGGCGATACGGCCAGGATGGAACTCTCGCGACCGGCCCCGTCAGGCCCCTGACCATGTCGCTCCCGCTTCGGGTCTACCTCTCGTCCTTCCGGGTGGGGGATGCCTCCGCACGACTCCTTGAGATGGTAGGCGCCGGTCCGCTGGCTCTGATTCCGAATGCGATGGACCACGTGCCCGAGCCCGCGCGCGCCGAGAGCAATGACCGAGCGATCGCAGACCTGACTCGTCTGGGCATCCGCGTAGAGGAGGTTGATCTGCGCGGCTACTTTGGCGACCCCGCCAGGTTGGCCGCCGAGCTGTCAAACTTCGACGGCGTTTGGGTTCGAGGTGGCAACACCTTTGTACTGCGCCGGGCCATGCGACTGAGCGGGTTCGATCGCGTGATCCCGGGCCTGATCAGGGCCGGATTCTTTTACGGTGGCTACAGCGCCGGCATCTGCGTTCTTGCGCCGGACCTTCATGGCATCGCGCGCGTGGACGAGCCCGAGCTTGATCCGCACGGCTACGGAGAAGTCATTTGGGAGGGACTGGTGCTTCTGCCCTATCTGATCCTGCCGCACTTTCGCTCGGACCACTACGAGTCTGAGGCCATGGAAGAGGAGTTCGAGCACTGCCAGCGGCATGGCATCCCCTTCCGTACGCTCTCCGACGGAGAGGTGATCATTATTGAAGACCCGGCGGATCTGGTCGGAGGCTCGTGAGCGGGTGGTGCGGCACGGTTCAATCGAATCGGAGCGTCTTCCGGGGCTGAACTCCATCGGCCGGCCTCTGCCGATGAATCGCCCCTCCGCGATTCAGTCCGATGAAAGCACCCGGACCGGGTCCACCCCCGCCGCCATGCGAGCAGGAACCAGCGTGGCGACCAGGGCGGCCACACCGAGCAGCAGGGTGACCCCGATCAGCGTCGCCGGATCGGAAGCCTCAATCCCGAAGAGGTAGGCCTCGAGCAGGCGGGAGAGAGCCAGTGCACCCGCAACGCCTGTAGCCAATCCAATTGCAATCAGGCGACCTCCCTTCCACAGGAAGCTCTTCAGCACGCGCTGTTGTCCCGAGCCCAGGGCGATGCGAATGCCGATCTCACGGCGCTGCTGTCCAACCGTCCACGAGATCACCCCGTAGAGTCCAATCAGGGCCAGGAGCGCGGCGACCCCGGCAAACACCGCCACCAGGCTGAGCGCAAACCGGAGCGCCTCCATCTGACCGCCGATGTACCCTTCCATGGTGTTGAGCTCGGCAACCGGGATCTCGGGATCCAGCGTTCTGAGAAGATCGCGAAAGCTCGGCGCCAGGGTGGCGAGCGGGAGTGCAGAACGGGCGATGACGTCGACTTCGAAGTCGACCCAGGACCATCCACGAGAGTCGAAGAACACCAGTGGTTCGGTCGGGCCGCGAAGATCAGACCAGCGAGCATCCTCGACCACGCCGATCACCTCGAAGGGGACCGGTGGACCCCAGGGCGAAGCGACGAGCACCCTTCCGATCGCACTCTGGCCAGGCCACAGCTCCTCGGCTACGGAGCGGGACACGATGGCGACTTCGCGGGGAAGCCCCACACGGAAGTTCCGACCCTCCACGACCGGCATCCCTGCCGCCTCGAAGAAGCCCTCGGTCGCCAGGATATAGCGCCCCAGCCGCTGGCTGGCCTGGACTGAGTCCTCCGTCTGCGTCCGATAACCGCCTCCCCAGCTGGAGCCGGAAAAGGGCGCCGGCCAGACCACCCCGGCGGCCTCGACCCCGGGGATGGCGGCGACCCCGCTCTCGACGGCGCGGTAGAACTCGTCCGCCGCAGGTCCCGGCCAGGTGTAACGCGCTCCCGGAACCGAAATGGAGAACAGGGCCAGGTCGCTCGACTCGAAACCGGGCTCAACGGCCCGCAACCGGAGCATGGAGTTGGTCAGGAGCCCGGCCCCGACCAGGAGCACCAGCGACAGCCCTAACTGGAGAACGACGAGGCCATCTCGCATGCGGCTCCCACCCGATGAATTCCCCCGGCCACCCAGCCGACGATTCGGCTCGGCACGGGCCGAACCCAGAACCGGGAGGAGCCCCGTAAGCACCGTTGTGGCGACGGCGGCGGCGAGGGAGAAAACCAGTACCCGACCATCGAGCCCAACCGACGACAACCAGGTCACCCCGGTCGGCGCGAGCTGCACCACGACCTCCAGGGCCAACCAGGCCACGCCGATTCCCAGAGCGGCTCCGCCCAGGGCCAGGGTCAGGCTTTCGTTGAAAAGAAGTCTGCCGATTCGTGCGCCCGAAGACCCGATCGCGCGCCGGATCGCGAACTCGCGGGCCCGTCCGTGCGTCCTGACCAACAGCAGGTTGGCCACATTGAAGCAGGCGATCAGCAGGACCAGCGACACCGAGCCGAACAGAAGAAGGATGGTGGGGCGGATGCCCCGGACGACCTGTTCCTGCAACGAAGCCGTGGTCAGGGACAGTCCAGCCACGTCGAACTCAGGGCGTTCCTCCCGGATCGATGCGGCCACCACCTGGAGTGATGCGGCGGCCTGATCAAGGGTCGTCTCCGGCGTCAGTCGCGCCACCATCTGCAGCATGCCGTTTGCATCGAATCGGTTCCACACGTCGCCGTTGGCCCAGCGGGAATCCGGATTCTTCCACAGCTGCGGCATTTCGGCCGATCTGCGCATCGGAATTCGGAGTTCGAAGGTTGGCGCCAGGACTCCCACTACGGTGTGGGGATGGCCATCGAGCTGGAATGGCCGCCCGATGGCTCCCGGGTCGCCTCCGAACTGGCTCAGCCAGAGACCGTGAGAGAGCACGACCGTGCCCTCGGGATCATTCGCGTCCATCAGTCGACCGCGAACCAGTTCCGCCCCCAGAAGGTCCAGGAATCCGGGAGAAGCCCATCCGACCTGAACCTGCGCCGTCACGGATACGCCGGTGAGATTTTGCCTCAGAAAGCCCACGGCCTCGACACGCTCGAACTGCGTGACTCGTTCCCGTATCTCACGCACCAGAAGGCCGGATACCAAGGTGTTCTCGACCTTGGGTGATTCAAAATTCTGGCTCAGATACACCAGGCGTTCGGCTTGGGGATAGACCAACGGCCGAATCAGGACCTGGTCCACCACCGAGAACAGCGCGGTGGTCATTCCGATCCCGATGGCGAGCGTCGTGAGTACGAGCGCCGAGAATCCCGGCGTCCGTCGGAGACTTCTGTATGCGGCCCGGAATCCAGTCATGAAGCTGATCATCCACCCCTCCCCTCGTTCCATGCGTGTGCGGACATCGCGTCCCGGAGCCGGAGGCCGCGCCCTGAGGCGGACGGCGCTGCGAACCAGATCGAGCGATGCCACGATCAGGAAGCGCGCCCTCGCGCCCCGTCCATCTGCGCTGGCGTCCCGCCTGCGCTCCTCCCAGTCGGCCCGCAGGTCATCCCCGCGCAGTCGTCTGAAGTCGGCAGGAAAGAGCCTGAGGAGCCCTTCGAACCAGCGATCATGGCCCGAATCCATCAGCCGTCCCGATCCGGAAGCAGTTCGGACGCGCGCGCAAAGCTGACGATCTCGTCCAGGCGCAGGAGTTCGTGTCCCAGAGCGCGGCGGCCGGCAGCGGTGATGCGATAGATTCGGCGCCGCCCCGGCGTGTCTGGCACCTCGGCGATCCAGCCATCGGCCTCAAGTCGGTGAATCGCCTCGTACAGGGTTCCCGGACCAAGCCTGATGGCGCCCGACGTTCGGGCCTCGATGTCGCGGCTTATCCCCGAGCCATGAAGCTCACCCCCACTCAGCGCGAGCAGAATGTGGAGAACGGCCGGGGTAAGCAGGTCGCGCGGGTTCTGAGAGTCTGTCATATTCTATTGTCGGTGACCGATGATCGCTGACCGATAATAGAGGGGTCGTGGGGGGAGGGGAAGGGTGTCGCGGCCCGCCACCCCCGCCCTCCACCCCCGAACGGTACCGAGAATCTTGGGCGGCGGGATGGCTGGATGGGCGGGGGTGGGGCAGACTCGGCGGGTTCCCACCGGGCGAGCCACCACGCTCGCAGCATCAAAGCGTGTCAGTGAACGCCTGGTCTGGGCATCCCCGGCAGGGACGTGAATCCAAACCGCACGAAGGGCCGGGCACCTCAGCGGCACCCGGCCCCCCATTCACTTCTTCAACCGTCCCCGCGAAACCGCCGGCGGAGCGGAGATGTCTTCGGTCTAGTCTCCTGCTGTCGCGCCAACCACAGCTGGCTGCATCCCACCCATCTCACGATCGACACGGTCCACGTAGACCGCGGCAGAGATGTCGCCGCTCACGTTGAGCGTGGTGCGGCTCATGTCGAGGACGCGATCGACACCCAGCACGATGGCGATGCCCTCGGGCGGCACACCCACGGTGGCCATGATCAGCATCATGAGCGGGAGTGAACCGCCGGGTACGCCGGCCGCACCAATGGCGGTCATGACGGCCAGGATGATGACGATGAACTGCTGTCCAAGGCCCAGATCAACCCCGAACACCTGCGCCAGGAAGAGCACGGTCACACCCTCGAAGAGCGAGGTCCCGTTCATGTTCATGGTGGCGCCGAGGGGGAGTACGAATCCGGCGATCTTGGGCTGGATGCCGAGTTCCTTTTCGGCGGTCGCGATGCTGGTGGGAAGCGTCGCCATGGAGGAACTCGTCGAGAACGCGGTGATGATGGGCGCGTCGATCGACTTCCAGAACTTCATGGGGCTCATTTTGCCGAACACCTTCACCAGGGTGCTGATTCCGATGATGGCGTGGAGAAGCAGGCCGACCATGACCACGATCACGTACATGCTGAGCTGGGCCAGAATCGACCAGCCGAACTGAGACGTGATGACGAAGATCAGGCCGAACACGCCGTAGGGCGCGAGCCCCATGGCCATGTCGATGATCTTAATCACCGCCTCGCCAATTCCCTCAAGCACGTCGATGACGGGCTGGGCCTTGGCCCGGGGAATCAGAATCAGAGCGACGCCGAAGATCAGCGAAAAGAAGATCAGGGCGAGCATGTCCATGTTCGCCGCAGCGGCGACGGGATTCCGTGGCACGATGTTGACGAAGGTGGAGATGCCGAACTCGGCGGGACCGCCGGCGGCCAGACCGTCGGCTCCGCTGGAGAACTGCGCCATGAGGTCGTCACGGGTCTCCGGGGGCAGACCGCCGCCCGGCTTGATCGTGTTGACCAGAATCAGACCGATCGCCGCTGCCATCAGCGTGGACATGGCGAAGTAGCCCATGGTCCGCCCGCCGAGTCGGCCCAGCGTTTTGACGTCGCCGATGCCGGCCACACCTAGGGCGATCGAGGTAAAGACGATCGGCACCACGGTCATGAAGAGCATGCGCAGGAAAACCTGCCCGACCGGGTACGCGATGTTGTTGGAGACCCAGTCCACCCAGGCGGCGTCACCGAAGAAGGCGTTGGCGCCTCCGCCGACGAGCGCTCCCGCAATCAGTCCGATCGCAATCTTGGTATGTAGCTTCACCTTCTCGCTCCCTCAGGGCCGGGGCAGCCAGCCGCCGACTTCACGGTGTCCCACCCGACGTGTTCCGAATCGTCCGAATCGCAACAAGCTAGGCGGGTACAGGCAGCACCGGCAAACCGGAAGCGACAAGTACTGGACCCGCTTTGGCGCCGCAGGGTTGACCACTGCTCAGAATCGAGACCTTCATCCCTGTCGAAGGGCGTCTGCGGGGCGAATTGAGAGGGCACGCAGGCTTGGTCGGAGCACGGCCACCAGTGCTCCAATCAGCAGAATGCCGGCAGGCAGTGCCAGGTGCAGCACGGGGGCGTCTGGAACGGAAACAGGCAGGACAGCGGTAAACTGGAGAACGACGAATCCGACCGCCGACCCAATCACCAGGCCAATCGTCACCTGCATGAGGGTGCGCGGGAGAATACTCGCGATGACCGACGAAGCACTGGCTCCCAGCGCCACTCGGACACCGATCTCGCGCGTCCTTCGGGAGACACCGAACGAGAGAATGGCGTAGAGTCCCGCGCTGGACAGGAGCAGGGCCATCAATCCCAGAAGAAGCAGTGCGCCGCCCAAGCCCTGAAGAAGCGCTCGGCTCTCCCAGCCGGCCTGGGACAGAAGCTGCACACGGCTGAGTCGCGCTCGTGGGCTGAATGCACCCACGGCCGCCCGCAGTGCTGGAGCGGCATTGGTCGGCTCTCCGGCGGTGCGAATACTTACATTGAGATAGTTGGACGCGCCCAGCGGTGTGTGAACAGTCGCAGCCATGGACTGATCGCCTGGCTCGACCCCGATGTCGGGGATGACCCCGACGATCCGCCGCCAGCTGCCGAACTCCGCGCCGTAAGCGAATCGGATCTGCCGTCCCACCGCGTTGCGTCCGTTGAGCACTTCCTCCACAAACGGCGTGTTGACCAGTACATCTGTCGATTCAGGTCGGTCATCGAAAAGGGTGCCGGAGATCGGCTCGACCTCAAGCGCCTGGTAGAACGCCCGATCTGCGGAAAGGGAGTGGACCGGGTAGATCCGGTCATCGCCGTCCAGCTGAATACTCCCCCGCTGGCGCCCTCCTTCACCGGGCAGCCCTTGTGAAAAACCGATGGAGCGAATGGTCGAAAGCCCCGCCATCTCATCGCGAATGACCTGCTGAAGCCGGTCGGCCTCGGCCTGAAGGGCGTTCTCGTTCTCCGGATCCGCATTCGCGGGAATTCCGAAACCGATCTGTGCGGTGAGGATCTGTTCAGCTGGAAGTCCATAGTCGGTCATCTGGTATCCGAGCAGACCCCGGCCCAGCGCTACGGCCCCGGCCAGCATGGCAACGGTGAGAGCCAGCTCGACGATGATGACGGCCCCACTTACGCGACCGAAGCCGCCGCGAGTCCTGCGCATTCCCTCGGATAGTCCCATGCCGGTGGCACGCCAGGCCGGATGGGCTCCAGCCACCACGGCGGCCAGCAGCGCGAGTATGAACGAGAAGACGACAACGGAAGGTGCGATCCGAAAGTCGATCCAGTAAGGCAGCTCGGTGATGAGCGCCCGCATCCAGGCCAGAGCGAACGATGCGCCTCCCAACGCAAAGAGTGCCGCGACGAGGGTCAGGGCGAGAACCTCCAGGAAAAGCTGGCCGGTGATTCGGAATCGCGAGGCGCCCAGGGCGGAGCGGATGGCCAGCTCGCTGACCCGTGCCTCGGTGCGGGCCAGAATCAGATTGGCAATGTTCGCCGCTGCAACCAGAACGAGGGTGACCAGCGCCAGAATCATGACTGTAAAGACGGAATCGGACCCTCGAGACATCATGCCCCGCGTATATCCGACACTCTCCGCAACCACCGCCCGATCCTCGATCACAGGCGCCGAAGCGAGGAGGTGGGCGAACTCCTGATTCACCTCGTCCAGGGATGCAGCTGCTCTGCGCCGACCCATCATGCGCAAGCCGGGGAATCCTTCGGCGAGGATCGAGGTTGGGCGGATGACGAGAGGCACCCAGGCATCCTGATTTACCGGAAAGTTGAAGCCCGCCGGCGCCACGCCGATCACTTCGGTCGGAGTGCCATCGACCTGAACCATTCGCCCGAGAACGTCGGGGTCGCCGCCAAAGTTATGGCTCCACATGTGGTGGGAGATGACGATCACGTCACGCTCCAGGCGAACGTCTTCGGCTGTGATCAGGCGGCCCAAGTCGGGTCGTACCGAAGCGATATCGAAAACGGAGCCGTCCACGCGCGCAGCCGAGACCGGAATCGGCAGCCCCTCATCTCCCCCGAAATTCAACGTCAGGAGGGTGAACAGAGCCAGACTCTCGACTGAGGTCGCCTGCTGCATCAGGTCGGCCTCCGCGAGTGTCGGGAAACTCTGAGCATTCAGCCTCACATCGATCAGGCGGGTGATGAAGAGTTGGTCTGGCTCTGGAACGTCGAGTTCGCCCCACATGGCGTCAGAGGTGACGGAGTACCCGGTGATGGCCAGCCCCATGGTGACGGACAGGGCGAGTAAAGAAGTCAGTGTAAGCCCGGGCTGACGCACCATCAGCCGCAACGCGAGCCTGAGATCGAGCCACGAGGCGGGCAGGGCGATTCCATTCTGGCGGACGTTCGACACGGCTAGCCTGGGGAGCATGGCCACCCCTGCCCCAACACCCCTGACCCAGGCCACCGTCGGTCCCGATTTGACGGTCCAGCGGTTCATCCATTCGTGCAGGTCCCCTTCCACATCGTCAGCCAGGGGGCCGGCCGCGATCCGCAGCAGGGCAACCAGCCATCGTGGAGGACGCGCGGGCCTCATGAGTCCGGCTCCAGTTCAAGCCCGTCCCACATTCGACGGAGCGACGCCTTCGTCTGGGACATCATGCGCCGGCCTTCTGGCAGCACTCGCACATAGCGACGGGCCTTGCCCCCGCGTTCAGGCAGAGGTTCTCCCAGCGCCGATTCCACGATCCCCGCCTTCTCCATGCGCTGGAGGGTCACGTAAACCGCCGCCCTGGAGGGAGAGCGTCCTGTACGCTCCACGATGTCGTCCACGATTGACACGGCATACGCCTCCACGCCAAGCCGCATCACGGCAAGCAGAACCAGAAACTCGAACTCGCCCAAGGTGTCCTTTGCCACACGCCCCTCCGTCCCCGTTGAGATCATTCCAGTGCTGACCTGGACCTAATAGTCACAATGTTAACATAAATGACGGCACTCGTCTGGTGGAAGTTTCAGAGCGCTCGGCCTAGCTTGGCCTCCTTCCCTGAATCGGAGGCGAGATGAAGTTGTGGGTGGGTACCAGCGGATGGTCGTACAAGGAGTGGAAGGGGAGCTTCTACCCCGAGGATCTGGCGGCGTCAAAGTTCCTGACCTTCTACGCGGATCACTTCGGCGCGGTCGAGGTCAACAACACCTTCTATCGGCTGCCCAAGCGCGAAATGCTCGAGGGCTGGAATGAGCAGACGCCTGAAGACTTCCGCTTCATTCTGAAGGCTTCGCAGCGCATCACGCACAAAGCTCGGCTGGGTGCCGACGGCTATGACGCCCTGGCTTACCTGATCGAGACATCCGATGCGATGGGCGGTCGGCGGGGGCCCTTTCTGTTTCAGACGCCGCCCTGGCTCAAAAGGGACCTCGATGTTCTCAAGGGCTTCCTGGACCAGCTGCCCGACGGCGTTCGAGCCGCTTTCGAATTTCGCTCAACGTCCTGGTTCGACGATGACGTGTTCGCCCTGCTGAAGGATGCCAATGCCGCGTTGGTGATTGCGGATACCGGCAACGAGGAGAAGGATCCCCCCTTTGTGGCCACGGCCGACTGGGGCTACCTGCGACTGCGGCGCGAGGCGTATGAGGATGGCGGACTGGGGGAGTGGGCTGACCGCGTCCGCGATTCGGGCTGGGGAGACGCGCATGTCTTTTTCAAACACGAAGACGAAGGCACCGGTCCCAGACTGGCCCGCCGTTTTCTGGATCTATTTGAAGGCGAATCATGAACATCGATGACATTCAGGCCGTGATCGCTTCGGCGCTGGCCCGGGGAACCGAACCGCTCGATCGCTACATCCGCTTTCGGCTACCCGATGCGAAAGACGCCGAGGTCATCGAGGTGCGCGAGCTGTGCATGGAAATCATCGACGGCGTCCCGACCTTTATGGCACGGGCCCAGCAGGAGTCGACCGAAAGGAATCTGCAGCACGTCGTCGATCCCGTGCTTGAGCACATCGCGCGCTATTTCGTCAGCCCCATCGATCTGATTCCAGAGATGACGTATGGGCTGGCCGGACTGCTCGACGACACCTACCTGGTCCTGCGAATTCTCAAGAACCTGGACCGTGGCAAGGAGCCATTTCTGGACTGGGAACTGGACGAGCCGCTCGCCTTCATGAGAGGGCTGCTCGGACGCGAGATGGGCGAAAAGTTGGACCACATGGCCATGCAGGCCGTCGAGGATGCCGACGACAAGTTCGTGCGGCTCTGGGATGAGATCGGTGCCAGAGCCTGATCCCCCCCGCGGCGGTCAGCGGCCGGTGGCCTCGGGGAGCGCAGTGCCTTCGAAAGCCGTCACCGCGGCCACGATCCCGCTCGCTGAACGGTCGGGATCGTCGACGATGATCGTGCGGTCGCCGGGGCTCGTGATGAAGCCCGTCTCGATGATGATGCCGATGGTCTGCGGGTCGATCGAATGCTGGTACCGCCGATCGTTGAAGGCGTAGTAGTTGGTCATCCGCCGCGTGTTGTCCGGGAGGTGTCGCAGCCCGGTGGCCTCGCGGTAGGTCTGGCTGAGCAGACGCGCGACTTCCTGACCCCGTCCCGTGCGATCCCGGCGTGACGCCGCCACGCGAAAGCCCGAGGCCGATGTGCTGGCGGCGCCATCGGCGTGAACCGCGATGAAGAGGTCTGCGCGGTAGCCCGGCGGCACCACAGCGGGTAGGACATCGACCTCGTACCCGAGTGCCCGCAACTGGGCAGCGGCGCGCTCGGCGATGTCCAGGTTGATCTCCCACTCCGCAATCGATTCCCACCGGGTGCCATTCGTGCGAATTCGGCGGAGTTCGTCCGGCGCTTCCGCAGCCTTCCAGTGGCCCGCCTGAAGCGCGATTCGTGGAACTCTGTCGGTGGCGCGCGATGGCTCGGCCGGAGAGTGGGACGGGCTCGTGACGGTCGCGGACGCAGAGAGCAGAGGGGGAAGGGGGACGACAGCCGCACCCGCTTCGACGATCGGCGAGGTGCTGGCGGACTCGTTCTGGACCGGGAGCACAGCCCCGATGGACAGCCCGACAGTGCCAAACAGGGCAACTCCTGCGGCCCTTCTGGAAACAACTCTCACGTTCCATCCCCCGGTGTAGTTCGGTGCTGAGGCAGTCCCCGGACCGCCGGCCACATCTGAATGTGGGATGGCGCCGTTGGAAAGTCAGCACGAAGACAGCCCTGGGAGGTAAGGGAATTGCAAGGATCCGCGATGGACCTTTTCTGCCCCCCGCGGCCCCCACCCGCCTTGGGGAGTTCAGAATCGGGGCGGACGGCGGGCGATCCAATAGCCAGATCAGCCCGCCCGCCGCCGCCCGCCTCCGCCGCCATCCCCCCGCCTACACCCCCGCCGCCTACACCCACCCCCGCCTAAACCCCCGCCACCACCACACCCGCCGCCCGATCGCAGGCCGCCAACACATCCGCCACCAGATCCGCCGGGGACTCGACGCCGATAGAAAACCGCACCAGCCCCTCACCGATCCCGGCCTCCTGCTGCGCTTCGGGCGGCATGGAGGCGTGCGTCATGGTCGCGGGATGGGCGACCAGGCTCTCCACGCCGCCCAGCGATTCGGCCAGCGTAAAGTGCTCAAGCCCGGCAACGAACTCTCGGACGGCGGGCAGGCCACCTCGGAGTTCGGCCGAGATCATGGCTCCGGGCCCCGACTGCTGACCGGCGGCCAGGGCGGCTCCGGGATGAGTGATCAGGCCGGGCCAGTAGACCCGCTCGACCGCTTCGTGCTGGACCAGCGCTTGGGCCACGGCGGCCGCTCCGTCCAGGTGTGCCTGCATTCTGAGGTGAAGCGTGCGGAGTCCCCTCAGCGTCTGCCACGAATCGAAAGGTGCACCGGTCACGCCCAGGCAGTTGGCCCACCAGGCCACCTCTTCGGCTCGCGCGGCGTCGGCACTGATCACGGCACCGCCGACCACGTCGCTGTGTCCGTTGATGTACTTGGTCGTGGAGTGCACAACGTGGTCGACTCCCAACGCGAGCGGCTGCTGCAGGGCGGGGGAGAGGAAGGTGTTGTCGACCACGACTCGCGCCCCGACGGCCTGGGCGACGGCGACGCCCGCCCGGATGTCGGTGATCCGCAGCAACGGATTCGATGGCGTCTCGATCCAGAGCAGAGCGGTCTCGGGTGTGACGGCATCGCTCAGGGCCGCAGGGTCCCAGACCTCGGCGAGCACCAGTTCGATCGCCCCGCGAGCTTCGAGCGCCCGAAGCAGTCGGTGGGTGCCGCCATAACAGTCCGATGGCGCGACCACGCGTCCGCCGCCGGGAACGGTGTGAAGGAGCGCCGTGATGGCCGACATGCCGCTCGACGTGACCACGGCCCCGGCCCCGCCCTCGAGTTCCGTGAGGGCGTCGGCCAACAGGTCTCGCGTGGGATTTCCGGAGCGCGTGTAGTCGTGCGCTCGCGGCTGGCCAAGCCCGCGGAAGGTGAAGTTGCTGCTCATGTGCAGTGGCGGCATGACGCTGCCGAACTGGGTGTCGGTGGCTACGCCCGATCGAACGGTGCGGGTGCGAAGCTCGGCGCTCATGCGCACACCTCCTTCCAGCTTGGGAGGTCTTCGGTGAGGGCTCGGCGCAGAAAGCGCGCGACCGACTCATCTTCTTTCAGGAACCCGTCGTGACCGTAGATCGACGGCTCCTTGATGAGTCGAGCCCGACCTCCAAGCCGGCCAACCAGCGTCTCCATCTGTGTGATCGGGACGATCTGGTCCGACACGGTGGCCCAGGCCCAGACCGGGGTTGTGATGTCTTCGGGGATCACACGATGCAGATCCAGCCCTTCGGACAGACTCAGGTAGCTGTCTGCATCGAAGCGATCCAGAATCTGCTGGCCGCAGTAGTCCAGGTAGCTGTCTACCGGAAAGCGCGTGCCTCGCGTGCGGCCCGCCAGACCGAGTTCGGCGCCCGACGCCCCGCGACCGCCAACCACTGCGGGGCCGGCGAACCGGGCCGCGAATTCCTGCGGCGATCGGTACCCGACCATGGCGAGCGCACGCGCGGTCGCGAGGGCTGCACCCGGCGCTCCCCAGCGCACTCCCTGACGGACGATTCGGCGCTGAATGGATCGTAGCGCCGTGGTCGTGGGGTGCGACTCGTGGGCGGCGGACAGAACCAGGAGCCGATTCAGCCGTTGCGGGAATCGAGCGGCAAAGCTCAGTCCAACCATCCCGCCGTACGAAGCGCCGATGACGGCGTGAACCGATTCAATGCCGAGCAGCTCCAGGACGGCGACCAGCCCTTCGGCCTGAACCGCCGGCGTCGCCGGACATCGTTCATCGAGCGACGCCTCAACCCAGCTGGAAGCGTCCGGCCCGCCAATCCAGTCGATGGTGATCAGGTCCCAGCGCGTGGGATCGATGGCGCAGCCGGGACCCACCTGTGTCGGCCACCAGGCCCCGCGCCCGGTGCCGTCGTGGTCCCACGCGCTGCGGTGCCCCGAGATGCCACCGAGCACCACTACAGTGGGGCGGTCGGGTCGGCCGGTGCGGCGAAACGCGACCACGGCGCCGGGCCGATCCCCGTCCGGTGCCAAGTGGACGATTCCGGTCGTGGTATCCAGCAGGCGGAGTGGATGGCTGACACCTTCGATGCGGCGATCCGTTCGCAGCGGCCAGGCGGTGGTCGAATCCCTGCTCATCGGACACCTCCGGTTGAGGCGGAGGAGGCACCCAGCTCGACAACTTCACGAACGTCTCGCACCGCGGCTCGGGCCGTCAGGCGAGCACCGAGTCCGTCCCCGACATGGAGTCGCGATCCGCCGCTCTTCAGATCGTACAGGTAGGCGACGCGGTCGGGCGGCACGTCGAGCGCGGCGCCCCTGCCGACCTCTTCGTAGCGCAGACCGAGCCGCCCGCGGTCGTCCAGCCTTCCCACCAGCCGCGTGGTCGCGCCCCGGGCGGATCGGTCGCGGATCACGGCCGGATCAAGCGACCGGACGTCCTCGCAGTCGATGGCGGTGGGGTCGATGGACTTCTGCTGAAGAATCCCGGCAACGATGGCCAGCTTGATTGCGGCATCCACGCCCCGAAAGTCGAGCTCGGGATCAGCCTCGAGCAGGCCGGCGCGGCGGGCGACCTCAATGCCTTCGCTTAGCGTCAGGCCGGATTCAACCACACCGATGATGGTAGTGGTCGTGGCGTTCCCGGCCACGGCCGCCGAGGCAAATCCTCCGCGGATCTCGTCGAGTTCGGTGTGCAGAGCGTGTCCAGCACCGCCCAGGACGGCGTTGTAACGGACCTGGTCGCGAAAGGCCGATCCGGCCCAGAGCGGCGCCTGGCGGCAGATCCCGTCCTTGGCGGCAAGAACCAGGTGTACAAAGGCACGAAAAAAAATGTATTCCACAAAAATGCTGCAGCAAGAAAAAAAGCAAAATTAGCTGCATATTTAAAGGTAGCATAAATTCAATAGTTTTCAGTCTTTATTCAGTTAAGAAAATTTTAAATTTTCTTAACGTCATTTTAAAAAATTTACAGATCAGTTACTGGCAAATCCGAACATAATTCATTCATTAATTTACTAATAAAAATGATGCGAGAAAATATGAATTATATTAATGCTCTTCCAGATTTTCTAGCAATGCAAAGGATAAGCTTTTGTTGGTTTATTACTCAGGGTCTAAATGAAGAATTAGCTTTATTTTCCAGAATTCAAGACTTCAGTCAAAATACTGAATATATTCTGTTTGGAGAAGAATATAATTTAATAAAACCATCTTATAGTTTATTGATTGCGAGAAAATATAGTGGAAATTATAGGGCTCAATTAGTTATTCCAATTGAAGTACGAAACAAAGTAATAAATAGTGTTCGGTATCAAAATCAGTTCCCAATTATTACTTTACCCCTTATGACTACAGATGCAACATTTATAATAAATGGCTGCGAACGTGTTATTGTTAGTCAAATTATTCGAAGTCCTGGTAATTATTTTGAAAAAAATAAAAATCAAAAAACACGAAACCAATTTAAACGAAAATTATCAACAGATATAAATAAACTAAGATCATTTTCACCATCTGGTGAAGCTTTTCTTTCAGAATTTGATCTATTTTTTCCTCTTCCAACACCAACTTATGATCCAGTTAAAAAGAAAAAAAAAATCGTACCACATTGGCGAAACAATTTCATTTATCATTATTCTATTAAATATTTAAAACAAACAGAAAAAAATTCTTCTTTTTATTTTTTACAATCTTTTAAACTGTATCGAATTCTTTCGAAAATTTCCAAATCTCCATCTAAAGTTCAATTAATCCAACTATTTTTAAAATGGTTAAAGTTAAAAAATAATTCTATAGATTTTCAACCAAATAAAGTTAACTACTTAATAAAATATTTTAATTTTTTGTTAAAACTATTAATTAAATATGAACTTTTTTACTTAACTTGTATACAAGATAAATTAAACTTGACTCGTAACCGGGAAAAATGGTTCAACAAATTTCAATTAATCGATAAAAACAAAATTTTATTTGATGATTTAACTTTATCAAAAGATCAAGCCTTAAAATTATATTTAATATATGACAAAATACTAGCTTATTCACAAAAGTTTGCTCAAATTCAGTTAAATTCTCAACTACTTTTAATAAATAAACAGCCACAAAATTGGTTGGTTGAAATGAGTAACTTTTCATTTTTAAAGAAACAGATTAAAAACATAATTCCAAAATTAAGTAGTGTAAAAGAATTCGTAGAATTACGAAATTTACGCCCAACTATTTATTTTTCAATAAGTTTAAAAGAACAATTAAAATATATTTTTGGAAAAAACTAAATTATTGTACAAGTCTGATCGACATAAATATCTTAAAACTAAAACACAATTTTTGCTTTATCGTAAAGATCATGAAATTAAAACTAATTATCATAGAAAATATGAGGAAAAAGATTTATATACAGCAACTCTAATTCCTGAATATGGCTCTTGGATTCGATTTATATTTCAAAAAAACACCAAAATTAATTCATACAAATATCCACTAAAAAATCAAGAAGATGAAATTATCATTCAATTAGATAAAATCAATCAAAAACCAGTTCTTTATTTATTAAAAGAGATGGGATTAACTGATTTAGAGATTTATCAAAATTTACAATATTCTGACTTCTTTTATTTTAATAAACCATTATTAATAAATTCAAAACGATTAAATCAACCTTTATCTCGCTTTAATTTAAATTCAAGTTATTTTAAAAACATCTCAGAATTTTCTAGGATTTTTGATCCAACATATTATCGGTTAGGAAGAGTTGGAAGATTAAAAATCAATAGTCGTTTAAATTTAAAAATTAGTGAAAGATTACAAACTATAACCTATGAAGATATTTTTGCAATTACTGATAAATTAATTAATTTAGCAATTTCTAAAACTGTTCAAGATGATATCGATCATCTAAAGAATCGACGTGTACGTTCAGTTGGGGAGCTATTACAAAATTTATTTAGAATTGGCTTTCAACGATTAGTTCGTAAATTGAGGAATCAAACAAATAAAATTGATTCAAGTCAACTATTAAGCTTCAATATTGTAAATGCTACAGTAAGAGAATTTTTTGGATCAAGTCAGTTGTCACAATATTTAGATCAAACTAATCCACTTTCTTCACTAACTCACCGACGTCGAGTTAGTGGATTGGGGCCTGGTGGGTTTGATCGTGATCGAATCAGTTTTGCTGTTCGTGATATTCACCCAAGCCATTATGGTCGAATTTGTCCAATTGAAACTCCTGAAGGCCAAAATGTTGGTTTAATTGCATCATTAACAACGTGTGCTCGAGTAAATAAATCAGGATTTTTAGAGACTCCGTTCTGGCGGGTCATTAATGGAAAAGTGATAAAAACTGGCCAACCAGTTTATTTAACTGCTGATCTTGAAGATTTTTATAAAATTGCACCTGCAGATATTGCGACTAATAAAGAAAATTATTTAATAAAAAATGTAATTCCAGTTCGTTACAAACAAGATTTTATAAATGTCATACCCTCAGAAGTTGATTTTATTGCTATTTCTCCAATTCAAGTTGTATCTGTTGCTGCTTCACTAATTCCATTTTTTGAGCATGATGATGCAAATCGAGCATTAATGGGTTCAAATATGCAACGACAATCAGTTCCATTAATTCTTCCTCAGAAACCAATTGTTGGAACTGGGTTAGAAAACCAAATTGCAATAGATTCTGGTATGACATTAAATGCCCAATCGTCAGGTGTTGTTAATTCAGTAACGGCAAATCAAATTATTATTAAAGCCAAATCTGGAAAGAAATTAACATATAAATTACAAAAATATTTACGTTCAAATCAACAAACTTGTATTAATCATCGACCAATTGTTTGGAAAGGAGAGTCGATAAAGTCAGGACAAATTTTAACGGATGGTCCAGCGATAACAAATAATGAATTGTCTTTAGGTCAGAATGTTTTAGTTGGATATATGCCATGGCAGGGTTATAATTTTGAAGATGCCATTTTAATTAATGAACGATTAGTTTATGATGACATTTTTACATCAATTCATATTGAAAGATATAAAATTGAAATTGATCGAAATTCTGAAACATCAGAAAGAACGACAAAAAATATACCAAATTTAAGTTCATCAGAAATTAAACATTTAAATGATGACGGAATTGTTACAGTTGGTACATTCGTTAGACCAGGTGATATTTTAGTTGGCAAAGTAACTTCTAATAATACTTCTGAGCAATTACCTGAATCTAAATTACTGCGTGCTATTTTTGGAGCAAAGGCAAAAGGAGTTAAAGATAATTCTTATAGAATGCCTGATGGTGAATATGGTCGAGTTATTGAAACGGTTACTTTTAACCGTCGAACAAAATTAACATATAAATTTGAAAAAATTTATGTTTTTATTGCTCAAATTCGAAAAATTCAAGTTGGTGATAAAATTGCTGGACGACATGGTAATAAAGGAATTATTTCACGTATTTTACCACGTCAAGATATGCCATTTTTACCAGATGGTACACCGATTGATATCATTTTAAATCCATTAGGAGTACCTTCTCGAATGAATGTTGGTCAATTATATGAATGTTTGTTAGGATTGGCAGGTGATAAGTTAAACTCACGATTTAAAATTTTGCCATTTGATGAAATGTATGGATTAGAAATATCAAGAATCCTAATTAACAAAAAATTAAGACAAGCTTCAATAACTAAAAATGAAAGTTGGTTATTTAATCCTTATGCCCCAGGAAAAATGGTATTAATTGATGGACGAACTGGAAAAGAGTTTGAAAATCCAGTGACTGTTGGAAATGCGTATATGTTAAAACTTATTCATTTAGTGGAAAAATCTACCAATCTTAGGGGAATTGAAGGAATAAATTATTTCAGTTGACGGAGTCTGTGAATGATGCAAATGGGTACTATTATCAGTGCTTATTCGCAATGCCGCACGTTCTGGAGCACGTCTAATTTCATCAGAGCGGCGTCTACACTATTATATTTGAGCCAAATGGCCACGGAAACGCGATCACGAACCGGGAAGACTGGTTAAAAGCACCCGACGGAAAAACTGTCGGGTGCTTTAACAATCTATTAGAAAACAGTACGAAACCTGAACTTAGTGCAGGTCATCGCCACCATTATCATCCTTGGACTTTTCAGCAATCAGAGCATCACTGGTCAAAAGCAGTGTCGAAACACTGGCTGAGTTCTGAAGTGCAGAGCGTGTTACACGTGTCGGGTCAATAATCCCGGTCTTGACCAGATCTTCGTACTTGGAAGTCGCTGCATTGTAGCCTGTGTTGCCTTCAGCTCAGAAACTTTTTCACAGACCACACTGCCATCATCGCCAGCGTTATTCGCGATAGAAGTCAACGGAGCACGGCAGGCTCGCACGATAATGTCGTAACCCACTTTTTTCTTCCTCAGAAAGACCTCGGGGCTTACACTCTGATGAACAGCGGAAGCAGGGCAACACCGCCACCCGGCAGAATACCTTCTTCAACGGCTGCACGGCATCGCATGCAGAGCGTCTTCTACGCGGGCTTTCTTTTCTTTCATTTCTCTTTCGGTCGCTGCACCGACATTGATCGAAGCCACACCGCCGGCTAATTTGGCCAGACGTTCCTGAAGTTTTTCGATATCGTAGTCACTGGTGGACGTTTCAATCTCACGTTTGATCTGCTCGATTCGTCCCTTGATGTCGCCACCTTTACCGGCACCTTCGACGATGGTGGTGTTGTCTTTGTCAACGGTGATACTTTCTTGGCTGTACCCAGATCAGCTCAGTTCAACACTTTCCAGATTGAATTCCGAGATCTTCAAACATCGCCTGTCCGCCGGTCAGGTTTGCGATATCCTGCCAGCATGGCTTTGCGGCGGTCGCCATAACCGGGAGCCTTAACAGCACAGAACCTGAAGACACCGCGGAGCTTGTTGATCACGAGTGTGGACAGTGCTTCGCCTTCGATGTCTTCTGCGATGATCAACAGTGGTTTACCGGCATTAGCAACTTTTTCAAGAACAGGAACCAGATCCTTAATGTCAGTGATTTTCTTTTCGTGAATCAGGACGTATGGCATCTTCGAGATCGCAAGCCATCCTCTGAGGATCAGTTGATCAAATGTAGGGTTAGAGATAACCGCGGTCAAACTGCATACCTTCCACCACTTCAAAAGTGGTCTGCAGACTCTGGCCTTCTTCAACGGTAATCACACCATCTTTGCCAACCTGCTCCATAGCGTCTGCAAGGATCTTGCCGATTTCTTCATCACCATTGGAGGCCACTTTGCCGACCTGAGAAATGGCTTTTTTGTTTTTGCATTCGATCGACATTTTGTGGAGTTTCTCCACAATGTCTTCGACGGCTTTGTCCATGCCACGCTTCATGGCAATCGGACTAACACCAGCTACAACCGACTTCAAGCCTTCGTTGTAAATGGCTTCTGCCATAATGGTGGCCGTTGTGGTTCCATCGCCGGCAACGTCAGATGTTTTGCTGGCAACTTCACGAACCATCTGGGGCGCCCATATCCTCAAATTTGTCAGGCAGTTCAATTTCACGAGCAACAGAAACACCGTCTTTGGTGACAGTCGGTGAGCCAAAGCTCTTTTCAATAATGACATTGCGGCCCTTGGGGCCCAGCGTGACACGAACCGCTTTCGCCAACTTGCTGATGCCGCGTCGCATTGATTCCTGAGCTTCTTGATCGAAGGCAATCATCTTTGCCATTTCACTATATCTCCATGTACGCAGTTTTAAATGTGTTTGAAAGGTAAGTGTAACAATCTCCACTCAACAGAAGACCGCTACTACTAATTACAAAATGCGAGAGCTTAAAATGTTGCCAAAATATCGCTTTCGCGAAGCAACAGATATTCTTCTCCGCCAATTTTAATTTCGTCCCCGCCATAAGGACTGAATATCACACGGTCCCCTTCTTTGACGGTCAAAGGCAACTTTGTTCCATCGGATTTGACATGGCCATCTCCCACAGCGACGACTTCGCCACGTTGTGGCTTATCCTGTGCACTGTCGGGCAGAACAATACCACCGGCGGTTGTTGTTTCAGCAACTTCTCTTTTCAGAACGACTTTGTCACCAAGGGGGGGGGGGGGGGACAATCCGGGCGCCTTTACTAGCTTTCGCAGCCTTCTTCGCCATTGGGATCTCCTCAATTTTCTCTAGTTTCCGACACAATTGTCTTCACATTGATTGTATTTATGATCTGTGGTGGCAGAAAAGCCTCTCCACAACAACGCAACTGTAACTCAGATCTGTGTAAAAACAGCTAAGTGTGAACACGGCTAGGTGCGAACGCCGTGCCTATTTTCATAATAATTCATAACATCAATGTTG
Organism: uncultured Planctomycetaceae bacterium; assembly: GCA_942492165.1. GTDB lineage: Bacteria > Planctomycetota > Planctomycetia > Planctomycetales > Planctomycetaceae > Gimesia. The sequence goes on from CALOEF010000006.1 coordinate 30,872, forward strand.
AACAATATTTACTGACATCCAGAATGGTTCGACGAATACCAATTCCCTGCCGGAGGGTCTCTCAGGGGATTAAGACTGCTGCCATATTGGCAGCAGTCTTAATCCCTTTTGCTTAATACCTTCTGTCCAGTGAGCGGATATTGAAACGCAATTTTCGGTCATCTTAAGAAAATCTGAGAGATAATAATTGACACAAATGTTAAAATAGGTAATATCGCTACCAGTCAACGTGAATCATCATCCTGATACTCTCATTCAGGGTGGAGGGTCATTACCCTCTTTTTTACTGCCTCCGTCATACACTCTCTCTCGAGTAATTCGTCTCCATTAATTGAGTAAGACCCCGAGAGGAGCATGACGTGTCTGAGCTATTCCATTCCCCCTATCCAATGCAGAATCAGGTCGTTTTCGAACAAATTGCGCAGTGTGCGCATGAGTTATTTTTACAGGGAAAAACAGGCGAATCGCGTGCTCTGTTCCACTCTTCCGAATTTGAAGCGGATGAGTGGGAACGTAGTCTTTGTTTCGGTCTGTTTTTACTGCAGACGGGTAACGCTTCAGAAGCAATCGAACAACTCTCCATCGTGCTGGACCATGCCCACCAGAGAGAAGAAAATCAACTGCGGTCCGTTGCATGCCACAACCTTGCCATCGCCTATCGTAATTTGGGTTACTTCGAGCTGGCGGCCCAGTTCCAGCAATACTCGATTGCCTGGGGAGATCTACGATCAGCGAACCACCAGACTCTGGAACAGGAAGTGGAACAGCTGACTGATGAAGCTTCCAGCGATCTGACGGGGCGCGCCAATGACGCGATTCTTCAGCGGGACTTCCCATTAGCCGAACAACTACTGAACATTTCACTGGCCCGCGAAATTCTCTATGGCAGTTTGGATGCACAGGCAGCCGATTGGGGAAATTTAGGAATCATCCGGGTTTGCGGGGAAAACACACACGCGCGATTTCCTATCTCTGGAAAGCGTATCTGCTACACAAAAAGGCAAAAAACCTATCAGGCATGGGACAAGATCTGGTTCATCTTGGCGATCTTTTCTGGTTATTGGGTCGTTCCAGCCGGGCGATTCGCTGCCTGACACGTTCCATCACTTATTTCTCTTTAGGTCGTCTTGCGGCTGAAGAACAAAAAGGCGAGCTCCCGAATGCACGAAATGCGACGTCTGCTTCTGATTCGGGAACAGGATCCACTCTTAAATTAGTAATTCCGGTTTCAAGATGATAAAGCGGTAGCATTTGAATTTCCGTTACTGTCCACTTGCGAATTGCCCCCCGGTATGTTGATAATTAGGACGAAGGAGGAGTCGGTTTTTCAATTCCAGTTACTGGACTGAAACCAGTTCATCTCCAAGAGCGATTTGCCGGCACAGTTAGATTACAAGCGATTTCCCACAAAATCTCAAAGGTCATTTATGCCCATTAAGGTTCGCTGTCAAGAATGTGACACAACGTTTTCTGTGAAAGATGAAGCAGCGGGCAAACGGGTTCGCTGTAAAGGTTGTGGCGCTCCCGTCCGCGTTTCTGCACCACAGAAAAAAAAGAGACGAAATCGTTCAAGTGACTCTTCTGGTTCAGAAGACTTTCTGGCCAGTTTTGATATTAATAAAATCGAAGATCATGAGTCCAAAATCTGTCCCCGCTGTGGATCTGATGTCAACGAAGAAGATATCGAGTGTAATAATTGCGGCGTCGACCTGAGTACCGGCCGCATGCGCGAAGCGACTCGTAAGAAACGAAGTCGTAAAGGTCCTGCTATCGAAGAGTTCTATGGCAAATCGTGGGGAGATGCCTACAAATTTCTGGGCAATCATAAAGGGCTGGCTCTGAAAACATTTTTCTACTCGTTCATCTCCACGAATCTGTTTTTTGGTGCCATCTTCATGATGCTCTGGTGTCATCGCACTCCCCCCCGTGGATTTTGGGCTTTTATCGCATTTGTGTCTATCATGGCTGTCCCGGGCTGGATCTGGTTTATCCAGACAGAAGTCGTACGCTTTGCACTCCAGAAAAAAGATAAACTGAAAAGGATCAACTTTGACTTCTTCTTGTGCTCTGCTCTGGGAATTAAATTTATTCTCTGGCTCATTCTGTTTAGCCTGCCGGCACAGGCAATCCTTGGATCTACAGGCATCTACTTCATCCTCAATGACTCAATCCTTGTCGGCGCAATTTTAATTGCCGTTGGGTTCATTCCCACGCTCCTCATGTTTCCGCTGGCGATGCCACATATGACGATGTCGGATTCCACACCTGGCTGGATGATTAACAAGCTGGGAAAAATATTCCTGAATCTTGCCAAACCCGCGTTCTTCTGGTGCACGATTTTTCTGATCACAAACCTACCCGCCATTGGTTGCCTGGCAGCCATCGGCGCCGTTTATGGAACTGAATTGGAGCAGTTTTTCTCTAATGTAAAATTAAATTCAGCGATCGCTGCAGATGAACAGGCAAAAGCGTACGCTGAAGAAAACAAAATTAAAGACTTTGAGCCAGGAAAGCTCGTCGGCGAGACTCCCGTCGACCTGGAGCCTAAAGTTTTAATCGTCCCTTCCGTTCTCTGGCTACTGGCTTGCGCCTTTTTCGCACCTGCCATGATTTTTAATGCACGTGTCAATGGACTGATGGCCCTGCATTGCAAACCCGATTTAGGCCTGGTCACGAAAATTGAAGAAACGAAGTATGTTTCTAAAGCAGAACGGGAAAAAAGTGGCGAAGCGACACCGCGCTGGCAACTGGCGGCAATCGGTATCGGTGCAGGTTTGGCGATTGGAGCCGTCCTTTTCTTTATACTGCCCTACCTGCCTTTACTTCTCTATATTGTGTTAGCCAGCATTTTGGGTTTAACACAACTTGGGTGCTTAATTACAACATTGATCAAAATCAGTAAAGAAGAGAACATCGGACTGGCAATCCTCGGTTTTTTCGTCACACCTTACGCTTATGTCATGGGCTGGATTTATGCCGGGAAAGATAAAGACATTGGCAAAACGGTCATGATCTGGACAATGGTGAGTCTGATCAGTGCGATCTATTATTGGGGCACCGTTTATCATGTTTTAAAGATTATATCCGATAACGCGGCAGCAAATGCCCCTGAAAATCCTGCTGCAGAAGAACCCGCACCCGCTGCTGCCCCTGCTGATGCTGCCCCGGCAGCTCCTTAATTCACTCGAACTCCAGGCCTCTGGTTGACAGCCCTGTCTGGTTGTTTACAATAAGTTTACTACCGCTCTTCCCTCCTGCTCATCCAGCGGGCAAATGGAGTGGGTACTCCTGATACACTCCAGAAATGACGTGATTTCATCGGGAGCCTCGTATATTGTTCCATTTGTTCTGAACAGTACCCACTCTTCCAACCAGTGCAAGTTGCAATTCATCCTGCAAAATGCTGTCAGAGGTGGTTCTGTTTGGTCTTGGTCTCTCCAGAATGATAAAGTTTCATGAAACCACAATCTCACGATCTATTTGATGAATCTACCATGAGTTTCGGGGACCACCTTGAAGCGCTTCGTGTTCATTTATGGAAAGCATTGATCGGCCTGGCGATCTGCGTGGTCGGTGCCCTGTTTATTGGTCAAAAAATTGTCGAAGTCGTTCGTGCTCCCATTGACGCGGCTTTAAAAGAATACAATCTGGATAAGTTACCTCATGAGACTGATGAAACTTCGAGTGAGGACCAGAAAGCAACCATTGACGAATTAATTAAGAGTCTCAGCAGCAATCCAGAACAGACGGCTGAGACAAAAGCACTCCAGAAAATTCTGCTCGATTATCAATTTCGCTTAGACAGCATCGAAGAGACCATGGCTGAGCCAGTCACACTGGCGGTCCAGGAAGCCTTTACCACGATCTATCTCAAAGTCTCTTTTATTGCAGGGTTGGTTTTTGCAAGCCCATGGGTGATTTATCAAATCTGGCTGTTTGTAGCAGCGGGGCTTTATCCTCACGAACGCAAGTATGTCTATATCTACCTGCCCATCAGTATCTTTCTGTTTCTGGGTGGTGCACTGTTCTGTTTTTATGCCGTCTTTCCCTTCGTGCTCAACTTCCTGCTGGGCTTTAATAAACTGCTGGGTGTGAATCCGCAAATTCGACTCTCGGAATGGATCAGCTTTGCCGTCACTCTCCCGGTGATGTTCGGTCTCAGTTTTCAATTGCCTCTGGTGATGTTATTCATGGAACGGATCTCGGTCTTTACTGTGAAAGACTATCACGAAAAACGCCGCATGGCAGTTTTGATCATCGCCATCATTTCCATGCTGATGACCCCCGCTGACCCGATGAGTATGCTCCTGATGATGCTGCCTTTAATCTTCCTTTATGAACTGGGAATCATCATGTGTAAATTTTTCCCCAGTCCAAGCAGCAGCCCTTTTGATGCTGAATAACGTCAGATCCCACTTCGAACAGATTTTCCTCTGTTCACAGTCTGATCACTTTCACTACAATGCCGTTCCCGGGAATTTCATTTCCGGAGTCCAGACCGCGTCCATCACTCACCAGCGAGAATTACCATGAATACTTCCGGTACGGAAACCGAAACTGAACCTGTGATTCCTCAAGAAAAGCCCAAAAAATTCTTCAAAATTTTAGTCAGCGTCTGCGTGATCCTGGGAGTCAGCATTCTGGTCTGGGAGAAATTTCTGGAAGATCGGCTGGTTGCCAAGCGATGGGGAGTCGTAGAACCAGGCAAAATTTATCGAAGCGGTCAAATTTCCAGTCACCTGATTGAACCAATGCTGCGTGAAAATAACATCAGAAAAGTGATTGCCTTGAATGGAAGTGACTTAAACAAACCCTACCTGAAAACAGAAGTGGAAACTGCCCGGAAGCTGAATATTGAGCATCAGGTGTTACACCTGATTGGAGATGGTACAGGCAATGTGGATGACTATGCGGAAGCGGTTGCCGAACTGATGCGTTGTGAAAAAGCAGGAAAACCAGTGCTCGTGCATTGTGCTGCCGGCGCCCAGAGAACAGGTGGTGTTGTAGCCGCCTATCGCATGCTCGTGCAAAAGAAAACACCGGAAGAGGCCTATCAGGAACTGATGATCTATGACTGGAAACCACACAAAGACCAGGCTTTAATTGACTATCTCAATCAAAATCTGGCTACGCTTTCGAAACTCCTGGAACAAAAAGTGGACTGGTATGAACCACCGTCAACGATTCCTGTCATCGGCAAATAATGAATGCACACACGGCTGAGGATACCAGCGGTAAAGCGGAAAGTGGTTACCGCTTACTTGCGAAGATTGGCAAACTGATTTCTCAAATACTCCTGGACCGTGATCATCTTGACGTCTTTGTTCTTGCGTAACATTTCCCAGTGATGAATTAATCCCCGATCTCTCTTGTCCAGCTTCCAGTGAATTTTATGTTCCGCACGTAAATGCAGAGGCTCTTCTAAACGAGTCTGGAGTTCTACTTCCGTAGGAATCAGGTTCCGTGTTCTTAGATTTTCGTTCAAGATGATTCGAGAACGCGGCGGCAGCGTATAGGGATGCAGTACATAGTTGAGCCGTGCCATCCAGTCTGCGAATCGCAGATACGTTCCAGCAGCAGTTTTTTGTGCGGGTGCAATACACTGGACTTGATAGTTGATGAGCTTGCTGTCCATTGAGAGCTGATTTTTGTTTTCATCAAACTGGATCTCAAATACCGGATCAAGCTGAAACTTTAACTGATCAGCAATTACTTTACCGGTTGACTCCTTTCGTTTGATTTGATCATGAATATATTCCTGTGTCTGATGCCGACCTACATTTAACAGATTCTTAATTTCATCAAATTCGATCATGACTTTGATCATCCGGGATTCGCTCAAGATCAACAATCGTTTCTGAGCAGGATCGAAGATCGTCACTTCACGCAGACCATCAACATGGTCGTAAACTTTATCTGCGTGAAAAATAGAAACGCTACGTGAAACAATCGACGGATCCATCTTTTGCTGGTGATGATAAACGGTCGTGCGCATCCGAAATTCCTGTGCGACACATGGTTGGATTCCCATCAGAGGGGCAACAATCACCATGCCAATGACGAACAATGGTCTCCACATATCAGCCTTACTTTCCGGGGATCATTAATGACGAACAACAGCCAGCATCACAGCCTCTGAGAAGAACCGGCAGTCATTCAGGGAGTCAAACATAAGAAAACGAAATGATTTACGAGATATGAGGTCCGAAGCCTAAAAAAAAGCAGGTTTTACTGCAAGATGAAAATGGGACCTTCATTCGGAGACCTCTCAAAAGACGAACGAATGCCCCTGGTCTCAGCCGGGCATAAATTTACACATAAACCTTATTTGTATATAGACTTACAACATACCCCATGTCTGCGTTTTTTGAAAAACCCCCCAAACCAGACGGGATCCGGTTTTCATTTTCTCGAAGGAACCACATAATAAAAGTTCCTCTCTCCATTATTTCAAGACAAATATTCATACACAATCAGAATGAATCGAGTGGGTACATGGACACCAATTCCGGAAAAAAAACACAGTCTCTCGGTGATAAATCTCTCTTGCCATTCGCGCATCAGTTAGAAATCCCGGAGGATCTTGTCCCGGAAGAGATTCAAAAAAGAGTGAAATCCGCTGCGGCGAAAGACATACTCTGTAAGTCCTATCCTTACCGAACGAAAATGAAGCGTAAAAAGTACGAACGCACTCTGAAACAGTTACAGATTGAACTTTTGAAGCTTCAACGGTGGACAATGCAGAATGGGGAGCGTGTTGTACTCTTGTTTGAAGGCCGCGATGCTGCCGGCAAAGGAGGGACAATAAAACGCTTCATGGAACACCTGAATCCACGTGGTGCTCGTCTGATAGCCCTTCCGAAACCGAGTGAATCAGAACGAGGCCAGTGGTATTTCCAACGTTACATACAACATCTACCCACCGATGGGGAAATCGTCTTATTTGATCGATCCTGGTATAACCGGGGTGTTGTAGAACCCGTTATGGGTTTTTGCCGCCCTCACGAGCATCAAACGTTTCTGCGCGAAGCACCGCAATTGGAAAACATGCTGGTCAATTCCGGGATTCGACTGTTTAAACTCTGGTTTTCTGTGAGTCGTGAAGAACAGTATCGCCGCTTCAAAGCGCGCGAGACCGATAAACTGAAGCAGTGGAAACTGAGTCCTATCGACCTGAAAAGTCTGGGACTCTGGAATGAATACACGGAAGCACAAAATACCATGCTGATGGCAACAGACACCAAAGCCAGCCCGTGGACCGTCATTCATTCTGATGATAAAAAACGCGCCCGTTTAAGTTGCCTCAGCTATATTCTGGATCAGATCGAATACACGAACAAAGATGAATCGCTCGTCAAAAATTATGATTCAAAAATCATAGGCACAAAAGAAATGATGTATGACACCAGCAAATGGTAGCGCATTCATTCACAAACGGGTTCGGAAGAACTTTCCACGTAGAGAAGTTTGCTGACCGATTGCCGCAGCGGCAATGGTTCCAATTCGTCCTGCCAGAGAATTAATGGATCCCTTTCCATCAGGGTGAACTCGATTGCTGAGGAAAATCACAAACAGGTCCTGTTCAGGATCAATCCATAGCGAGGTTCCAGTAAACCCACCATGCCCAAATGCCCTGTGAGAGAATAAATCACCGCGGTTCGAGGAATAACGCGATAGTACATCCCACCCCAGACCACGTACCACATCTTGAACCGCATAACCACGTGTCATTAATTTCACCGTTGACGGTTTTAAAATACGCACTGACTGATAACACCCGCGGTTAAGCATTGCTTGTGAATAAACAGCCAGATCTTCCGCCGTCGAGAATAGTCCGGCGTGACCGGCAACACCTCCCAGTCGATAAGCGCGTGGATCATGTACTTCGCCCTGCATCCAGCGATTTTCCCGCTGCTGAGTTGTCACAGCGCGTTTTTTTAATTCTGGCGCAGGCAGGAATCCGGTCTCTTTCATTCCCAGCTGTTGGAAAATATTTTTACGGGAATACTCATGAATTGACATACCACTCACACGTTTTACGATCTCAGCCAGCAAAATAAAACCAACGTCCGTATAAACAAAGCGTGTTCCCGGTTTGTAATACAGCTTCAAGGCATAAATACGCTCCATCGCTTTTGCAGGTCCGTCCTGATAGTCTTTGATCGAATTGTCTGGGATCAGACCTCCCTGATGCGTCAATAACTGATAAATCGTCACCGCCTGTTTGCCGTTAGCGGCAAATGGGGGAATGTACCTGGAAACGGGATCATCCAGATTGATTTTCCCCTGCTCTACCAGCTGCATCACACTTGTGGCGGTCGCAACGGGTTTTGTCAGTGATGCCATGTCAAACACGGTGTCTGTGGTCATCACTGCTTTTTCTGGCTGTAGTTGACGATAACCATAGGCTTTCAGGAATACAATTCGTCCCTGATATCCCACTAAGACCACAGCTCCGGGCATCGAATTGCGATCCAGCCCGCGCTGCACGACGAAATCGATCTTCGCAAGCCGCTCCTCGTTCATACCAACGGATTCCGGCTGGACATGAGGCAGTCGCGGAAGCTCAGCTGCATCAACAGTCTGTAAAATTGAAACAATAAACAAACATGACAATGTGTTCAAAAAGCGTAAGGACATCAACGAATCCTCTCTCTGAAGTAAGGCTCTGCCAGGCTGTTTATTGATAATTTACTCTTGTTCCCAATCAAAGCGAGCCGCCATCGGCATCCGACGACCAGACCCGAAAGCACGCTGGGAAAGTTTGATACCCGGCGGCATTTGCCTGCGTTTGAACTCATTCCGATCCAGTTTATTTGCAACCCAGCGAAGCGTTTCGATTGGATATTCATTCGACAAACTCTCCACAGAGAGTTCATCTTCGACCAGGCCTTTTAAAATTCCATCTAAGACATCATATGGCGGCAATGAATCCTCATCGATCTGATCGGGGGCTAATTCTGCACTGGGAGGTTTCTCCAAAATGTGTTCCGGAATCATCGCGCGTCCTGCCCTCTGATTTACATATCGCGATACCAGATACACGTCACGCTTAAAAACATCACAAAGTACAGCAAAACCTCCTGCCATATCGCCATAGAGTGTGCAGTAGCCTACTGCCAGTTCACTTTTATTCCCCGTGGCTAATGCCAGCCAGCCATACCGATTGCTACGAACCATCACGTTCGCACCTCGGATGCGGGCTTGCAGATTCTGATCCGCTAACCCGGCAGGCTGCGCTTTCAAATCGTCGCCAATGACTGGCAGATTCTCAAAAGCAGTGTGAACAAGATCGATCGGAACCGTCTCATGATCGATTCCAAGATTCTCTGCTAATTCCAGTGAATCAGTCACACTATGCGCGCTACTATAACGACTGGGAAGTAACAGGGCGTGTACGTGCTCAGGTCCAATCGCTTCCGCTGCAATCACACAGGCTAACGCACTGTCGATGCCTCCCGATAATCCCAAAACACAATCTGTAAATCCACACTTCCGCATGTAATCCCGTAACCCGAGTACGAGAGCCTGAAATAACTGCTCCGCGCGGGGACTCTCGGCAATCTCGACAGAATTTGCTGCGGGCTGTTGACTGGTATCATAAAATTGCAGGTCCTCCTGAAACCCGGGCATCTGCAAAATCAGCTGACTGTTTCGATCTGTAACAAAACTATGACCATCAAATACCAGATCATCATTGCCTCCCACCTGATTCACGAATAGATAGGGAATAGAATATTGATCAACGTGTAATTGAATAATTTGTTGCCGACGTTCTCGTTTTTCAATTTCAAAAGGACTGGCAGAAATATTGATCAATAAATCTGAGCCAGCTTCGGCCAGCATTTTGACAGGGTCAGGCAATTCAACAGGCTGATTATGATAAAAAGTATCCGGCTGTCCCCACCAGGCGTCCTCACAAATATGTAAGCCCAGCTTGAGCCCCTGAAATAGAACTGGCTTGATCTGACTCGGTTCCGCGGGACGAAAATAACGTTGTTCATCAAACACGTCGTAATTAGGCAGAAGTAATTTATGAATACAGGCCTGTTGTTTTCCATGATGCAGTAAGCTGGCGGCATTCGCGATCCGTCCCGATGGAAGATCGCGGCCGGTAGGATGCCCGATAATCACACCCGTCTCTGGGTTGATTTGTCCTGCCAGTCTCATAACGGCCTGATCGCAGGCCTCTACAAATCCTTCCCGCAAGAGAATGTCTTTGGGGGGATAGCCACAAACGGCCAGCTCAGAAAACAGAACCAGCTCAGCCCCTGCCTGTTCTGCGCGAACCACAGTCTCCAGAATGCGATTACAATTACCGCGCAGATCACCCACTGTTGGATTAAGTTGAGCCAAAGCAATTTTCACAGACGTTCATTACTCCTTGTACTGAGACGAATTCTATTATAAGGTTTGTCGTGATCTTAGCGGTTACTCTGACCAGCCTGCCGTTAAATATCAACGTATTTTTAAATGTACCTGCAAAAAAATGGCTGAATCGTAACCTTTTTTTTGACCGGATAAGAGTTCCGTACTAAGTTTAGGCGAGCAGATCCATATCTCTCAAGGGAACAGGGCCTTTATCAAAGCCCATTTTGTATCGATTTTCCCCTTCGAAACATTTCTGGACTGAGATCTCTTATGACTTATTCAAGAAAAAGAGCTTCAACACAAACGGACAAGCACCCCTTACTCAGCCACACTTCGATTCTGATTATCAGTATCTTTGTGCTGGGAATGGCTACCGGGGAAATTTCGTCTCTGCCTGCAGACAGCACTTATTTAATGATGGGTGTGTTTGGATTAATTTCTTATTTCGGACTGGGTGCGCTGGCGAGCAGTAGAGAACGAAAACGAAACCAGCAGGTCATGGAGCAAAAAGAAGAAGCTCTGGAAGGACGACTGGAACGTCATCTTGTTTCTCAAGACAACATGAGCAACTCACCTCAACGCGTGGCATCATCGCACTCAGAGCAGAGTAGCCAATACCAGACGGTGAACAAGTCTCTGGGATTCGAGCATCAGCTGCAGCGCTAATCACATTCTTGCACAGCAACGCCGTGCATCTGATCATTCGCTGCTACTGCTTGTACGAAAAAGTAAGTTCGACGCAATCTCGTCAAATCAACATCAGTTGGCAGAAGGGGGACTGACCTGCCGGACCCGGCGGACTCGACTCAGAGCATTCTTGGCCGCAATGCGGACTTCTGAGTTGGAATCGAAACGCGCCTTTTGCAGTTCGGGTATCGACTTATGAGCATAAGACCCGATTTCTCCCAGAGCATAAGCGGCTCCCGCACGAACCTGGCTCGCTTTGTCCTGTAAGGCGATTGATAACGCCGCAATGATACGATCATCTTCCGGCCTCAGATCTGCCAGACTATAGGCGGCTAACCAGCGGATGTTAACATCTTTTGACAACAGACATTCGGCCAGCGTTTTATTTGCCTGGTAATTCCAGCTGGAATTTTGCGAAAGTAATTCTGCTGTATGCAAGCGAACGTATTCGTTATTATCTGACAACGATCGAACCAGAATTGGTGTCAGTTCCTCAGACTGAATACCAATCTGAGCCAGAACGGCTGCTGCAAATGAGCGATCACTTTCGACTGATGAATTCATTGCATCAATCAGGGTGGGAATCGAGTCTTCGTTTCCGCCTTCAATTTTCCACAGGGAGAACGCTGACTGAATTCGAACACCCATATTCTCATGTTGCAACAAAGGTCGCAAAGCAGGTCTCGAAGCCCTGGCATCAGCTTGTAATGACCCCAGACGTTGAACAGTCTGCTTGATCAGGGGTATGTCATTCGAGTCAAGCTTCTTTACTAATTCCAGCACTTCCCCTTCCGCATCCGGACACATGGTGGCCGCTGTCAAAGGTTGAATCACTTCCCGTTTGGGCTGACTCATACTTGCATTCAGAATCATCGGTTTGCGACTTTGTACAACCGGTTGCGTTGTCGTCTTTGATGATTCAATGCTGGCCGTCTGGCGATTTTTTAATCTGTTTGAAACAGGTTCAGCAAGTTTCCATTTTCCAATCTGTGATATTCGCTGCTCATCAAAGGGAGACTTCTCTCCCATGGCCCGTTGATCATCCCGGACAGAATTCACATTCTCGACATTCGCTACTTCCTGAGGGCGAATGTCCCGGAATTCAAGCTGTTCTTTGAGCCCTGATTCTGCTTCCTCTGGTGAGAAATCCGAAATCAATTCATTCTGTAATTCACGCATCAGTTCATATGCAGAGCGTCTTTTCCTTACAATCTTCTCAATTGATTTTTCATCAGATCTGGCATCCACTCGCGCGACCTGTTTGATATTTGTCACAACAGCCGTCTGCCTGGATCCAGCGACAGGCTTTGTGGCCCAGTTCACTTCCTCTTCTGTGATTCTTCTGAATGCGACTTTTTCTTGCACATCAGGACTCGATGCAGACTGAGCCAGAACTTCATCAAGAAGAACTCTCTGCTGTTTCATTTTTGAGCGAGATACCTGGTTAGTCGCTACTTCTGTTTGAACTTCCTTGAAGGCCGACTCAGACAGTATCGGATCGTTCAAAAAAGGATTTCGAAACTGTGGATTTTCAACCTTGGTTTTCTGTTCACTTTTGACCAGACGTTCGCGAATGACTCTAAAAGGAGATTCCTTTTTCGTGGCCTGGTGTTGATTGTCTGATTTTTTACCGGCAGTTTTATGAGCGAGTTTCTCTGTTACTTTCTGGTAGAACTTTTTATCAGATCCAGCAGATTTCAAATCGGACTTTCTCTTTTGATTACGGGAATGAGCGACCAGCTGCATTTGGGACTGATTTGATTTCAGAGTTGGATCGCTGGAAAGCTGGGCGATATTCTTTTCAACCCGTTTTAATAACTGCTCATTGACCTTGTACTCTGGGGAACCTTTCTTCAGCCCATGGTTTCCGCCGATTTCAAGCCTGCTCAATTCCAGTGATTTCTGGTAATGGCTTAATGCCTGCTGTTTTTCCCCACGTTCTCCATGCAGATGTGCCACGATTTCATGTGCTTCTGCAGGAGTACTGATCTTACAAAGTTGCGTGTAGCTTTCCTGCATTTTCCCCTGACTGCCAAAAACCGTTGCCAGACGGGTGATTGCACGCTCACTTTTTGGATTGAATTCAACCGACTTCTTTAAAGCAACTTCGGCCTGCTTATATTTTTTCAACTTATAGAGCGCATAACCATAGTCGCTCAACAGCTCGGAATTTTCAGGTGTCAGCGTTTCGGCTTTCTTGAAATAATTCAGAGCTTCCTCACGTTGCCCCAGCCGATAATTAACAATTGCCAGCCGATGACAGGCAAGAGCATGCCTGGGATCTGCATTATGAATTGATTCATAGACTTTCTTAGCCTTTTTGAATTCCTTTTTGCCTTCCAGTTCTTGTGCAACTGCCATTTTGCTGTCGAGCACTTTTTCCCGTGCAGCAGTAGGCAGCATACTTGTGGGCATATGCGAACACCCTGTAAACGGTACAGCAACAGATACGGAAAGAACTGCGGCCCAGATACGGCAGCGCTTCATAATGCGATCCTCGAAAAATAAACGTCGAGATTAATATGTTTTTTTGAGCCGTTTTGAAAATGAATCCGTGTGAGTTTCAGACTGAGATTCAAATCTCAAAGCCGGCATGACCAAACTTTTGAATGCCATTTCACTTATATCGATCATGACGAAAGGAGTGTCTTCAACGGAAACTTGTGGCTTACTGAATAATTCGGTTATTCACGTTGTACCGATGCAAAGGGAAGTGCAGAATATCGTATCTATGAAGAAGATCGTGCTGGCAGAAATGATTACAACAGGTGGAAAAAGAACGTTCTCTCTTCGGAAAAGGTAAAGTTTGACGATTATTCGGATTATGTTGCGTCAAACAGTTCAGAAAAGAGTGTCGGAGTACATCAAAAACACCTGGTTGCAGTCGTTCACAACCTGCCTGGCGAGGATCACTAAGCAATCAAAGGCTCAATGACATGCGCATCATGAACGCTGGTTAAGCGATCATCCAGACCATTCTGGTGGTAAACCAGGCGTTTGTCGTCCAGCCCGAGCAGGTGCAAAATCGTGGCGTGTAAATCAGCGACAGGGGTTTTGTTTTCAGTCGCATGGTATCCAAATTCATCTGTGGCTCCATAGGCTTGCCCCCCCTTAATACCGCCACCGGCCAGCCAGACGCTGAACCCCTGCTTGTGATGGTCGCGGCCTGCTCCACCCTGGCTTACCGGAGTTCGTCCAAATTCGCCTCCCCAGAAAATCAAGGTCGAATCGAGTAAGCCACGCTGTTTCAAATCTTTGAGTAATGCCGCCGCTGGTTGATCAGTCTCCTCACAGCATTTCTTCGTCAGCACTGCATTGTTGGAATGGGTATCCCACATTTGACCGCGAATAAAAATCTGAACGTAACGCACACCTCGTTCAATCAATCGCCTTGCCATTAAACAACGCTTGCCATAACTGGCACATCGAGGATTGTTCAATCCATACAATTCCTGAGTGGCTTTGGTTTCCGCAGAAATATCAAGTGCTTCTGCAGCAGAGAGCTGCATTCTGGCTGCCAGTTCATAACTGGCAATCCGCGCATCCAATGCGGCATCCAGTGCCGGGTTTTGTCGCTTATGCCGCGCGTTCACTTTGTCAAGCAAACCGAATCTCAAATCTTGAAGTTCTTTCGATACTTCTTTTGTCGGTTCCAGATGCAAAACAGGGGTTCCTGTATGTCTGAAATGAACGCCTTGAAAGCGCGGAGGCAGAAATCCGGAAGACCAGTTTCGCGTTTTATCAACGGGTAAACTACTGTCGTTTCTAAGAACGACATATGCAGGCAGGTTTTTGTTCTCAGAGCCAAGTGCGTAATTCACCCAGGCGCCGATGGTCGGTCTTCCTGAAATGGTGCGACCTGTGTGCATGTGCCACAGTGCCTGCTCATGATTATTGTGTTCAGAAAACATGGACCGGACGACGGCTATGTCGTCGGCACATTGCGCAGTATGAGGCAGTATTTCTGAATATTCCACTCCGCACTCGCCCGAACGGTGAAATTTGTAAGGGCTTCCCATCAAACCGCCATGCTTGGTCAGTTTTACCAGATCAGCAAACTCTTCAGGCATCGGTTTGCCGTCCTGCTCATTGAGAACGGGTTTCGGGTCGAGCAAATCCATATGACTTGGACCGCCGTGCTGGAACAGCTGAATGACAGCCGTTGCTTTGGGGCGATAGTGTGGTCCCTGAAAGGGCTTGTTCCCGGCAGTTTTCTGCGCCGCAGTCACATCATCCGCTAATAAAGATGATAGCGCAATACCCGTCAATCCAGTTCCCACTCGCGAGAACATTTCCCGCCGATTCAATAATTGGGTCAAGTTGAGGTAATCATTTTTCCCGCAAGCCATGTCAGTTGGCTCCCACTCTATTACTGAAGGTAGAAAAATTCGTTACTGTTTAATAAAACAACAGCCAGCTGTGTCCATGCAGCAAGCTCAGCCTGTTTTTGGCTCTTCGTCTTACTGGTTGACGAATTCGCAGACAAGACTGTTTTTTTGATGGAATTCAGAAACTGAGTCAATTCGCGATGTTCGTCTTCAGTGCCCCGGCGGGTATAGACCAGCTGGAGCAGCGCTTCGATTCGACTCGGTACATCGGATGGCTCCTGTTGCATGATCCGTTCTGCAAGTGCTTTACCATTGCGGGCGGTGAATTCGCTGTTCAACATCGTCAACGCCTGGGTGACAACAATTGATTCGGTTCGATTAGTGCAGTTTGTTTCCATTGTCGGAGTGTCAAACAACTCCAGCAGTGTTACCGCTTGAGAACGTCGAACAATTAAATAGATACTGCGACGATTGCCTTCCGGATTTGTAGCGACTGTGACCAGACCCTGGCTATTGCGACTTACGGGCACGGGAGAACCAAACATTTTAAAATTGAGTTTTCCGGCCATCAACAAAACAGCATCTCGAACTGCTTCACCTTCAATCCGTCGTGGCGGCCAGTAGCCAAGTAACTGATTCTGCGGGTCACTATTTTTCAGTTTCGGGTTGGACTGCGACGACTGGCGATAAACGGACGATTTCAAAATGAGCCTGTGAAGCTGTTTGTGGCTCCAACCATTCTCAACAAATTCCATTGTCAACCAGTCGAGAAGCTCAGGATGTGTCGGTCGGGCACCAATTTTCCCAAAATTATCAAGTGTTTTGACAATGCCCGTTCCGAAATGGTGTGACCAGATTCGGTTAACATGCACACGCGCTGTTAACGGATTACCAGGATCGACCAGCCAACGGGCGAGCGCTAACCTTCTACCACTCGTTTTATAACCAGGTTTTGCGTTCACAGTGAGATGAGCCGAAGTTAACACTTCGGGAAACTTTGGTTGAACAGCAATACCCGGTGTGCGGTAATCACCTCTTCGCAAAAGATGAGTTGGCTGTGGCTTACCTTCAAGATCATAGAGTCCGCGAATTTGTACAATTGATTCTTTCAAGGCAGTTTCTGAAGCAATGGCAGCTTTGAACTTTGTCAGTTTCTGTTGGAATTCGGGATACGTTTTTGACAGATCGGCTTCAGAAACTTTGACGTTGGCTGCATGTTTAGCCACAAGATCGTTTTGCGCCGCATTCCGTTTCTTCTGTTCAATTACCAGTGCCGCTTTGACTTTCTTTAATAACGCGGCATCATCAATTTTTTTCAGGTCCTGCTGGAATGTTTTTTCTCGAAATCGAGTGGTTAACTCACTGATGTTGATTTGCAGTTGTTTAATCCGGGCGTCGGCTTGCTGGTTCTGTTTGGTGACGCGTTCCACTCGTTTTTCATTCGCCAGTGGTAAATTACGATGTGGCGAGACAATCCATTTCTGAGGATCAAGTGCCGGGTTGAAAAAAGCCCACAGTTGATAATATTCTCGCTGAGAAATCGGATCCATTTTGTGTTCGTGACAGCGTGCACATTGCACTGTCAGTCCCAATAAGCTGGAACTGAATATTTCCATGGTACTGGCTATCACCTGATTCACTTCAGGCTGTTCGATGTATCCGGGATAAGTCGGGTCGGGTGCTGTCCTCAGGAAACCGGTGGCGATCAGGTTATCGGCCATTTCGGGAGTCAACTCTTCGGCCAGCTTCCAGTTGGTCAGTTCATCGCCGGCAATCTGCTCCAGCAAAAAACGATTATAAGGCTTGTCGTTGTTGAATGAACGAATGACATAATCACGATAGCGCCAGGCTTCCGGTCGCACTCGATCTGCATCCAGATAGCCATCGGAATCTGCATAGCCGGCAACATCCAGCCAATGTCGGCCCCAGCGTTCGCCATAACGTGGCGAATCTAACAGCCTGTCAATCAAACGTTCGTAAGCATCCGGACGATGATCGGCCAGAAACTCCTGGACTTGTGTTGGCGTCGGAGGTAATCCGTGCAGGTCATAAGACAAACGACGAATTAATACCCGCTTGTCCGCTACCGGCATGAAAGAAGCACCATGCTGTTCCAGTTTCGCCAGCAAAAAAGCGTCAATGGGAGTTCGAACAAGATTTTTCTGCCTGACTACAGGGACTGTTTGTTTTTGTGGTGGTTTGAAAGCCCAGAATTTTCGATCTTCTTCTGTCACATGACTGACTGAGCCAGCGTCTGCTAATTGGGGCTCGTCTTTTCCTGCCAGGGGGCTGCCCGCTGCCACCCATTGCTGAATCAGTTTCCGTTCCTCCTCGGTGAGTTGTGGCTTTCCCTCAGGAGGCATCGTGCCTTCTTCAATCATCTCCAGCAACAGGCTTGCTTCAGGATTCTTCAAGTCAAGAACAGAACCACTATCTCCCCCTTTGATCATCGTAAACCGACGACGCAGATCGAGGCCTCCTTTTTTCGACTTTTCGCCGTGACATTGAAAACAGCGCGCTTTAAAAATGGGCACAATCTGTTTTTCGAAAACCAGAGCGGTTTTTGTCGGAGGTTGACTGGTCTCGATCCTGTTTTCTGCGCTTGCATCCTCGACGAGCGCAAGCCAGACAATCAACGATCCAGCAAAAATGGATATTTGTGCTTTTGATAAAGGCAAAATGACTGGCCCTCTCGTGTGAGCATTTACGGAAAATCTCATCAACATCCATGCGCGCTTATTTTAACCGCTGGTTCATCTATTCAAAATCATCGAATTCAAAAAAACGCAGTTTGATGCAACTCGTCACAGCGAAAGACCCAGGGAGACTCCTTGTAATGCCCCAACTGTTCGATCAAACTCAAACCACACCCTCATTGTATATTGTTAACAATTAACTGTCAATTAAAATACGCCTTGTTTTTCACTGCATTATTCTGCCCCCCTCCCTCATTGAAATTCGGAAAAAAGACTACTGCGCCCAGACAGAGTGAATCAACTTCAACATTTGCCTGGCGGCCGAAAGCTGTCGGAGTTGTCGGAGTGTGAGTTTCTGATCAGTCTGAATATTGATCGGAGACTCAGCAATTAAAGTATCACATTGAAAGGGAGCAACGGTCACAAGTTCGGGTGAGTTGCCTGTGTCGCATCGTGTTCGGTGCGCCACGGCGATACAAATCAGTCCATCCTGATGCGGGGGTGCGTTCGGCCCGAGGTGACCGGTTATCGATGCCGCCACTGATGCTTCAGGAGTTTGCTTCAATACACCCAGCGCCATTTCGCCAGCGGTTTCACAGCTCACATCCGTATATTTTTCCAGAGTTTCTGGCAGCACTCCCAACCACTTCATTTTTGTGTCCCATCGATAAACAACAGCGGAACCACAAAAGAAATCAGAAATGCCTGGAAGGCTTGTCAATAAAGTTGCAACCAGCCCTCCTGTACAACTTTCTGCAATCACCAGCTTCTCGTTATTTAACGAGAGAGCCGTTTTTACTTCATCTGCCGCTTGCATTAAAAACTCAGGTAACATCGGGATCTCCCAAAAAACGACCATCGGTGATCTATTGATAATTTACACACCACGCCATCTATTCTACAGTGTGTGCGTCGTAATAATTGCTTTCTTACCATACTTGAAATAATGTTGCCCCCTCAAATCATGCAGTCTTCCAAGCCCAGTATTGACCTGAAACCCTATTTTCAAACCATCGACGACCTGGAAGGTTCCTTCAATTGGGGTACTTTTTTTGGGAACGACAACCCGGTTGTTTTAGATGTGGGAGCCGGTCGTGGTTTATTCCTGTTCAATTCGAGTGGCGCAAACCCCGACAAAAATTATCTGGGTATGGAAATTGATTATCGCGAAGGCAGGCGTGCCGCGACACGACTTCTGAAAGCAGACCGCCCCAACGCCCGCGTGCTGGGAGGCGATGCGCGAATTGCGTTTGAAAAATACATTCCGGATTCATCAATTTCAGAAGTACACGTTTACTTTCCCGATCCCTGGTGGAAAAAACGACATCACAAACGCCGCATATTCACAGACGTGTTTGTGAACCAGGTGACCAACGCTCTTAAAAATGGTGGTGAACTTCACTTTTGGACCGATGTGGAAGAGTACTTCGAGCGTGTTGTTACCCTGATGGACCAGGCCAGCCAGTTTACAAGCCGCGAAGTGCCGTCAGAACATCTTCCCGCGCATGATATGGATTATCAGACCAGCTTTGAGCGAAAGAAACGGAATGAAGGCTGGAAAATCCATCGCGGCCTTTGGGCGCTGAAAAAATAAATGGGACTTGCCTGACCGAATAGCCAGAGGATGTCTCTTACTTTTCAAAAAATGACCTGATCTAAATTGACAGGCTGATTAAATTTCATTCGTCTGACGACATGATACCACCAGATACCTCGAATGGGATAAAAGGGCACCGCGCGCACATGAGCATGCAGTTTCTGAACCTGGCTTAGATAGAGTTCCTCAAAATCAGGTAAAGTTTCAGACAGTTCCAGATGTTTGACTTTCCTCAAAGCAGCAACGGCAGACTCATGTTTTTCACATAAGGCACCCAGCTGTTCGATACCAAATGATTGCACAAATCTTCGCGGAGGATGTGGAAAGACCAATGATTCCCGATCATTGGCTGTCAGCAGGGAATAGTCATCAGAAAAGACCGTTGTAAAACTGTGAAACCGACCATAGGGAGACAACGTACACTGAAGATAAGTGGCGTCCTCTACTTGCTCCCAGACCAGAATAAAGTTCTGCTGTACGCGATAAATGCCCACCCGTTTCATTTGATTTGATTCGGCCCAGTCCGATTCCACTCGACATTTACCTTCAAAGTAATCGTCCCAATCTGCCGGGGGTAATAAAATCAACAGCGGCGACTTCATGTGCTGAATCGCAAAAAAAATGAGAATTGGAATCAGAACAAAAAAATAACAGCCCAACATTCCCATTATGATCAGGACACAATTAATGATATTGCCATTAGCCAGCATGAACTATTTCCGGGTGAAATTTGATTGTGAATGTGCCGAAATATTTCAGGAAAAACGAATCGATCAGGGTTTATTGATTGTCTTGCCGAGTCGATCAATTTTCCAGCCTAACAGCTTGGCATTAATTTTGTCACTCAATGCATGGCACATTTCCAGAAAAGCATCGGTGGCGCGGTCTTCGTTCAATTCATGAGCTGAAAATTGTCTCAATGTTTCCTGACGTAAACAGGTGACATCATCAAGCAGTTTCTGTAATGGTGGTCCGTCTTCCTCATTATTTCCATCCAGCTGCATCTGTTTGTTTTCGATTTCCACTAACTGCCTGATGAACCCATCCAGCTTATGTCCGATCACCTTTGCGTGCCGCCTTTGTATCCAGCGAAACAGGAAATAGCCTGCAATCAGGATTGAGACCAAAAATGATCGCATCCCTTCTGTCGCTTCAACAAACTCTGAATTCAGAAATGGTTTGAGTTCCGGGTTATAAGCATAATCCGCACCTGCATGAACCGGGAATCCCTGATTATCCCGTGCGAAAGAACCACCTTCTGCAAACAATTCATGTAATTGTGTCTGACGTGAGAAATTTTGATGCAAGACAATCGAAGTCACAATGGCGATCAGGTTTTCGGAAACGGATTCCCTCGTCAGGAGATGCGCGCTACATGCCACTGTCCGTAGATTCTGATCTGGTACTGCCGGCCCGGCACTTCGAAACATTCCTGCTGGAATCTCATATTCGTTAAAGCCTGCCTCTTTCCGGGCCAGCGCAGCGGTATAGGGAATTTCCAATATTCGATAATTTCCCGTATCCAGCAAATCATGCAAGACGGGCGCCTCGATTCCCACTGTCACGATCATTCCATCAAGAGTTTTCTGATCGAGGCGTTCTTCGGCATCATGATAAGAAAGATAAGATGCGTCGATATCCTCCAGGCTGATCTGCAAATGTCGTAACAGTGCCAGACTGGCTGCCAGATCTCCGGAATCTCGCTGGCCAAGGGAGATCCGCCGTCCTTTCAGGTCTGCAACACTCATGATATCCGAGTCAGATCGCACGATGACATGCAGAACCTGTGAATACAAATTCGCGATAAAACAGATTTGATCTTCTGTCAGAGTCTGGGGATCACGTTCCACTTCCAGACCGGGCCGCATTCCAGCGAGTGCCATTTCCGTACCGGGTTGATAAAAACAGAGATCCGCTTTACCACTCCTTAACAATTTCAGATTTTCCAGAGATCCTTGCGTCTCCAGGACCTGCACTTTGAGAGGAAATCTTTGCTCCAGAATTGTTTTGAGTTGAACAGCCAGACTATGATAGCGTCCTTCGGGATAGCCGGCAGCGATCGTGATTTGTTTTGGTAATGCCGTCATCCACCGATAGGCTTGATGCAGCATAACAGGCAAACAGATTAACAGACCGATGATCAGAATTTTAAAGAGAGATCGCTTCATATCTACCTTCACCGATGAATTCTCAAAAATAGTAATCACAAACAAAATCTGTGGAATGTGCACAGAATATCATACTGATTTTCGCTGCTCATTTCCCCTTTTCAGTTACAAATAGAGGTTTTACTTAGTAATAACGAGTCTGACCATCGAAGGTATCAAACTGTTTTTAGATTTCCCCAGTTTGCAGAGCTGTTACCCTTGGCGCGATTTTTTCGCGAACTATGCTAAGGGGCAATACCTCTGTATTATAAAGGGCCATTGTAGAGGTCCCTTTTCATTTTCCCAACTTTCAATAAGCGAGTGAGTTCCATGTACCGAGTCCTGATCACGGACAATCTTTCGCCAGCCGGCCTAAAAGTTCTTGAAGATAACCCGGAAATTGAAGTCGATATCCGTTCCGGCCTTTCTCCGGAAGAAGTACGGGAAGCACTCAAATCGGCCGATGGGATTATCATTCGCAGTGCCACAAAGCTGACAGATGAACTTTTGAAAGGTCAAACCAGATTAAAGGCGATTGTCCGAGCGGGTGTGGGCGTCGATAATATTGACCGCGTTGCTGCCACACGAGAAGGCATCGTGGTCATGAATACGCCGGCGGGAAACACGACCAGTACGGCCGAACAGACGATAGCATTGATGATGGCACTTTCCCGTAATATTGGTCCGGCCTACTCTTCCATGCAAGCCGGTCGCTGGGATCGAAAATCATTAACGGGAACTCAGGTCGCTGGAAAAACACTGGCGATTATCGGTCTGGGACGGATTGGTCTTTCCGTAGCCCAGCGCGCTCTGGGTCTGGAAATGAAAGTGATCGGCTACGATCCCTTTCTCTCGGCTGAACGCGCAGCCGAGCATGGCATCGAACTTTATAAAGAAGTCGATGAGCTGGTCAAGCATTGCGATTACCTGACTGTTCATACTCCATTGACTGATGAAACCCGCGATCTGATTAATGCCGAGCGCATTGCGACGATGCGTCCGGGAGTCAGAATTATTAACTGTGCTCGTGGCGGAATCGTCAACGAAGACGATCTGGCAGATGCCCTTGAATCAGGCAAAGTGGCCGGTGCCGCCTGTGATGTTTTCACACAGGAACCTCCAGAGAATCGGCGTCTGGTTGAAGCCCCCAATATGCTGGCAACGCCCCACCTGGGTGCGTCTACCGATGAAGCTCAGGAAATGGTTGCGTTGGAAGCGGCCGAAATTATTACTGACTTTCTGACACGCAACGAGATTCGTCATGCCATCAACATGATCCCCGTTTCGGGGGCTGAAATGGCAGATCTCAAACCACATATCGAATTAGGGCATCGACTGGGTGTGTTTTTGTCTCAGCTGAAACATGGCAGTTTGAAAAGTGTCCAATTACAGTTCCGCGGTGAGGTCGCCGACAAGCAGACAAAACTGATTACATCCAGCTTTGCGGCCGGCCTGCTCTCCAACGCCTTTGAAGCAGATATTAATATCGTAAACGCGACCGTCTTCGCGAAAGAGCGTGGCATCGGCATTTCGGAATCTCGATCCAGCGAAGCGGGCACACTTTCTACGCTGATCTCAGCAACTGTTGAAACAGATGAAGGTGAATTTTCGGCTGCGGGAACCATTTTTGGCCAGGACTTTTTACGCCTGACCCGGCTGGATGAATTTTATCTGGATGGCTATCTCGACGGCAATCTGTTGATCTACCGACATCATGATGTGCCCGGACTCATCGGTTATATCGGTACTGTTCTCGGCTATCATTATGTCAATATTGCTCACATGGCATTAGGACGCCTGCAAAACCAGCCCGGTGGTGAAGCGATCGCCGTTTTGAACGTGGATGGAGACGTTCCCGAGGCAGCTCTGGCAGAAGTTTCCGGTCATAAAGACGTTTCCGACGTGAAACTGATTCAGATGCCGCCCGCCACAGCGTCTCTGCCGTGGCTTCAATAATTTTACCATGACCTGACATTGCTTCATTCGATCATAAAAATCTGGTGAAGCAATGTGTCTGTTTTTCGCTTACTTTTCTGCACATGCATTAAATACTGTTGATCAGGATGCCCTGATCCAGTTAAAATATCGGCGATGAGCGTACGCGCAGTACTACAGAAAATGATTTTGAACATCGATTGTCAGGCGATAGATGCCCGGCAATGCGAGCGATAGATACACTGTAATTCAAACTGTTTTTAATCGTACTTTGATTTTGCCATAACCTTGCGTGTGAATGGGAGGGTGGGCGTCGTATGATCTCTGCAACTATCAAACAGGCGCAGTCCCGCGCCATGCAGGCCAGCGTGTTGGCATTGAACAAGACTTATTCGCCGGTCCACGTGATCTCTGCCAAACGCGCTTTTTGTCTGCTCAGCAAAGACATTGCAGAAGTGATCAGCGTTGAAGATGGCAGCTTCATGAACTATGACTTTGGCTCCTGGATTGAAATCAGTGAGTTGAGATCTGAATTTAATGAACGAACAGAACTCGAAGACTGGATTCTCTCAGTCAACTTTGAAATCCAGGTTCCGCGTGTCGTTCGACTGCTGCACTATAATCGCATTCCCAATAATACGATCAAATTTAATCGTCGTAATATCTTTATCAGAGACAGCTATCGCTGCCAGTATTGCCATAAAAAATTTGGTGTGAAGCAACTCAGCCTGGACCATGTCATACCCCGTTCCCATGGAGGAGGCATGTCATGGGAAAACATTGTCAGCGCCTGTCGTCGCTGTAATACCAAAAAAGGAGGCCGCACACCGTCTCAGGCTGGAATGAAACTATTCCAGAAACCATCCAAACCGAGTCGAAATCCCGTTTTGCTGCAACAAGTAAAGCAAGAGAAATATGCAGCCTGGAAAAACTTTGTCAGCGCAAAAGAATTACTCGCCTGCGAATAACGTTCATTCAATTTGCATTTCCTGTTTTCGAACGATTGAATTCCATTGTATTCGTTGATCTGTGCCGATGGTTTCACCGGACTCACTCTTCTGGAATGGGCTCATTCATCGATCTGCATCACGATCGTGTCTCTATTCCGGGCGCTATGCACTTCACATAAACTGTCAACCGGAAATGACATCGATTCAGACCAGAACTGACCCGTATTATCGACAAATCTGATAACATTCTGTGAGGGATTCGATTGAATAATATGGCAATGGTTCCACTCACCTCTGGAACCGTCTATAGTACGAGGCTGAAATGAAATCCCTTCATATTAATTCATCGTTCAACAAATTCAGGAATCAGGAATGTCGTCTTCTCCCTTAAATGTCGCGATTATCGGTTTGGGAACCGTAGGCAGTGGTGTCGCAAAAATTCTGCTCAGTCGAGCCGAACAGATGACGACACGTGCAGGCCGCCCGATTCATCTGAAACGGGCTGTTGTCAGAGATCTCTCGCGAACCCGAAATATTCAACTGCCTCCCGACGTCATAACAGACGATCTTGAATCGGTCATCGATGACCCATCAATCGATGTCGTTCTGCAACTGGTGGGGGGAATTGATCCCGCCTGCGATATCATGTTACGCGTACTGGAAAGCGGTAAAGATGTCATAACTGCCAACAAAGCACTTCTCTGTGAAAAAGGAGAGCTCTTGTTTCAGCGTGCTAAAGAACTGGGGCGCTGCATCTGCTTTGAAGCGGCTGTTGCCGGAGGTGTGCCTTTGATTGAAACAGTCACACAGGCGATGACTGCCAATCAAATCACTTCGATTGAAGCGATCCTGAATGGAACCAGCAATTATATACTGACAGAAATGTTTTCGAAAAACACAAGTTATGAAGACGCCGTTCGAACGGCTCAGGATATCGGTTATGCGGAAGCCGATCCTGCCATGGACGTTGATGGCACTGATGCCGCTCAGAAACTGGGGATTCTTGTGCAACTGGCATTGGGAATCAAAGTCAACCTGGATCAGTTCCTGCGACAGGGAATCGACTCGCTGTCACTTTCTGACTTACAGTACGCATCTGAACTGGGATATACCGTCAAGTTACTGGCAGTAGCAAAGTTACTGGATGGTCAGTTGGAGATGCATGCCCAACCGACGTTGATTCGCAACGATAATCCACTGGCACACGTAGAAGACGCGTATAATAAAATTGCTTTGGAAGGGGACGCTGTAGGAAAAGTCTGGCTGTCAGGCATGGGAGCCGGACAGATGGCAACGGCGTCTGCCGTGGTAGCCAACCTGATTGACGTCGCCGTCGGTCGAGCCGCCATCACCTTTCCCAGACTGAATCTCTGGAATCCCAATCAGGAGATTCAGATTTTACCTCGCGAAAATATTTCTCGACGTTACTTCCTGCGACTGAATGTGGAAGATCGCCCGCATGTCCTAGCGGACATTACCAACGTTCTGGGAGACCATCAGATCAGCATTGCCAGTCTGGTACAACATGAAGCCCCCGAAGTCGATCAAACTGAAGATTATCCCATTGTTCCACTGGTAATTATGACACACCGAACGACAGAAGGCCGATTTCAGACAGCGACCCGGGAACTGGACGCATTAGATTGCATCCGGGCTCCCTTTGTTCGCATGCCGGTCAACGATTAATTTTCTTTCTTGACTGGCTCTTTTTTAACCGGCTCTTTCGTATCTGCTGTTTTCTTTGCTGACGCTTTTTCTGCTGGCTTTTTCTCTGGTTTCGCTTGCGTGTCTTCTTTTTTCTCAGCCGCAGGTGCTGCCGGTTTCTTTTCTTCTTTGACAGCTGGCGTGACCGCCTCTGCTTTCGCTCCCTCTTTGGCAGAGTCCTTGATAAGGGTCGCTTTCTTGATGTAGTCCAGCATGGGAAATTCTTTTTTCAGGTAAGAGTTCCCTTCAGTGCTCAACCGCTTTTGATCGGGACCTCTTCCTCTTGGTGCCCCTTCTCCATAATCCTTGTACAGAGAATCAACCACATCCATGCCTTCGAGCACTTGTGCAAAGGGAGAAAAACCCATCGCGTCTAATCGGGAATTATCACCATAGTTGATAAAGAACTGTGTGGAACGTGTATTTGGTCCACCGGTTGCAAACGACACATAACCACGCTTGTTCGATTGGGCAACGGGATCATCCGGGATACTGTTTAAACGCCATTTGGCATGCAGTTCCGGATCACCATTGATACCAACTTGCGCCATAAAGTTTTCGAGCACACGAAAAAATGCGCAGTTATCATAGAAGCCGAGTTCAACCAGTTCCTTGAATCGTGCTGCCCCTTTGGGTGACCATTCGGGATGGACTTCCATCGTAATATTTCCCTTTGTCGTTTCCAGCAGAACCTGAAATTTCTCTTCAGGAGCGGCTTCGGGAACCTCAGGATCAGAATCGACGGCAGTCGGAGTTTCAGCGGCACATCCCACAAAACAAAATAGCATGAGGCACAAAGCCAACAGATTCAAACATCGCATTAAATCGATCCTTACTCTAACTGAAAGTTTACATTGGAAATACTTAAAGAAATTTAACCGTTCTGGATTTCTTGACCAAGTTGTTCAAACTCGGCTCGTAACACAGGCATTGCCCCTGTCTGGCTGGCAACCAGGCCACCAACACGATTCGCAAATATCGCTGACTTCTCCCAGGGCCAACCTGCTAATCGACGAGAAATCAAAGCGGCAGTAAACGCGTCGCCGGCTCCGACCGCATCGGCAACATTAACAGGAGTACCGGGAATATCATATTCTTGATCTTCGGTAAAAATCAAACACCCTTCGGCACCGCGTGTGATACAGACGGCTTCGACTCCATATTCTTTCTGAAGATGCCGGGCAAACTGCAATAAGTCAGAAGTTTTGATCTCCAATAAGCGGGATACCACCTCTGATTCTTCCTGATTCAGCTTGACGACTTTGGCAGCCGACAAAGATTGCTCGATCCATTTTCGGTCGTAATAGCTCTGGCGTAAGTTGATGTCGTATACAACCAGACAATCCGCCTTTGTTGCTGCCAGGCATTGGTGAATCGTTTCGCGCGAGTCGGCTTCCCGCTGCGCCAGCGTACCGAAGCAGACCGCTCTTGCCTGTTGCATCAATGTTGCCAGCGCGTCATTAAATGCGAGATGATCCCAGGCAACCTGTTCATGAATTGTATATTGCGGATCGTTGGCATCGGTACATTCAACAGTCACTGTTCCCGTGGGGAATGATTCATCTTCCTGGACATACTCGGTCGATAGCTCTTGCTGTTGCAAAAATTCGAGTAATTCGGTTCCCAGTACATCTTGCCCGACACGGGTGACAACCATTCCCTGACAGCCAAGTTGATTTGCCTGAAATGCAACATTGGCCGGCGCGCCGCCGGGCGCCTCTCTGTACCAAAACAATCCCACAGTAATTCACCTAAACCGATTACCAGCGGAAGAGACGTTAAATGATTCATGGATTCCTGATTCCATTGCAATTCAATTTTTTTTAGACTATTTCAGTAAATCAGATCTGGATATTGTTGTGCATTCGACTCAACACTTCGCACAATCAACTCAGGTGATAACATACCATAATCCGGGATCAGAATTCCATGCATCGCATTTATGAATACCAGCATTTCATCACGGAAGAGGAAATTGATGGGCTGGGCCACGTCAATAATGTTGTCTATCTGAAATGGTTACAGGATGCCGCAGTGGCACATTCGGCCGCGAATGGCTGGCCCGCCCGCCGCTATCGTGAGTTGAAAATCGGCTGGGTGGCACGGAGTCACTATATTGAATACTTACAACCGGCGTTTGTAGAACAGGAAATTATCGTACAAACCTGGATTTCCACTCTTCAAAAAGTCAAATCCCTCCGAAAGTATCGCATACTGCGACCTCACGATTCAGAAATTCTGGTCCGAGCCGAGACGAACTGGGCGTTTGTGAATTACGAAAATCTCACTCCGCGCAGAATCCCTGAGGAAGTGTCCTCTTGTTTTTCTGTGGTGCCTGAGCAGGATGAACCTCACTAATCGCCTGTTTTCACAGATTTTGATTTAGGGAGGAATTCAAATAAGATTTTCTTTCAAAACGTGAATTCGTCAGCCTATCATGGTACTCTATCATTGATTTCATGGCAGATATTACTTGTCGGAAATCACTCTCCGACCACGTCTTAATTCCAACAGAGACTTCATTCTCTATTCTTACAACTGATTCAAAGGTTTTATGGTGAGCAATGACTGATCAACCCTATGAAAAACTGGGCGCATTCTACCTGGGTCGAGAATATGACCTGTCTGATGAGACAGTCAAAGATGATTTGGTTTTGTATGACAGCAAAGATTTGACCACACACGCAGTTTGTGTCGGAATGACAGGCAGTGGCAAGACGGGACTCTGTCTGTCTCTGTTGGAAGAAGCTGCCATCGATGACATTCCCGTCATTGCCATTGACCCTAAAGGGGATTTGGGAAACCTGCTGCTGACCTTTCCAGATTTAAAACCGGATGACTTTCGCCCCTGGGTTGAAGAAAGCGAAGCCGTTCGTAAAGGAAAAACTCCTGACGAGTTTGCCAGCTGGACTGCCGACCTCTGGAAAAAAGGACTCGCTGACTGGCAACAAGATGCATCCCGCATCGAACGACTGCGTTCTGCCGTCGACATGGCAATTTACACTCCCGGCAGCAATGCCGGTTTGCCGATTTCGGTCTTGAAGTCATTTGATGCGCCCAGTGATGCTGTTTTAAATGACAGCGACGCG
Organism: uncultured Planctomycetaceae bacterium; assembly: GCA_942492165.1. GTDB lineage: Bacteria > Planctomycetota > Planctomycetia > Planctomycetales > Planctomycetaceae > Gimesia. The sequence continues at coordinate 60,376 of CALOEF010000006.1, forward strand.
TTTCGTGATCGGATCATGTCGGCTGTCTCCGGTTTGTTGGCGTTACTGAAAATCAACGCTGACCCGATAAATAGCCGTGAACATATCCTGTTGTCGAATATTCTCAGCAACGCCTGGAAGGAAAAACGCAATGTTTCCGTTGCGAGCCTGATTCAGGAAATTCAGGTCCCCCCCTTCGAGAAAGTTGGTTTTCTGGATCTGGAAACGTTTTATCCTTCCAGGGACCGAATCCAGCTCTCGATGCAGCTCAATAATCTATTGGCTTCACCCGGTTTTGAATCCTGGATGCAGGGAGATGCCTTAAATGTCGAACGTCTCCTGATGACAAAAGAAGGGAAGCCGCGCATTTCCGTGCTTTCAATCGCCCACCTCTCGGAATCAGAACGGATGTTTTTTGTGACAGTACTGCTCAATGAAGTCCTTGCATGGGTGCGTAGTCAATCGGGGACATCCAGCCTGCGGGCGATCCTGTATATGGATGAAGTTTACGGCTACTTTCCGCCGACCGCTAATCCGCCTTCCAAAACACCGATGTTAACCCTGTTAAAACAGGCGCGTGCATTTGGGCTGGGAGTCGTGCTCTCGACACAAAACCCGGTCGACCTGGATTACAAAGGGCTCTCGAATACGGGCACCTGGTTTATCGGTCGTCTACAAACCGAGCGAGATAAAGCGCGCGTTCTGGATGGACTGGAAAGTGCTTCGGGATCTGCAGGCAGCCGTTTTGATCGTCAGCAGATGGAAACGATCTTATCTGATTTGGGAAGTCGCGTCTTTCTGTTACATAATGTGCATGAAGACGCGCCTGTGATTTTCCACACCCGATGGGCACTCTCTTATCTGCGCGGCCCCCTGACGCGGAATCAGATCAAAACCTTGATGGACCCTCGCAAGCAACGAGCCGCTTCAGCGGCCGCTGAAGCATCCGCTGGTTCCCCGGTCGCTGCTCCCGCCATTTCATCCACTCCGGAAAGTGATTCAAGTCAGCCGCCATTGATTCCTGCGGACATTAAACAACGAATTTTCACAACATCCACAATGTTATCTCAAGGCAGTCAACTCGTTTATCGACCGGGAATCATAGGAGTCGCGAAGTTACGGTATGCCGATGCCAAGTCAAAAGTGGATCTGTGGCAGGATGTCGCCATGTTAGCCGCGATCACGGGCGAACTCCCGGAATCTCTGTGGGAAGAAGCGACTTTGATTCCCCCCGGCAATCTGGAATACGATGACGAACCGAATGAAAAAGCACAATTTTCTGAAATCGTCAGCAAAATGACAAAACCGGCATCATATCGATCGTGGAGCAAACATCTGAAAACGTTTCTTTATCAGGAACACCCACTCAAACTGTGGCGTAGTGCCAGTCCGAAATTGTATTCCGCCCCTGATGAAGACGAGGCCGCATTTCGCGCACGGCTCAAACAACTGATGCGCGAAAAACGTGACCTGCAAATCGAAAAGTTGCGTGCTAAATATGCTTCGAAATTCAATACGATTCAAAACCGCATTCGCACGGCGGAAGACCGCGTCGCGCGTGAAGAAGCACAGTACAGTGACAAAAAGATGAGTACGTTTCTCTCTATTGGAACGACGATTTTCGGAGCCATTATGGGCAGAAAAGTCGCCAGCGCCACGAATGTGCGAAAAGCATCGACCGCAGCCCGTAACATGGGAAAGGCGGCCAAAGAGCATGGTGACATCGGCCGGGCGAAAGCAGCCCTCGAAGTTCAACAGGAAAAATTCGCGGCATTAGAACAAGAGTTTCAGGAGGAACTCGATGAGCTGGAAGAGCCCATTCGACCTGAAGATCTGGAAATCGAAGAGTATCTCGTTCGTCCTCGCAAGTCCGACCTGATGGTCAACGAAGTTTCATTTGCCTGGCTCCCCTGGTCCGTCGATGCCACAGGAATCAGTCAGCCCCTTTATCGAGTGGATGAAGAGTAGTCTCTGCGAGAGAATTCGCTTTCGCATGGTCACAAAACGTAACTCTGCCATTGTTTACATGTCAACACGGTTAGTTTCTTGCAACGAAATCCCAATGTTGGATATTGACTCGTTTGAGGCATGAGTGACACCACCTAGGGAAAGACCCATGTGTCTTCCCGCCCTGCGACGTTCCATTGATTCAGTTCCACAATGGAACCTCAAAAAACATTCGCACAACGCAAAAACAATCACCCCAACCCTGACGGGCGGACACATGGGTCCGCACCCTACAGGAATCGTGCTTCTTTAAACGTTTTTGGTTTTGAACACCTTTTTGATCGTTTCCCCTGATTCATGTCTTATTTCACGACAAAGTTAACCATTCTGCCGGGAACGACAATTGCTTTCACAATGGTTTTCCCTTCAAGGAAACGTATAACGGCTTCGTCCTGCTCCGCCGCCTGTTGCATCGTCGCCTGATCGGCGTCGACGGCAACCGAGATTTTGGATCGTAATTTACCGTTAACCTGAACCGGAATTTCGACCGTTGATTCTTGCAATAACGATTCATCATGTTTCGGCCAGGACTGATACGCTAATGAATCCGTATGCCCGAGAATCTCCCAAAGTTCTTCTGCGATATGCGGTGCGAACGGTGAAAGTAATAATACGAAGTCTGACAATACGGCTTTCGATCTGCTTTTCTGTTGCCCCATCGCATTCGTAAATTCCATCATACGGCTGATCGCTGTGTTGAAAGATAATTTCTCGATGTCTTCCGTAACGGCTTTGATCGTTTTATGCAAAATCCGCAACTGCTCTTCCGTAGGTGCTTCTTCTGAAACCGCGTCGCTTAACGTCACTTCTTCGGCGCGCTCATCAATTATCAACCGCCAGACACGACCCACAAAACGAGAGACACCTTCGACCCCGCTCATGCTCCACGGCTTTGTTGCTTCCAACGGTCCCATAAACATTTCATACATTCGCAAGGCGTCAGCACCATATTGCTCGACGACGAAATCCGGGTTCACCACATTGCCCCGCGACTTCGACATCTTATGAGCGCGACTGTTTACAAAAATCGCAGGATCATCAACAAGGACGATATCTTCGCCTTGCTTTTCCACCTGATCAGATTCCAGATTGATGGCACTCACCGGTTTTCCTGTCGACTTTTCAATCCACTTTGTGTCGGACTCTTCCGATTCTGCAACATCTTTGGAAGAGACCCAGGCACCTTCTGCAGTCTGAAAACCGGTCAATTCGACATCACCTAAGATCATTCCCTGATTGACTAATTTCTGGAATGGTTCTGCACAAGAGACATGCCCGCGATCAAATAAAACCTGATGCCAGAACCGGGCATAAAGCAAATGCAAAACCGCGTGCTCACCACCACCAATGTAGAGGTCAACGGGCAACCAGTTCTTTTCATTTTCCGGATCAACGAAACGATCGTTGTTATTGGGATCTGCAAACCGCAAGTAATACCAGCAAGAGCCGGCCCATTGGGGCATACTGTTGACTTCGCGATATAAACGGGTTCCATCGGTGTCGGTTTTATATAACCATTCTTCCGGTGCCGCGGCAAGCGGTGGATCGGGAGTCCCCGCTGGCTTATAGTCTTTCAACTCAGGAAGCGTGACCGGCAAGCTGTCTTCCGTGTCAGGTCGCATTAAACCGGTAATTTTTCCTTCGTCATCAAGCTCATGCCAGATTGGAAATGGTTCACCCCAGAAATGCTGTCGACTGAAGAGCCAATCACGCAAACGATAGTTGACAGCTCCTTTTCCGACACCCTGTTCAACAAGCGTTGCTGTGATCTTCTTTTTAAACTCGGCTGTTTTTAAGCCATCGTATTCGCCGGAATGAATGGCAGTTCCCAAACCGGAAAACGGAGTTCGTTTTTCTCCGTCGATTTCCGATTCTAAGGCAGCTTCTTCTTTGGAATGTTCATAGCCAGACGGTGGCTCTACGACGGGAATAATTGGCAAATCGAATTCAACAGCAAATTCCCAGTCACGTAAGTCGTGCGCGGGAACCGCCATGATGGCGCCGGTGCCGTAGCTGATCAAAACGTAGTCGGCGATCCAGACAGGAATCTGTGCACCATTGACAGGATTGACTGCATAGCTCCCCGTGAAGACGCCCGTTTTTTCTTTCGCCAAGTCGGTTCGATCAAGGTCACTCTTCAGTGATGCTTTGTGCCGATACGCCTCCACCGCTTCGCGCTGATCTGCTGTCGTCAAACGATCTACAAAGGGATGTTCCGGCGACAATACCATGTAGGTAGCACCAAATAATGTATCGGGGCGTGTTGTATAAATTCGTAAGACATCAGAATCAGGGTCTTCCGGGAAGCGTGACTTCGCGCGGGATCCTTTCCAGATTTCAAACGCTTGCTCCAGGGAATCGCGTTCGTGTTCGGAACCGACAAAAAAGTCAACCTCAGCCCCTTCACTGCGACCGATCCAGTTTTTTTGTAATGACTTGATCGAATCCGACCAGTCGAGACCTTCCAAGCCATCAATCAAACGATCTCCATATTTCGTGATGCGCAACATCCATTGACGCAAGGGAATTCGTTCGACGGGATGACCGCCTCGTTCACTTTTACCATCGATAATTTCTTCGTTGGCCAATACGGTTCCCAATGCCTGACACCAGTTGACGGGTGCTTCGTGCTGGTAGGCTAATCGATGACGGTTTTGATAGTGGCGTGTCGCTTCTTCACCGGCTGACTTCACTTTTTCGGGAATCGGTAACTCGCTGACAGGTCGCGCGCGGCCAACACGTTTTTTCCCATCAGGGCCTGTCCACTCACATTCGTCATCGAACCAGGACTCGAACAACTGGAGGAAGATCCACTGGGTCCAACGGAAGTAGTCGGGGTCGGTTGTGGAAAATTCGCGACTCCAGTCATAACTGAAACCCAACATCTTCAACTGGCGTCGAAAGGTATCGATGTTTTTCTGTGTGGTGATGCGAGGAGGTGTGCCCGTTTTGATCGCATGTTGTTCGGCGGGTAAGCCAAACGCATCCCAACCCATGGGATGTAAAACCTGCTTACCCTGCATACGTGCGTGACGACAGACGATATCGGTTGCCGTATATCCTTCCGGGTGCCCTACGTGTAATCCATCACCGGACGGGTAAGGAAACATGTCAAGCACGTAGAGTTTTTCTTTCCCCTCAACAAAATCGCCCGCTTTGAATGTTTCTTGCTGATCCCAATAGTTCTGCCATTTGGTTTCAATCCGCTTGGCGTCGTAACGAGGCATTGTGTCCGATCTTCCTAAAATAGTTCAAGGGCACAAGTGCCCGGCCTTAATTCGATTCTCAATGTGACAGGGCGAATCCCCCGGCCTGACATCGTAACAAACTAACAGGTATGCTGGCAGTGATCTCAAGCGTTATAGCGTAAGTTTAGCCATCCTCCGAAACTTTGCAATTCTGCCTGTTTTTGAGATCAAGGGTTTCTTTCAGCTCTGAGATTTGTCAAAATGAATCGGCTTTGTTTTATGAGATACTTACATTTCAATGAATCAGACTTTACTGGCTCACTCCGGGAGTAAACATAATGGCAGTTGATTTACAGACTCAGACCCACCAGGCAACCAACAGACGCAGCTTCCTGAAAACATCTTCCGCATGGGGACTGGGAGTGCTGACCGCAGGTTCTTTGATGTCAGACACTCAATTGTCAGCAGGAGTTCAAAAGAAATGTCCTTCTGAGAAATTAAAATTGAGTCTGGCCGCCTATTCATTCCGCAGTTATCTGCAACAAAGCTGGCCGAAGCCGCGACCAAAGAAAGCGGCTGCGACCATGACGATCATGGATTTTGTGAAGTACTGTGGCAAGCTGAAACTGGATGGTTGCGAACTGACCAGCTATTACTTTCCGAATCCGGTCAGCAATGATTACCTGAAACAGACACGTGACCTGTCCAGTTCACTGGGAATGGAAGTCTCCGGAACCGCCATCGGGAATGATTTCTGTCTACCGGTTGGAAAAGCCCGCGATGAACAACTGAAAATGACGCGTCAATGGATCGATTATTCCGCGATTCTGGGAGCACCCGTAATTCGGATCTTTGCAGGCAGAGTCCCCAAAGGGGGAAATGAAGCCGAAGCAATCAAAATGTGCCAGAAAGGCATTAATGAATCGCTGAAATATGCAGAACAGAAAGGAGTCAGCCTGGCACTCGAGAATCATGGAGGCATCACTTCCACTCCCGCGCAAATGATGCGAATCATTGACGGGATTAACAAAGCACCTAACTTTGGCGTCAACTTTGACAGTGGAAACTTTCACACAGAAACTCCTTATGCGGACCTCGAAAAGATTGCTCCACTGGCGATCAATGCCCAGATCAAGGTGGAAATGGGTATCAGAGGCAAAGAAGTTCCCGCGGATCTCCCACGCATCATCAAAATGCTGAAAGACGTGCACTACGATAAATTTATTGTTTTAGAGTATGAAGCAAAAGAGGAACCCAAAAAAGCGATTCCAGGCTACATAGACGAACTGCGCAAACTGGTTTAATGGCAAACTACTGAAACTTCAAAACTCAGCATGGAAGAAGCAGTCATGGAAGAAACCCCGCCTGAGAAAGAAAAGAACCACTCGTTCTGGAATCATCAGTTACCGCTGGAACGTGAAACCTGCGTGTTTATTTTAGTCAATGCCCTTGATGTTTTCATGACATATTTACTTCTGAGGACAAACCAGCCCGGAAATTCGACTCGTTTTTTTGAATCGAACCAGATTGCCAATTACTTTATTGCCGGCTGGGGTATTAAAGGCATGGTTTATTTCAAATTTGGACTGGTGGCTGTCGTAACCGTGATTGCGCAAATCGTAGTTCGTAAAAAACCAGAAACCGCGCGCTATTTATTGAACTTTGGTTCTCTGGTAGTCGCGGCAGTCGTCATTTACAGCTTCATGCTCTATGCCCGCGCGGGATATCTTAACTGATTTGAGAGTGTCTCTTCCCTGCATCATTCAGACTTGTCGGGTGCGAGGCGAATTAATCCTGCGAATAGAATGGCGGCGGTTTCAATCCGAAGAATGCCTGCATTCAACCTGATCGATTTTGCGCCTCTTTCCATAGCGGCTTTCACTTCAGCAGGCGAGAAGCCCCCCTCTGGTCCCACGAGTAAAATCACAGGTCCCGCCTGAGTACCAGTCAACACCGTGTTCAATTGCTCGAAGCCACTCCCGCCAGGGTCCGCAATCAAGATCTGGCAATGGTCCTGACAGGATTCTTCCAGAAACTGGCCCCAGGTCTGCACAGGCGCCAGTTCCATTAACCGGATCTGACCTGACTGTTTTGCAGCAGCAACGATGGTCTGTTGTAATTTTTTCAAACGGTTCTCACCGGGATCGACGCTACTGCGTTCTGTGATGAGCGGCACCAACCGGGAAACACCGATCTCTGCTGCTTTTTCGACCAGCCAGCGAAACCGGTCTCCCTTGGGGACTGCTGTCGCTAAAATCAAGGTAACTTGAGTGTCTCCCGGGATTTCGCGCCGTTCTATCAGTTTGATCTCGACTGTTTGACGTGACGTTTTCGTAATCTCACCATCTGCCTCGACACCCAGCCCGTTAAAGATCAACACGGAATCGCCGATCTTCAACCGCAGTACATGCAGTAAATGATGGGCTTCACTCCCCTCCAAAAGTATTTGATCTGAGTCGAAGGAGCCTTCAAAATAAAATCGGTGCGACATAAATGTTCTCAGAATGTGCTAAATCGGAAATACTTTAAGCTCTTTAAAATTGGCAAGTTGAGAAAAAAAGAAATAGAGAAGTATGGTTCTGTCATGCCAATGGCACTGAATGGCCGATTTTAACCATAAGGGAAAATTGAACTTCAGAGCCGGGTTATGATCCGTTGCTCTGAAACATTAATCTCTGTCTCTGGATAGTATCTCGATCCTTGTGTGTTCTGCAAGGAGCAGAGAAACGGAACAAGCAAGTTCTCATTCATAATTCAACAGGTCGAAAAAGAATCATGTATCTCGATTATTGGAAATTGACACACGCTCCATTCAATCAACAACTGGATCCCGCTTACTTTTTCGAAAGTGAACTCCACGAAGAAGCACTGGCACGACTCTTGTTTGTGGCTGAAGAACAAAAAAAAACTGCTGTCTTCACTGGACCTGAGGGAACGGGTAAGTCTCTGACTTTGGGGGTATTTCAATCTTTATTGAAAAGAACGCCACATCACAGCGAATCGATTGATTTGTTTGGTCTGGGAGAAGAGGAATTTCTCTGGCAGCTATGTGCTCAGCTACGTCTGGGTCCAGGGCATACTACTGGACGAACCCAGCTTTGGCGCAAACTGGTTGACTACCTGACTGGCTTACAACTGACTCAAAACCGTGTCATACTGCTTCTGGATCATTTTGATGAGAGCCGTACCGAGTGTGTTAATACTCTGGAACGTTTGCTGCATGCCGGAAACCAACAGTATTCCTCTTTATCGATAATCACCGCTGTCAGGAACCTGAATACAAAGCAGGCTGGTACTGTCGCTCATTTATCTGATCTCGCAATCGAACTCGCGGAGCTCGATGTAGAAACAACTCAAAGTTATATCAGACATCGACTGAGCATCTCAGGTAGTTCCGAGGCTCTGTTTTCTACTGATGCATTTAAAAAAATACATCAAGTCACCAAAGGGATACCAGAAAATATCAATCAGATTTGTGACCTGGCATTGCTGGCAGGATATGAACAAAGTCTGAAAGAAATCGATGCCGATGTGATCACAAGAGCAGGTCATGAAATAAAAGGTTCCCCCGTCTCAACAAACCGCATTTCCGAAGTGATTCAAGGTGTATAGAATAGTGAGTTGTTAAGACACTCAATTCACGCTTTGGAAACAGATTAAAATGCATATTTGTTTATTTGATATTGATGGCACCCTGATTGATACGGGTGGCGCTGGCCAACGATCGATCCTGCATATGCTGGAAGAAGAGTTTCAGGTTTCAGCGCCCGTCGAGGGAATTCCCACAGCGGGAAGAACCGACCATGCGATTATGGTCGATCTGTTTGAGTACTTTGAAATTCCGAATACGGGCGAGAATCGGAAACGATTTGAAACAGCTTACCTTAAGTTGCTCACCGAAAAGTTGAAAGAACAACAAGGTCGCGTGCTGCCCGGCATCAAATCCATTTTGAATACTCTCTCGCAACACACACATATCGATCTTGGCCTGCTGACGGGAAATTTTGAACACGGGGCACGACAGAAGCTGGAACACTATGAACTGCACCACTTTTTTGAATTCGGTGCGTACGGAGACCATCATGCCGATCGCAATGACGTCGCACAGGAAGCACTCAATCAGATAAAGCAGCGGCATCCCTCTGAATCGGTGGCAGCAGCATCCATCTGGGTCATTGGAGATACACCCAGTGATATCCAGTGCGCCCGTGCAATCGGGGCCAATGTGATTGCTGTCGCCACTGGAGTTTATCCATTGGAAGATCTCAGAGACTGTAAACCCGATTATCTGTTTGAACATTTTGAAGAGATCGAGTCACTACTTTCACTCTTCCCACCACCAGAAACCGCGAACTAAAACAGCGTTTTCTGTTCCTGTATCGGCTCGATGCAGGCTGGTGAATCATGGGCGACTTTATTCACATACGAACTGACTGGAAAAGCCTGCATCTCCTCCGCAGGGAACGTCTGCAGCAAACTCTCCAGCTGCGGCAAGGGCGTGTTTTCAGAACTCAGCCAACGATCATACTGGTTTGGGTTGAGAATCACAGGCATGCGGGGATGAATTGATTCCAGCAATGAGTTTGCTGTCGTGGTTAATACAGAGCAGGTCTCCAGTTCAGTCCCATCGGGCCCCTGCCATTGTTCCCATAGACCGGCCATCGCAAACAGAGGCGTCTCTTTGAGCCGGATGCACATTGCCTGCTTAGAACGATTCCCGGCACTTTTCCATTCATAAAATCCATTTGCCGGAATGAGACATCTGCGATAGCGAAACGCATTTTTGAAACTTGGTTTCGTTGCAGCAGTTTCCGAGCGGGCGTTGATCATGGCCTGGGCTGGTGAGGGATCTTTTGACCAGCCTGGAATCAAGCCCCATTGAAAATGCGTCGCGTTGAAATGGTGTTGATGATTCGTGATTGCCAGAACAGGCTGTGAAGGAGCAATGTTAAAACGTGGGGAGATCCGTGGAAACTTCACCATGCGGAATGATCTCATAATCTCTTCGTCAGGGGAAAATAAGAAAAACCGTGCACACATAATCTCGATTTGCCTTCTTTTGTTTCGGGTAAAGAATATGATGTCCCATGTAGAAATGGCTGGAGACTTTATTTTGCTTCAGTTTAATTCAATTCGATGTGAATCACCATCCCACGTTCATAAGACGTGTTTTATACTGTGGCTTAACCTACGGATATTAAAGAGGAAAGTATTGAATGGCTCCTTTGCGCAAAATCGGAAAAACAAATATTCAAATCACTCCGGTCGCAATGGGCTGCTGGCCGATTTCCGGGGTGACGAGTGTGGATGTTACTGAGCAGGCCAGTTTATCGACATTAGTGGCTGCCCTGGAATCCGGCATCAATTTCTTTGACACTGCTTATTGCTACGGATATGACGGTGAAAGTGAGCAACTGATAGCGCAGGCTTTAGGAAAGAAACGTGACGAGATCGTGATCGCCACCAAGGGTGGCATCCACTGGCAAGGAAAGAAACAGGTACGCGATGCTTCACCTTCAAGGATCAAACAGGAATGTGATGAAAGCCTGACACGCTTAAAGACTGATCGAATCGAGCTCTACTATCTGCACGGACCGGATCCTGAAATTCCCGTCAGCGAATCGGCGGGTGCTTTTAAAGAACTGCTGGAAGCGGGCAAAATTCTCTCTGTCGGTGTTTCAAATTTCAACCTGCAACAGCTTCAGGAATTTGCCGCTGTCTGCCCGATTTCCGCGTATCAACCACGATACAATATGCTGCAGCGCGATATCGAACATGACCGCTTGCCCTGGTGTGTAGAGAATCAGGTTTCGGTTATGGTCTATTGGCCTTTAATGAAAGGATTGCTCGCTGGGAAACTTCCACGCAACCATCAATTCGCTCCCGAAGATGGCAGACAAAAATACCCGATGTTTCATGGGGATGAATGGGAAAAAAACCAGGACTTCCTTGAGCAGTTGAGAACACTGGCAGAGGAATACCAGCTTACGATTCCACAAATCGTGATCCTCTGGACCATTCAACAGAAGGGCATCACGTGCGCCTTATGCGGAGCGAAACGAGCTGAGCAGATCGAAGAAAATGCAAAAGCAATGAACTTCGAACTGACACCATCACAAATTGAATCGATTAATCACTTGATTCAGCAACGTGGTACAATTCAATCCTGAAGGCAATAACGCAGTTCCAGAATTAAGGTAGAGTCAGGCCTTCCCGGATTGAATAACGGGCTAACTCGACCCTGTCATGAATTCCCAGCTTATGCACGATTCGCGCGAAATGACTCATCAGCAATACCCATTTTCATAAGTGTCATTCTCTACGTTGCGATTTTTCTACACTCCTCTGCTGATCAATGAGTGGAATGAGTCTGCCTCTTAATTCAGATATATGCCTCTGGATAGACTCTTCAAATACATCAGCACAGTAGATGCGATCTATTTGAGTATTCGGGAGGGATTCCTGGTAATGTGTGATGTGTCTGATTGGCATGCAAATGTTCATTTTGGAGTTGAATGAGGAGGAAAATCCCACTTTCCTGGAGGACAATACCTCCCTCACATTCCTCACATCCGGAATACCCGTCAACGTTTCAGTGACTGTGCAATGATTCTTTGCAGGATCATGTTGATATTGGGGGACATCATTTTTTTCGTGATCTATGCTCTTAATGCATAACGTGATTGAAAACACACTTTTTCAATTCGAATTCCCGGATATTGATTTCATTCATCAACATCCAGATTCAAGAAGTTGGCATCACTTTATGGAATCATACTTACAAGAACCGAATGATTGCACTTGATTTATTCTCAGGAAGCAGGAACAGGATCATGACGTCAACGATTACAGGTAAATCGGAGCTCACAGCAGAGTTTGTGAACCCCATCATCAGCGCTACAATATCTGTTTTTGAAATGATGTTAGGCTGTACGCCAAGACGTACTGGCCTTAGTTTAAAAGAAGATCAAATTCCCCAACACGAACTGAGTGCTGTGATTGGAATTTCAGGAAAAGCCGCTGGTACTCTCGTTTTGAGTTTATCAAAAAGCGCAGGCATCGGAATTTTAGATCGCCTTCTTGGTATTTCTGTAGATGAAATCAACGATGAGGTTTGTGACGCGGTCTGCGAACTGGCGAACATGATTGCCGGATCTGCAAAGGCGCAACTTGAGCATCTGGAAGCATCCATCAGCATTCCCAATATCATTACCGGGAAAGGGCACACAGTGCATTACCCCTCTAATGTGTCACCAATTTGCATTGCCTTTGATTCAGAAATAGGAACCTTCACCATTGAAGCGGGATTTTCTGATCGGTAAGCGTTCACTCTGACTGTTTTTTAAAACCGATCTTAATGACTTTGAAATAAAGGGATATTCCCATGAAAGTTTTGCTTGTAGACGATTCTGGAACAATGAGAACAATCCAGAAGCGTTGTTTATTGAAGCTGAACATTGAAGATGTGACAGAAGCAGAAGATGGCGTTCAGGCTTTAGAACACTTCACATCTAACTCATTTGACATCGTATTGAGCGACTGGAATATGCCAAATATGGATGGACTTCAGCTCCTGAAAGAAATCCGTCAGCGTGACAAAGACATCCCTGTAATCATGATTACCACCGAAGCGGAACGAGCACGCGTTGTGACTGCGATCCAGGCAGGTGTGTCTGACTATCTCGTCAAACCATTTACACCCGACAGCCTGAAAAGCAAGTTGGAACGCTGGGTCACTACAAACGCCTGAACCACTCCAGGTATTCTGAGACGAATCACACTTGATCTGAATTCAAGTATGCATAGAAACATCAGGACACCATCGAGAAAATGACGGTTTTTGAAAACAGGCACTTTTTCATAAAACTTATAATTACTAGGGTCTCAAAGAATGATTTCTCCTGAAAAAATCTGGTCATCCGATCAACTACCAACTTTACCTGCAGTCGCTGTCAAATTGTTGGAACTTTCGAAAAATCCTGATACAGAAATGAAGGAAGTCATTGAGACGATCAAGACGGACCCAGCCATCACAGCAAAAATTCTCAAAGCCAGTAACTCCTCATTTTTTAGCTTACGGTCTGAGTGCAAAGGTATTGAGCGAGCCGTTCCACTCCTGGGAACGATGGTTGTTACGTCACTGGCATTGAGTTTTTCACTTTCCGAATCTGCAGTGAATGAAGGTCCACTCAAAGCACGCTTCGATTCTTACTGGAAACAATCCATTATCCAGTCTGCAGCAGCAGAGTTATTAGCCGGTCGAATCGGAAACGAATTCAAATATGATGGATTCCTGATCGGCTTGCTTCAGGACATCGGTCATCTCGCCATGTTGAAATCAATTCCTGAAGATCTTTTACCGGTCCTCGAACAGGCAGAAAAAGAGCAGAGACACAGTTCTGAACTGGAAACAGAGCTGCTGGGAATCAATCACGCTGTTGTCGGTATCAAAATGATGGAACGCTGGCTCATGCCTGAACAATACCAACTTGCGATTCAACACCATCATGATTCCTGTGAACAGCTGAAAGCGCTCGAATCTCATCCGGAATTTACGATCATCAAGATCATTGCCACCTCGGCATCCATTGGTGACTATTTCTGCTCACCAAACAGTGGTCTGGCTTTAAAACGTCTTCAGGATCTGAGTGCTGAGTTCTTTGATATGCCACACGATGATCTGCATACTTTTCTTGAGTCTGTCCAGACTCGATTTGAAGAAGCGGCTCAGGTCTTTCAGGTCAATCTGGATGATATTGGATCACCTTACGAAATCATGGCCATCGCTAACCAGCAGTTACTTGAGTTGACGATGAAGGCGCAGGCCGATTCTTCTCAAGCCAGTGCACGCCAGGCCGTGATTGAAGAACAAAAGGAAAAACTGGAATCAGAAAATAAACAATTACAAAGTAAGGCAATTCATGATCCTCTGACAAAAGTATATAATCGGTCTTACTTTAATGAAGCTTTTGAAAAAGAAATTCACCGCTGCATTCGTTCCGCCGAACCGATCGGGATCATCTTTACGGATATTGATCATTTCAAACAACTGAACGATACATACGGGCATCAGTTTGGTGATCTTGTTCTGGAACGGATTGCCAAGGCTGCAAATGAATCAACACGTCGTTCCGATGTCTTCTGTCGGTATGGTGGAGAAGAGTTTGTTGTCATGGTCAGCAACCCTTCAGTCAATGGCATGGCAGAGTTTTCGGAGAGGCTGCGGTCCCTGATTGAAAATGAAGTCATTGAATTTGAAGGAAAACGCGTACCGGTCACAGCCAGCCTGGGGGCTGTCGTTGGCATTCCCCATCGAAATATGACGGACTTTGCAGAACGCCTGATTGCCGAAGCAGATGAAGCAATGTACGAATCCAAGGAAAAAGGGCGAAATCAAGTACACGTTCGGTCTGTCATCTCTAAAGAAGATGAGGAAATGCAAAAATCAGTCAAACGGAGTCGGTTTAGTCGGTGGCTGGTCACGAAAAAAATATTTGATATTCCCACGATTTCCAAAGTACTCTTAAAATGTCCAAAACAGGATGGTCGAACGCTATTAGGTGATCTTGCCGTTTCTGAAAAGTTAATCACTGCTGAACAAGTCGCGGAAATACTTGAAATGCAGAAGAATAGTGGCCTTCGATTTGGCGAAATCGCCATTCAGAATCAACTCCTCACACATCAACAGGTTGCCTATCTCCTTGCTTTACAACTGGAACCGCCGATCTTACTGGCCAAATCCCTGATCAGCCTGGAGCTTCTGGAGAGTACCTCTGCAGCCGAGCTGATTAAACAGTATCTGTCTGAAATAAAATTCAATTCTGCTTCAGTTGACGAACAACAGAT
Organism: uncultured Planctomycetaceae bacterium; assembly: GCA_942492165.1. Taxonomy (GTDB): domain Bacteria; phylum Planctomycetota; class Planctomycetia; order Planctomycetales; family Planctomycetaceae; genus Gimesia. The sequence goes on from CALOEF010000006.1 coordinate 75,396, forward strand.
CGAGAATGTAAATTCATAACCTCAATCTGGATTCACACCGATCTGGAGATTGTGCCGGGTTCCCGATCCTGCCATAATCCAATGCTTTAAACTGACTCACTATTCAGGTCAATGTTTGTCTACTGTTTTCAACTACGGTGTTCAAAATGGATTCCGGGTATTTAACCCATTTACAATTATCCCCACTAATTACGGAGGGCGATTGAGATGAACTTAATCGCTGATACACACACGCATCTGGAAGCAACGTACCTTGTATCAACAACGGAAGCAGCACACGATGTGCCGCATGTGGTTCCAGAACCACCTGCTTTCTACAGCATCCTTCCCTTTGCTGCTTTGCTGTTATGTATCGCTTTTCTACCATTGATTCATAAAACAGAAGAATGGTGGGAACATAACAAAAACCGTTTACTCGTTGCCGTGAGTCTGGGTCTGGTCACATTGCTCTACTATACGTTTTTGCATGGCCATGGCGTTCTGGATCATGGAACACATGAATTGTCGGAACCAGGAATTTCAGCGGCTTTTGTCGTCCTCAAAAATGCCATTCTTGGTGAATACGTCCCTTTTATCGCATTACTCTTCAGTCTCTATGTCATCAGTGGTGGCATTGCCTTTAATGGGCATCTGGTAGGCCGGCCGGGATTAAATACAGGCATCCTCGCCATCGGTGCAGCAATTTCCAGCTTTATTGGAACTACGGGCGCAGCCATGTTACTGATTCGCCCCCTCTTGAAAGCAAACGCAAATCGAAACTACGTTGCCCATACCGTGATCTTCTTTATTTTCGTTGTTTGTAATACTGGTGGCTGTCTGCTTCCCATTGGAGATCCACCATTGTTCTTAGGTTTTCTGAAGGGAGTCCCTTTTACCTGGACACTTTCGCTCTGGCCGATGTGGCTGGCAATGAACTGCGCGCTACTGGCAATTTATTTCGTATTTGACTCAATTCGATACAAAAAAGAGAACAAGGAAAAAGTGGAAGCAGTACCGGAAACAATCGAACCATTTGCCTTGAGAGGCGGCATCAATTTCTTATGGTTACTCCTGGTGATCCTGTGTGTGGCATTACTGGATCCATCTAAAGCTGTACCTGGTACAAATGGCTGGCATGCTCCTCATTTTTTCCGCGAAGTTTGCATGTTTCTCCTGGCGGGGGTCTCCCTGATAACCACATCAAAAAGTGTTCGACTACAGAACTCTTTTAACTACGAGGCGATTCTGGAAGTGGCCGCTCTGTTCCTCGGTATCTTTGTCTGCATGCAGGCACCGGTTCAAATATTAGAAGTAAATGGTGCCTCACTCGGCATTGATGCTCCCTGGAAATTTTACTGGGCAACGGGAATTCTTTCCAGCTTCCTGGACAATGCACCGACTTATGTTGTCTTTTTTGAGACAGCTAAAGCAGCAGCGGCATCTGGCCCTGTGATGAGTGATGTTACACTGGTCGCCAAGGTGAATGAGGTCTCGCTGGTCGCCATCAGTTTAGGCGCCGTATTTATGGGAGCAATGACTTATATCGGTAACGGTCCCAACTTCATGGTCAAAGCCATCGCTGAGAAGAACAACATTCGCATGCCCAGCTTTTTTGGGTACATGGGTTATAGCTGTGCGGTACTTCTGCCCCTCTCCATCCTGTTAACGATCCTGTTTCTACTATGAACAACGGAGCACTTTAATCAAAAGTCTCCGTTCGATGAACCACATCTTGCACTGCCTGATAGAATCCCCCTCAACGAATCCGTTTTTCGTTTCAAGAGGATGAATCATGAGCGGTAAAGTGAAACAACGTGATGTCGTAATGGAACACGGCGACTTATCCATCGACAATAATCTGTCTGAACGAACGTTGCGGGCTCAGTCGATCGGGCGAAAAAACAGGCTGTGCGTCGGCAGCGATAATGGTAACCGTACTGTTCTGTATGACAGCCAGTTGCAAACGGCACGATATTGATCCGTGCACCTGGTTGCGGAACGCGTAGAGAAGATTACCGATACAACCAGGTAATCGGCTTAACGAACTGCTGCCGGATGTCTGGTTTTCAGATCATCCAGAGGCTCGACGCATAAGAGCCGCTTGATTCGGCTTGTTGGATAGATTACTGTGGATTTCAAGTAAATGTGTTGTTTATGAGAAGGTAACTCTTGTTACTGCTTCATGACGACGCTGAAAACTCTGTACGAGCATCTTTATCCTCAAACTCAAATAATGGGAGCGGACGATGTTGAAAATTTATTCTCGAAGACGAGGATTCACTCTTATCGAACTTTTGGTGGTAATTGCGATTATTGCAATCTTGATTGCCCTGTTATTGCCGGCCGTTCAACAGGCACGCGAAGCGGCTCGCCGCAGCTCTTGCAAAAACAACATGAAACAAATTGGTCTGGCACTGCACAATTATCACGATACCCACCGTGTCTTTCCTTTCTCTTATCAGGGAGGGGTGACTGCTCCTGCGATGGGGAGTACTGGGAACCTGGGAATTGGTTGGGGAACTTACATCTTACCGTTTATAGATCAGGCACCCCTCTACAATAAAATTTCAGAGCGAATGTTTGGTGCTTCGGGAAATGGGGCAGGTGGACATTGGCACGATGATGCGCCGACAGTCGCTCTGGCAGAAACGGTTCTTGCTCCATACATCTGCCCCTCTGATCCCTCGGGAGGAATCGTTCCAGGTGCTTTCAGGTTTTCACTTGGCAAATCTAACTATCTCGTTGTGCTCGGTACAGACTTCAGTGGGTTTGGAACAATTACTGGTGGAGGCACGACGACGTACCCAGGTGCGTTTTATGGAAATTCCAGCACTCGAATCCGTGATATTACTGACGGAACCAGTAACACGCTGATTGTAGGCGAAAAAACATCAAAGGTTGACCCTGCCGCCGGACTTTGGATTGGTGCAGATAATGATCGTGGAGCAACTGGTATGAAATTAGAAGACTCTGCTGACTTCAGAATCAATGGGACTGCCGCTGCTTCGGCTTCCAGTTTGCATGTTGGAGGTTGCCATTTTTTACTCGGTGATGGAAGAGTGCGGTTCATCAGCGAAAATATTAATGGAAACACTTATGAGATACTCAGTCTGATCAACGATGGAAATGTGGTCGGCGAGTTCTAAACTTCGAGAGTGAATCTATATTAGAAGAGTATTTCCGCCTCCCGTGGAAATGCTCTTTTTTTATGCAGATACAGATCATCCAGAGGCTCGCCGCATAAGAGCTGCTTGATTCGGCGCGCTGGAAACGATTACTGTGGATTTCATATGAATGTGTTGTTTACGAGACGGTTACAATTAAAACGCATTTCCACAAATGAAATAAAAAGGCAGCCTGTAGTAAATACACTTCAGGCTGCCTGGCTTTTTAGACAATCATTTGTTGGCTCGCGTCAGAATTAGTTTTCCTTCTTACGGGCAACAACTTTTTTCAATACATATTTGCGGGCAACGGGCTGATTGACCTTGAAGATTTCGTCTTCCAGTTTCTTACTGGCAGCTTCACTTTCCTGAATTGTTTTTTCATGATTTTTGAGCTGCATTTCCAGACGTTTCAATTGAGCCGTCTGTTGCTCATTCTTCTGACCTGTTTGCGCATCCAGCACCCGCTTGATACGAGCAAACTGCTGGAATGCATACCAGCTGTTGCGTTTCTGCTTGACCGGTCCGGCGTTTCGTTTTTGATTCAACAATGCCACTTCCATTGCCTGCTGATACTGAGGCGTTTTCGCGTTACTCTGCAACTCAATGTGCCGTGCCAACGCAATATTGGAATACTTACCAACCGCTTGACCATCTATTGATAGCTCGTAGCGGCCAGCGGGTAAATTATGAATCGATAGTGATTCCTGACTCATCCGGTGCCCCAGTTTCGTGAGCTCTGCACCCAGCTTTGCTTCTTCTGGTACAACCCAGGGCAGACTCTTTGACAGCCATGTGAAGGAAACGCCATCGTCGGTCATTTTCAGATCAGTAAGCGTGCCCCCTTTAGCAGATGCGGCCAGTTCACCATTGGCTTTTTTGCTGATGTTAATTCGAAAAACCTGACGCTGGACGTTCATATCACTCAACAATGCATAAGCCATGACTACCTGGCCGGGTGCATCGGGATGGACGGCGTCTTTAATTATGGTGAATGTCGGGTTTTTCTGTCGTTCAGCCAGAGTAATATTGTTGAGCGGGCTATACATGTCAACAAAACCAAAACCGGACTTCGCAGCCACATCGCGCAACCAGGTTCCATAATAGGCCAGGACGGAATTATACAATTCGACGCCAGCCGGATCTCGTTTTCGTTTGCCAAGTCGCGCTGCCCGTGCATCAAACATCGTCGGGGTCATCAAAATCGGCTGAGCGCCAATCTCTTCGATTTTTGAAATCAGTTCCTGCATATCTTTATAATACGTCTGAAATATTTTTTCGTTAAACGGTTGATACTGACCGTCATTCATTCCGAGTAAAACGGTTACGTATTTTGGTTTATATGCGGCGACATCGCGATCAAAACGAACCAGAGCGTCCCAGGCCTTTGCGCCACCGACTCCCGCATTATGAAACTTCAATCGCATTTCGGGATATCTTGTATAGAAAAAGTCTTCCACATATTGAGTATAGAGACATTGGTGCGTGATACTGTCCCCCAGAAACACAATGGAATCTCCCGTTTTCAGATCCAGTTTCGCCAAAGGTGACTTGTGCGTCTGCTGTTGTGCCTCTTGTGCCTGTGCGACATTGAGCGTCTGCGAAAGCAGAATCAGTGCCATCACACAGATCAGTTGTTTTCTGATCAGAGCATAACTCATGGTGTTTTCTCTCCGTACAAAAATTGAAAAAATTACCTGCCTGAATTTATGACAGGCTTTGAACTCACATTCATTTCCTCTACTGTCCACTGGGATGAATCGTTTTGCAAGAGAAAGCGCTCTCTGGTATCCTGATTTTGACCAACAGGGCTACCGGAAAAAGAGCCATGTCTGATCTTTATTTGCGGACCTTCATTCCGGGTGGATAAGCCAACGGGCTGGGATCAACTTCTGGTAACTCCAAACGTTTCGCAGTCTTCAGGTCAAGAAAAACAGCAGCAGCCTGATCTGCAAATACCAGACGCCAACCCGGATTGGAAGCCATGCCTCCGATCTCCATCCGGGAATAGCGGCTATCCAGAATGATGACAGGGAGTTGTCCCTTTTCGTCCTGAAGTAAATACGTCCAGTCAGCTTTGCCCAGTACCATCTGTTGTTTCATTTGTTCATAAAACTGGAAGGTTTCTTTCGAGTTGACTTCCAGTCGTCCGTCAAAAAACACTTTTCGTTCGGGACCATTATGAAAAATATAAACAGCCGCCTGCCCCATATTGGAGATAAATCCGCGATCGGGCATACCCGGCTGACCTGCAAATTTCGCTGCCTCATGTGCATACCATGCTTCCTTCTCTCCTAGAGCCAGAACCTTACCTTCACCTCCCCAACGATTCCAGTATCCTGAATATAAACTTACCAGTAGAAACAGAAAAACAGATGCTGAAATCACTGTGCCCGGCTTTGTGAAACGAGACAAATTGAACGGAAACAAACTGAACTGTGCACCAGAAACTTTTGGTTCCGCACCCGACCTGCCTGCGGCGGATTGAGAATGAGCCAGCCAGATCCAGTCAGAAATATTTCCACACAATATGATACCCGCTATCAGGGAAAAGACTCCGGTGTTTCGTGATGCCTTCCATCCCAGATGTGTGAATGCCACAAATAACAGTATGCGAAACGGATTCACTTTCTTTCTCATCAAAAGTGGAAAAAAACTGATGAGTGTGAGCCCTGCAAGAATCACCTGCGAGACCAGATATAAGTTTCGAAACCCATTATTCAAGATAAAATTGATGGGCGGTTGAAATTCTCCGATGCGAACAGAATAAAACGCCTGGTCAACAGAAAATTTTTCATACAAGGTCAACGGAAAAAAGACACCCTGTTCCAGATAGGGATTGAGAAAACAAGCAAGAACGGTAAGCACTCCTGCTCTGATGAATGTAATCCCGGAAATCGCCGTCGATGGCATTTCCAGACCGTATCGCCCCTGACCCCAAATTCGAAGCAGATGATCGACGATATACAGGGCACTGACTACCAGCCCCAGGACAAACAGAGCATGGCAATTGACCCAGAGTAATGTAATCAGCGGAATCAACCAGATCAGTCTGGGGCGAGAGTCCATTCGACAGAGTATCCACATCCATAAAGCGAGATAAACCAGCGACAACATCTCAGGACGAACCAGCGAACGGCCAGAAATACAGATGACCGGTAATATCCACAACAACGCTTTCAACCATGTCGGGATAAATTGACCAGAACTGAACCAGGCGAAACCGATAGTCAGCACCAGACAAAACGCTTTGGATAAAATTAATAAGTCAACGCCTCCCCAGCGATACAGCCAGGTTACCAGAACTTGAAAACCCCAATGCAGATCAATCCAGGGTCGTTCAGAATCAACGAATGTAAACCAGTCAAAGTAGGGAACGGTACCACGTTCCAGAATTAACTGTCCTGTTCGCAGATGCCACCAGATATCCATATTTCTCATCGGGAAACAGGAAACCAGAAATGACCACAACAACAACATCACGAGAAAGAAGCATTCAGAACTTCTGAAGAATTTGGCATCGGAACCAGATGTCAGTAGATCGTCACTAACCAAATTACTGGTCGTATGCTTTGCAACCCCCTTTCGTGGAGTTGATAATTGGGATTTTTTCTGAGACCGCTTCGATTTGCGGGACATGGAACAGACACCTTTTGTCTAATAGCACCAACTGACACCAACAGGTCGACTTACCTTTAGCCGCACATTGTAGCAATTTTGGTGTATTATCAACATGAACAGCTTATGCTCTCATCTGTTCTTTTGGATTCCCGGGATCTCTCCCGGGTTCGTGCCAATTGAATTCCTCATCGCCGGGAACAAAACACAGGACAAGCATTCTTATACTCAGACTTAACAACTTTGTCCGATCACTTTGAGAAAAGAAGGATGAACGCGAACGTCTGCAAACAAACTAAATGGGAACACGCTGTTGTCGGGAATCGGGTGACCAGTCAAACTGGTACTGCGCCCCTTTTTGCAGACGAGTAATATAAATAATTTGATGTGTGTGACCAACAAAATGTGGCACCGTATGTGAAATTGCTCCCAAAACAGAAACAGAAAAACCTTGAATTACTCGATTTTCCAGTAAGACTTCCGCAGACAGAGACTCCATAGTCTGGCAAGCCTCATCTACCGTCTGCTGCAACTTTGCTTGTAAATCTTTTACAGAAAAATGGACCTCAGTGCTGAATTCTAACGCGCGCTGACGATCATCTTTTGATTGGGCGATACCACTGACGGCCCATTGACTTAAGTTCCCGCATAGATGAAGAATCAGGTTCCCGATGCTGTTCAGTCCTTCGCCAGGCCGCCACCAGATTTGCGCAGAGTCAAGCTGGTTCAGACAATGGTCGATTTTATGGGTCGACTGTCTCAGTAAATGAACGGACTCCTGAACAAATTCGTGAGATATTTTATCTGCGGAAGGGGACATATTCTGCTCTCGATCAATCTATGTCAGTCGCGGTCCCAATCCATTGGCCAGGTGATTAATAATTCCGGCAACGGCTCCCAGGTATTTATTACCCTTGGAACGTTCAATTTCACACGAAGTAGAAGAGGGCTTCAGGGCGCGGTTCTTCGCTTTCTCGACGACTTTGTCAAACAGACCTTGATCCAGATCAAAGAGACGGGATGTGATAAAGATATGGGAAGGATTAAAAATATTAATCGCGGCTGCAACACCAATTGTCAGAAATTCAACTGTTCGATCCAACTCTGGTGTGATATCGAGTTCACCCTGCTGCACCATTTCTTGAATCGCTTCAAAATCTAATTCTTTGCCGACACGCTTTGAAACATAATGAGTAAAAGCGAGATCCGTAGCAACTGTCTCCAGGCAACCCTGATTACCGCAACCACAAACCCGTCCGCCTTCAGGTTCGACCGTGGTATGCGCAATCTCACCCGCAAGGCCGTGCTGGCCAGCTAATAGCTGCCCGCCTGTAAAGACTCCCATTCCAAAACCAGAGGTCACATCCAGATTAATAAAATCATCCAGCTCCTGACCGGCACCATATGTTTTTTCGGAGAGAGAGAGCGATGTTGATTTCTGGACCAGAACACATTCCAGTCTGGTTTGGCTGGCAATATCAACCGCGGGGGCCTGACCATCCATAATATGTAAATTCGAGGCTAAAAATATTCGGCCCTCGTTGCTGTTAACCAGACCTGGAACAGTAATACCCACTCCTAAAGCCGGTACCTCCTGCTTCTCAACCAGATGGAGAATTTTTTTTGAAATGGTTTCGATTAGTTCTGAGTATGTCTGTGGCGTCTTGAATCGATCCCGCTTGTCTTCATGTACATGACCATCCAGTCCCGAAGCAAAAACTGAGCAGTAATCCCACTCCAGAACAACGCCGATGACTTGAGCACTGAATCGCGGCAGTTGTAATAATTTCCCCGGGCGGCCCACAGAAAACTCTGCCGTCTCTCGTTCTTCCAGCAATCCGGCATCCAGCAATGCGCTGACCGCCTTGGAAACAGTGGGGGCACTGATTCCGGAGCAACGCATCACGTCGGCCCGTGTTAATGTTCCCTGGCTTTGGATTACCTCCAAAACTTTTCGAACGTTCATTTTTCTTAATAAACTCGGTCGGTGTGGGGATTGCATAGTTACTCTACGTATGATGTAAGAAATGAATTAAACAGAGACAGATTGTTAAATGAACTATCAAACTTATTGATTGAAAGACCAGTTAACCTTGAGAACAGGTACTGAACACCCTGGTGCAATCAGTGTCCATGAGTTGCAAGAAAGTGAGATAGTCTGCTGTAGTAATTCCACATAATACGAATTTTGCGTGTATTTTCAAATGCTTAATGAAAATATGGTATTCATTTTTCCATCTTTTATAAAATTATGTTTTATAAAATTAATGTTACAAATTAGCGGTGTCCTCAATTGAGGGATCGAACTGACATCAAAAGAGTAAAAAAAGACCCGGTTGACCAAATAGAAGTCAACTCGGGCCTGCTTGAGTTGGCAACTAACATTCTTGATCAACCGGGTAGTAATAGTAAGTATTTCGAACCCAGTCCACGAGAACAAATTGTGAAATGGTTCCTTTTCTAAACAATGATTTAGATTAACCTGCTTCCTTTTTAGTATCGATTATGATTGACGAGCGAGTAGAGGTATCACACTGAAAACGGGTGACCAGAAAAACAACAACAGGTCTGACAGATAGATCTTTTACGAGTCATTCTCATATACGAATGCGCGTTCTCCATGAAACCAATTAATTGCGGCAGAGTCACTGGATTTTAATGCTTTTCATCTACTTACTACGAAAGCGGATTCATTTGAGTGGGATATTATTGTGTAATTATGAAGCAAATCAAGAGAGGAGCAGGCGGTAACGTTTCATGTCGATATTATCGATCCTGCGGAACAGAGAAACCTGCAAACTGATGAGCCACTTCATTTTTAATATTTGATTTATCATTTTCTGAACATTGAGCATCCATCACAACCTTGAAGCGAGTTTTGATCATCAAAAATTCTTGGTTAGGGATTGCATATCAGAAAGTTTTTCGACACTTTTCGTACACTGTGATTCTGTTATCTGTATCAGTTGTATATTTGTACGGCTTGAAAAACAAAAACCTCGAAACCAGATTTTGGTCCGAGGTATTCATCTGATTTTCAATATTTGAATCTGCTGCTATTCACTGCCCGCTGCTGCTTCGTTAAAAACGTGTAAATCGCGAGTCGGGTACGGAATATTAAATCCGCGTTCGTCAAAACCCAGTTTGATTGTTTCGATCAAATCCCAACGAGTGTCCCAGTAGTCCGCATTCTTAACCCAGGGACGTACTACAAAATTGACACTGCTGTCTCCTAATTCATTAACGGCGACGACGGGTGCCGGATCTGCCAACACGCGTCCTTCATTGCGGATCGTTTCTTCCAGAAAGGATTTCACTGCTTTCAGGTCATCGTCATATCCACAACCGAATACCAGATCAATGCGTCGATTTTCTTTTTTGGAATAGTTCTTGATCGTTCCACTTGTGATCTGCGCATTGGGGAGAACAATCGCAATATTGTCAGGAGTGCGCAGGTGAGATGAAAAAATCTGAATTTCTTCCACAACCCCGGAGGTCCCACCCGCTTCGATGAAATCACCAACTTTAAACGGTTTAAACAAGATCAACATCACACCCGAGGCAAAGCTGCCTAACGATCCCTGTAACGCCATCCCGACCGCAAAACCTGCAGCCGCTAATATGGCTGCAAAGGATGTGGTATCGATACCCAGCTTTGAAAGTGCTGCCAGAATCACGACGACCATCAGCACTGCAAAAATGATATTACTTAGAAATCGCGTTAATGTCTCATCAACTTTTGCCTGCCGCATTAATCGGCTGCAAAATCGACTCAAGATATTCGCCAGCCACTTCCCGATAAAAAAGATCACCGCAGCCAGAACGATATTCATAGCCAGATGGATACCCTGTGTTGTTACATACTCTTCCACAGTTTCCCAAAGGTAACTCACCTGTGAAATCGTATCCGCTGGAGGTTTCTCTTGAGCAAAAAATGTTGACCACATTGTTGGATTCCTTGTTAGAACTGAAATGTGAGAAAATGAAAATGGAACGGCAACAAGCATTAAATTGACTAATTCAATCGCTTTTTCCAGGTTTTGTGTCTGAATGGCGTGATTCTAGGAGATTTCCAGTTGAAGACCAACTTTGAATTTCATTATTTTCCATGATGAATTCAGACTGACATCAGGAAAGAGAATCGCCATAATGGCTCCACAAAGTAAACCCGACCAATTACAATGAAATTTGGACACGCGTACTCTCTTCGTTTTCATCCATTCCCGCTTGCAGGAAGCAATCACAATGCCAAATTTTCATCGCATCATACTGAATGTCAGCATTTTTGCTATCTGGGCAGCTGTTCCCATTAGTACGCCGCTGTTTTCTGCTGATGAGAACCAGGGGACAAAGGATGCCAGACAGGTACTCGTCACCGTCAATCAGCATAACATCACAGAGGGAGATTTGGATTTTTCTTACCTGTCTCGCGGCATCACAGGTGATGTTAAGCCTGCGACCCGGCAAGTTCTCGAACGTCTTGTAAACCAGCGATTGATGGAAGACTTTCTGGCGCAACAAAAAATTGTGGTTCCGCCCAGGCAACTAGACGAGAGCGTATTAAAGATTGAAAAACTGATTCGTAAAAAAGGAGACGACCCCAAACAGGTTCTCACCAGGATGGGATTAACCCCTGAAAAACTGCGCACGGCGATTGCCCTGCCCTTAGCATGGAATAGTTATGCGAAGCGGGAAATCACTCCTGCCCGGATTCAAAGCTATTTCGAAACACATCGTGAAGAATTAGACGGCACACGCGTAGAAGCCCGCCATATTCTGTTGAAATTACCTCAAGATCCAGGTGATGACGCGATCCAGAAAGCCAAACAAAAATTAGCATCCCTGCGTGAGCAGATTCTGGCTGGGAAATTCTCTTTTGCGGAAGCAGCCGCCCGGCATTCAGAAGCACCGAGTAAAAATGATGGCGGTAAATTAGTTACTTCTGCCTATCAGGGGAAAATGCCGCTTGCGTTAACACAGCAGATTTTTCCATTGAAAACAGGAGAAATCAGTGCTCCGTTTCAAAGCCCCTTTGGCGTTCACATTGTGAAGCTGAACAAAAAACATCCCGGACAATTCAGCCTGGAAGATGTACGGGGAGAAATTTTCAATATCCTGTCGCGATTACTTTGGAATTCCACAGTTCAGAAGTTACGAAGTACCGCGAAAATCAAATGGCATATTGACCCGCCGAAGTAATACACTCGCCGATCAGCTGATGACCCTGTCTCGATTGAGGATTGATCTTGAATGTCCAACCATAATTTGATTGAGTCGTATACCATCGAAGGTGCTCGACCGGGAAAACATCTGTTACTTCTGGCAGGTGTGCACGGCGATGAATACGAACCGATGGCTGCTGTCAGACAGGTCAAAGATCGCATTCCCGTAGAAAAGCTTGCCGGTAAAGTCACACTGGTACCTGTTGTCAACCAACCTGCATATGAGCGTATCAATCGGCGCGGTCCGGATGATCTGGACCTGGCTCGTACTTTTCCCGGGGCGGCTGAAGGATCAATCACACAGCAAATTGCCCACGCCGTTACACAACTGATTCAATCTGCAGATTACCTCATTGATTTACATACGGGGGGTCTCTATACAAACCTGGCCCCGTTCTCCGGATACACGCTCCATGAAAACCAGGCAATTCTGGATACACAGCGACAGATGGCCCGCGCGTTGAATCTGCCTGTGGTTTGGGGAACGTCGGCTCATTTGGATGGACGCACTCTTTCTGCAGCTCGTGACCTTGGGGTCCCCGCCATTTATGCGGAATGGGGTGGCGGCAGCGGCTGTAATCCTGAAGCAGTGGAAGGTTACGCGGCAGGTTGCATTTCAGTGATGTCTGAACTGGGGCTACTCGATCTTCCCGTTGAACAAAAACCGATTCTGCACCACATCGAAGACGACCGTAAAGAGAGTGGCCACCTGCAACTTCAAAATCACGCCCCGGTAGCAGGCTTCTTTGAACCAGCTGTCCAACTGATGGAACGGGTTGAAATTGGAGATCCGCTGGGAACCATCTGCTCGGTAGGTGGTGATGAATCCACGACCGTCGCCGCAGATCAGACTGGCCTGATCATCGGACTACGCACGTTGCCTTATGTGGAAAAAGAGGAATGGCTGGCCGTAATTCTTGAGACAGAACGAACAGGATCCCACTATGAATGACCGACCAGTCGCTTTGATCACGGGCGCAGCAGGTGGCATTGGCGGCGAGACCGCAGTCTGCTTTGCGGAACGAGGCTACGACTGTTTCCTGCTCGCATTACCGACAGATGATTTAGAACCAGTCACGGACCGGATTCAAAAAGCAGGAGGACAATTCCAGTCTCATCTCGGTGATCTATCAGATCTTGATTATGCAGAATCCGCCGTTGAATTATGTTTGCAGACCTGGGGACGCATCGATGTGCTCGTCAATAATGCGGCCTGGCGCGAAATCACCACGATGAAAAACATTGAAGTCGAGAGCTGGGAAAAAACATTACGGGTCTGTTTGACCGCCCCTGCGTTTTTATCACGCTGGTGTGCCGCGCATATGGAACAGGCGAGGCGCGGAGTTATCATTAATATTTCGAGCATTCAGTCACAAATGGCAGCCGGCATTAGTCCAGCGTATGTCGCCGCCAAGGGAGCCCTCGATTCACTGACTTACGAGCTGGCAACATTATACGGCCCCGCGGGCATCCGCGCGCTCAGTGTCAATCCCGGTGCGATTGACACTGAGATGGGAAAAGACATCGCCACTGACGGGCGGCAATCAACGGGCGATCGAATTCGTCAGGTCTCCGAAGACATGATCCCTTTAAGACGCTGGGCACAACCGCGCGAAATAGCGCAAACAATCGTGATGCTGAGCAGCGAAGATGCCAGCTATCTCACGGGAACTTCGATTACCGTTGATGGAGGCTGGAAGCAACAATGCTCCCCCTACTCCATCAAACACCTGCAACTACCTGAAGAGTTCCCGGCAGATTAGTTTTTGTAAAAAGACGTATTACAGGTCTCTACTGCACCTCTTACTGTCCGCGCCAGAGAATTTGATCTGAAATCTGCAGACGTTCCTGTGCTGCCGCGATCTCATTTTTAAATCGGCGCGCATCAACGGGATAACCTTTTGTCGGTTTGAGATCCGGAACATACTGTAACCAGAACTGGTTAAACAGCGCCATCATCACTTCGCGCGTATATTTACAAACCATTGATGAAACGGCCACAGGGAAATGGGCTTCTGCTTTTGTCTGAAACCGAATCTCGGTGTTTCCGATTTTATAGACACTTTTCGCCGTTGATTCCTCGACGCGAAATATCATATCGCCATCGAGAACTTCATCCAGAAATTCATCATATCGATTGCGACCTCCGTGCTTGTCTCCAATAATCAATGTAGGCTCAGACGATTCACGATCCCACACACGCGTCAACAAATGCATGCATAAACGCGTGAGCAAGACCCCCTTACTGCCATATTCACGGCACCGTTGATTAAAACGTTCGGGAAGTACAATCTCAGAGCAAAACGCTTTCAACTGAATTCCCGCTGCATCGAATGCCTGTTTCAAATTCTGCTGTGACTGGAGAACCGTTTCCACATCGACGGCTGTCGGAATGAGAAACTCACTTTTGACATTCCAGGGTTGTTTATGAATTTCATCGAGATGAGCGGGGGAAGCAATCAGCAACCGCCACAGATCATCCAGTGTTGTGAGTCTGTTTTCTCCCTGCAATAGCTGTAAAAAAGGGAAAATCGATTTTTCCAGCGGCGCCAGTCCAGCTGACGAGGAATGCACTTCTTTCGAATCCGCAACATGCAATAACGGTGAAATTTTCGCCGGCTTCTTTTGCGATACGACCGAATCTAATGCCTGCCAGAAATCAAAGTCACGCGGATCTCCGGGCACTTCCCATAAACTGGCTGTAATCACAAGCGGTCCCAGGTTGGGGCCGTACCCTGCTTCGTCCATGCCGATTATGAAACCCATTATTTAACCTGCGTGATTGGTAAGAGAGGTCGCACGACGATATTGATTCAAGCCGATGTGCAAGCGATGCCCAGTGTGTGATCTGGTCATGATAAGAGAACCAGTCATTCAGTGAAATGTCTGCACTCGAGAAAATGGGAATGCCTGTCAATTCAAATGAAATGCAAGATCATTCAAATCGTAACAGACCAAAAGAATCAGGACGTGGTTCCAAAGCCAGAGGATGACTCCAGCCTTGCAAACCGACGGCAGGCAAAATCCGGACAACAGAAAACCCCCAGGTTTTGCGTTTGAGACGGGCAGAGGGAACCAGCTCTTCCAGTGGAATTGCAATTTCCGTACGCCAGAACGCTTTGTCCTTTTCGCGAGCAACAAACCATCGGGGATTCCAGCTGCGATCGATCCAGCATCGATCACTGGTCCAGCCTCGATGATCGACTTCCATTTGATAATAAGTCGTGTAATCACGGTCGATGTCAAACGCAAACGAGAGTCGATCCTGTAACGTCAGGTCGGCATCATAAGTACGCCCGGAATCCAGAGCCTCCGCATAGTCTAATCCCTGTTTTACGGGAATACTGGCGGCAATATAAAGATGCGTTTTATCATAGGACATTAATACAAAAGGTCTGTTCTGGTTATCCGTCTCTGTTTTGGCCTGCTGCTCTGTCTCTGAAATCGGTTTATCGGTGAGGCGTAGTTCGTCGGCTTCCTGCCAGCACTCGTCAGACAGCAATCCATCCAGCACCGGTCGCGACCTGGTAAAACGACATCGATATACCGGACGAGGCGGGCTACTGTTTGGATGCAGTAACCAGTTTTCTGCTTTGGCGATATTTTTCCATGTTTGATTGGAAGAGGGTGTATGAAAGGCACGAAAGATATCGTCCGATTTTCCATGCGATCCAATTAGACGATAGAGGGACGCTAGTGGAATCTGAACTTCTGGAGATTCATAAAATTCCGGTGCCTGTTTTTGAAACCAGCGTTCGGCGGCGAGTGCCTGTTTTTTCCAGTTCTCTGCAGTTTGCGTACTCCAGTTCTGTGGGGCGCCTGTATTGAGCTGCCCGACTTGTCTCACTGTGTTCAGAGAAGGTGAAGGAAATTGTCCTGAAAACTGAAACGCATTTTTCACTCTTGATCCTGCCTGTTTAGCCGGGTTCGTCGATCGTGTCCGTTCGACGGGAACCTGACGACTTCTCTGCCACGCGACCTCTTCACTGGACCAGAGTTGAAACAGCCAAAGCATGGCACGCACAGCTTCCGGTTCTTTCGGGAACTGTTCCACCAGTTCCTGGTACGTCGATTCCGCCTTCACTAAATCCTGACTGGCTATGTATTGCCGGGCTAACTGTTCCAACTGTAATGACGCCTGTCGCTGGGAAAGACCTTTGGTGATCGTCTTGAGATGCGACATCAACTGTGCAGCAAACAACGGATCGCTGATCAGCTTCACCGCAAATGCTTTAATATTTCTTTGGCGTTCGGCTAACTTTCGATTTCGTTCTTCATCGGCCGCATTGATCGGGGGTAATTGTCTGCGTGCATCCGAACCGGGGGCAATTCCGATCCCCGCAAACAGAGTGCTTCCTGTGACAGAATTCTTTGCGTCTGCGCCATCAACATCGTCAACATCGATCAAACGATAGACGCTGCGTGCTTCCGCAGAGGCAATCTCTTTGCCGAGAATTTGCTTTCCCGTCGACGAAAACGTAGAGACAGTCACCCCGAGTCGCGCGAGATATTCATCCTCGGCTACAGAAACCTGACCGGAACTTCCCGGCGGTAACCGTAAATAGACCTTCTTCACTTTCCAGGGTTTGAGTCCCGCCTGTTCGCGATGCTCAATATACCGTGTCGAGTCGGCGGCAAAGCGGACCGCCTGCAACATCGCGTCTTTTACCAGAGTCGAAGCGGCGTCTTTTCCCTGCGGCTGATCGATGACTAATACATCGGGCCGCCACGTGCGTAGTTGCGATACGAACCGGCTCAAGGTGACTGCCGCCAGGCGCCCTTCTGTATGCCGATTCCATTCTTCAATCAAACGGTCGGCATTTTGTTCGAGTTCCGGAATCTGAACGGGGAATCGCCAGTCCTGCTTTCCCATTGAACCGCTGACACTGGTGACCGATTCATTCAATCGCAAATCCAGATCGTGGTGCAACTGGCCATCCGGTCCGAGATCCCGGCGGATCGGCAAGACCACTAAACTGCGGTAACCCTGATCTCCCGCGTATTTACTCAAAAGGTCAAATGAAATCTGTTTGGGTTGGGCATGCACACACATTAAAGCCACTCGTCGCGGAGTGGCATGATTGGAACGCCACGTGCGTCCGCCGTCTTTTGTTGATAATATTGTCCCCAGTGTTCCGACGGCATAACCAGTCTGATCATCGACAAAATTGATGGATGACAAAGGCGCGCTTTGATTCGTCCATTGTTGCTGCCACGTTTTTCCGCTGTCCGCTGAATACCAGATCACTGTTCCCGGATCGCCGACAATCCAGACCTGATTGCCTCGGACTTCCACCGCTCGAAAATCAAAGAAGTCTTTGAGTTGATCAGGTAACGCAGTACCGGGCATCTCCCAGACCAGACCACGGTTTTCTGTTTTTCGAACCAGGGCGCCATCACCGACCATCCAGCCTGTTGATTTCAGAGGCAGCTTGACATCTTGAATGCCCCTTAATCCCTGTGGTGGAAATCGGGGAGGTAGAACTGTGCCGCCACCAACAAGCGTCAGCCGACCTTGCGTTCCGGCGACGATCCCTGTCGTCGCATCAAAAAAAGCGGCTGCTCGATAACCGGCTGATTCGTATCCAGCGACATCCTGCCAGGTCTGACCGCCATCAGTCGTTTTAAAAACGCCGGTCGCATGTTGAATCGAACTATCGCCGACGACAACCCCTTCATCCATTCCGAAAAAACGCACGTAATGCAAGCGTGGCAATCGTTTCTGAACCAGTTCCATCCAGGTTTTGCCGCCATCTTTTGTGAACAGTAAAACCCCCTGATTCAAATGTCCGTAGGCGGCTGTGCCACCACCGGCAATCCAGCCAATCTGGTTTGTCAGAAAACAGATATGTCGCAACGGACATTTCACGGGACTGGGAACCAGTCTCCAGGTTTGTCCACCATCTTCGGTTTTCCGAATGACTCCCCGATCACCGACGGCCCAACCGGTTTTTGATCCCAGAAACCGTACCGCGTTCAGATTAGCGTCATCAAGTAAAGGCGAACCTGTAGACGATGTTAACGTGTCTGCATTGATACTTTGCACAAAGATGAGCAGACTGGCGATAAATGCAAACCCAAAGCAGGACGTTCGCAACAGACTTTGATTGTTTTCACGGGTATAAAATAGCATCGGACATCCTTGTTCGAATCGATTTATCGCATCACCGGCGTTCCGCCCTCAGTCTCAGACTCAGATTTAAAGGAACCCGCTGTGAAAACGTGGTCGGTAGTTTACAAAAATGCAGATATTACGGGGAGGGAAGTTTAAAGGCATTGCAGGCCCAAATGACATAATCCCGGGATTTTAACTCTCAGAATGCTATCCGCTTCCCTTGATGGTCATTCCGGGATTGTTATACTGGGAAATCCTCGGCTTGGAAGCGGTTTTCAGTCATTTGTACAGGTGGATTGAATCCGCTCCCATCCAGGCCCAAGTGGCGGAATTGGCAGACGCGCTAGCTTGAGGGGCTAGTGGGAGTTACTCCCGTGGAGGTTCGAGTCCTCTCTTGGGCACTTTAGCATGAAAAGACTTAGGGCAAATTGCTCTGAGTCTTTTTTTGTTTCAGAACAGGGGCAACCGTGGTGTTGCAGTGGGGTGGGGCCTGGCATTGCTTTTCCAGCCCATTCTAACAGGCCCTAAAATCACGACGTATAACAAGTCCCGTTTTCATCTTCGAATACAGACACCCATGACGATTGTGCAACGAAATGAATAGACGACTACGAGGAATTATTCCGGGCTGACATCAACTGATACATTCATGCGATGTTCACCTCCTCCGACAATCGTACCTTGAATCGGACAAACGTCATAATAATCGCGTCCCCATGCGACTGTGATGTGATCGGTGGAACCTGGCACATTGTTTGTGGGGTCCATGTCGATCCAGCCCGCTTTTCCACAGTAGACTGAAAGCCAGGCGTGCGATGCATCTGCGCCAACGAGACGTGGCTTGCCTGCAGGTGGTTCGGTTCTCAGGTAGCCGCTTACATACCGTGCAGCCAGACCAAGAGAACGCAGGCAACCAATCTGTAAGTGCGCGAAATCCTGGCAGACGCCATGTCGTTGTTCGAAGACTTCATTGATTGCTGTGTTCACGGTAGTAGCACGTGGATCATATGTAAAATCTTTATGAATCCGTGCTGTCAGATCACGCACTGCAGACAAAACAGGACGATCTTCTTGAAATGATTGTTCCGCATAATCCCTGAGGTCGGGAAAGAGTTTGACACCTCGTGAATTAAAGACAAATTGATAAGCGTTGAGCCCTTCTCCTGAACGATCTTTTTGCAATTGCCTGACCACTGTTTCCCATGCCGGAGTTTTGTTCTCTGAAACTTTGGGAGTGGGAGAGACTATGACACGACTCGTTGCAGTGACAGTGAGTCCCAGATGAGCCTGGTCAATTGAAAAGTACGAAACATCGTTGCCGAAATAATCCTGACGATTGCAGATATGAAACGGTTCAGGATGAATCAACAAATTGAATTCATTACAGATTTGATGAGGCAAAGATCGTGGTGCCAGATGAACCAGATTATGACAAACCGGCACCGCTTGGGAATAGGCGTATTTCGTGGAGTGTGTGATTTTATATTTCATTGAGGACTGATATCTGAAAGTTGATGAGAAGAATCAGCGTGTACGAGATACCGGTGTGAAATTGCCTCTGAAAACTGGGGTAATTGCGCCTCCCAGCTTTCGATCATACGTTCGAGAGATTCATGGTTTCCTAAACTATGAGTTTCTGCAACCTCTTGTATATCTAACATGCGAACAGAATGAAGCAGCGTCATAGCGAGTCGCTGTTCTGTAGTGTGACCCGTTTGCGTCTGATTGCGTGGAAGCCGTTTAACATGGTTAGAAAGTTGTATGAACTGAAACGCCAGTGAACGCGGATTGGTTTCATCCGTTAACAGCAGATCAAGAACAGCCGCTAATTGCAGATTTGCCAGATAACGCGATCGGTAGGTCATCAGACTGTCAGCGACTTCCAATACCGTTTCCATAATCGGACCTGGTACTTGTGGCATGGGTATAAAGCAGTTTTTTACCAGATTCATAATTTGTAAGGATCGCTCCACGCGCCGCCCCAACTCAAGGAAACGAAAAGCTTGTGTTCGGGTCATACTTTCCATGATGGTACCACTAAATGCTGCCAATTCCGTAATTAATTCATCAGTCATCGTCGACACATCGGACAGGTTAGTGACACCATATCGTGCTGGTAGAAAGCCTTTATCAATACGACGAATAATTCGCCAGGTATCCAGCGAAATACGATCGCGTACGATCGACCCCAGTCGAAACAATTCATCCAACACAGAACGCAAAGAGGTAGATTGTGATTTGTCGAATACTGATTCAATCAATACCTGTTCGACAGGAGGTAGTAGGTTCCGCATTTTATCGATGGCATAACCCGGCTCAATCTGTCCCTGGTCCGCCAGGCAGCGTAACATGACCGGAACTTCGAAATCGCTGGTTGATCTGGTTTCACCGCTCAAACGGCTGACGGTACTCCGTAGTATCCGGGCGATTGCTTCGGCCCTTTCCAACTGGCGCCCCAGCCAGAAAATGTTGTCTGCGGCACGACTGGGAAGCTCTGAACCACTGCGGCGTAACGTTATTGTACGGCCTTGCTCGTTAAGCAGAGACACATACTCGACCGGGCTGTCTGCTAAAACCCATACGTCTTTACTTCCTTCGCCTTTGTGGATTGATAACTCAAGTGGTTCGAGATCAGAAGTCGTACGGCCAAGCGCACCTTGCATTACCGTATAAGAGTCACCGCTGGATACGGCGAAAGCACGCAACGCCAGATGAGCTCGCTGAATATTTCCCCTCCAGACAGGAATACTGGATCGGATCACTTTTTCCTGAGCAGCAAACTGAGTCGGATTAGCCTTGATTGCTTCGGCAATTTTTTTCGACGACATTTTACTTAATGATTCAAGTGTGAGACTGTTATTCCCACGTATGCGAAACGCTGGCTGAATCACCAGTTTATCAAGATTCTTTAACACATAGTTAAGCTGATCAGGGATACCACACCACCAGGAGGCAACACCGGGCATTAACAACTCTTCACCTAGAAGTGTTTTACACAAACGCGGCATGAATGCCATGAACACAGTCGATTCGATCAATCCGCTGCCCAACACATTCGCAATGCCCACTTGCCCCGACCGCGCAGCCTGTGTCAGTCCTGCAGTCCCTTTTCGGGAGTTCGTGTCAAGTTCGAGAGGGTCGCATTCATTGCTGTTTTGCCGCCTCAAGACAACATCGACTGGAATTAAGCCACCCAATGTCTTCAACATGACTTGATTTTTACGTACAGCGAGGTCACCACCTTCCACGAGCGTGTATCCGAGATATCTCGCCAGATAGGCATCTTCGAAGTAATTTTGATTTGTTTGCCCCTGACTCAGTAGAACGACGCGCGGATTTTCGAATCCGTGTGGAGCAATACTCCGCAACGTCTCCTGAACAGCGATGAAGAACGGCGCCAGACGTTCTACGTGGCATTGATGAAATAATTCCGGAAACATTCGCGAAATAAGTATCCGATTCTCTAAAGCAAATCCAATTCCCGAGGGCGCTTCAGTGCGATCCGCCAGCACCCACCAGTTGCCATTGGGGGCACGGGCCAAATCTGCTGAATAGAACTGGAGGAAGCAGTCATTTTGAAACGACTGAGTTTGATACGCGCGTAAGAATCCCGGATGAGAGAAAATTAACTCTGGCGGGAGAATTCCCTGTTTCAAAAGTGATTGTGCGCCATACAGGTCTTTCAAGACCAAATTCAGTAGAAGTGCACGCTGCTGCAATGCAACAGAGACTGAATTCCATTCTGCGGATGAGATCAAGTAGGGAATCGCATCCAGTTCCCAGGGGCGTGGTTTATCTTCCGGTGTAGCGTAGCCGCTGTAGGCAAAGTCATTCGCTTCCCCCGTACGTTGAGCCTGCTGCCAACGATGTTCAAACTCATTCCGCCCAATTTGAACCACCGCATCAAAAAATAATTTTGAATCGGCGCGCGGCTCCTGCGAGTTCAGCATGAACTCATCGTATACACCATCTGCTGGTGTATAGCCTTGAAATATATTATTCACAGAGAGCGGAGAGGTCGACACAATTGATTCTGTTCCTGAAGACTTTGATAGAACTCAAATAGCAGGTAAGGCCAGACTGGTTATTACAATGGATGCTATTGTGACATTGATACTACTTCCTGAAAAGATCCAGAGGCATGCTCTTAATTCTTCTTTCTTCTGGCAAGAGAATCTTACACGATGCCGCGATTGCGACGAAGATCAAGTGTCATCGGAAACATCGGATTTTTCTCATCCTGGGGAGTTGTTTTGATCCCACCAGTATGTCCCAGCTTAAAAAACCGGGCAGCGCGCCGGCTTTCAGCCTCATACGCATTGACCGGCAATGTTCCCGGATTCAAACCGCCGGGATGTCCTACGTGATAGGTGCAGCCCCCAATTGAGCGGTTCGCCCAGGTGTCCAGAAGATCAAACACCAGCGGCTCATCAACGGGGATTGTCGGGTGCAGACAGCTTGTGGGTTGCCAGGCACGATAACGCACCCCAGCCACGAATTCTCCCTCAGTACCAGTAGGGTGCAGTGGAACTTTACGTCCATTACACAGTATTACGTGTCGTCCGTCGAACATTCCCTGAACTTTTACCTGCAATCGTTGCATGGAAGAATCCACGTAACGCGCAGTCGCCCCCGCCGCCGGCTCCTCGCCAAGCACATACCACGGTTCAATCGCATTTCTCAATTCCACGTGTATTCCCTGGTAGTCCATTTCGCCGATGGATTGAAAACGAAATTCAAAATGCGGGGCAAACCAGCTTGCGTCCAAAAGAACATCGTCATCGATTGATTCACTGATGACATCTTCAAAATCCTGGTGGAGAAAATGCGGTAGCATCCAGCGATCATGAATCGAAGTATTCCAGTCCATCAGATTCGATTGATAAGGTTGATCCCAGAATCGAGCCACCAGTGCGCGTATCAGCAGCTGTTGCGTCAAACTCATTTGCCAGTGAGGTGGCATCTCGAACCCGCGAAACTCCACCAGACCTAATCGACCGGTTGAACTGTCGGGGGAATACAGCTTGTCGATGCAGAACTCGGAGCGATGCGTGTTGCCTGTCAGGTCGACCAGCAAATGTCGAAATACACGATCAACAAGCCACGGCGGAAAATCCCCTTTTTCTGGAATCTGTTCGAATGCAATCTGCAACTCGTATGTCGCATCACATCGCCCTTCATCGATTCGTGGTGCCTGACTTGTCGGTCCAATAAAGCGACCCGAAAATAAATACGACAACGAAGGATGATTATGCCAGTAAGCAACCAGACTCCGTAACAGATCAGGGCGTCTCAAAAACGGACTGTCAGCGGGAGTATGGGAACCCAGGACAATATGATTTCCACCGCCGGTTCCGGTATGAGTTCCGTCGAGGTCAAACTGTTCTGTACCTAACCGTGATTGACGCGCGTCTTCATACAGGCTGGATGTGATTGCAACCAGTTCTTTCCAGTCCAGTGCCGGATGGACATTGACTTCGATGACCCCTGGATCGGGAGTAACTGAAATATGTTTCAGTCGATAGTCCTTCGGCGGCAGATACCCTTCAATAATGACTGGGATTTCAAGTGCTTCAGCAGTGAGTTCGATCTCGGTCAGGAGTTCCAGATAACTTTCAAGATGGTCCAGTGGCGGCATGAAAATGTGAAGATTTCCATCCCGTGCCTCAAAACACATGGCTGTACGGATCACGCCCTTTTCGAGCGTGTCAGATTCCGCTGACGTCGATTGCACAAGTGCGGGTTGATCGTTGGAACCCCCGTCGCTGACCACAGGGCCGACACGCTGCAGAACCGATGGTTGCACTCGTTTCGTTGTCTCTTGTGCCGATTGCTGAGAGAGAGCCTGCTGACGATACTGTTCGTAATCCGGCAGTGAGTCAACTGCTTCGAAGGGAACAACGGGGACTGGCCCATGTTCACCTTTGGTTAAGGCGGGCAGAGAATCGAGAGGCAGACGCAATCCCATCGGCGAATCACCTGGAATCAAAAACATCTGATCTGATTTAACGGGCCATTGCCCACTCATCCATTGATTTTGCGATTCTTGCCAGCGATGTGCTATCGGTAAAACACAGCCCACTGAAGACCCCAGACCCTGTTCAAAAACACGAGCCAGACGGATCCGTTCTTCTTCGTCATCCAGATCAGCGCTGATCAGGTCTGCATTGACTGCAAGACGTCGTTCTTTCCATAGATAGTACATTGCATCTTCGAATGCCGGCACTACATGATCCGGGTTCACATTCAGCCGTTTTGCCAGCATCGTCGAAAAGCGCTGCGCATGTTTAATGCTGATTCCCAGTGCTTGATCGGGATCCGCCAACAGGTCGGCATTTTTCCAGATCGGCTCGCCATCCGTTCTCCACATACACGTCAGTGCCCAGCGTGGTAAGGGCTCACCAGGATACCATTTTCCCTGGCCAAAGTGGATCAGACCTTCCGGAGCATACCGCTGACGCAATCGATCGACGAGATTTCCCGCCAGCTTTCTTTTCATCGGGCCGACAGCAGCAGTTTTCCATTCATCGCCTTCCATATCATCGATCGAAACGAACGTTGGTTCGCCTCCCATCGTCAGTCGAACATCACCGGCTTCCAACCGCCTGTCAACCTGCTGACCCACCGCATCGATCTGTCGCCACTCTTCCTCGGTATAAGGCTTCGTAACACGGGAATCTTCATAAACCCGTGAAACGGACATTTCATGCCTGAACTTGACTTCACATTTCCCGACATTACCACTGATCGGCGCGGCAGTCGTTGGTTCTGGAGTACACGCCAGTGGAATATGTCCCTCTCCGGCAAACAATCCAGAGGTAGGATCTAATCCGATCCAGCCGGCGCCCGGTAAAAACACTTCGGTCCAGGCATGTAAATCGGTAAAGTCCTCGGTCGCTCCTGAAGGTCCATCCAGAGATTCAACATCGGGCTTGAGTTGAATGAGGTATCCGGAAACGAAGCGTGATGCCAGTCCTAAATGACGCAGTAAGTGTACCATCAACCATGCACTATCGCGGCACGAACCACTGGCAAGTGACAGTGTTTCTTCCGGGGATTGCACACCGTGCTCCAGTCGAATGACGTATTTAATCTTTTCCTGCAGACGCTGATTAATGTCAACCAGAAAATCAATCGTCTTGTTACGGGATTTGTCAATTGAACCAATCAGAGCCGATAACTGGGGACCCGGAGCCGTTGTGTCCAGAAAAGGCTGTAAATCTTTGGCAAGACTCGATTCGTATCGAAACGGGTATTCCATCGCGTCCGGCTCGAGAAAGAAATTAAAGGGATTGATCACAGTCATCTCAGCAATGAGATCAACTTCGACTTGCAGCAGCGGCGTTTTTTCGTGAAAAATGAGTCGTGCCTGATAATTACTGTGCGGGTCCTGTAACCAGTTCACAAAGTGATTTTCCGGTGTCACGTGCAGGGAATAACTGCAAATGGGGGTCCGGCAATGTGGCGCGGGACGCAGACGAACCAGTTGCGGAGCTAATTCGACATGACGATCATATTCATAGATGGATTTATGATTCAAAGCGACGCGTATCATGTTGTTCAATCAATCAGAATTTAAAGGAAAAAAAGCGTGTCTTATCGCGTTGAATCAACTCGATTGAGACTGGCTGCCTGTGGAGGAAGTCTGAGACTGCGTTTGTGTCTGAGACTGCGTTTGTTCGGAAGTGAAAAAGTCTTCCCGTATCGCATCACTCACGAGATTCAACTGCTTTTGAAAGCCGTCAATATACTGGTGCAATCCATGCTTAATAATCTCCTGAATGCTGGTGTAGTCCATGCTGGAACACAGCATCCCAATTCGTTGTTCGGTAAGATTCTGAAAGGTACCTGCAGTGCTGCCTGTAATATTCCGAATCGATTGTTGTGCCTTTCTCAGACAGAAGTGCATGGCCCGTGGAAAATGGCTGTCCAGTATTAAAAAATCGGCCACATGGTCGGGTACAATCTTACCATATTGCCGCCGATACATTGCCAGTGCACTGGCCGATTGCAGTAACGCTGACCAACGGACGACATCAAGTGCGGAACCAACATCTTGTGCGTTGGGGAGTAAAATGAAATACTGGACATCCACGATGCGCGATGTTTTGTCCGCCCGCTCGATTAATCGACCCACGCGCGAAAAGTGCCATCCCTCTCCGTGTGACATCGTGGCATCAGTTGCTCCCACCAGCATATGACTTGCTAAACGTACGCTTTCACAGAACTCCTGGGGCTGATCCAGCGCAGAGTCGCTACTCGCGGCTGAGCGCACCATGAAATAAAACTGATTCAGTTGTTCCCAGACAACAGAAGGGATAATTTCACGAATGGTTCTGGCATTTTCGCGCGCCATTGAGGCACAGGAGAGAATCGAATTTGGATTTTCCTTATCAAAAAGCAGAAACTTCAAAACATTGACGCGCGTCGGAATTCCATATCGTTCGTCGAAAGACTTCTGGTCACCGGTGGTATATACAAGCGGTGCCCACTGATTGCCCAGCGTATCGGATCTCACCCAGTGTCAGATTATAATTGACATCAATAAATCGTGCCACGTTTTCAGCCCGCTCAATGTAGCGGCTTAACCAGTAAACAGAATTTGCGACTCGACTAAGCATCCGTAATCTCCCCAGCTGACTTGAAGATATGTGGTTCCGGCGCTGATTGACCATTGCGCAGAATCCACGTATCTTTACTGCCGCCACCTTGTGACGAGTTGACAATCATTGATCCTTCACGCAAGGCAACACGGGTCAGACCACCGGGCATCACATAGATTTCTTTGCCACAAAGTACGAAAGGCCGCAAATCAACATGTCGCGGCTTCAACTCGTCACCAATCAGCGTGGGCACAGTCGAGAGGTTAAGCATCGGTTGTGCAATCCACTCACGTGGGTTGGCGCAAATGGCCTCGGCACATTTATCGCGATCTGCCTGAGATGCTTGTGGCCCCATCAGGATCCCATAACCGCCTGACTCATTCGTCGGCTTCACAACCAGTTTATCCAGATTCGCAAGTACGTGTTTACGTTGCTTTTCGTCAGAACACAAATAGGTGGGAACGTTGGGAAGAATCACCTCTTCGCCAAGATAATATTTAATAATGTCCGGTACATAAGCATAAACAGCTTTGTCATCAGCCACACCGGTACCTGGTGCATTTGCTAATGTAACGTGTCCTGCTCGATACACGTCCATCAAGTGCTCGACACCTAAGGTGGAATCAGAACGAAAGCAGTGGGGATCAAGAAAGTCATCATCAATCCGACGATAAATCACATCTACGCGGCGCAGGCCTCGCGTTGTTTTCATGAAAACGTAACCGTTCTCAACAACAAGATCTGATCCCTGCACCAGCTCGACGCCCATTTGCTGTGCCAGAAATGTGTGCTCGAAATAAGCCGAATTATAGATTCCCGGCGTAAGCACGACTGCCGTCGGATCAATCACACCCCCGGGTGCACAATCCAGCAGAGTCTGGAGAAGCTGCTCGTTGTAATTCTCAATTGGGGCGCTACTGACATGCCTTGAAATACCGGAGCGAACGTCCGTTTCATTAACTCGCGATTCTCAAGCACATATGATACGCCGGATGGACACCGTAAATTGTCTTCCAAAACATAGATCTGCCCGTCCCGGTCACGAATCAGATCAACGCCAGTAATATGGCACCAGACCCCCTGGGGAGGATGAAAGCCATTACATTGTTTGCGTAATGTTTTGGATGTCTGAATCAGTTCTTCCGGGATGGCACCATCTTTAATAATTTTGCGGTCGTTATATATGTCATCGACGAACAGGTTCAGTGCTTGAATGCGCTGTCGCAAGCCGCTTTCTACTATTTCCCACTCATTCGCATCAATGATTCGTGGCAGGAGATCAAAGGGCCAGACTTTTTCCGTTCCGGCCTCGTGCCCATAAACATTGAACGTTATCCCCATATTCTGCAGAAACAGTTCGGCTGTTTTTTGTCGTTGCTGCAAATCTCCTTCCGAGAGTGATTGCAGGCGTTCGACAAACCGCGCCCCGCTCGGGCGGGGCTGACCATCGGGAGAAAACATTTCATCGAAGACATCATCCGACTGATAGGAATCTAACTTCATCTCCTAATCCCTCAAGGAGTAATTTGGACAGAATTACGTCGAAAAGCTTTGTACGCCGATCTCATGCCGTGGACGTCTTACAATAAATGGATATAAAACCAATGATAAATTCACGTAAAATAGAGCACTTTTATCTTATCACCCGCATAATATGTTAGTATATTGATCGGTCTGTTATCGGATTCTCAGGCACAAATCAATCATCTTACAACCCACTTATCCATATTGACAGGTGATCGCTGCTAATAATTCTAGTTGTAAAGGTTGGAACATGAGAATCGCATTGAGAAGTGCCCAACCTCAAGTTTGCTATGAACATAACGCGAGGTCCAGAAAAAAATGGCACATTTGCGTCAAAAAATCTTAATCAGAGACTACAGTAATTGCAAGAGCTTTATGACTTCTCCTATCCGTTACTAATCAGCCTGAATGGGATGACAACAACGATCTTGAAGCGTCCTGGAGTAAGAAGCATGGGGCATGACACTCCTCAGAGAGAAAAAGAAACTCTCGGCACTTTCTTAAGAGAATCGCACATTCATGGCGACCTGGCTCACAGTGAACATCGGCTTCTGTACGCTGTATTTGAATTCGATGATATAATCTGTCGGCGAATCATGGTCCGATGCAGGGATGTTGCGATCCTCTCTGCAGGCCAGTCATTATCAAATTGTCTTGTCCAGGAACGACAATCACGACACACCCGATTTCCACTGTGCGAAAGATCTCTCGATAAGGTTGTCGGTGTCATTCGCATCAGGGAACTGATTAGACAGACCGATGTAAATGTCGACACATTCTCCCGTTTATTGATGTCTCGGCATGGTGAAATTCTGGAAGCGGGTGAGCATGTTACTGAAGTACCTGAAACCAAAAACTCTCGCGAAGAACGAGTTCGCGTGACTCTGAATAATAGCCCTGCTGACCCACCTGAATCCAGCGATTCGGTAGAATGAATGAAATTTCATGGATGAACCATCTGAAATTATGGAAGACAGCGCCACAGATCAAACAGACGCCTGGAAACAACTTGAAAAGATAGTAGCAGCCGGCGACGTTGAAGCGGCCCACAATTATCTGAAAGAATTACCGCCGGGTGAAGATGCGCGTGTGATGGCCCAGTTGTCGGATTCCGAACAGCAAGAGTTCATCTCACTGATTTCCGATCAGGACGCGGCTATCTTGATGGAATCGTTGCCGGAACTACAGGCTGGACAATTGCTTTCGACTCTGCCGCCTCAGCAGGCCGCTCATATCGTCGATGAAATGAACAGCGACGAACAGGTTGACCTGCTCGATCAGCTTTCAGAGCCACAGTCCGAAGCCATCCTTGAAGAAATGGATCCCACAGAGGCAGAAAATGTTCGTTTTCTGGCACAGTATGATCACCTCTCTGCTGGCGGACTAATGATAACGGAGTTGCTTGCGTTTGAAGAATCTCAGACAGTCGATGGTGTCGTGTCTGATCTGCGACAGAATACGGAAAAGTATGCTGCTTACAATATCCAGTACATCTATGTGATCAACGCGGATCGTCAGTTGACCGGAGTACTGCGTTTGCGAGATCTATTACTCGCACCTTCTCAGCGTCAGATCTCGAAAATGATGATCGTGAATCCGACATGCGTACCAGATTCTACCAGTCTACAAGATCTGCTGCACTTTTTTGATACACATCCACTGTTTGGTCTGCCAGTTGTTGATCAGGAGAACAAACTGGTGGGAGTGGTCCGTCGTGAAGATGTGGAAAAAGCAGGTGAAGAACAGGCAGGAAAGACATTCCTTCGATTTGCCGGAATTATGGGCGGTGAAGAACTGCGCAGCCTTCCATTAAAAACCCGTAGTGCGCGACGGCTGTCGTGGCTGAGTATTAACATCGTACTGAACGTAATCGCCGCAAGCGTGATCGCCATGTACGAAGATATTCTCGCTAGCGTAATTGCGCTGGCTGTCTTTTTGCCGATTGTTTCTGACATGAGTGGTTGCTCTGGTAATCAATCCATCGCTGTCAGTACACGCGAACTCGTGCTGGGTGTGATTCGACCGAGAGACTGGTTCTATATCTTCCGTAAAGAATTCGTGCTGGGCATGGTGAATGGGATTGCTCTGGGAGTTCTGCTGGGAACGGTCGCTTACCTCTGGAAAGGGATACCAGCGTTGGGACTCGTTGTGGGTGGAGCATTGGCCCTCAATACACTCATGGCCGTCTGCTTAGGCGCAATCATTCCGCTAGTGCTGAAAGGTTTCAAACTCGATCCGGCGCTGGCTTCCGGGCCAATTCTGACAACACTGACCGACATGTGCGGTTTCTTTCTCGTACTGTCATTTGCGCAAGTTCTGCTACCCTGGCTAACGTAGCCAACACCATGGCTTTCAGTATGCCGGGTTCCAGAAATTCTGCGAGCAAATTAGCGGTTGTCGTCGGACCGATCCCTTGCGCTGAGAGAATTTTTGCTGGAGTCTTTGCTCAATTAGCGGAAAAAAGGAACAAACATCTGCAATTCCCGCCTTATAGAGAACAATGTCAGTTGAGGATCCACTGGGTAAGATTGGCGCTCCTGGCAGGGAGTTTCTTTGGTCTCACACGAGGTTATGTCTGTATTTTACACTTTCATTTCACAAGTGCTAACAGTTACTATATACTGGTATGAACAGGCCTGATTAAAAGGTTCCCTGACGAATGCAGGAGAGGAATGATTGAGTTCTCTCTGAATGACATCGAGGATACCGTTCCTGCCAAACGAAATGGAAATGAAATTTCACTCTAAATACGATATCTGTTTAGTGTGAACCATGATTAATAGTCTGATTTGCTTCATTTGAATCGTCAGCCCGTATTTTTAGGAACAACAGCGTGAAATCTATCTGGGCCTGTTTTTTTGCCATTCTCTGCTTTACCACGTTGACAACATGTATCATTGCACAAACTGATACGAATAACAGTGAAAGTGATGATCGAGAGAATACACGGGTTGTCGCATCGGCATCGGCTCAAGGAAAGTACCCACCACTGCCCGTTCCTTTTTTTCGCGGGAATGATCCAAGTTATTCAACATCACCCGGTTTCTATTTTCATTTCTGGAAATTGTTACTTGTTGTCCTCTTGTTTCTACTTTGGGCGAAAACATCGTACTGGGTCGATGAAGATACACGCGGACTAAAGGGAAATACCGAGTTCTGGAGTTCCCTGGTTCTCGTTGCCGGAGGACTTGGGTTTCTGCTGGTATTCTGTATGCCGAGTTTCATTGTCGGATTTATTCTGCTTTTGGGGGCGTATGGCGCTCCGCTTGGATTTTATATTAATGAACGAAATTCCAAAGTACCTCCTTCCAGCAGGGTGATGACACCAGATCACATTCGGAATTTAACACTCCGTTATCTGGCGCAAATGGGAATCCGTGTGGGTGGCAAACAGGCCCAACAGGCTGCAATCGGCCCTGACATCCGTTTTGTCGGAAGATCGGCAACGGGACGAGGCGATGATCCGACAAGTGCTCGACGTGTCGAGAATTCACGTGGTTTTCTGGCTGCGAAAGAACTGGTTTATGATGCGGTCATGCGTCGCGCGACCGATGTGCACCTGGAACCCAAAGAAGATGAAGTGGGTGTGAGGTTACGTATCGACGGTGTGATGTATCCGACAGAGGGCTTTGACCGTTCGATTGGCGAGGCAGTTCTGAATATTTTTAAAGTGCTGGGCGCAATGGATATTACCGAGAGGCGTCGCCCTCAGGATGGTAGTTTCCGGGCCATTATGCCTGACCGTGAAATTGACTTTCGATTAGCCAGTCAGGGAACGCGACATGGCGAAAAAATGAGTTTACGTATTCTCGATCAGACAAATTCGATTGGTTCCCTGAAAGAACTGGGATTACGTAAACAGGTTTGCGACAAACTGAGTGCTATAGCGAAACAGCCGCATGGCTTGTTTTTGAGTTGTGGTCCCACGGGTGCTGGTAAATCAACCACGCTGTTTGCCGCTTTACATGAAATTGATGCCTATCAGCGAAATATCATCACAATTGAAGATCCGGTTGAATACCGGATCGAAAACGTTTCACAGATTGAAATCAACCAGAAAGCAGGCCAGACTTTTGCTGAGTCTTTGAGGAGCATTTTGCGTCAGGATCCAGATGTCGTCATGATCGGCGAAATTCGTGACGCCGAGACTGCCCGTATTGCCTGCCAGGCAGCGAATACCGGTCATATGGTCTTTTCTACAGTGCACGCCAACGACACATTTACCGCCTTATATCGTATGTTTGATCTGGAAGTCGAACCGTTTATGCTATCCAGTTCGCTTTCAGCAATGCTCGCCCAGAGACTGGCGCGCCGCTTGTGTCCGGATTGTAAAGAATCATATCAGCCAAATCCCGAATTTTTGAAGAAAGCAAATTTGCCTCCCGACAAAGTAAAATCGTTCTACAGGCAGCCAAAGTCTCCCGAACAGGTTTGTTTGACATGCAGTGGCTTAGGGTACCGGGGGCGGATTAGTGTCGTCGAACTGCTGGAATTTAATGAGCGAATGCGTGATATGATTCGCGACACTGCCAACGTTTCTCAACTTAAAGCACAGGCACGTAAGAACGGTATGTTATACATGAAAGAAGAAGGCCTCCGACTGGTAGTGAAGGGGATTACTTCTATTGATGAATTGTTAAGAGTTGTGAAATGAAAATACAGATACCATTGTGAACTTGACCTGTCAGCGAAGATTAAAACGAATCGTTTTTTAAAATCAACTCAACTTCTGGAAATCGACATGATCGACATATTACTTCTGGCAATCCTGGGAATTGTGACCTGGTGTGTCGCCAGTGAAGGTGCCTGGGGAGCCGGCTTTATCTTTGTTTCGGTGCTGTTAGCCGCTTTGCTGGCGATGAATTATTTTGAACCGCTGGCATCGTTTCTGGGTAATAATATTTCGAGTTCAGGCGCATGGCAGCAGCGCTGGGACAGTATTGCCTTGATCGGACTGTTTGTGGCATTCGTTTTTCTCTTTCGCGAAGTCACGGTCCGTCTTGCGCCCACTTACATGCAGGTTCATCCTCTGGTTCATGAAGCAGGACGCTGGGGGTTTGCCGTCATGACTGGATATATTGCGATGGCATTTTTACTGACGGCCCTGCATACGGCACCATTGCCTCGTGAGTTTGCTGGTTTTACTCCTGAACGCGACAACTTTTTTGGTGCCGTTGCCCCGGATCGCCAATGGTTGGGATTCACTCAATACGTCTCTGAAAAATCGATGCGCAATGGCACGCGGGGTAACCTGTTTGACGGACCGGAATATACATTCCCGCAACAGGAGAATTCGATTTGGCCTTCATTTCCGATTCGCTATGCCGCACGCAGAGAAACGGGAGCTGCCGGCGGAGGGCAAACGGCTAAACCCGTTTCCAAAGAAAAAGCGAGTCGTTCATTCTAGTTCGCAAGTTCAGAATGGCTCGTTTCAAGTCTGCTCGCTCTGAAACAGAGCAACTAATCTGGGAATGAATCGTTCAAATGCCCGTGCTCTGTGACTGAGGTGCTGTTTCACAATGGGTGCTAACTCACCAAACGTTTTGTGCAGCTCGATGATTTCAAAGTAAGGATCGTATCCGAAACCATTCTGGCCGCGCGGAATTTCCGTCATGCGTCCTCGGCAACCTGCTTCTACCTGAAGACAAATTTCTCCCCGAGGATTCGAAATCGCAACATGGCATATATACTGTGCCGTTCGATTTTCGGCAGGTACGCCTTTCAACTCTTGAATCATCTTAGCGTTATTCTGCTCATCGGTGGCATCTGCTCCACTGAATCTTGCAGAATAAATTCTAGGTGCCCCCTTCAGGGCATCGATCATCAAACCACTGTCTTCTCCTATCGTCCATTGCGAAATGGCAGATGCGGTCTGTGACGCTTTTTTTGCTGCGTTTTCGCCAAACGTGTTGCCATCCTCGATCACTTCCGGCACATCAGGGAAGTCCGTCACACATTGCACCTGAATGCCATGCGGCTGCAACAGCTGTGCAATTTCTCCGACTTTTTTTTGATTGCGACTGGCCAGAATAATATCAGGGTATTGAGTCATAAGCGTATAAATTGATCACTGAGGCACACGTTGAGTCGTGGTGAATACGAAAGTGAATATCAACGAAAAATACTCACCGCGCAAAAAAAGCCTTCCCGGCTTCAAGCACTTTAACATGCGAATGAAGCAGCGGGAAGGCAAGGAGACATCGGAATCAATGTTCTTTATTTTGCTTTGGGACACAGAATCAGAGTTGGTTTGGGATCAAAGACCCATGATGCCAGTGGCGCCGATTGCGGTGTCTTTCCAGGTATGACAAAGAACTGGGCAGTGAACGCTTCAACGTTTGTCTCTGGATGAACTTTCATTTTCGGTCCAAACAGTTTTGCATATTCGGCAATTCGTGGATCGTCAGGCGTATCAAAAGCACCAACGGTCACAACGGAACGATATTTTTCATGCAAGACATATGCTTCAATATTTTGTGGTCGCGATTCAGGAAAACCATATTTACTGGCATTTCTTAATGCTTTGGCAAGAGTCCAGGCATTCTCGGCTGCTTTATCCAGAGCATCACTGGGTTTCTCGGATGCCGAAACATTCTTGAATCGAGACGTTGCCGTCTTGGTCACGGAATTTCCATAAAATGATGCGACAACCAGTGAATATTTACCCTTGTTTTGCAAAAGTGAATATTCAATCCCGGAATTGAGTTTCGCAATGAGTGGATCCTGTTTTCGTTGTGCCACTTCCTGTGGTGAAAGCTGGGGATTGATAGTGAGAAATGCACCACTGAGCGGCCCCGGTTGCCCTGGCGTTTTCGTGTAAACGCCATTTTCCGTTAAAACTTTGGGTTGGAATTTTTTAATGTATTTCAGTGTTTTCTGGGCAACCTGGTTCTCACTGTCGGCATAATTACCAGCAATGACTGAGATCATGGCGCGTTGTGCCGCGTAGCTGCGACGTTCTTCTCGACCAAGACGGTCCAGTGTATTAAATCGCTGGATTTTCGAATCCTGACTGAATGTATAAGCGGGAACACCTCGTTTGCGGAGCTCGTAGACTAATTCGTCTGCCGCTTCCTGTGCACTCAAACCTTTGGAGCGTCTGCTTTCAGGAATATCTCGCAGGCTGGCCACCATGATCATCCAGGGGCCATGCTTTTTGGTAAGTTTATATTTCTTGCCTCTGACGGCTTCAATTCTTGCATCCGCTTCTGGCGAGAGCCCCATCAATGAGGCAATCAATGTTAAGGCGATAATTAAACGATGATGATACAGTCGCGGGGTCCGCATATCAGTATCCCTTCTGAAAGCGTCCAATTCGGATGATATATGTTTGAGTGAACAGGTACCTGCTGCCAATGCGTCCTGACTGGGTCAAAGTACCTGATTAACAGACTTTTTTAGATCGTGACATTGAGATGACTCAGGCATGTCGGGTGAGTCTAGCAGTTCTATAAAAACGAGTCCATACGTGATTTGATCAGTCATCTCTGAAGATCAGAATCAAGGAAAACGGGAGAGAAACCAGCGTGATCTGTATTCGTCATTTCCAAAACGAGCTGGCTTACATACAATCTAAGTGATTATGGTAAAATGGGATAAGAACCACCGCCGAATCTGTTTTCAGGCGGAGTCTTTGAAATTGAAGGTGAGTATCGATGCGCGTGCTTGTAGTATCTGACATTCATTCGAACTGGGCTGCGCTTTCTGCGATTGAGGAGGACTTTGATTACTGTTTATGTATCGGAGATCTGGTTGATTATGGTACGGATCCATTGCCGTGTATTGAGTGGGTGAAGCAGAATGCCATTGCCTGTGTGAGAGGCAATCACGATCATGCTGTGGCTCAGCGGGTAGAAGCAAAAGGCTCGACAGGTTTTCGAAAGCTGGCGTGCGAAACCCGTCCTTTTCATTGGGAGTTGCTGGATCGAGTCAGAATGAAATACCTGGCCCGACTTCCAATCTCTCAACAGATTACGATCGAGGATGTAACCTTCTATCTTGTCCATGGTACGCCCCGTGATCCGCTTGACGAATATCTGGGAGACAACGCAGCCGCCTGGAGTTCACGACTAGAAGGAATTAGTGCCGACTTTATTTGTGTAGGGCATACGCACATACCATTTCATCTCGACCTTGGTGACAAGCAAGTCATCAATCCCGGGAGTGTCGGCCAGCCTCGAGATGGTGATCCTCGTTCTTCCTACGCGATCATCGAAGATGGAAAAGTGACTCTGAAAAGAAGTGAATACGACATTCAAGCTGCCATTCATCAAATGGAAGAAGTTGGTTTAACGGGGGCAGCTCTGGAACTGGCCTCTGGTGTTCTTCTGAATGGGCGTATGTCTTGAATTGGAAGAGACTCTATTCCATTGACAGAATCAAAGAAATTTCAGCGTCCTGTTCAGGCCTGTGGTTCGGTCATACTCATGGGATCAAGTGCCTCTCGCAGCGTTTCCTCAGGAAGAATTTTTTGCTCGGTGCATAGTTCGCGAATCGTTTTTCCTGTTTTGAATGCTTCTTTCGCTAAAGCGGATGCTTTCTCGTAGCCAATGTGGGGATTCAGGCTGGTCACCATGGAGAGGCTGTTTTCGACAGCTGCATTACAGGCCTCTTGATTTGCTTCCATGTTATCACAACAGAGTTTCACAAATTCGTTGCTGGAATTCGCCAGCAGGTGAATGCTTTCCAGTGCAGTAAAGCCCATGACGGGCATCATGATATTCAATTGAAATTGCCCCCCCGTAGCGCCGGCCATTGTGATTGTCTGGTCATTGCCCATCACACGTGTAGAAGCCTGCATCATACTTTCACACATGACAGGATTCACTTTTCCCGGCATGATCGAACTGCCCGGTTGCAGGTCTGGAATTTTGACTTCATAAAAACCGCAACGAGGTCCTGAACCCAGCCAGCGGATATTATTGGAGACATTAAAAAGTGTTGTGGCGATCGTTTTCAATAGTGCATGGCATTCGACCAGGCCATCCCGTTGTGCGTTGGCTTCAAAATGGTTGGCTGCTTCGATGAAGGCAATGCCCGTCAGTTTAGCCAATTCGACACTGACACGGTGCCCAAACTCGGGATGCGTGTTGATCCCGGATCCGACGGCCGTTCCTCCGACTGGCAATTCATACACAGCCGCTGCCGCTTGCTTTGCGCGTTCCACACAGAATTCGAGTTGCCGGGCAAAACCACCAAATTCCTGCCCCAAACGCAGGGGAGTCGCATCAGCCAGATGCGTTCTGCCGATTTTGATAATCTGATCCCACTCCTTTGCCTTTTGTGTGAGGCTGGCTGCAAAAATCTCTAAACCGGGAATCAGTTGATGATGAATACTGGAAGCAACGGCGACATGGATGGCAGTGGGAAAAGTATCGTTCGTGCTTTGTCCCATATTCACATGGTCATTCGGATGAACTGATTTTTCAGGGGCAAATCGATCTTCTCCCAGAATCTCAATCGCGCGATTGCTGATCACTTCATTCACATTCATATTACTCGATGTGCCGGATCCGGTCTGATAGACATCAATCGGAAACTGGTCATCCAGTTTACCAGCGGCAACTTCCGTTGCTGCTGAGATCAAGGCTTCGATCTGTTGCTCGTTCAGTGGGTTTTTGCCGGTTCCCGATAACTTTCCTAAATCACGATTGGCGTGGGCTGTTGCCAGCTTTACTTGTCCCATCGCATGAATCAGGCTGGGGGGCAGAGTGTTGCCCGAAATTTGAAAATTTTCAACAGCCCGCTGAGTTTGTGCACCATAATAGGCGTCTGCTGGAACCTGTACTTCACCCATTGAATCACGTTCGGTTCGAAACCCCGACATGCTATGTTTCCTGTCTCTGATGTGGTTGTCAGTTGTCAATGTAAAAAGGAAGCCGTATAAAGAAAGCCGACAATCAATCAACTTGAAAGTCGGCCTTAATTCTAGCAAGTTGTTCTGTTTTCTCAATCGCCGTTTACCATCAGATTGGAATTGCTTATGGCAAAGGCTGAGAACTACGCAGGTAACTGAACAGGTCACGAATTTCTTTGTCAGATAGCTTGTCAAATAGCCCTTCAGGCATCAGGGACTTCTTTTGAGGCAGCATTTCATCAATGTTGTCGCGCTCAATCGTGATACTCTGCCCATCTGCGCTGCGAATGACAATCACGTTATTGTCCTGATCAGCGAGAAATCCATTCACGGTTCTTCCATCTTCTGTAACGATCAGAAACGTCTCGAAGCCTTCGCGAATTTCAGCAGACGGATTCACAATATTGACCAGCATTCGTCCGACATCGTCGCGTTTGAATGCGGTTAAATCAGGTCCAATTTCGCCACCCGCTCCAAAGAGCTTATGACATTTGCCACAATTCTTCTGAAAGAGTTTTTCTCCTGCATACCGGTCAGGAGTTTCTTTGCCTGTCTGTAATGTCCGTGAGTAAGCGGCAATCTGTTTTTGCATTTCTTCCGTAGTGGCTCCCGCAATTGAACCAAAATGCTTTGTGATCAGAGCGGCAATTTCAGGATCACTGTATACCGTCATTTTACGTGCTGTTTCCGTCGAAACGGTATCCCTGACAATTTTTCCTGAATCGATTGCTGCAAGGAATTCTCGTGCCCACGGCTTACGAATGGAAACTAATGTCTGGGCAGCACTTCGTAAGTCGTCTGACATTCCCGGATACTGGGCCGAGACTTCTTTCCCAATAAGTGTGTCCGGATATTGCTGTAACGCATTGACCGAGGCAATCTGCATCTGCAGGTCACTGGAATTCTTAAGAATATTCAACAGAATCGGGATACACTCAGGGACTTTAACCTCAGCAAAGATCTGAATCAGGTCCCGTCGCTTTTGATTATCTGCTTTGGAATCAGCAACAATTTTCAATGCTTTTTTGATTGCTTCTTTCTCACCCTGACGAATACTGAGCGACAGAGTTTGTCCGCCGTATTTTGAGATCGCCGTGATCAACGGGGTCGGAAAACTGGTTTGAGAGCGACCTTTCATTGCTGTTTCAAAACCGGACATCAGGATTCCGGCATGAGATTTTCCCGGCGCCAATTCCAGAAGCCTGGCACAAATCATCAAGTCTTTACGCGAACCTGTGGCTGCATAGCGACGCATGATACGTTCCAGAATATGTTTTTCCACAAGCGGATACTGCCAGACTTCAGGCTTCGAAAAATAAGCCAGTAATGCATCCCGGTTTTTGTCGGCCCGTTTTTCCAGAGACCACCACAAGATCAGGGGTACGTGGATATCATTCAGGTCCTCGGAACGACTCGCTAAATTAAAGGCAATCGGTAATCCTGTTTCTGCTGGAAGTCGTTTGGATGAACTGCCGAGCTGGCTGCGAACCTGCACGTCTGGTTCAGTCAAAGCCAGTGCAATCAGCTGTTCCCCCATTTTCTGAGAAACATGGTTTTCATCACATAACAGTCTGATCGTCCAGGCGCGGACATGAGGATCTTTATGTTTCAGGGATTTCTCTGCCACACGTTCGTCTAATCCCCCACTCAGATTCAGAGCCCAAAGTGCCTCCAGCGCTGATTGCCCGTCCGATTTTAACAGTTTCTGTTTTAAAGCAGGAATGACGGAAGCATCTTTGCGATCTCCCAACAAACGCAAGGCCTGTTGACGAAACCATTTATTCGGGTGGTCAAGTACAGCGATCAGTTCCAGCGAAGTTTTTTTACCCAGGTCAAAGGGAGCAACCGGCGGGGCGTCTTTGGCGTTGATCCGATAGATACGACCATCGCCTTTCTCTATATTTCCAGCATAGTGCTGGAGGTGGGCAATTTGCGGTTCATACATATCACAAAAATAAATGGCGCCGTCAGGTCCCACTTTGATATCGACGGGTCGAAACCGTTTGTCTGTTGTTGCCACCGGTCGTTGCAGGTCTTCTGTCTGATAAGAAGACGCATCAGCAAAGATTCTGCTTTCAACAACTCGGCCTTGTAACGGTTCGATGCCGAATAAATGCCCACGATATTTTGCGGGAAGCGTATTTCCTTCATAGATAACGAAATTATGTGTAAAGCGAAGGACCTTCGCATGTTTCATCGCCTGGAAATAACCAAATGCGTAAGGATTGGAAAGGGGACCATGTTTACCAAATCCTTTTTGATAATAACTCCCTTGCGTGTAATGAAATCCTCGCGTATTCCCACCATTGTGCCCGGAATAGAGACGCCCTTTTTTATCAAATTCGACACCAAATGCGTTTCCGCCTCCTTCACCAAAAATCTCATAGATTTTCTTTTCGGGGTGATAGCGCCAGATCAGCTGACCTAAAGAAGAAATGGCTTCTTTGTCTTTCTGGCCGGGTTTTTTGACTTTGGCGGATACCGTGCTTCCCTGAGAAGAATAGAGCCAGCCATCGGGCCCCCAGCGCAGGCTGTTAACGACCGAGTGTGTATCCTCAAGTCCAAAGCCCTGAAGATGCACGACGGGATCTGCATCAGGAACATCATCGTTATTTTTATCGGGATAAAATAACAGATAAGGAGGGTTTAAGACCCAGACACCGCCGCGGCCTTTCACAAATGATGAAGCAATGTTAAGACCATCGATAAACGTTTTATGTTGATCATATTTTCCATCACCGTTGGTATCTTCATGAATCGTGATTTTGTCGGCGCCGCGCTCATGATGCGGAGGCGCTAAGGGGATCCTGTCGTAGACGGCACGCAAGTGTTTGTCTTTGCTGAGAACTCTTAAGCCTTCCGGATTCGGATATTGCAGGTAATTAATAACCCACATGCGGCCACGTTCGTCGAAATTCTGAAAAATCGGCTGCTTCACATGAGGCTCTGCAAGCACTTGTTCGATTTTGAGATCAGCGGGAACAGAAAATTGTTTCAACGAATCTGCCGGGCTGAAAAACTCTCCTCCTCTGTTATAAGGATTCGGTTTTAATGGTGCAGCCTGAATGGCGTTCGATGTAAAAAAGAGGAGTAAAATTGCATTCAGTAAGAACAAACAGTGCCTCATTGTTCTGTATCCTTTTAATTCAAACATTGGAGAGTGTTGAAAAAATCAGGTGGGAGTGCAGCATTATTGCCAGGAGGGAAGCTTGAGTTCACTCTGCACACTAAGAGTGTACTTATCAGTTTGAACAGACAAAGCATCAAAATCAAGTACCAAGCCGGTGTTCCCGGATGGTTTCCCGATTAATGAAAGCCACTGTCCGAGACCGGTTTGAGAAAAAATGTAATCTACAGTAGATATTGGTGATGCTCTTTCTTTACGATGAATGAGTGAGCCCCCCCCGAGAGCCATTGCGCTCTTTCCAGCAAATGACTCGAATTGAGGACAATAAAAGATGATGAAAAAAGCGGCGTTTATTGCAATCGTAAATCTATGCGTCTGTGTTCAACTGGTGTTTGGCCTGGATGAGAAAAATCCCAAACAGGAAACACATCCCACCCCCAAAACAGTGGAAAAGGACGCAAAGCTGCAGGAAGAATACGCAGCCAAAGCATTTTTCGAAGGCCCCACCTGGGACCCTTTGGGAAAGAATCTCTACTTTACATCATTCGTTGGTAAAGACACCAAAATTTTACGCCTGGACGGGCGGGGCAAGGCAATTGTCTGGCTCGATAATACCAAGGGAATCAATGGAACGTATCTCTCCAAAGAGGGGCACATGCTGGGAGCTCAGGCGTTTGGCCAGCATGTGATGGCTTATACGTTCGGTGAGTCTGGTCCAGGTAAAACGATTATTGTGGCTCAGAATCCGAAGTGGAACCAGCCCAACGATGTCTGCCAGACTCCCAATGGAAATATTTATTTCACCGATCCCGATTTCAAGAATCGCAAAACGAGCGCCGTATATGTAAGAACAACCGATGGAAACGTCACAAAAATCATTACGGCGATGCCGCTTCCCAACGGTGTCATTGCCTCCAATGACGGGAAAACGCTCTATGTGGGTGA
Organism: uncultured Planctomycetaceae bacterium; assembly: GCA_942492165.1. Taxonomy (GTDB): domain Bacteria; phylum Planctomycetota; class Planctomycetia; order Planctomycetales; family Planctomycetaceae; genus Gimesia. Next base: position 117,549 of record CALOEF010000006.1, read on the forward strand.
CAGCCATGAAAAGCTCTGGCGCAGTTTTCCCATCAAAGGGGACGGGACCGTGGGTGAGGGCACAGTATTTTTCAATCCTGATACCAGCCGACAGGATTCACCCGATGGAATGTCGATCGATGCAGAGGGAAACTTGTATCTTTCCGGACGCGGCGGGGTCTGGGTCGCAAGTCCGCAAGGAAAGTCTCTGGGGCTGATTCCCGTACCTGTATTTTGTTCTAATGTGACCTTTGGAGGCGCTGACGGAAAAACACTGTTTCTAACATGCTCGAATAAGGTCTACAGTTTGAAAATGAATATCAAAGGAGCCCAGTTTCCATAGAAGCCAGTGCCAGATAATCAATGCAAAATAAAACGGGCGATGTACTGCAAAATACATCGCCCGTTTTTTGAATGAGAACTTGCCAAACGTGATTACAGAATCGCGGCTCCTTTGACGTCGATGCCTTTCAGAACCATCTTCAACTCTTCGACATTTGGTGAAATTTCGAACGCGTCGGCGCGACTGATAAATTCCTGATCGATAAAACCTTTCAGACTGTCGTTGAATTGCTGCATGCCTTCATCTTTACCAATACGGATAGCAGCAGCCAGTTTTTCATCCTGTTCTTCCAGGACCAGTTTACGCACAGTAGGATTGAATGTCATGATTTCGACAATTGGAACACGACCTGGTGCATCGACAATCGTTTTCAGCAGTTTTTGAGCAACAATCGCACGCATATTAAATGCCAAACTTCCTCTGAGTGCTTTGTGCATGTCCTGTGGGAACAAGTCCAGGATACGGCCGATACAACTGGGGGCATTGGATGCGTGGATTGTCCCAAACACGAGGTGACCTGTTTCCGCAGCATGGATCGCGGTGGAAAATGTTTCCATGTCACGCATTTCACCCACGAGCATAATGTCGGGGTCCTGACGCACGGCATGTTTCATTGCAATTTCAAAGTCTTTGACGTCGATACCAACTTCGCGCTGGTTAATCAGACACTTATTCTGGGTATAAACGAATTCGATCGGGTCTTCAATCGTCAGAATATGTTTGCGATAGTTGTCATTGACCCAGTTCAGCATTGAGGCAATCGTAGTACTCTTACCACTACCGGTGACGCCGGCCAGCAAAACCATTCCCTGGTCGAATTTACAAAGCGATTCCATCACTTCGGGTAGATACAAGCCTTCAAAGTTGGGGATCGAACGTTCAATTTTACGGGAAACCATGCCGGGAAACCCGATTGAATAAACAGGTTCACACGGAAACGCCAGGGTTCACCATCGTGTTCCACAACATAAGAAAAGTCAGCCCCCCCTTCATCATGAAATATTTTTGTGTTTCGCTCATCCATCATCGGAGTGAACAGTGCCATCATCTGGTCTTTTGTAATGGGCTCCATTTGCAATTCGCGTAACGTGCCTTTGACTCGTAAGATGGGAGCCTTGCCCACCTGCATATGCAAGTCAGAACCGCCGTGCTTGATTAACTGGCGGAATACTTTATCGATATCATTTTCAGCGCGCCCTGTGATAGGGGAAATATCTTGCGGCGTCGCGGGAACGGTTGTTGCCATAAACAAACTCCACTCGGAAACGATTTGTCTGGGCTGAGGCCCTGATTGAAATGAAATATGAATCAGATACAGGGACACTTAAGTTCCCTCTCTGCTTCAATCTATGCTAACCTGACATATAGTACTATTTTGAAGAGTCTGAAAGAACATGCAAGGCCTTTTGCACTGATCAAGCCAATTTTATCTCTCTTCCAGCAAATCGATCGTTATTTATCGAATGAATCACCTGTGGTCAGTCAGGAAACAGTACTTTTAAAACGAATGGGAATACCACGCTCAGCTAAATAACGTTTGGTTTCATCTACGGGGTGAGTACCATAGTGAAAAATGCTGGCAGCAAGTGCGGCACTCGCGTTACCTTCTGAAAGGACTTGATATAAGTGTTCAGGACAGCCTGCACCGCCGCTGGCAACAACGGGGATCTTAACGGCGTTTGCAACCGCTTTGGTCATCGGCAGGTCGTACCCATCTTTGGTACCGTCGGCATCCATCGAAGTTAACACGATTTCGCCAGCGCCAAGGTCTTCCATTTTTTGAGCCCATTCAACCGCCTCGAGACCCGTTGGTACCCGCCCGCCATTCACGTGGACTTCCCAGAATTCTTTGCCGTCTTTCTGGACCCGCCTGGGATCAATATTCACGACGATGCACTGGCTGCCGAATCGTAAGGCGGCTTCTTTGATTAAATCGGGATCTTTGACGGCAGAGGAGTTGATTGAAACTTTATCACAGCCCGCACTCAACAAGGCGCGAATGTCATCCAGAGTTCGAATGCCACCCCCACAGTCAGAGGCATGAAAATGACTTCCGATGTCCGCCGGACGATATCGAGAATGATCTCACTCTCTTCATGACTGGCTGTGATATCCAGGAAGACCAGCTCATCTGCCCCCTGTTCTTCATAGCGTGCGGCAACTTCTACCGGATCACCGGCGTCTTGAAGATTCACAAAGTTGACCCCTTTGACAACACGTCCCGCATGGACATCAAGGCAAGGGATAATTCGTTTTGCCAGCATTGGTTAACATCCTCAAGTGATTTAAAAAACAGACCGCATTCGTTCAGCCTGAAAAAGCTTTCGATATATTAAGATTTCTAACGATCCCTTAGATTAAACGACTTTTCTCATTTTCGAAAGTGCTAACTCCTATCGAGGTAGAATTGCAAATAAAATTCCGGGATGAAACAGGTCCTTAACCGGAGGCATTGGCAGGGAAAATTCATAAGAAAGAATGAGAATTATTGAAAGTCGGCTTGTTATAGCAGCCTTGTTTCAGTCCAATCGAATTGAGCGATCATTTATGATTTCAATCAGTACCTCATGAGTATGAAATGATTTAATTGAGGTCAAGTTTTTCAGTTAGAGGACAGGAAAATGAATTCTCACATTGAATGGCGTTATTTGGTTTTCGTGATTGCAATTACAGGCTTTTCTCTCAATTCAATTCTGGAAGCCGGTGAAGAACAGAAAGCGAAGAACCAAAAGCAGGATAAAACCCTTCGAGTGTTACAGTTGCCACCGACGGCCAATAACCCGCGTAATAGTGAAGGTGACTTTATTACCCTGAAAGATGGTCGCATTCTCTTCATTTATACACACTTTACCGGAGGCGCCGCCGATCATTCTTCAGCCTATCTGGCAGGACGCTATTCTGCCGATGGTGGAAAAACCTGGACACAGGAAGACCAGACCATCATCGAGAATGATGGCAGGCAGAACATAATGTCTGTTTCTTTGCTGCGGCTGCAGTCGGGGAAAATTGCTCTGTTTTATGCCCGCAAAAATTCGTTACATGATTTACTGCCCGTCATGCGAATCAGTGAAGATGAGGGCGCAAGCTGGAGCAAACCTGTTGAAATTATTCCGGCGAAGGATACAGGATATTATGTACTGAATAATGACCGTGTCATTCAGATGAAAAATGGACGGATTGTGATTCCCCTCGGTTTACACAGGAATCAACCTGGTTCAGGTCGCTTTAATCCGAATGCAGAGTTTCTCTGTTACTATTCAGACGACAAAGGTAAAACGTGGCAGCGTGGTGAAAAAGTCGCAGTTGAAAAACAGCCCGGCAAGAAACAACCTTATATGCAGGAACCGGGTGTCGTGGAATTACAAGATGGTCGATTGATGGGATTCTGTCGCACGAATGGCGGCAGTCAGTACATTGCCTATTCCAAAGATGGAGGCAAGTCATTTTCTGAGTTGAAACCATCGAATATCATTGCCCCTGTTTCGCCGGCTTCCATTGAACGGATTCCTTCAACAAATGATTTATTCATGGTCTGGAATAATCACAAAGGAATCAATCCGAAATTGCGTGGCAAACGAACGCCTCTGTCGATTGCTGTTTCTAAAGATGAAGGGAAAACCTGGCAGCATATTCAAAACATCGAAACCAACCCGAATGGCTGGTATTGTTTTACTGCTGTCGAGTTTACCAGAGACGGTGTCCTGCTCGGACACTGTGCCGGCGACCGCACGAAAAATAACGGGTTGGCGGAATCACAAATCACGTTGGTTCCGTTATCGGTGATCTATCAAAAATGAGCTGTGCCCCATTGTGACAGGAATGGAGCTGATCTTGACAGATTTCAGATGGAATTGGGTTCTCACGCACGGATCTCGTAAATAGAACTTGAATTTGCAGAGATAATTAAGGAGACTTAATATCTGAGATCGTAAATTCGGTCATCGGAAAAACAACGTCGTTCCCGGAGTTCAATTATGAAGCCATTTCCACTCTCACGCCGCCGCTTTTTAGAGACTGCCCTTATTACCGGTCTCGGATCTGTATCCATGAGTCAGCTTGCTACGGGAAAAGGTCCTGAAGTCAAGCAGCCTCGGGCCACTGATGGAGACCAGCGTTTTGAGCCGAACTGGGATGAATCGCTTTCCATTTCCGTCGGCCCCCAATCTGGTGACATTGTGGGCAGCAGTGATATCGCGCTACAAGCTGCCATCGACTACATTGCCACCAAAGGCGGAGGTACCGTTCAGATTTTGCCGGGAACATTCACTCTGCGAAATGCCTTGCATCTACCTTCCCGCATTCGCCTGCTGGGTAGCGGTCCTGAAACGATCATTACCAAAATTGCTTCTGAGACGGTTGCTTTATCCGAAGATTCTGACTGGTACGACCAGGAGATTACGCTTCAGAAAGCAGCGGGCTTTAAGGTTGGAGACGGAGTGGTACTGGTGTCTAAAGATCCGAGTACCGGCGTCAGGACTGTCATCAAACGCACGCTGGTGGCGCGATCGGGGAATCGGTTCAAATTGAACGATGGACTCCGCAAAAATCTTTGGCTTTCAGGTAAGCCGACAGTCTCATCCCTGTTTCCATTATTGACCAGCGAATATACGAAAAATGTTGTCATCGAAAATCTGACGCTGGACGGGAATCGGGAAAACAATACCAATCTGAATGGCAACTATGGTGGCTGCATCTTTCTGCAGGATTGCAATCGCTATTCAATTCGGAATGTCACCGCGCGCAACTACAACGGGGACGGCATCAGCTTCCAGATCTGTCACGATGTGAAAGTCGAAAACTGCCACAGTCATGACAACGCGGACCTGGGCGTTCATCCCGGTTCCGGTTCACAGCGACCATTGATTCTGAATTGTCGCTTCGAGAATAACCATATCGGTCTGTTCTGGTGCTGGGGTGTCAAATATGGTTTGGCCGAAAAGAATCAGTTGACGGCAAACGATATCAGTATTTCCATCGGTCATAACGATACCGATAATGTGATGCGTGAAAATATAATCCGACAGTGGAAGCAGGTGGGGATCCTGTTTCGCAACGATGCCCGCGGCAAAAACTTCTGGGCGAATCGCAATACCGTGGTCAAAAATCAGATCATCAACAGCTGGTGCCAGCGATGGTGTCGCCATTGATATTACAGGAAAAACAGCCGATCTGATCATCACTGATAATATGATCAGCGAGCAACGAAAGCCAATGCAGCGCACCGGGATTCGCATTGGGCCCGATGCTGGCAACATCAAACTGGCTGACAATCAAGATTCAGGGTTTTATGAAGTCGATTGACGATCAGCGTCAGACGACCTGAGCACTCTGATCCCCGCGTTGAATCGGAGTCACCACTGGAGTATCCCGTGGTTTACTTGTTGGCGGCGATTTCTTCCGACTTCATGACTTTGCCGATCTGCTTGACGGCCTGCCGCAGTCGCTGAGAATTCTCGACGATGGCCATCCGCAGATAGCCTTCGCCGTCTTCGCCGAATCCACGCCCGGGGCTGACAGCAACGCCCCCTTCGTCCAGCAGTTTCATCGCGAAATCGATCGATCCCATCTGAGCCCAGGGTTCCGGAATCTTGGCCCAGACGAACATACCCGCTTTGGGACGATCAATTTCCCAGCCCAGTCGTTCAAGACCTCCACAAAAGACATCACGTCTGTGTTCGTATTCAGCGGCAATACTGTCGACGGCTGCATCACAATGTCGCATGGCCACGATGGCGGCAATCTGAACCGGCTGAAACAAGCCGTAGTCGTAGTAGCCTTTAATGGTGGAGAGTGCCCGCACCATTTCCGAGTTGCCTGAGCAGAAGCCGATACGCCAGCCAGCCATGCTGAAGCCTTTACTCATGGTCGTAAATTCCACGCCGACTTCTGTGGCACCGGGAGTCGCGAGGAAGCTGGGAGCCTTGTAACCATCAAAGCAGATGTCGGCGTACGCGAAATCGCTGATCACCAGGAACGAGTATTTCCGGGCCAGGCGGACCAGCTCTACATAGAAGTCCTGTTCAATGACGGTGGCGCTCGGGATTGTGGGGGAAAGTTCACCACCACGACTTTGGGTTTGGGATACAGGTGTTCGCAGGTGTAAGCGATGTTCGAAAGGAACTGATCGGGCTCGCGGACATCGAGTTCGATGACGTTACCTGCAGCCAGCATCACGGCATAGACGTGGAACCGGGAACGAGGGGGAGGGTACGATCGCGGTATCTCCCGGCCCCATCAGTGCCAGGCACATGTGGCTGAACCCCTCTTTGGAACCGATACAGGTCACGACTTCCGTATCCGGATCGAGGCGGACCCCATATTTTTTCCAGTAGCGGGACGTCACTTCTTTTCTGAGGTTGGCGATCCCGTTGGCAACGGAATAGCGGTGGTTCCGCGGATCGGCAACGGCTTCTGCCATCTTCTCGACGATCAGCGGATCAGGCGGATCGGTCGGGTTCCCCATCCCCAGATCAATGACATCGACGCCTGCCACACGTTTCTGGTATTTCAGCTTGTTGATTTTTCCGAAAAGGTATGGGGGTAAACGCTTTACTCGTTCAGCAACGGGGATGGTAAAGCCGTCGTCTGAAGAAGGAACTTCCGATTCGCCACGCATAATGAAAAGACTGCCTGTTCTACAAGGAATATTTGTCGACTGTCAGCCAGAGACGATTCAAATTCGCTCCACCGGAGCGGAATCTGGCCTGACCTGAAACCATTTTACGCGATTCGTGTGAAAAATGCGCCTGAAGAATATGACATAATTTTCTCAGATTGATCAGGACATAAAAAAACGTGTGTCAGTAAATCAGGACTGACACACGTTTTGGCTAACTGGTTCTCGTTTTGAGAAAAGGCGACTCTTTTACTGCCGCTTCAGTCCCTGTGTGGGGCTGGGAATGGCCTGTTTTACCTGACCAGGAGCTGAAGTTCGTTCCTGAAGTCTGGGAGACACCACCGGTCGTCGTGTTGGTAATGTAGTTGTCGACACGGGTTTCCTCTTTCAGTTTTTCAAACACGCGGGCAACAGCCTCCTGTGTCTGTTCTTCAGTCAACTGTTCCATCAGTTGGTTTTTCACTTCATCAATGCTGCTTACAATCGGTTCGGTCCGGCCTTCGCAGAGCAGGATCGCATAACGACTCAGACCAATTTCGATGATTCCGGAAATTTCTCCTTCTTTCAATTTGAAAGCGGCTTTCCAGAGACTATCGTTTTCAGAGTATTGTGGAATGGGTTGAATGGCACCACCCAGAGCACGGCTGTTTGGTTCGATTGAGAGTCGCGGGCTTTGCGTTCAAACTCGGCAGGATTCTGTTTGACATCGTCCCAGACTTTCTGAGCCCGGCTCAGGTTGTCCATCATGATCATGCGGGCTTTGACACGAGGGCCGTAATCGCGGGCAAATGCTTTTTGAACCTGTTCTGGAGTCAGTGATGTATGTTGTCCTGCCAGTTTTCGTAATGCCAGCATAGGCCAGATCACATTCTGCCGATACTGCATCGGATTCATCTTACGTTCTGCCTGCAGCATATTGTACCAGGTATTGGTATCCAGATTAAAACGCTTGGCAATGCGGTCCACTTCAGCATGAACTTCCGCTTTCTCAACAGCGATACCCGCCTTTTGGCAAGCCTGCTGGATGATGGCACGATTGATCACATTCTCCAGAACATCGGGCCCATAGAGTGACACACATTCGCGGGCCAGTTCATTTTCACTGATCACGACGTTGCCGACTTTCGCCACTGGCTGGCTTCCAAGGGATGGCTGAGCCCCGGAAATTCTGACCTTGCCCGCTTTTTTGTCTTCACCAGCAGAACCATCTTTAGCATTGAACGTCTGGAATAAGAGACCACCAGCAAATAGTGCTAGCCCCGTTCCGGCTGCGAAAAACAGAATTTTTCGTTTTGACTTTGAATTAGATTTGGTCGCATGCGGGTTTAGGGTTGGTTCGCCCATTACTAAAAATCTCCATTTTTTGTATCCGACGCGAGGGGATCACGTGATTGACTGAAGTCAGTTCCACCAGATTTTCAGTCTGGTCATAACAAATCATTGGGTCTTGAATTGTTGGGAAATCATTCCAGAATTGTCATAAACCATGCAGTTCCAGAATAATCAATCTCGTTAATGCTTAGTCGTCAGAAGATTTACGAAACTTCCTTGTCTCTAGCTCTACCATTAGAGCGCGGCGGAAATGTAAAACTTTCAACGAAACAGGTCAACAGCAATTTAAATGAGGTTACGAAATGTGTGCGCTTGACCACTTTGACAGGTCGTAGTTTTTGCGCCTTATTTCAGAATTGTACTGTTTTTGCTGCATAAATTGATCTTGAACTGGTTTTCTCACGTTCTTGAATTATGGAATGTGATTGTAGCAGTCAGGTGTCTGCAAATTTCGGAGCAGAGTGGGTGAATTCAAATCATTTCCATGGCTGAATTGGAAATAAATTAGTGGGACCGCGTTTTCTTTGATTGCAGATGAACTTTGAAGAGAGGTACAATCAATCGAGCGGCCTGTTTTCTGCCAGCATTTCATAATTGAGCTATTCCTGCAGAACGATCTTCTCAAAGCAAGCAGCAAAAATTAACAAAAGGGGAATCAACATGGGATTCTGGATGGATAAATTACGGGCCGAACTGGTTGATATCATTGAGTGGCTCGATGATTCAAAACATATTATAGCCTGGCGATTTCCTCGATATCAGAACGAAATCAAAAATGGTGCGCAGTTAATCGTTCGACCAGGACAGATGGCGCTCTTCGTCCATCGCGGACAGGTGGCCGATGTATTTGAGCCGGGAAATTATCAACTCACCACAGATTAACTTCCGTTTCTGGGGACTATTCAAGGCTGGAAACATGGTTTTAACAGCCCGTTTCGTTCGGAAGTCTATTTCGTTAACACCACTCAGATTACAGATCTCAAGTGGGGGACCCCCAATCCGATTATGCTTCGTGATCCGGAATTCGGACCGATTCGGTTACGTGCATTTGGAAATTATTCTCTCAAAGCCAATGATCCGCGTATACTTGTCAAAGAACTCGTGGGTACCGATTCCGAGTTCCACTCCGATGAGATCACCGAATTGTTAAGGTCGATCATCATCAGTTCCTTTGCCGATTTAATTGGCGAATCTCAATACGCGGCTTTAGACCTTGCTTCCAGATATACGGAAATTTCAACTCAGCTGAAAGAAATGGTCAATGAGCGGATCGATGATGAGTATGGTCTGGAAACTCCGCAATTACTGATCGTAAATATTTCCCTTCCTGAAAGCGTGGAAAAAGCTTTGGATACGCGGACCAGTATGGGAGTGATTGGCGATATGAATCAGTTCCAACAATATCAGATGGGACAAGCCATGCTTTCAGCCGCTGAAAATCCCTCTGGTGGAGGTGCTGCCGAAGGAATGGGACTGGGTATGGGCTTTGCGATGGCAAATCGCATGGTGCAGTCCCCAGGTATGAATGCACCAGGACAGTTTGCTCCACCGCCACCCCCGCAGGCTGCCTGGCATCTGGCCGTGAATGGTCAAACTCAAGGGCCTTTTTCGGGCGAACAAATATCACAAGGTGTTGCCAATGGTCAAATTTCGGATACGACTCAGGTTTGGTCGGCTGGGATGCCGAGTTGGTTACCCGCCGGTCAAGTACCACAATTAGCCGGTTACTTTCAGGCGGCAACGCCACCTCCACCGCCGCCAGCGAGTTAAAAAATTTTCCCGCTGCGAATGAGAATACAATGAAAGTGATGCTGACTTTGATATTTGACAACAATAAATGGAATGACCAAAGGGTGGAGTCGTAGTGAGAGTCGCACATATTATCACCCGGATGATTATTGGCGGCGCGCAGCAAAACACGCTTTATACAGTCGAAGATCAGCATCAGAGCTATCAGGATGAAGTCTCATTAATGACGGGACCGACAACGGGGCCGGAAGGAACGTTGATTCCACGGGCAGAGCAGGGTAATTTTGATTTACGTATCATACCACATCTCACCCGCAGTATCAGTCCGTTGAATGAGTGGCGCGCGTATCGGGAACTGATCACCGAACTGCGCGATTTCCAGCCGGAACTGGTACACACACATAGTTCCAAGGCAGGCATACTTGGACGCGCCGCCGCCTGGAAATTGAAGATTCCCGTTGTACACACCATTCATGGTTCCGCATTTCATTTTGGTCAATCCCCCTTGCAGTACCGTGCCTACATTGCTGCTGAAAAATGGGCCGCCCATCGTTGCGACCGGATCATCAGCGTGTGTGATGCGATGACCGATCAATATGTGGCGGCAGGCATCACAACCAGAGACCGATGTGATACGGTTTATAGTGGAATGGACGTCGAACCCTTTCTCACGCCGCCGCGTCCTCCTGCAGAAGTTCGACAGGAATTAGGAATCGAACCGCATCACACAGTCATTGGCAAAGTGGCACGACTGTTTCATTTAAAAGGGCACACGTATCTGATCGAAGCGGCAAAACGGGTAATCGAGTCACAACCAGAGACGCGTTTTCTGTTGGTGGGTGATGGTATTTTGAGAGCAGAGTTCGAAAAACGCATCGCCGAGTTGGGAATGGCCGCGCATTTCATTTTCGTGGGACTGGTACCCCCGGAACGAGTGCCGGAACTAATCCATGCAATGGACATCGTCGTTCATACCAGTGTCTGGGAAGGTTTGGCTCGCGTGTTGCCTCAAGGACTGATTGCCGGAAAACCTGTGGTCTCATACGATGTGGATGGTGCGCGCGAAGTAGTGATCCCTGAGGAGACCGGTTATTTATTACCCCCGGAATCGATTGAGCCGTTATCGCATGCATTAATCGAACTGGCAGCGGATCCTGAAAAACGTCAGCGTTTTGGTCAGACAGGACGCGAACGATTCACCGATCAATTTCGGCATGAAACGATGACACGCCAGTTACGCGAGATATATCAACGGGTGTTAGATCAGCGGAAGCAGAATTGAACGGGCGACACTGCCCTATTTCTGAATCAGAACGTTCACACCTTTTTTGTTGGAGAGTACGATATCTGGACGACCATCGCCGTTCATATCAGCCATCGAAAACTGAGTGCCCACACCGGTATCGTTTCCTGCTTCAATTTTGTGTGGAATGAACTGAGGAGCCGCATTCTTGCTGCGTTTGATTTCATACCAGTACATCACAACAGGTTCTTTCCCTCCCGGATCACTGCCATTGTGTGCGTAGAACCGTTTGCCGGTGACCATATCGCGTTGCCCGTCACCGTTCATGTCAATGAAGTGCATCGCATGAGTTTGCGAATAGCTTTTATCAATCAAATGGGCTTTGAACTTCGGTTTGTTATCTTTGGAGACATTCTCAAACCACCAGATACCAAAGGCATGTGCGGAACTGCCTATGATGTCATTATCACCATCTTGATCAAGGTCTTCTACAAACAGGTCGGCCATTTTCTCGGGAGGGTCTGCTCCATTCACACTGAGTGTAACGGGGTGAAATTTCCAAAAGCCTTCCCCTAAAACTTTGGGGCCTTCCCACCAGCCGTGAGGGATCAAGACATCATTCAGACCGTCCTGGTTGAAATCGCCGACACCCAGACCATGATAGTATTTGAATGTACCATTCTTCATCGGATCGCCGGGTTTACTGATCGGAGTAAAGGTCCATTTTTTGGAAGCGAGTTCGGGTGAAGGGACTTCCATATAACCCATTTGTCGTTCGGGCTGCGAACCGAAAATCAATTCTGGTTTGCCATCTCCCGTCAGATCCGTAAATTGGGGAGTCTCATTACAGATACTGTGCCAGATCAGATGTTCTTTCCAGTGTCCTGGTTTGTTTTTGGGATTTTCGTACCAGTAAAATTCTTTACCGGGGAAGCTGATGTAAATAAAATCCGTCCAGCCATCCTGATTGATATCATAAGCAAAGTTGCAAAAATTGTCGCTGTAACCTTTTCCTGCCACAAATTTCCCAGGCTTGCGAACTTCGTGCATTTTCCAGTGGGGTGCTTCGTACCAGACATCACCGGCGATCACATCCATTTTGCCATCTTTATTCACATCAGCTGCCGCAGAACCTTCCGAACGGAAGGCGGCATCCAGCTGTTGACGTTCCCATGTTTCACCAGCGGATAGCTCAAACGAACCAATCACCAGCATTGTGACAGCGACAAAACTCAAAAGGCGATATAATGGATGGTTCATTTTCATTGATGTTTCCCTGTAGTTAACTTGCGAACGCGAAAGGTTTCACTGTCGCCAATATAGACATTTCCCTGCGGTCCCACATAAACACCGTGTGGCCGCGCCATGCGACACTTGGCAGGGTTTCCATCAGGACCATCACCTTTTTTTCCATCACCTGCCGCTGTTTCAATGAGACCACTTTTTTTGCGGATCACTCGAATTGTATGGCTTTCGGTATCGGCTAAATAGATATCGCCGCTGGGAGCAACGGCAATCCCTTTAGGTCCCGACAATGTTGCTGCTTTAGCCGGTCCGCCATGACCGGTATATCCTTTTTTACCAGTCCCTGCGATGTGATGTAAAGTTTCATTTTCCAAATCAATACGATACACCATATTCCCCTCCCGCAACGCGAGATACAAAGCACCTTTTCCTCGACCTTCATCGAAGAAATCCAGAGCCCGCGGTCCATTGAGCGGGGTTCCGGTAACTTTGGCGCCATCAGGCGTTCGTTTACGCTGGCCGGTCCCGCAAAATGTGGTAACAGTACCGGTTTTTAAATCGACGCGACGAACACGATGGTTGCCGATATCGCAGATATAGAGATTGTCGTGTTTGTCTAAAGCGATGGAATGCGGCCGCGAAAAAGTTGCCTTGGTGGCAGGGCCTCCATCACCGGAGAAACCTTTCTTGCCGGTACCCGCAACGGTTTCGATCTTGCCCGTTTTGGCATCGACGCGACGGACAATGTTATTCACCATTTCCACAAAATACATGTTGCCCGCCTGATCGAAGCGAACTTCATACGGCTCATTCAGTTTTGCTTCAAGTGCAGGTCCGCCGTCGCCGCTGTAACCTTTTTCCCCACAACCGGCGACGGTAGTAATCAGGCCTGTTTTTTCATCAATGCGGCGGATGGTATGAGTTCTGATTTCACAGACGTACAGCGCGCCGTCCGGACCAAGCGTGAGACCATAGGGCTCGCCCACCTTCGCTTTGATTGCAGGGCCATTATCGCCGGTATGTCCCGGCTTTCCAGTGCCGGCAATGGTGGAGATCGTTTGTGCCGAAACTTGTGATGCTGCTAAATTCATCAGAAAAAAACAGACTAAAAAGCGAACGCAAAACATACTGGTTTACCTGCCTGATACCGAACAGAATTAACGAGGAACATCATCAAAAGGGCGTTTCATATCATCGTGCTTGAAAATAAGATAAGCGCCCGTATTCGGATTCTGCTTTAACACCTTTTCAGGGGTGACCAATTTCCTGGTGTTGGTTTTCCTGTCAATTACCAGAACCTTGACACCTTCAGCGTGCGGCTTTCTTTTTGAAGAACTGATCCACCAGAATGTTTTCCGGTGCGCCAGCTTCATTCACAACCACAACATATTCAGCAGAAGGATGAGGAACTGAGGGCCTTTCTTCTGCACAGCCTGAGAAAACAGTGATAACAGTAACACAGAAAATGAATTGAGCGATTCCATTTGGGACCGGGCATTTCATTAGTGAACGCCTCCCATATCCGATTCCAGCTTATCTTTGTTGCTATACAGGATATTGCTGTCCATCGGACCGAACCAGCCAATTTGATAGGCCTCAGGATCCCCACCATAAGCTGATGTTCCCGTGCCCGACATAGCGGTAGTTGTCACTCGCCCATCGGCCCAACCGATATTGGCAACAGTTCCCGTATGCCGAAAGTGAATCGACGGATCAGGACGAAATGACGATTCCTGATAGGTGGGAGTCCAGTTATCTACAAAATAAGGCGGTTCAATAAAACCGTATTCAATAATATGGAGGCTGGGAAAACCTTGTGCCAGTGCAGCATCAGCAAAAGCAATTGTGCGACCCAAACTTCCGATCTCCCGCATATTGGTTGCTGTCATATGGCTGAGCGGATAAGAGTTCTTCCAGGAAGTGCCACCTAAATAAGCCTGATTATATCCATAGCCACCTGTACCTCCTTCAAATGCATTGGGAACAGTTCCATGCTCAGCAAAGTTACCGAAAGTGGGACATTTTTTAATTGCCGCATTTTGCTCAAGAAACGGAGCCAGTGGTCCCAGATGTGGTTGAAACTTTGTTGTACCATCGGTGGTCGCGCGCTCTCCATGCCAGCGTTTCTTTCCACCAAAGCCCACATGTTGATCAGCGGCGGCCGTGGGCCAATAACCACCATTCGAATCGGCATACATGTGGCAGGCGAGAACAATTTGTCTCAGGTTATTTTTGCAATGTGCCATACGAGCTGCCTCGCGTGCCTGCTGAACTGCGGGCAAGATGAGAGCGACTAAAACAGCAATGATCGCGATAACAACCAGTAGTTCGATCAACGTAAAACCGGTTTTACGAGCTCGCTTTGATGAACATGGTTTGCTGACAGAGGAGGGGGCAGGTGGGTTGGGAAAGAACATTCTTACAGATTTTCTACTTTAAGGAAGTATCGTTGAAACCAGGAAACAGTTACAACATTCTAACCAGGTAGAGTCGGGAATGTCTTGCCTGAGAGCAGTCTCCAGGCGGTTGAAGCAAATTTTTTTCAAATATTTGTTACGCTCAAAGTAGCGTGAATCGCTATTCTGCGCCAGCATCCATTTGTTCTTGCTTTGCAATGATCTCACGTTCTTTCTTCAGACACATTGTAATGAATGTTCCCGAGATCGCAGCTTGAGCCACCAGATATACAAGAATATCTGGCCCATTTACGATGATACAAGCACCGAAGGCGACAATAAAAAGAGCGATCAAACGTGTTTTTAGACTCATTGTCCTGACCTTAAATTATTCCTGCGAGGTAAATCTCGTGTTGATTAACTAAAGCAAAGTATAGTGCTGTCTGATATATTGATCAATCGATATTCGTGTTTCAATGTCACGAACTTCATTGATTTTCAAACAGAGTTCAAATCGCAATTCTCAAAAACAGCTGGAGGAGAGAATCATGGCCAAAGTTGCAGCAATTCAGGACTATCTGGTGCATCTCGCCCCTCCGGATTTGGCCGAGAGTTGGGATAATACAGGATTATTAACAGGAGATTGCTCTCAAAAGGTCGAAAAGGTTCTCACTTGTTTAACACTCACTCCGAATGTGGCAGAAGAAGCCATTTCTGAAAGCGTTGATCTGATTATCAGCCATCACCCGATACTGTTTCGGCCTGTACAACAGATAACAGCTGCCTCTGTCGAAGGGAAACTGCTCCTGGACCTCATTCAGGCAAAAATCGCCGTTTATAGTCCTCATACCTCATATGACAGTGCGGAACAGGGAATTAACTGGCAGTTAACCCAACTGCTGGGACTGGAAGAGATTGGTATTCTCAGACCAGTTCTTACACAAACGGACTCCGCGGAAAATCCCCAAAGTGGAGCAGGACGATTTGGTTCGCTGCCTGAGGAACTCTCTTTGGAGCAATTAAACCAGTTGATCAAGCAGGCACTTCAAAT
Source organism: uncultured Planctomycetaceae bacterium (assembly GCA_942492165.1). Classification (GTDB taxonomy): domain Bacteria; phylum Planctomycetota; class Planctomycetia; order Planctomycetales; family Planctomycetaceae; genus Gimesia. Next base: position 133,503 of record CALOEF010000006.1, read on the forward strand.
CTCCTCACTGCAGTTTGTGGGTGACCCTGATCTTCGTGTGCAGCGCATTGGTATTGCCTGTGGCGCTGCAGCAGAATTTTTGAATGATGCGCACCGCCATAACTGTCAGGTATTACTAACGGGTGAAGCGCGATTTCATGCTTGTCTGGAAGCACAGGCGCTGGGCATGGGAATGGTTTTACCAGGGCATTACGCCACAGAACGTCCGGCGATGGAACAGATGGCACAACGATTACAACAACAGTTCCCCAACTTGAAAATCTGGCCCAGTCAGAACGAAAAAGACCCCCTGCAATGGGACTGTAACGCCGATTCACCCTGATCATGGAAACGATAACCCCAGCCGCCAAGTCAATTAATGTGTCTCTATGTATATTTACCATGGGTTGCCATTGACCTCTTCGGCAGATTTCGCCATTATCCCCCCTCTCTCAGTAGTTTATGTTCTCCTGTTTGACACACTCGATTTAAACCGTTTCTAATTTCGTGTGCCAGTTCCCTGAATAACCAGCTCACAAGACTTAATTAAGTTCAATGTCCAAAGTTAAGACCAACCGTTTCGAAGCAGAGCGGATTAAAAAACTAGAGAAAATTCAAGCCCTGGGGTTCGACCCCTGGGGTCAACGATTTGATGGCCACATTCCCATCACTGAAGCGCGTGCGCAGGCACCAGAAGCATCGGGCGAGGATGGCGAAGCCGTGCGTATCGCTGGTCGAATTATGTTGCGTCGAAAAGCGGGAAAGCTCCGTTTTTATGATATCAAAGACTGGACAGGCAAAATTCAGTTACTCTTCTCCCGTGGCGACTTAAGTGAGACCCAGTGGGAGTTAATGGGAACTTTGGATCTGGGCGATCTGATTGGAATCGATGGTTGTCTGCGTCGCACGGAAACCGGTGAAATCTCGGTCTTCGTGAAAGAGTTGACTGTGCTCTGCAAATCTCTGGCACAGCCCCGGAAAAACACCACAGTGTAAAAGATGTAGAGCTGCTGCTCAGACAACGTTCACTCGATTTGATTTATACTGATGGCGTCCTGGAAAAGATGCTGTCACGAAGTCAGATTATTGACTCCATCCGTCAAACTCTGCGAAATCACAAATTTGCAGAAGTCGAAACGCCGGTATTACATGCAGTCGCCGGAGGTGCGGCAGCCAGACCCTTTATCACGCATCATAATACGCTGGAAATCCAGCTTTATATGCGTATTGCGCTGGAATTACACCTTAAGCGATTGATGGTGGGGGGAATCGAACGCGTCTACGAAATCGGACGCGTATTCCGGAATGAAGGAATCGATGCAACTCATAACCCTGAATTTACGATGATCGAAATCTATCAGGCCTATGGTGACTATGAAAGCATGATGGATCTGACAGAAGCGATCGTTACCGATGCGGTGAAAGCAATCAGCGACACAATGCAGCTGCCCTGGGGTGAAGATCAGACAATCGACTTCAGTGGACCCTGGGAGCGCAAAAAATATTTCGACCTCGTCAAAGAACATGCTGGCTGTGATCCGCTGGACCCGACTGCTGTAGCAGACGTTGCGAAACAGCATGGCATTGAAACGGAGAATGTTCACGCAGATGTGATTCTCAATGAGGTGTTTGAAGCGACGTGCGAAGAACATTTGACTGGTCCTGTTTTCGTAATTGATTATCCGGCTTCCATTTGCCCGTTAACCAAACGAAAAAAGGATAACCCGGAGATTGCCGAACGATTTGAATTGTTTGTGCAGGGTATGGAACTGGCGAATGCCTACACGGAACTGAATGATCCACTGCTACAGGAAGAATTATTTCGCACACAATTATCAGGGCTGTCGGAAGAAGATTCGATGGCAACCATGGATACCGATTTTGTTAAAGCGTTAAAGGTTGGTATGCCGCCGGCAGGAGGCCTGGGAATCGGCATTGATCGTCTCGTCATGTTGTTGACAAACAGTCACAGCATTCGTGACGTGATTTATTTCCCGCTACTCAGGCCTGAAGGTCAACCAGTAAAAAAAGATTAAACCAGGGATGTGTCCGGCTTGCAGAGTGATCTGTACCGGAATTAAAAAATCAGCCAAAGGATTGGCCGTATGTACAAATCACTGCTTTGCCTGCGATATTTGAGAACGCGTTATATTGCGGCTGGCCAGTATCATCAGTATGACTCTTGGCGTGGCGACGATGATTGTCGTCAACAGTGTCATGGATGGTTTCAGCACCGATATGCGAACCCGCCTGCGTGGCATTCTGGCAGATGTCATTGTGGAAACAAATTCTCTCGACGGCTATCCCAATACACAGGACATTAAAGACAGCATTAATCGTTCTGTTGGCAATCAGATTGAGGGCATGACGTCGACGGTCGAAATTTATGCAATGCTCAGCGTGCAATACGGCTCGAACTGGCAGAGTAAACCGGTTACATTGATCGGCATCGATCCGGCAACGAAAGCGACGGTCGGACCGCTTGCGGAATATCTTGAGTATACCGAAAAGAACGCGGTGCCAGACTGGGAATTATCACCGGAGGCAATGGCCTATCGCAAAGAGTGGACCACCCGTGCACAATGGATGGTTGATCGCTGGAACCATAATCCACCGCCCGAGGAAGCAGAGTCTGCGCCACAGGATCAACCCACATCGACCGAGCCACTGCCACCACCACAATTTGACTCAGAGTTGCCATCTGATCAATTACCGTCTGCTGATCAAAAAATAGACCAGAGACCTCAGGTAGCAGAAAATGCAAATGACTTGAGCAATCCGTTTAGCGAAGATCTGAAAGGGCAGGTTTTTGAGAAAGAAGAAAAGCAAGATCCAAGCAGCCCGTTACAGGGGCGTGTTTATGTTGGTTACGGGTTGGTCAGTTTCCCTTATGAAGATCCGGAAACCGGCGATACAAAAATGTTTCAAATCGTCAAGCCTGGCGATGATATCAAGATCAGTACAGTGACGGCAGGGCATCCGCCGGAACCAACTCATTTTAATGCGACTGTAGTCGACCTCTTTAAAAGCAACATGAGTGAACATGATGGGAATCTGGTTTTCTGTAATCTGGAATATCTTCAGAAAATGCGCGGAATGATTGATCCCGAAAGTGGGGAAAAATCAATCACATCAATTCAGATTAAGCTCAAAAATCCGGAAGATGCAGCAATGGTAGTCAGCAAACTGGAAGAAGCACTACCCGCTGGTAAATTCCGGGTTCGTACCTGGGAAGACAAGCAGGGGCCACTTCTGGCAGCTGTCGAAGTAGAATCAGCCATTTTGAATGTGCTGCTGTTTCTCATCATTGCCGTGGCAGGATTTGGAATTCTCGCCATATTTTTTATGATCACCATCGAAAAAACACGTGACATTGGAATCCTGAAAGCATTAGGCGCCAGCTCAAATGGAATCATGTCTATCTTTCTATCATACGGTCTGGCATTAGGACTGGTGGGAAGTGGAGTCGGTGTTATCGTGGGACTGCTGTTCGTGGAATATATTAACGAGATCGAAAAATTCATCACCTTTATTACAGGTCGGAAAATATTTGATCAACGCATTTATTACTTCCCGGAAATTGCCACTCATGTGGAGCCGATGATGGTTTTCTGGGTCGCCATCGGTGCCATGTTTATTGCTGTGCTGGCCAGTATTTTACCCGCACGTAAAGCAGCACGATTTCATCCGGTGGAATCATTACGGTACGAGTAGTTTTCTCATTATGAGAATTCTTTAGAGATCCGCGACAAGTTCATGGACCATTGTTGTTTTCCCGTTTTATGTTGAGTATGAATTCATGACCGAGACCATAGCCATGCCTCATCCACAGTTAGCGGCGATTGCCGTCGAAAAGGCTTACCGGAAAGACAAACACAAGGTTCCCGTGTTGCGAGGAATCGATGTCGAAGTCAATAAAGGAGAGTTTTTGTCGATTGTTGGTCAATCAGGATCGGGAAAAAGTACGTTGATGCACTTGTTCGGCCTGCTGGATACTCCCGATGTGGGAGAGATTCATCTTGAAGGTCAGCAGATCGATGACTTACCCGAACACGCCCGTGATCAGATTCGCAATCGTGTGTTTGGATATATCTTCCAGTTCTATCACCTGCTGCCTGAGCTAAATCTTTTGGAAAATGTGCTGTCACCTTTAATGATCCGTTACTCCACCTGGGAATTCTGGAAAAACAAAAAACAGTTCAAACAGGATGCGTTAGAGATCATTGAAAAAGTGGGCCTGACTCACCGTATCAAGCACCGCCCTTCGGAATTGTCCGGTGGAGAAATGCAACGGGCTGCCATTGCCAGGGCATTAATTGCCAAGCCACAGATTCTGCTGGCTGACGAGCCGACCGGAAATCTTGATAGCAGTACCGGTGTCGAAATTATGGATCTGCTGACCAACTTGAATGAGCAGGAACAGCTGACTATCATTATGGTAACACACGATGATTTGATTGCAGCACAGGCACATCGAACGGTTCGCTTGCGAGAAGGTCAGTTCGAGACATTAGGCAAGCAGCAGAGTGCTTCAATCCCCGCCTGATGACAAACGAACAGTATTCTTGTTTTGTGATAGAACCCTCGTCGCTTGTGTTGTGTCAAAGGCAAGAGTCACTATACACGATCGTGCTGTCCGAAATGGATTTCTCTGATTTCAAAACAGGATGGAAAATCCGCCAAAACCTGCCAGACCCGTCTTGGCCTAATTTGAGAATGGTAATCAATTCTAATGTCGATTCTAGTCTATATTGACGGAAAGCTGCTTCCAAAAGAAGAAGCGAAAATCAGTGTATTCGATCACGGCCTGTTATATGGTGATGGTGTGTTTGAAGGCATTCGTGTCTACAACAAAAAAGTGTTTCTGATGCAGGAACACATTGACCGGTTGTATGAGAGTGCATTGGCAATTCGTCTGGAAATTCCTCTTTCGAAACCGGAAATGATCGATGCCGTTAATAAAACGGTCGCTGCGAACAAAATTGATGATGGCTATGTACGACTGGTAATCACGCGCGGTGCAGGCTCGTTGGGTCTGGACATTCGCCGCACAAGTAATCCTCAGGTGATTGTCATTGCGGATACCATTTCGTTATACGATCCACAACTTTATGTTGACGGCCTGAAGATCGTGACCGCTGCGACAATCCGAAATCATCCGGCGGCTTTATCATCACGAGTGAAATCATTAAATTATTTGAATAACATTCTGGCAAAGATTGAAGGCACAGACGCCGGGTCCATTGAAGCTTTGATGTTGAATCATAAAGGAGAGGTGGCAGAATGCACGGGCGATAACATCTTTATCATCAAAGAGGGAATCGTCAATACGCCTCCTGTCGATGCAGGGATTCTGGAAGGCATCACCAGAAACGCTGTAATCAAGCTGGCTGAAGAATCCGGGATCACTGTGAATCAACAGCCTTTCACGCGTCACGATATTTTCGTCGCCGACGAATGTTTTCTGACAGGCTCTGCAGCAGAAGTGATTCCCGTTGTTGCACTCGACGGGCGTACGATTGGCGATGGAATCCCGGGGCCTGTCACCAGAAAATTGAACGAAAAATTCAAGAAGCTCACTCGTGAATAACGCCTGCTGCTTTCGACACGGTGCTGAACATCCGAAGAACTCTCGTTGCATCATCTTTTTTGTGTGATAGGATGGAAAAATGTCATTCAGCACGGTCGGTTCGCCGTCTGTTTGTGTTTAATCTTTTAACGGTACGGTTCAAAGCTTATTCAGTCTGGACTTTTTCTTATGCGCATCTCAATGAAATCCGTAGTCTGTCTCTTGTCTGCCAGCGTTTTAATCGCGTTATCTGCTGGTGCACAGGGAGAACCGGCAAATGTGAAAGTGGACCAAAAAGCCGTCAAGCAGGCATTAGCAGAATTCAACTCACTGATTGGCGGATGGCGCGGTACAGGAATGCTCAAGAGAAACTCCCGAAAGGGAGCCTGGTCAGAAAAAGCAGAATGGGTCTGGAAATTTACTCCCAATTCTACCAGCATTGCCTGTCAGATTACGGATGGGAAATTTCTCAAGACCGCATTGCTGTCATTCGATCCCCAAAAGAAAATCTATCTGTTGTCTACTGTGCTTCCCGATGGAAAGACGCGCGATTACACAGGTACATTGCAGAAAGATACGCTGGTTTTGGAATCGACTCCCAATAAGGAGGGAATCGTATATCTGATTTCCATTCGTCGTTTGAACGAAAAACGAACGCTGGTACTCTTCCAGCAACGAAATCAGGGACAGTCTTTTACTTATCGTTTAGCAGAAGTGGGATATACAAGAGCTGGTACGCGTCTGGCTCAAGCAGGAAGCGGCGGCCCGGAATGTATCGTGACCGGGGGCGCTGGTACAATTCAGGTAAATTATCAAGGCAAAAACTATTATGTCTGTTGCAGCGGATGTAAACAGGCGTTTGATGAAGACCCTGAATCATTCATCGCTGATGCAAAGAAAAAAGCAGAAACACGCCGCAAACTGAAATCAAACCGGTAAGTTTACCGTAATCGAATCGCATCCTGTTATGAATTGATCAGAAATGTTCGAGTGAAGATCCCAGGTTTCCCGTGCCTGTTTTATCAGCCGGCTCTTCCAGAATTACTTCGGTCTCTGTCAAATCAGTACGTGGCAGTGGAATTCGTTTTCCAGACTGCGATTTTTTCGACAGTGGGTTCAACCATTTAGGTATCTTTGAAAAACGGGACGTCTCTTCTGATTTTGTTTGCAGAATTGCCGGTTCCAGTTCGACAGGTTGCTGTTGAGAAACATTCTGTAAGTGAACCGGATTCTCTTTATTCGTATAAAATTGCAATCCAAAAAAAGGAGAGCGACTGTTACTATCCATCTGGAACATCTTGTTTGCAACGCCCTGACATCCGGCCTGAGAGCCAGCCAGAAGTGCCGTCATGCAGAGAAACCCAATTAATCGCAGCCCGTTCATTTGATGACTTATTCCATCCTTGTCAAAGTCAATTTGATTCAACCTGGCTGTTTGCCACATTCCTGATGCTGTAAGAACATCGATCCGAAAGCAGCGTAACCTGGTCTTGTGTATATTTAGTTGAGAATGAATCCTTTAAACTCATCGACTAACTTCAACCTGCAGTTTGCTCATTTTTGTCAGTTTGAGGCAACCCATTCAAATTTTTATTAAAGGGGATGCTTATCTCCAATAGTTTACGGAGTTACTCATCCCTGGCCGAGTCTGACATCTGGCTTTCAGTTTCGTCTTCCGTCTCGATGGGTGGTTCGCTCTGCTTAGGGACGTCACGAAAACCGAGCGTTGTCGAGATTGGTCCTTCGCCGCTTCCCATCTGACAACCTGTGCATTGCAAAACGCAATAAAACAAACAACAGAGTGCCAAGTGTAGTGACTTCTTCATAGGGAGTCCTTTCCCTGTATCTGACTAACATATCCCCCGTAGTATTGAGGGGGCGGTTCATATCAGAAATCGGCTTTGATGTGAAGATCGTTTTTGGTTTGGCACACACCTGCTAATCCTGATTTCAGAGATCGCGATTCCTGTCACGAAAAACCGTGTTGCGATTTTCAGACACGTTGTTTCAGGACAACAGTCTGTTAACTACATATCCGTAAATGGTTTACGCGTATTTTTCGGCTTGGAATGTATTTCGCGTTGCGAATTCACCTCATCCTGCTCTGGGACCGACTTCACCTGTGCTGAAATAATTGTTCAAAATGAAATATTGATATCTCTCTGTCAATAAACAGGTTACGTCATCCATTCTGGACAGTTTGTAAAAAGAATTGTGCGCTGTGGCACGTTTGGTATTCAGATTGCTTTACATCCCTGTATCAACTTTGAAACACAAAACTCGATGCACAACTCTAATATTTTCAACGGGGAGACAACCACTATGAAAAACATCATCAACCAACTGATCAACGACGAAGCCGGATTCATTGTTTCTGCGGAACTGGTTTTGATTTCCAGTATTGCCGTTCTGGCCATGATCGTCGGACTCTCTGAAGTCGCTTCGAACATCAACAACGAACTTGAAGATGTAGGCAGTGCTTTCTCCTGCATTGATCAATCATACAATCTCAAACATTCTCACGGTCATAAAGGCTGCACCTCATCAAGCCGCTTCAATGATCAATCTGACTTCTGTGCCGGTCAGTGGGACGTTGAATAGTCTTTCTGACGAACAGGGAAACCATCCGAAACATGCTTTCTTTCCTGGCGATTGCCTGCAGGACTTCACCACTCCTGCAGGCCTCTTAATTCGAAACAAAATGAATTCTCTTTTCTGGAGTCCATAATTATGAAAACTGTTCTGATTCAACTGATGAATGACGAGGCTGGCTTTATTGTTTCGTCCGAATTAGTACTGATCTCAACGATTGCCGTTTTAGCGATGGTCGTGGGATTGAGTGAAGTTGCCCACAATATTAACCAGGAACTGGAAGATGTGGGCAGTGCCTTTGGGCGGATCAATCAGAGTTTTTATGTTGCCGGTTCTTACGGCCATAAAGCAAACACTGATGGCAGTCGTTTCCGGGACCGGGCCGATTTCTGCGACGGTCAGAATGATATTGTCTGCGACCGCTCACCAGTTCGAGAAGGACGCCGCAATAACTTTTAAGTATTAAGAGTCTGATTGTGGAACACGCTTGCAGTCTCACAAAAACGGCGGGCAGTTTCACTCAAATCAGATTACGTTTCCTGGAACAGGAAGCAGGCTTGCATCGAGGCGGAGGTCTCCACCTCAGGCACCCTGATCATGATAATGGTCAGGGTGCTTTTTTTATTGCGCAGAGCACCATCGTTGTTGGAGATTTCTGACAAGAGAGAATTCAGGTTAACCAGGATCGGCTTTCGTGGACTTGTTCTGAATGCTCGACATGATGCGGGCGTTTCAATTGTTCCTCGGAGTGAATCGAAATCTTTTCGTCGGCAGGTGTGGATTGAAGCTGTTCGATCAGCTCACACCAGGCTTCACGGTGAATCGTCAATACTTTGATCGCGTTTTGAATATAGCTGGCGTCCTGTTTGACATCAGCATGGCTCAGGTTTTCATAGGCAAAAACAAATAATGCCTTAAGCTGCTCAACCATTTCGGGCTGTTGCTCGGGATTCAATCCGCCGATCAGCTCGGCCACCAGTTCACGGCTTTTGTCTAATGCAAAGTGTGCCTGCTCAATCTTACGATCTTCAGTCGCTTGAACAGCCAGCCTGGCAAAGCGCAGTGCGCCATCAACAACCATGAGGTGTAACTGTTGTGGTTGCGCTGTTAATACCTGATTCTCGAGATAATCTTTTCCGTTCATCTCCCTGGTGGCCCCTCTATTTAATAAAAATGAGTCGTTTAACTGCTGGTAGTCATCTATTTCTTATTCGAAGAATTGTTGAAGCTCAATAATTGCAGCCCTTCCAAAGCTGTCTGTTGAGAGTTCAATTGATTAACAATCGTTTCCTGTAATGTGAACTGACGAATAAGTCGTTCACGTCTCTCTTCCAGAATGGTATTCAAATCATCGACACGTGTATTCAATGCCAGAGCCGATGCCTGAAGTGAATCAATCTGAGATTTGAACGTACCGGTAAACGGATCGGTCATCGCCGTAATGACTTCATCCATGACAACAGCAAACCCGGTATTTTCCTGCTGAAAAAATTCTGTGACGGCACCGGGATCATCGGTCAGAACCTGATCCAGCCGGCTTTCGTTAAGACTTAACTTTCCATCACTACCAAACTGAACACCTAATTCAAACATACTTTTGATCGAGTTATTACTGACAGAAAGTTTTCGGGTCAATAGTCCTTCCAGACGGGAAACCGTTGTTAATACAACGCCGTTACCATTGAGAACGCCACGCTCGTTTGTATCGGTATTAAAACTGGTCAGCGATTTTGTGGCATCAACAAAGCTGTTATAAGCTGACACAAAATTATTGATCGAATTTTTAACACCTCCGGTGTCGCGGGCAACCGAGATCGTCGCGGCAGTAGAACTTGTTGAAAGCAAGTCGATTTCAAGTCCTGTGATCGCATTATCAAAACTATTGGTCGACGAAGTCAGCAGGAATGAGGTTTGCGGGTTACTGCCAATTCGAATCAAGGCATCATCTGCATCAACCGAGGTGGAAAATCCAAAATCAAATGAACTCACCAGAATCATTTCACCAGCGGAACCACTTCGTGCAGATGTCAGGGAAAGTCGAGAGGAATTGAAAGCAGTTCCATCATCGATGATTGCCGCTGTGGCAACACCTGTTGCATTGATTTTTTCCGCGATCGCATCAAGAGTATCAGTTGCCTCAACGGTAATCACGGTTGTCTGGCGGCTTTCTACGCTGGTTGTCCCAGAACCTGATATTCCCAGATCTTGAGCTGTAGTTCCTCCAGAGAGATCTTCTACTTTGACATCAAACGCACTTCCGCCGGTACTTTCGATAACAAAACCATCACCTGTATCATTGATGCGCGCATTCAGTTTTGCACCGGCAGTTGTAGCAGCGTCATTAATTTTTGTGAGCACATCTCCGACTGTTTTTGTCGTGTCAGCATCGGATAAATCAACGTTAAAACTAACGCCATCACGATCCGTAATGCGAATCGAACCGGAACCAACTGCAGTACCATTTTTAGCATAAGTAGACAGAGATGTGTCTTCGTTGATATATCTCAGATCCAGTGATCCAGAATTAACTGTATGTTTGGTTTCTGCCAGAGTCGCTTCAATTTTCAGGAAGCTGGCCAGGTTACCGGAGACATCCTGAATTTCAATCGATGTTCCCGAAGGGGCAGAGAGGTCTTTGATCTGGATCCCGGTTTTCGTGTCGTCCAGACTGGCTTCAATTTGAATCGCACCATTGCCATTGATCAAGTCAATCACGTCATCCAGCGTTTCTGCTGAAGAAAAATCGATGGTTGTACTGCCTGCTGCGCCATCGATGAATGAAACCTGACCTGCATTCAAAACGGTTCCACTTGAGGAAACTCCACCGTTCAGACTTCTGAGCAGGACCGAATTCAAACCACCCGACAGAGCCCCCGTTATGGTTCCGCCGGGCCCGGTTTTTTGTATTCCCAGCTCGCGCGCTGCCAGTGAACTGTTCAAGGCAGTTACCTGAAAAGTGGACCCGCCAGCTGTATTATCGACCAGACTAAAATTTCCATTACTATCAACTGAAGCTGTCACCTTGCCTGCATTTGAGGCATCATTATTGACTAAGTCAACGACGTCTCCCACTGTCGTCGCCGTATCCAGATTGATATCGATGGTTGAAGCATCAGCGACGGTGATCTGAAAGTCATCTGAACCTGTTACAGTCGTAATGCCATTTCCATCATTGATTTGTGAGAGGTTGAAATCGCTGGTCACTCGATAGATGGAATCACCGTCAAAAGTCGAAGCAGCAACCGATTTTAAAATTCCCAGGTCAGAAGCTGTCTGACCGCCTCCTGCTTCGCTGACCGAAAGTGTGCCGACACCTGAGCCGGTATCGGTAAAGACAAGGTGGTCATCTTCGATGCTGGCCACAATCGTCGTTGCCGATTTGTTGATTTCATCAACCACGTCATCAATCGTGACTGTTTTGCTCAAATCAATGATTTCTGTCTGTCCATCCCGGTCGGTAATACGGATACTTCCTCGTTGAACTCCCAATCCATTGTTCAATTCTTCCAGAAGTTTCGGCTCGTCCAGTTTGCCACCATTCGAGAGCGTAATCGTGGTTGCCGTTCCAATTTGTGTTGTATCAGCATCAGCAAAACCATTAGATACGACCTGATGACTCGACGATGTCCGCAGACCCTGCAGCTGGTAGGAAGCTGCTGTTGCCGAACTATTGGCGGCAACGCTGAACTGGCTGCTGTCAGAACTGGTGGCTTGCAGGGTCTCAAAAACACTTTTTTGATTCAGTGTCTGCACAGATGAGTTCAGTGACAACAGGTTCGCTTCGAGGGTTTTGATACCCCCTTCGGTGGCTGTAAATGCGGAAGCACGATCAGCCAGTCGAACGAGGGCGTTTCGCTGTACGCCAATCAAGGCGTCTACGATTTCCGTAATGTTTAATCCGGTTGCCAGACCGACACCGGAACTAATGCCTGACATCTTACCAAGCCTGTCTTAAGAGTGACTGCTTCTTGAATGCTTTAATGGAAGCCTGCAAGGTTGAGGCCTAAAGGTCGCTTTTCAAAAACTGGCGGAAATTGAATCATGCCGAGTCGTCTGTTCAGATTGCATGGGAATTGCAATCAGAGTGCCGCCTGTTACCATTCGCGCACGACGAACGACTGCATCTAACTTTGTATCGGTTAGTCAAAGGTTGCTGCTTGAAGAGAGTGTTTGAAGTTCAGCCTTTGGAAACGGGTTTTTGATAGAATCTGGCAATTATGACGAATTTTCGGATATCATCTCTATTCGATGACAGCGTAGGAAAGCGAGGTAGCAAAAGGAAAGCGTTTGAGACGTAAATTGGGAAGTCCTAATGTCTCCATTGCTGCCAGTGTTTCCCCAGGAAATAAATCCATGTTTAACTCATCAAAGGCGATAATTGCCCCCTTAGGCATACGCGGAATGAGGAGTTCTAATGCCACTTTAGTCGGTTCATACAGGTCTGCGTCCAGATGTAATAAAGAGACGACCAGATGTTGATTGTTTTCCAGGTATTCGGGCAGAGTGACGCTGATATCTCCTTTAACTAACTCCACTTTGGGAATGTGATTTAAATACCGTGTGGAATTATAAAGCTGGACCGCCTGTTCCAGATCTTCCATGGCATTTTCTTCCGACTTAAAACCTCCCACTTCCAGATGCTCACTGGTTCCGGTTGTATCTTTTTCGCTTAAGGAGGGAAATCCTTCGAAAGTGTCGAAGCCGATAATTTTTCGCAGATAATTGACAGGTTCCAGTATAGCGCTGAATTGGGCCCAGGCCATTAAGCTGGAACCTCGATGCACGCCTAATTCAACAATCGAACCGTTCACTTCCAGTTGCTGTTTGAAAATTTCGTAACGGGCCAGTAACTTGGTGATTGCCTGCCGAGAAACATATTTGGTGAAGGCATCCAGTTTATTCAGATTTGTACCAACACTGGAGTCCCAATATTGTTCAACGGCATTCAGTGCATTTAAGTCATTTGCTGACTGGTTCTGTGACTCACCTACGTTGCCTTTTAACAGCCCTTTTTTTTCTACCATATCTAATCAGCTTTTTGTGAAGTGTTTCGTAAATGATTTGAGTCGTTGATGCGTCTCTGCTTCTTTAGCCCGGAATTCATGATTCAATTGAACATGATTCGTAAGTCAGGATGCCGTCCTTTGCATTGCTTTCCTGGCATGTGTCACGTCCTGAATACGCCAGCCCTCTTTCAGAAATTGAGTGTCATTCAGATCCCGATAACGTAAGTTCAGGACAAATCGTACGTCTGCCGATTGATTCTTGCAGGGAGTATGAGGAGTCAGACTGTGAAACAGCAGAACGTCTCCTACTTCTAAAGCGGTTGGTACAACACGTTCGAACTGATTAACGACTTCCGGTGGCAATGAATGCCATTTTGTCGTAATTCCATGATTGTATTCATCATGTTCGACTGGTGATTTCAGGTGTTCTCCCAATGCAAAAGTCAGACTGCCATTATGCTGGTCTGTTTTCTGCAATGGTGCATAAAGTGTAATGGTCGAGTAGGGACCTTCGTTGTAATACCAGTCCTGGTGCCATGCTGCAAGATGCCATTCAGCCTGGGGCATACTCATGAGAATGATATATCGGTCATGAATTGATATTTCAGGCGAGAGCAGTTTTTCCATAATCGCCATCAACTTGGGGTGTGCTCCCATCGCATGCATGGCGGGCGCAGAATTCATTGAATCATAGAGAATGCTCTGTGTTCCGGGAATCTGTTCTTCCAGTCTGATAACTCGCCTGCTGATCTGAGAGATTTCGTTGTCATTGTCAGTGACGTCACAGCCGTAATGCTGTTCAAGTAATCCAAGACGTCCTGACAGGCTGTTTCGGATTGACTGGAATTCTTCGGGATCAAACAGGTTTTTTACCAATAAAACTCCCTCTTCAGCATATTGATTCAAATGCGAAGCTGAGAGCTCTAATCCTTCTGACTGACAATCCAGAGTACACAATTGATTTAAAGACAACATTATTGAACATTCCTTGTACAACACATTGAGTTGCGTCTTTATTCGGTGTAGCCAAATTGATTGACTAAAGGTTTAAAAAATCGCGTTACCATTGATTTTTCCGACTGAGTAAGTTGCTCACGCCAGCTACCAATCATAAAAGGTTGTACCACTGTAGAATCGGGCGTGTGTTCCTCATCGATTCGCAGTGAAGGGGCAGAAGCAGAGTCAGTGCTTAGAGTGGCAGCGGTACGCTGTTGTTGTGCCATGAGTTCTCGCATTTCTGTGGCAATCCTGGAAACAACTCCCAGCTTCAACAGCACTCCCAGCTTGGTCGCCATCTGATAAATTAATCCTTCGGCGTTCTCTTCAATATGCTCGTAAGGAATTACCATGATACCCGGCAGGCAAAGTGCATGATGAATTTCCTGATATGCACTCACCGTCATATCAACGGCGTTAGTGAAACTCTTTTCTCTGCTTTCCATTTCAACACAGACAACGTCACGAGGATCACGATAATGATAAAATGGTCGTACTGCATCCTGCTGGGAAGCTTCGATGGCCTCTTCCGTCAGTAAATGGAATCGAAGAATCATTCTCTCATTCACATTCATTGTACCAATAATCTGATTCAGCTCATCTTCACTGCATGCTTCTTCAACACGAAAGGAAAAGTTCTGACTCTCCCAGATTTTTTTAAAAACTTCCTGCGACCAGTCTGTTCCTGAATTCGGAATTCCGAAATTGAAGATGATCATGATTTATCCTGTCAGAATTGATAGTGGGATGAAACGTTTTGATACTAAGTACCAATTTTCCGCTTACTGTAAGTTGGATTCGCTGTCGATGGAATCACGCTGTCTGGTATTGTGAGAAAGAAATCGTGGTCGTGGAATTTGCGATTCGGCTTCCTTTGCTTCATCACGATAAGGATGAGTATCAAGAAAGTAATCAATCAGTTGACCTTGATATTCAATCAATATGGTTTCAAATACGATTTGATTACGTTGAATTTCAAGCACGATATCAGCGGCACGCCATTGAGTGGCAATCAATATTACCTGAACTGGTTCTTCAACTAACTTGTCTCTGAAGAATATTTCCTGGCCTGTACCCGGCACAAACGTGCCGGCTTTATTCGGATCAGAGTCGATGACCGTTGGAAAACGATCTCTGTCAAGCAGATTTTGATTAATAAATGCAGCAGCTTTTCCTGTGCCGCCCCAAATCGCTGTACGTTTTCCGGAACTTGCCAGCTCAGCAAACTGCGGTGCCAGTTGAGCAGCAGACTGCAGCGCTTTTTCCTGAAAGGCAACAGCCTGACGGGCCAGTTCGACTTGATGTGTCTGCGGCTGAAAACTGGCCAGTCCGTAAATGACTTCGTTGTTGTAACTGGTTTCGATCAGGTCGACTGCAGTTGCACACCGATTCAAAAGACTCTCCAGTGATTGAGTTGTGAAGTGAGAATTGTGTTCATAGAAAAAGTCGACTGTGCGACCCGCTGCCAGTACTCCATCAATGCAGGGTACTTCGATAAACAGTTTCGTAGCACATTCTGCCACGTTCGCCGCAAATGCCACTTCTTGAGCAAAGCCAAGCGGGTTCATCAGATGTTCAAAAACATGACGGCTGATGATTAAATCGGGCTTGATTTCTGCCAGGTGTTGTCCCGGATCGAAGAGCATCGTTCGCGCTTCAATCAATGCGCCTTCTGTTTCAATTTCTGCATTCGGATCAAATCCAATGAACGTTCCAGAGGGAATTTTTTTTGCGAGTGAACGCAGTAAATGCCCTTCACCACAACCGATTTCCACAACAGTGGGATTTTCAGGCAAGTGCTCTGAAATTAAATCACAGACTTTTTGCAAATGTTCCGTCCAGATAGCGCCCTTATTGAACATCAGGTTTGGCTTGTCTGAATAAGGAACCTTCGCATAGTCAAAGGCAGCATTGGAAATATGACCACAGTCAACACACCGCATGAAATCGTGTGGCAGTCGCTCCATAGCCTGGGCCTCTTCGCAACTTTGTGGCCAGGCCAGCGTTGTCAAAGGCAGTAAACCTCCATCATAGAATTGCACTGCGATATGATATCCACAGGCAGGACAGGTATAATTTTGCATGGCAGAATTCAGTATTTTGGAGTGATCTTCACTTTTTTGTTTGTCGAATGAAGCATCCATGCTGTCTTCCTTGCTTGAGGCTGTGATTGATTGATGTACTGTAGATTCGAAGAATGTTTCCAGTTCTCGAACGGTCGAAATATCTTCAAAAATCAAATGACTTTTGGAAAGAATTTTCAGACGGAGTTGATCCCGAAATTTCTCGTCGCTGCCTATGCGGCAAGCCAGATCGACGTACTCGTCGAGCGAAGAAACAACGCAGTCCATGATCCCCATCTTCTGGTAAACGGCCAGCATCCCGCGTCCACGCATATACTTTGCCGGCAGTGTGACAACTGGAGTACCAATGGCCATCGACTGATAGGATGTATTACCCCCTCCAAAGTGCAACGGATCGAGCATCACATCAGCGATATAAATCAAATTAAGAAAATCCGTTTCAGCCATTCTACGTAAAAAGAGAATCCGATCGACGACATCTGGAAATGTCTGCTTAAAACGCGTGATGAGTAATTTCATCCATTTCGATGTCACATCGCGAATCATGACAATTCGCGCTTTGGGGTCCTTCCGTAGAATGCCGGCCAGCACCTGATCAAATTCCGGATGAATTTTAAACAGTGTTTGTGGACAGGCATAAACATGGTCATCGTCTGAAAGTCCAAAAGCCCCCCGCGGTTTAATTTGTTCCGGTAAACCGGGACGATAGTAGTAGGACGGCAGGGCATTCAGTTGAACCAGTTTTTCGGTGTAGTGGTCTTCTGCATCTTCTGGCTCTATGAGTTTGCTGGAAATAAAATAATCAATGGTTTTTAACCCGGTCGTAATCGGGTGTCCCCAGGTCACACTTTGCACGAGCGCATGTCGCGAGGTAGCCAGTGAAAAAATAAATGGATCCATGCCGATGTCCGCATAAAACAAAACATCCAGTTCCAGGCTTTTCAGTCGATGGTGCGCTTCTTTGAGGTCAGCTCCCAAAAACACATATTCATCCGAGTGATTGCGGATTTCCTCTGCTACCTCATCGGTGTGTCTGACGAGAGAAATGGTAATAACATGAAATTTTTCCCGATCGAAGTTTTTGATGACCCCTTTCATCAACGAACCGATCGTGTGTTTGTACAACAGACTGGAAATAAAACCTATTCGGATCCGGCCATCTCGTTCGACAGTTGGTTGTTGCTGATCCCAACTGAGAGTGTTGTTGAGATTGTATAGTTCAGCCATACGTTCAAGAATGACTCGGTCATTAAATCCCTGATAGGCGAGATAAAACGTTCCGGGGGTCAATTTGATCGATGATTCGATGAGTACGCCCGCTTCGTGCATGGCCTCGATTTTTTGAATGAAGGATTCACGTACTTCAGCTATCGAATCCATTGAAGCAGGAATCGGCGGTAACAAGCTGGCAAGTGCTAACTGGTATTCAGGGCAAGGTCGAAGTTCGCATGCTTTTTCCAAGGCTTCTTTTGCTTTCGCAAACAGGCCCTGTCCCTGATAGACAGTCCCGAGATTACAATAAGCTGAAACACAGGTATCATCTAACTCAATTGCGCGCAGAAAACTTTTAAGCGCTTTTTTGGACTGTTTTTTCTGCATCTGGAAATGCCCTCGGTAGTTCCAGAGTACAGAATCATCCGGATTATCTTCGAGCGCCTGTTCCAGTTGAGCTTCTGCATCCTTGATCCGCATTTGTCGAGAATAGAGTTCAATTAGTTTTAAACGTGACTCCAGATGATCAGGTTCGAGTTCGACCAGTTTTTCAAAATACCCGACAGCGGAACCCACTTTATTTTGTCTCAATCTGATCGCCCCCATCCCAAACAACGAAGCTGTGTTTTGGGGGTCGCTTTCGTGTAAACCCTGGAAGATATCATAGGCAGAATCCAAATCGCCTAAAGACGCTATGAGCGAGCCCATTCGAAAAGCGGCACCGGGATGGTGTGGTTGTTTTGAAAGTACCTCACGAAAAGTCAGTAAGGCATCTTGAACTTCATTCGCCTCTTCTAATGCCTTTCCCAGGTGAAACTGGATTTCGCAATTTTCCGGAGCCAGTTTGAGCGCAGCTCGAAAATGCTGAATGGCTTTTTTGAATTCATTTTGTTCGATATAGATAATTCCCAGATTGTTTAAGATTTCCCAACAGTCTGGTTCCAAAATCGCTGTTTTTCTGAGAATGGAAATCGCTGGTTCGTATTTCTGTTGTGATGTCAGAAACACGGCATAATTTTTTAATGTATCGAGGTGTTCAGGGGCTAGCTGAATCGCGCGTTGAAACGCACGTTCTGTCGCGCTGGTATCATCTGATTTCGAGAGCGCATTGGCTAAATTAAACTGTGCTCGGTGAGATCCGGGAGCCTGCTTCGCCACTTGCTGGCATAGCGTGGTCGCTTCATCGATCTTATCTCTTTCCAATAAAAGATTTCCGAGATTGATTAATGCATCAAGGTAGTCCGGTTTGATTTGAATTGCTTTCCGATAAGCCTCAATCGATTCCTCTTTTTTCCCACTGGCATCGAGTGTGATTGCCAGATTATAGATAAATGCCGGATTTCGAGGATCAAGTTCAATGGCACGTTCGTAATTCCTGATTGCTTCAGGAAATTGCCCTTTTGCTTTAAACGCAGCACCTCGATTAGAAAAGAAAGAGGCAATGGCGTCGTTCTGGCAAATCGCACGAGTAATAAAATCTATCGCCTTATCGTGTTGTTTTAAATGCAGGTACACCACACCAAGTAGATGCAACGCATCCGCCTGTCCCGGATCATGCCGTAGAACTTCACGATAGAGTTCTTCTGCAACGGAAAGGTGTCCCGCCTGATGCTGTTGAACCGCTGTTGCCAAGATTTCCTGTACTGAAGGCATAGAGTCTTCTTTGAATAACGGAAGTGAATGAAATTCAATTCAAAAAGTGAGAGCCTGCTAAATACGGAGTATCAGCCAGACTTTTCCGATTATTCTGTTTGTATCGGCTATAGCGCAGAGATAGATAAGTGGTTTCTTACGACCTCATTAAATCGGGGCCGTTCGAGGTTCTTTACTGCACAAGACTGGCAAACCAGGTAAAATAGCCATGTAAAATAAAAAAGCCACCATCCATCTGAAGATGAATAGTGGCTTGGATCTTGAACTGATCAGCAGGTCAAAAACTCTTAAGAGGATTATCCCAAGAGACTCAATACCTGCTGTGGGTTCTGGTTCGCAATCGATAGTACCGAAATACCAGCCTGGTTCAGAATTTGAGCTTTTGTCAAATTCGCAGTTTCAACAGCGAAGTCCGTATCCAGAATCTGGCTTCGTGCTTCGGAAATATTTTCCAGAGCAACTCCCAGAGAGGAAACGTTGGTTTCGATGACGTTTTTCTGAATCGCACCCAATCGACCACGTAGTGTTGAAACACGGTTGATGGCCTCTTCGATGATATTCACCAGATCTGAACCGGGAACAGAAGGTCCTACATCAAGCAGACTCTTTCCACCACCAGACCCGAGTTCGAACAGTTTACCGGAAACACCACCCAGGCGGGCTGTATTAACGGCTTCAATTCCGATACCAACCTGACCAGCGGCTGATACATCCTGTCCAATCTGGAAGAGTGAACCACCACCGGTAATTGTTAAGCTGGCTGTATTATTTGTTGTGTTCGCAGCCGTTGTGAACGAGAACGAAGCGTCAAGTTGCTGTGACCGAATATTCGCTTTCAGCCCGGAACCTTGAGCGACCTGTCCATTAATACGGGCTACGATGTCCGAACCGATGTCTCGTTGAAGAGAATTACCGGCGGCAATCGTGTCGACCGTATCGAATGTACCTGTGAGCACGTTGACGTCAACAAACTCATCAGCACCATAGTTAGAAGCATTGAAGGTGAGATAGGCGTTTGTCCCGCCAGTGAGTGCTGTCGCTGATTCTGCTTCAACAACACCCGCACCGTCACCTTCTAATGTTGTACTGACGAGTGCATTCACATCTGCATTACCATCGAGCAATGTTTCGATAGAAGCAGCTGTCGAAGAAATGTCACCGTTAGCAAGTGTAGCTAAACTGACAACAACGGTGATATCAGTGTTCGTATTACTGAATGAAACACTCGCGGCTGCACTGTTGGCTGACGGATCAACAAACTGCACTCGCACATTTTGTCCCGTGTCACCCAGTACACTGTCTGAGGTTCGGGCATCAGTAAATGTGATCCCGGAGTTCGTTGCAGCACTGTTTAAAAACGCGTTGCTGGCAACTTTCGCAGTCTTGGTAGCAGTCACCCCTGTAATGTCGGTCACACCGTTAACAGCGTCACGCACATTGTCAAGCGAACTGGAAGCACCCAAAAAGAGCACCTGGCTACCACTGGCACCACCAATTTCGACTGTGGTTGCCGCTGCCAGACCACCGTCGACAGCACTATAGTCCAGGCTGGCCTGTGTTGCTGCGGTAACGATTGTGGCATCGAGTGTAATTGTGCTGCTGGAACCGAAAACGGCTTCGTTGACCTGGAAGTCGGAAAGTTTGGCAGCGTCGACTGCACTTGACTGTGTACGGAAAGCCTTACTTCCATCGATCAATTTGTCACCAGCGAATGAGGTGTTAGCCGAAATTCGGTTGATGGCTGACAAAGCAGTATCGATCTGTAACTGATTCGCTTCGATTTCGTCTTGAGACAAAGCACCTTCGTTCAAACCTTCTTGAACCAAACCTCGAACCTGGTTCAACAGGTTGGTGACTTCACCCAATGCCGAGTCTGCAGTCGCAATCACGTTACTGGCACGGTTACTGTTCTTAATGGATTGTTCAATCGCAGAAACCTGTGATCGCAGTGTTTCACTGGCAATTAAACCTGAAGGATTGTCTTTACCAGAGTTGATTTTCAAACCGGTTGACAATCGAGTCAGTGAAGTATCCAACAGACTTGTAGATTTGTTTAAACTACGTAAACCTCGCAACGAGGCAACGTTAGTATTAATTCGTGTCATGGCAAATAGCCTTTCTCACTTGTTATTAAAGCTTCCCAAGGGATTTACTGGGTTAGAGCTACATTAAATTTTGACTTCCCGAGTGATGCTAAAGCCACTCGCAGACATTAGTTTTCGTTTCTGTCAAATCCAAAAATGCTAAGTAAAATGATACATTTTGACAGAATGTTTCGAACTGATGTGGCTTCTCTTTCCATAGCAAAACCATTTCAGACTCAAATGATGTGACGAAAATGCAGAGGGAAACTGCGCGTCACACCCCTTTGATATCGGAATGTTAGTATGGGCAAGTTAGGCACCATTGTTGTTTTTTGACTTTTTACTGATCTCTGTCACATCGCACATAAGAAAGGATGAGTTGTAACTGTTATCCGATCCTTCAACAAAGTGTCGGCTGTAACTCCCCTACGGTAAGAGCGGAAATACATGATCATGACACGCAATCGGATTTCACCATTAAGTCAAGCGATATGACTGATTCCATTTACCTAACCAGACCATCCCTGGATTTCGAGACAGGTATAATCAGAATAACCGCTAAGCTTTGACATTGCTGAAACTGCTTGCCGATCAACAACATATGGTAGCAAATAAAAGTGCTGTCCTGTCTGGTTTTCAGGAAGCTGGGATACTCACATTTTCGAATTAAAAAATGTGATGCGTCAAATACTTAACGGCATTCAAATTCATGATCTGATGCGCGAATTTGAGAGAGAGAGAGAGAGAGAGAGAGAGAGAGAGAGAGAGAGAGAGAGAGAGAGAGAGAGAGAGAGAACCTGCTGGATCACTTTGAACCGCGATGGGAAATGAGGCAATTCTGCGATGGATCATTTTTGGATGAGAGCCAATTCATGAATGAGATAATGAGCATAAAGATTCGTGTTGCGCAAGTACATTTTATACCTGCTTTCGTAGAGTTGTGGATTATGAGGGTTAATGATAATTGTTCTGATGAATGCTGGTCGTAACAAATGAACTTGGCGATCTATACCACTCACGATTTTTACACAAAAAGTCATCCCTTCTTCCTCAAGATGTTTGATTGGCAATGACGATCTATTTTGCACATCTTCCCAAAAGAGAACAGACAGCAACAGGTGACAGAATACTTTGACAATCGACGTCAAATCAGTTGATGGAATCATTTAAAACATTCATATTGCACCTGTTCAGTTTAAGATTCCCTTTTAAGATGTATTCATCCTGAGAAGACCACTTTAACGAATCGCACACCTTAGGGAGCAGCATCGCATGCCTTTGTGTCCCCAACACACTTGTCATCAGGTTAAGGAAGCCCACTCACGATTAGGAAGATCACTTGTAAAAATCCAAAAGAGCCGACTTACTCCAGCAATCGAATCAGAAACTCCAGAGACCATGTTTCGCAATTGGGAAAAAAAATGGATGCATCGTCGTGAATTGATCGCCAGCCGCATCCAGATGATAGAAAATCAACTCAAAGAACTTGGTGAATCGGACTTGCCGATCAATCAGTTCTCCATCTTTGACGCGTCAGGAGAATAATCAAGGCACGCTCGGTACTTTTGCCTGGTTGAATGCTCGTTGCGCCGGAATACGTCACACAGGATGTATGATTGTGTCGCAGCAGCAGGCAATCCTATGATCGAAGCTGAATGACAACTCTGCTGATCCGACGGATGGCTTCTTCAATTTCCTCACTCGTATTGAGGAATGACAGGCTCAATCGGACAGCAGACCGGTAGACATGTTCCTCGCAACCCATCGCCAGTAACACGGGCGCAGGGTCTCTTGAACCACTGGCGCAAGCACTGCCCAGCGAACACGAAACTCCGGCCAAATCCAGTGAGACGAGCAATGCTTCCCCGTCCAGTCCGGGGAAAGAGATATTGAGTGTATTACAAACCCGGTGTTGTTGTGCGCCATTGATGACAACAGGTGGGCACTGTTCCTGGAGTCCCTCCTGCAGACGATCTCTCAGTTTCGAGATCGTCTGGGTACGTTGTTCCCGCACACGGACCCAGCACTCCAAAGCGCTTGCCATTCCAGTGGCAAGCGCCACTGATTCCGTTCCCGCTCGTTTACCTCGTTCCTGATGGCCGCCGGAAATTTGAGGAAGCAGACGCGCGCCTTCTTTGACAACCAATGCCCCTACACCGCGGGGACCATGAAATTTATGTGCCGCCAGACTGATGGCTGTTGCACCAGAATCATGAAAGTGAAACGGAATTTTTCCAATTGCCTGAACACAGTCGAGATGCAGAGGAATCGAATTGGCTTCACACAGTGAGGCAATCGAACTGATATCCTGAACCACTCCCGTTTCGTTGTGTGCCAAAATGATGGTTGCCAACAGTAGATTATCCCAATCCAGTTCATGTAACCGGGTATCATCGATTCTCCCGTCAGCATTGATGGGAATGAGAGACTGCTTGATTCCACGCTGCGACAATTTGCGAATGGTATTGACTGTCGCCGGGTGTTCCCCTGGGGTGAGAACAACTTCACCCGCTAAGCCGCTCAAGAAGCCGTGTATCGCCAGATTGATCGATTCCGAACCACCGCTGGTAAAAATCACTTCCTGTGGACTGGCTCCCAGTAACGAAGCCATTAACTCTCGGGCATCCTCCAGCGCACGTCGTGCCTGACGTCCCTCTGCGTGTGTACTTCCAGGATTGGCATAACAGGTCTGAGAACACTCTGCCACAAGATCGACAACTTCATCCAGAGGACGTGTTGTGGAATTGTTATCCAGAAAGATTCGTTGTGAGGGAGTAATCGACATGACACATCGTTATTTCATCATTATCAGTGAAATCGAATCTTTGAGTGAATTACCCTTTGGCGGCTTCTTTTGCCTGGGTTTTGAGCTGATTGGGAACATGTTCAATCAGCATATCAATGAGGTCATCCTGAGTGAGGCCTTGACTATCTGCTTGAAATGTAGTCACAATTCGATGCCGAAGCACAGCATGGGCAACCGATTTAATATCATCTGTGGAAACATGGAATCGCCCTTCCAGAATGGCTTTGGCTTTGGCACCCAGAATTAAAAACTGTCCGGCACGTGGACCGGCTCCCCAGGATAAATATTCTTTTACAAATTTAGGAGCCGATTCTTCAACAGGACGTGTCGCTCTGACCAGATCACGTGCATAGACGAAAACATGTTCAGCAACGGGCACTTTGCGAACCACTTCCTGCAAAGCTAAAATCTGACGACCAGTGAGAGCTGCCTCCAGTTGAGCCTGCTCGTTTCCAGTCGTTTGTTTGAGGATCATCAGTTCTTCTGCAGCAGTCGGATAATTGACAACAACATTGAACATGAAGCGGTCGAGTTGTGCTTCGGGAAGGGGGTAGGTCCCTTCCTGCTCAATCGGATTCTGTGTTGCCAATACAAAGAACGGTTCAGGAAGACGATACGTATTGGTGCCAACGGTAACATGCCGTTCCTGCATGGCTTCCAGTAAGGCGGCCTGAGTTTTTGGTGGTGTTCGATTAATTTCGTCTGCCAGTAACACATTCGTAAAGAGTGGTCCCTGCATAAACTGAAAAGTGCGGTGTCCTGTTTCAGGATCATCCTGCAATACATCCGTTCCTGTGATATCCGAGGGCATCAGGTCAGGAGTAAACTGAATCCTGCGGAAAGAGAGATGCAGAATTTGAGCAATCGTACTGACGAGCAACGTTTTGGCCAGGCCAGGCACACCAACCAAAAGGCAATGTCCGCGACTGAAAAGTGAAATGAGAATTTCATCTACCACTTCACTTTGACCGATGATCACTTTGCCGATTTCATCGCGCATCAGCAGATACGCATTACCAAGACCACGAATGGCCTGTGCCTCCAGATCCCGTTGTTCTTCCTCATTTTCCTGGATCATTTGTTGATCACCGGTGTCGGTCATATCCTCTACAGCCTTATCAAGAAAATTCCAAACTACTATATATTCTCAGTATTGTTTATACTTATCAATAGAACTGAATGGAAGGGGCTGCTTATTATGCAGAGGCATGAAGCCCCGTTTTGCGGAAATCCGGTCCGTTAACCAAAGTGTTAAGTGTTAATATCATTACAACTTGCAAAAATAGAATGGGAGAGTGAACGTGTCCCAGTCCGAAGTGGCATATCTTGTTTTTGACGTCGAGGCTGTTGCCGACGGTGACCTGATTGCCCGCGTTCGTTATCCTGATGAAAATTTGTCTCCCGCTGCAGCGATCGCCCGGTATCAGGGCGAACAAAGGGAATCGACTGGCAGCGATTTCATCCCGGCAACCTTCATGTTACCCGTCTCTGTTGCTGTCGCCAAAATCACCGCCGATTATCGTCTGAAAGATTTAACGGTGCTGGATCCTCCCGAATTTCGCCCGCATGTGATCACAAAAAAATTCTGGCAAGGCTGGACACATTACGGTCAACCTGCGTTAGTGACATTCAATGGCCGCGGTTACGATTTGCCTGTCTTGGAACTGGCAGCCTATCGTTATGGAATTGCATTACCAGAATGGTTTAATCTTGAGGCTCGGAGTTTTGACCAGTCTCGCAACCGCTACAATACCGCGTCTCATATTGATTTAATGGATCTGTTTTCCAACTTCGGTGCAGGACGCGTGACGGGAGGTTTAAATCTGTTAGCCAATCTGATAGGCAAACCGGGAAAAACCGGTATTGATGGTTCCCAGGTGCAAGCGATGTACGATGCAGGAAAGGCGCAGGAAATTAATGATTACTGTCGTTGCGATGTATTGGATACCTACTTTGTATTTCTCAGGTCGCGAGTACTGACAGGACAACTCAGCATCAAGGCGGAACAGGAAATCGTAACCGAAGCCTATCGGTTTTTAGAAGGCGAATCAGAAGGAAATCCCGCCTATCAACATTATCTGGAACACTGGGGCGACTGGGAACCACCTGAAGAATCAAATCTGGATATTACCTAGTGTATTGAACTTTCATCATCGATAAATCAAAAGTTCGCATCACACGGCCCCGGCTTGAAAAATGAATTTTAGTCGGTAATGGTGTTTTACTACTAAACTCAATTTCAATCTCGTCCCAGTTTAGAACAGGTTTCGGGCGATTCGGATTTGGCTTCGCTTTCAATGTAATGATGCGAGGGGCAGTGGTGTCCTGATTCTCTGCAGACGATTCGATCATGAATGATTCAATCATAAATTTCTGACGATCGACATCAATCAACCACGGTTGTAATACGGATTGATATGCTGATCTGTCAGCAATGACAGCCCCAGTCTGGTTTTGATCCCGTTGTTCGAGAAGGGAAGATTCCAGATGAGGACTGGGTTTGAGAATCGTGACAGGACCAAATTTGATGGATTTAATCATCTGAGATTCAGCAATCCAGCGCGCGACGAGCAGTTCAATTTCAAGCTGTTCTGACTGATTACTGATATCAGAACGGGATGTATCAAAAGAAATG
The DNA here is from genome assembly GCA_942492165.1 of uncultured Planctomycetaceae bacterium. GTDB lineage: Bacteria > Planctomycetota > Planctomycetia > Planctomycetales > Planctomycetaceae > Gimesia. Next base: position 160,119 of record CALOEF010000006.1, read on the forward strand.
CGTTTGATCGAGTTCATCGTAGCAGCAGGGAATTTTTGATTTCCTTTTGGAGGAAATACTGCCTTGGCAACTCTTTGTAAAACGGGCTTTGATACCGACTTCAATTCAACTGTCTCATTCGTTTTTGATGTTTTGAATGCCGTCAGTTCGATGGAAGCGAAGTTTTTTTCTTGTTGAGACGAGTCCGAGAGAAATTTCAGTGACTCCGGTAACATGGACTGAGAGTTGATCTGTAATTCAAAAGGGCGACAAAGATGGCGAGTCAACACATCTTTTGGTTGCCCTCGCAGAGTGATCGCTGATTTTGTGCTTTTGATCAACTGCCAATCATAGTTTGCCAATAAAGCCTGAGTGGTCACTGGCTGTTGAAATTCTGTAAACAGAGTGAGTTCATGTCCAGAAAAGTAGGCCTGGTTCTTTTTTTTGAACTCTTCCACCCTGGAGAGAGGAGTCACTGGTAACAGAAACTGAGATGCCGCCGACCATTGTGATATCAAATGACGTGGATCAACTTTACCGGAGTCATCATCGATTTGATCACTTAAGATTCCCGATGTCGATGCGGAGCGTGGCTCTGGTAGAACCCGGTCATCAGCCTGAAGCCGCTGATTGATTGTTAGAAGGAATAGAAACAGATGACAAACGAAAAATTGATGACGGCGCATCGCTGAACTCACTATGAAATGGGAGAGGAATGGTCAGACAGGAAGAGAGGACCGGGAATGTAACAGAAAGAGAATTGTAAGCAAATGTCAATTTCAAAGCCGGCAAACGCAGAACGAACCGTCCTGGAGTTTTTGTTGATAAATCTAAATAAATCAGTAAGTTAGGATGAAATCAGCTCACTCGTTTATGGCATTCGATTTCTTCTGCATTGTCAGGACCAGTGTCTTGAAGCCAGGTAGTGACTGTAGCGCGGCGAGATCGGGATCCTTTTGCATCCATTCTACATCTTCAAACCCATTTTGAGTGGCAACGCTCAGGTGTGCCAGTGCTTTGGTCTGGTATGACTGAGCTCGTTTCAGGAGATCAGGTGTTTTCGGTTGATCATTCAGGTTGATCAGGGCTCTCCCGAAAACACAAGCAACGTTGTAGCGAAAGAGACCATTCTTTTCAAACTGTTTTACATAGCCTTCGACAAAGGGAATGGCTTTGTCTTCTTCATGATTATAAACCATGCAGATTCCTAAGCCGGAAATTGCCTGAGTACTTTTACTGTTGAGGTCAAACGCTTTTTGAAAGTCTTTTTGCGCTGCTTTCCAGTCCTTCTTTTGCAAATTCGAATGCCCCCTGCCGGTAAAAGCATTCAGGTTTTTTTCGTCTTTACTGATGATCTGATCATAGACCTTGATCGCTTCATTCCACCTTTCTGCTTCATTATAAATTTGCGCTTTGGTGATATAGGAATTTATAAAACCGGGATCGATTTTAATGGCAGCATCGCAGGCGGCAATGGCAGCATCCGTTTGCGAAAGTTCTCTGAAGATATATGCTTTTGTCAGAAGGGCGTAGATTGACTTCGTATCGATTTTCAATATGTCGTCGCAAACCGCCAGTGCCTGCTGGTATCGTTTCCCCTTTCGCAGCAGTTCGATTTTTTTGAAATAGGATTGCAAATCGTCTGGTTTAATCTCAATGGCAGCATCACAGGCGGCAATGGCATCGTCGGTTCGGGAAAGATCCTGGAGAATCGATGCTTTTGTCAGAAGGGCGTAGATTGACTTCGTATCGATTTTCAATATGTCGTCACAAACCGCCAGTGCCTGCTGGTATCGTTTCCCCTTTCGCAGCAGTTCGATTTTTTTAGTATAGGCGCGCGTATGTCCTTTGTTGACTGCAATTGCCGAATCATAGGTCTTTATCGCTTCTTCCAGCTTCTGCATCTTCAAGAGTAATTCTGCTTTGAAATCATACGTATTCATATAGTGAGGATTTACTTTGATCGCGCGATCGTATGTTTGCAGCGCCTCTTTGTATTGTTGATACTTTGCATAATGTGAAGCGAGGATGATATAGGGAAAAGTGTCCTGCGGTGCCAGTTCGATTGCTTTATGAAAGTGTTTCAGTGCTTCTGTCTTCTTAGACTGATTGCTGAAAATCAAGCCTTTGGCAGCATGCAGGCGGGGATGCATACGATCGATGTTGAGCCCCAGATCTGCATACCTTAACGCTTCGTCATACTGTTTGAGCGAATTTTTCGCGTTCACGATTCCCAGATAGGCCGGAACCAGTAATGAATCAATACTGATGGCGGTTTCATAATTTGCAATTGCCGTTTTCCATTGCTTCCGAGATTGTTGCTGCTGTCCCAGTTTACAATAATGGTTTCCCGGCGAGCGTTGGTACATATTGGCCAAAGCAGAATGGGCCGCTTTTTGTTTTTCCCTGTTCTTGCCAAGCTGGCGTGCCTGCATAATTGTCTGGCGGGCCTCAGGGGTACCGAACGATACGAGCGCAGAAAAGATGGAATTCCATGTTGATGATTTGTCTGCTGATTGAAGTGCTTTTTGCAAAATTACAAGCGCTTCATTGGACCCGGATGCGCGCAGACTGGAAACAGTTCCATTCACAATGGATAGATTCTTGTCTTGCATGGCCTGTGAAGCCAGTTTGTAATAGTGAGGGGATCGTACTCTCTGGAGTGATCCCAGAATTAATAATTTTTCGGAGGCAGAGGCTTTCGGATAGAATTTTAAAAACTCCTCTGCCACTGACTGATCTCCAATGGAAGCGAGCGTTTTAATAATCGATGTACGAGTGGAAACATTGAGTTTCGGGTTCTGCAGATGCAAAGATAGCAGGGGTATCGAACGGGGATCTTTGAGCCGGTCAATGAAGTTCAACATCAATTTCGATGGGACTTGATGCTGTAGTTGCACCAGAATATATTTCATGGCCCGCGATTCGCTCTCACTATCACTTTGCTTAACCAGTTCCTGAAACGCGACTTCACGTAATTCCGGATTCGGTGAATTCAAACTGTCAGTCAACACTTCCAGTAATTTGGGGTGTCCATTCAAGACCAATGCTTTAATCGCAGCTTTTCGAAGATCCAGATTTTCACTGGACAGAAATGAATAAATGGCAGCCCCCCATTGTGGTCTCGGGCTTTGGGCAATGATACCAATGATCACTTTCTGAGATTCGGGGGAGTGCTGTTTCAGGATTTTCAGTAACAAAGTTTGCCCTTCAGAAAATCGAGATTCTGCAAGACTGGCTATCGCCATTTCAAATTGTGCGCCGGGCGGCGAATTGGCAGCTTTCCCAAGCCGTTCAAAAGCACGTGGGTCTCCGAAAAAACGCAAGGCATACAAGGCAGCTTCCTGTATTATCGGATTCTGATCTGTACTCAGCTTGAGAACCAGAGGCAGCTCTTCGTTTGTTAACTGACGCCCTCCACTGATGAGTGCTGCCACTTTGACTGGGGGTGGGCCTGAGCGGATTTGTTCAGATATTTTTTCCCGCGACAAGACCTTCATGGCACTATCCAGCGCGGCATGAATGGCTGCTGCTTCCGTTTCGTGGGTAACCTGAATTCGAGTGCCGGTATAGGGTGCTTTGACATCTTTAAACACTTTGCCTGAAAGATGGAGTTCTCTCATCATTCTCGGAAACAAAGGAAAACGCGGCCGGACGATCGTATTGCTACCAACTTGTATTTGTGCTGCAGAGCGGGCCAGCCATTGCTTCATTTCCGAATCAATTGTTGAGTTTTCATTGGGAAAGTGAATCACAAACCTTTTGACATTTTTTTGTGTGGTGAGCTCGTCAATTTCATTTTTCAAACTTCCAATATTGATGGAATTCAGTTCGCCTGACACAGACAGTTCAGCCAGACATTGATTCGGTCCCATAAGTTGTACCTTGTGTCGCAATTTACCGAACTCAAACCGATTGACATTCAGGCTGAATGTCTGGCCGTTGACGACCGCTTGAAGCTCAATATCCGGTATGGGGGGGCCGGCAGGTAAACCAGCCAGAACAATCCATAAACTTCCCTGCTTCCCTGCCGGGACAACAACCTCTTTCTCGAACTTTAAAGTATTCAAACGATGGTTCTGATTTCCGACTCGGACACTTTCATATCTGAGATTTTTATGCAATCCAGAAATGGGATGTGCTTTGCCATCCACTTTGGCACTGACCTGTTCACGGACTAATTTGAGAGGCTGAGGACTTTGATTGACGAGAATGAATCGGGTCAAAAAATAATGGAAACCATTGGGAAAAGTCTGAGGAAATGTGACACTCTTCTTTGAATCATCGACAATCATGAAGGCTGTCATCTGCTGAGAGAGGGCAGGCTGATGCGCGGGCTGTTTCTTTAATGACCGCAACCGGTGCTCTATGTCTTGCAGTAACAGCCGTGAATTTTTATTGGAAACCTCTTTGTTTGTCATTGTTCCTTTGGTGGCCTTAATCTGCGCTTTGGCAGAATAAGGTATCAAAATAACAAACACAAAAAATGTTGTGATCAAGAAAGTCGCATTTCGATAACGCATTTTGTTTCTCCAAACTTTCATCAGACGATCACTTTACCGGCTCGAATTTCAATCCAGGTTTTGATCTCCGAGCCCGGTGGCAATACACGCATCCCGGTTTCAACGTCTTGTCTTGTCAGATTGATCGCATTGGTCACGCAGGAATACGGTTCCAGGCAGACGCAGTTGCGTTCTGGTGGCGTATATACCACCAATTCTGAGAAGAGCGAGTCATAGTCCTGTGAAACGATCAGCCCCCCCTGTTCATCCATAATCAAGCATTCATACTGCTCAGTTTCTTCAGGCAGGCCGCTGAGAACATGATCAAGCTTTAGCTGATCGAGCCAGGCACCTTCCCGCAGATCATGTGATTTCGAGATCGTTTTTTTTACTCCGGTCGGCACGTTATTTTCCAGAACCCATTCCTCAGTAGCCGGTGCTTCTATTAAACAATTATTGAGTGTACCCTGTTCTGATAAAGGAACTTTAAAATAAGGATGCGTACCCAATCCCCAGGGAACCGAAGTTTGCCCTGGATTTCCAATGCGAAATTCAGCCCGTAACGCCGCGCCCCGCACTTCATATTTGACTTCGATGAAGATATCACCGGGCCAGTATTTCAAACGGTGCTTTCCATCGATACTCAACTGAAACTGGGCGATTGCATACGTTTCTTCATGGGCAATTACCCGCCAGGGAAGATCCAGACAAAACCCGTGAATGGCATTTCCCGACTGGTCGTGATAGGTCTTTTCAGCGGGTAAATCATATGAGATCCCCTCCCATTTATAATGCGCATTGGCAATGCGGTTTGGAAACGGAAATAAGATAGGGATTCCACTGCTACTGGGGCGCTGATTTCCAGATGCAAATTCAGGATGGGAATCGATGACATCAATACATTGACCATCGACGATGGCTTGAAACTGATAACAGTTAAAGCCCAGTTCAGGTAGAATTTGTGCTGTCGAACCAGTTTCGGGATCTCTGATTTGGATCTGGGACATATGTTTGATAACTTTTCGTTCTGGTAATTATGAACAGAGCTGAATTCGACTGTCGTTTCAAGCTTCAGTTCCACTCGGGGTGAACTGTCTGATGTGGCAAAAATCGTTTTTCAGCCATGGCCCTCTCCAGGAGATGATCCCAGATGTCAAAGGGATCGAGGTCAAAAATATCTGCTGTTGTTGCTTCAGTGTAAAGCCAGTCCATGCGATAAATTTCAGATTCTAACTGGAGAGGCGCCCAGCCAGCGCACCCAAAAAAAATGCGAAAATCCAGATGAGGATCTCCTTCTGAAATTCGCCAGATCACTTTTTCAAAAATTTCTGGACTACTACCCATATATAAATCGGGGGCAATCGGTTCCTCTGTCTGTTCGAGGTCACTTGCATTATGCAAAGCAAACATGCCACTCGGCTCGACGGGACCTCCCATAAATACCAGATCTTCCAGTTTGGGTAGATCAAAATATTTGGAGAGTGCGTTGGTGACTGAAAAAGAAGAAGGGCGATTGACGATTAGTCCCGTTGCCCCCTTTTCACTGTGTTCCACAATCAGCACGACCGATCGATAGAAATTGAGATCATTCATTTTCCGGGAAGCGATTAAAAAGTGCCCCTTTAAAGATTTCAACATTGAGGAATTTACTCTCCTGAATTTCAATGATTCGAATCAAGATTACATGCCGCGAAATAACTGAAAATACACGTTACATTATAGGCATTATAACTGAACAAAAGCTAAAAAACAGAGTTAGTTTTCTGCTTCGAAGGCACCTTTATATTTGAACTTGCCACTTTGTCGATTTCACAGGTTGTGCTGTGGAAGCGTCTGGAATCAGATTTTTCTAAAAATTCTATATCAAAATGAACGTATGTCGTCTATTATGTTATCTACATTCAGGTATGTCATTAGAGGCAGTAGACTGTCATTCATCACTTACCCATGGTTTGACTATGAATTATACAAAAACAGGATCTTTTATCTTGGTCGCGATCTTTTGTTCGCTTTTTCAATCTGATTCTCATTCCGCTGAAGAAAGCTGCAACATTTTCAGTCCGTAACTGGACATATCGTGATGGAACTGGAGCAAAGGGAAAGCTGATCAGTGATTTTTCCGGCCCTAACGCGACACTCGGGCTGGAAGGAAGGGAACAGTCCGCGTTCCCACAGGAGGAAGTAAGTATTAAAGTTTGAACTGGATTCAACAAAATATCACAAACGAAAAAAACAGCTGAGCTTCCTGCCTCTGAAATATCGCAAATTACGGGCTGGAAAGTGCAGA
>CALOEF010000007.1:0-16915 GCA_942492165.1 uncultured Planctomycetaceae bacterium
CGCGAGATCAACGGAAGCCGGTTCCGCACTTTGCAGGTTTTGTGCGCTACATACTAAGAGCATGGACAGAATACAAAAAAAACTGAAAGAGCATTTATTCATGTTCACGGTTGTCATCTCTCTGAGCGAATCGGGGGGATTTCTTAAAGGGGCTAAACTGATCTGCATTCCAGGAACATAACGCTAGCCATTGTAACATTGCGACTTGCCCCGTGTGTAGCGTGTATAGGCCCGTAGAGATTCTTTTGTACTTTCCTGATGAAGAATGTTTCACTTGTTGCATACTACACAGTATGATTGTCTGCGGTTCTATTGAAGGTGAATTCACATGAGATATCTCATCGCGGCGATTGTGTCCGGTGTTCTGATTCTGGGCATGTTTGTTTTTCGCTGGCGTGCGGAACAGGTATTTCAAAAAGAGACGGGATTTAAGAGCTTTTCAGATATCGGACCAGACGTCGGGATGGAGCTTTCAGAAAAGACGCTGATGTATATTTCCGTGTCAGATATTTTGCAGCATTTTCAAGTGATGATCATCTGCGTGATTCTATTTGTGAGCTTTGGCGTCGCTATTTTGAGTGATCGTTCGATGCCGCCCGCCAGCCACAAAAGTTCGCCTCTGAAAGAGGAGCCATCATAAGCGATTACGGTTAGTACGATTCACTAACTGCATCCGCAGCATTTCCTCAAGAAAAGAACATTGTCAAAAGATTCGAAACGACTATAACTGTATAAGCTGATTGATTTTACGCGATTTTTGTGAGGACTGGATGATGTTTGGCTGGTTTCGAAGCGATCCGAAGAAGAAATTAGAGGCCCAATACGCGGCGAAGCTGGAGCAGGCACGTGATGCGCAGCGGAATGGGAATATTCAGGGCTATGCGGCTTTGATGGCGGAAGCCGAAGCGATTTTGCAGGAGATGGATCGTCTTACAGAGAAAGCTGAAGATACTTCTGAGTAATCTTGCAGACATTTTTTTACTACCACGAAAAACGCGAAATTCACGAACGAGTGTGGCTCCTTTTCTAAAACAAACTACCTGGAGTGACAGCTATAAGCCAACCAGTCCACAAAAGAAACCGGTATAGTCATCTCCTCCTGCAATCGCTGCACAACGTTCTCTTACTTCAATCCCGGCAGATTCATCATCGTAGTACGACTCATCTGCGACACATTTTTCAAAGTATTCTTCCAGGACTGCGAGCGCGGCGACAAATACTTCCTGGTTTGGAGATGCAACAGAAAGCACTCGGTCGGGAACCTCATGATCGTACACTTGGATAGAACCATCATCCATCATACAGAGTGCATCGGATTCCATTAACCCGATAAATAAAGCATTGTCAGGCAAGCTGTAATAGGGGAAATGTTTTGCAACAGATGATGATGGCAAGAAGGTGAGCATACCGATTTCACGAGCTTCAGATTGCCACTCGGAAATTGTGGGAATGATTTCACAGGACATGAATTTGTCTTCAAAGTTAGAACAATATTTCCAAAACGTCGGTCCATTAGTATAAGTTCTTTTTTAACACATCCAGCGGATAAATGGTATCACGCCAGCGGACGCCGCCGTTTTTGATTGTGATCCAGGCGGAGCGCCAGAAGGCGAATGTGAGTGCCAGTGAGGCGTAGAGCAGGAATGGAGTGATTACGATTCCTGAGCAGAACAGAACACCGAGTGTGGCGTAGCCGAGGTGAAGCAGGATCAGCGTTGCAATAAAACCGAGTGTTTGTGCGGTTGGAAACAGAAAGGGCATCACAAACGGGACCAGAAAAAACAGGACGTAGAGCAACGTCACTGCGGTCAGTCGTTTCAGCGAATAATTGAACGGAAGCGAATGCGAATTTTTTTCGACGCCGGTGATCACTCCCCAGGCGGAGGGCTGCCAGCGGACTTTGAGTTCTTTGATTCCCAGATAAAAATCCTGGCGATAGTGATGTTGCTTGACCAGTTTTCCGAGTTTTATGTCGTCGAGAATATCCAGCTTGATTGTTTCGAAACCGCCAATCGCCTGATACACGGATGATCGGATCAGGTTGAACGCACCGACACCAATGTAAACGTGTTTCCAGCGCGAGGGCACGAGCCAGAGACAGGTGCCTGTTGCCAGTAGAAATCCAAAGTAAGTGACGAACGCCGATTCGATGATACCGCCACGCGCCAGTTGAGGGAGCAGGCAGAGGTGATCGAGTTGCTTGTGCAGAAAAACGCGAACCGTATGTGTGATCGCTTGCGAGTCGTAGATAATATCACCGTCAGTAAACAGCAATAATTCTCCCTGAGCGATTTTGACTCCTTGTGCCATGGCGTGAGATTTCCCCAGCCAGTCTTCGGGCAGATGTTCGATGTTGAGAACCTGCATCGAAATGTTTTCCTGCTGTTTTGCTTCCGCTGCCACGCGCTCCATAATGGTGCCGGTCTCGTCAGTTGAGCGATCGTTGATGGCGATAATCTCGAGATTGGGATAATCGGAGGCTAATAAGGAATTGAGCGTGAGTTCGATTGTCTCTGCTTCTTCTTTAGCGGGTACAATCACAGAAACCAGCGGCCAGTGTTCAGGAATCGCGTTCTGAGTTGGACAGGTAACGGGAGATACTGTTTCCAGATCAGCACGACCAAAGATGGCACCAGCAAAACTAGCCAGAACACGAAGCTCGCGTAGCCCCAGATGTAATGATCAGCTTGGCATCAGGCGGGAACCTTCTTCTTTATTCTAATAATGAGGTGCGAGCCGATCAGTGACCATCGAACCAATGCGTAGTGAAGACGTGGCAGCCGGCGAGGGGGCGTTCAACACGTTAATCATGCGATCGGATTCATCGATCAGAAAATCGTCGATGATATTCCATCCGGACCCAGTGCTTGTGCGCGCACACCCGGCGGAGCAGCTTCCAGATCCTCGGATTTGATTTCGGGAATCAGCTGCTGCAGTTCTCGACGAACGCCGGTTTGCTGAGCGAACGCCACATTTCTTTCACACCTGTTTTCCAGTATTTCATGGCCATCTTGAGAAAGCCAGGATAGGTGGCTGATTCGAACATGTCACGGAAATTGATGTGTGTATTCGAATAACCTTCGCGAGCAAATGCCCAGACCGCGTTGGGTCCGCATTCAACGCCGCCATGAATCATTTTTGTGAAGTGCACGCCGAGAAAAGGAAACTCGGGATTCGGCACGGGATAAATCAAAGAGCGACACAGATGTTGCGCCGTGGGCTTGAGTGTGAAGAATTCGCCGCGAAAGGGAACAATTTTGGAATCAGGTCGCGCACCACCCATGCGGGCAACACGATCGCTGAAGAGGCCGCCACAATTGATGACGTGCTTCGCGGAATACTCTGCCTGTCTGGTCTGGATGGTGAGATAGTCGGCGTGATGTCGAATGCCCGTTACCTCGGCAGTGGTTTCGACCTGATTGTCTTTTTCCTGAATCCGTTCTGCCAGTCGGACGGCGACCTGTTCATAGTCGACGATGCCGGTTTCCGGTACGTGAATTCCGCGAATACCGGCAACATGGGGTTCCAGTTCCTTGAGGCGGGTTTCGTCGATCATTTCGCAGGTGACGCCGTTTTGCTGGCCGCGTTTAAAAATAGTGTCGAGCGAACCGAATTGACGTTCATCGGTAGCGACGATGACTTTGCCGCATTGATCCCAGGGAATTTCTTCCGCATCGCAGAAGGCTTCCATTTCCTCTTTGCCTTCGCGACAGTTGGTGGCCCTTAAGGTTCCGGGTTTGTAATAAATGCCCGAATGCAGCACGCCGGAATTGTGTCCTGTCTGGTGTTGGGCAACTTTGCTTTCTTTTTCGAGCACCAGGATGGATTTGTCAGGAAAGCGTTGTGAGATCCGCCATCCGGTGGCCAGGCCGATGATTCCCCCACCAATTATTGCAACATCTACCGTTTTCATGGATGACTTCTATACTCATACGGTCCGTGGGAAATTATACTTCACGCAGAGTAAATTTATTCCCGGAATCATTTTCACTTTGATTGAATTCCTAATTTAACAGGATCAGGGTTACAGGAAAACAATGGTAGAGCAAGTTCGCAACTATTTAGAACAACATCAGGAACGTTTTGTCAGTGAACTGATGGAATTTTTAAAAATCCCCAGCGTGAGTGCCGATTCGACACTGAATTCAGAAACCCGGCGCGGGGCCGAGTTTGTCTTAAAACAACTTGAAGCGGCGGGAATCGAAAGCCGCATGATCGAGACGGCCGGCCATCCGATAGTGTATGGTGCGTGGAAAAAAGCCGCAGGCAAGCCAACGGTACTGGTTTATGGACACTACGATGTGCAGCCTCCCGATCCGTTGGATCAATGGATCACGCCCCCTTTTGAGCCGGACATTCGCGATGGTCATATTTATGCCCGCGGAGCGACGGATGATAAAGGGCAGATGTATACACACATTAAATCGGTCGAAGCGTGGATGAAAACACACGGTGAATTGCCGGTGAATGTGGTGTTTGTGATTGAAGGTGAAGAAGAAGTGGGCAGCGATAATCTGGATCGCTTCCTGGAAGAGAACAAAGACCTGGTTGCCAGCGATATTGCCGTGATCAGCGATACGAGCCAATACGCGCCGGGCATTCCCGCGATCACGTATGGCTTGCGTGGTATCCTGGCTTGCGAAGTGAGTGTGAAAGGTCCGAGTCAGGATCTACATAGCGGCGTGTTTGGTGGCGCGGTGACGAATCCCGGGAACGGTCTGGCTCGCATGATTGCCGCCTTGCATGATGCAGAAGGACGCGTGCTGATTCCCGGCTTCTACGATGGCGTGATCGAATTACAGCCGGAAGAACGTACGCAGTTTGCGGCATTGCCATTTGATGAAGCGCAGTTCATGAATGATCTGGGAGTAAATGCGGTGAGTGGAGAAGTCGGTTTTACCACACTGGAACGTCGCTGGGCACGACCGACGTGCGATGTGAACGGCATGATTTCCGGATACACAGGTGAAGGTCCGAAAACGATTGTCCCTGCGGAAGCGCGCGTCAAAATCAGTTGTCGTCTGGTTCCCGGTCAGGATCCTGTCGCACTCACCAAAGCGCTGGAGCAATTTTTGCAGGCACAATTGCCGACCGGTTTGACGATGGAGTTCACCGATTTTCATGGGTGTAAAGCACTCGTCTTCGATTTTAACAGTCCGTATATGAGTGCTGCCAAATCGGCAATAGAGCAGGGGTTTGGAGCGGCTCCGGTCATGATCCGCGAAGGGGGATCGATTCCCGTTGTCGAAACATTTCAGACCGTTGTCGGTGTCGAAACACTCTTGCTCGGCTGGGGCCAGAACACAGACAACCTGCATAGCCCGAACGAACGCTTCGCCCTTGAATCATTTCGTCAGGGAACGTTAGCAAGTGCGTTACTCTGGCAGGAACTGGCGGGTGTTTCGGTCTGAGGTTTTTACTACCACGAAATTCACGAAAGGCATGAAAATTATTAAGCTTTTGATATTCACTGTCGGGCAAGCCGACAGTGGCACACGGCGCTAGCACTCGGTAACTCGAAAGACGGTTTTTACTCACTACAGTATCAACAAATTCGGCACTTGGCACAGCAAAGCATTTGAAAACAGACTTGGTAATTCAGAATAAGAATTGAGACCGCGTAGGGTGCGGACCCATGTGTCTGCCCGTCAGGGTTACGGTGATCATAATGTGTCGCGCGTATGTTTAGCGAGGTTCCGTTGCGGACGTGAATCAATAGAGCGTCACAAGGCGGGTCGACTCGTGGGTCGACCCCTACACAGGGTTTTACTTGCGGGGCGAACCCGTGTGTTCGGTAGCGTCACTGTCGTTCGAGTGTTTCGTAAATTTCGTGGTAGTAAACAGGATGATTCAGACAAGAACGGTTCAATTTTGATTGGGTTAGCGTTTTGACTCTCTTTATGCACTTCCCAGTTTTCAGTTAGGGCTTTCTGGCACTATTATTTATGATGCTTGTTTCTGATTGATCAGTCTGCGTTCGTCGGGTTCGATCATTGCTCTTGGGGTACCGGTGATATCACGTTCTCTTGAACGACTGGAAAGATCGTATTCCCGGATGACGGCCCGTTTTGTTTCCGCAGGATGTTTTCCCAGGCTGAGTAATTGTTTAATTTGCTGTTCTTTACTGATATTTTATTTTCGTGGGAGAGAGGAGTGTACTCATGTTTCGATTTCCTTTGATCAAACCGGGGTTCGTTTTGTTGAACTGGTCTTATCATGTTGGACGGCACACACGGGTCAAGAAATCTGTGCGCGGTTATTGTCGCAAGATATGGTCCATTCTGGATCGTTTGCTTCATCGACAAAGTCAAAAAGAGTGCTCAAAAGGAGTGCTTCGATACGAGACATTGCGAACCCGTGCGAGAGATGCAGGTGAAGATGTGGAAAAAGGACGCGAAATTCGAAGTGAAGAATCCGAGGTTGTGCTCGATATGCAGTGATCAGATCAACTCGCCTCGCGCGCGACGCAGAATCAAGAAGTTTCGAGAACGGCGCGATGGCGTCAAGTGCGAAAATATTCACCGGGATGCGGCGCGAAACGGAAGAGGAAACTCGTCACAAGTCTGTCAAGAGGATCTTAGTTTGGTGGTGATCGTAGCGAACTGATTAAATCAGTTCAGGCATGACTTTGTACTGATTATTGTCAACCAGATAGCGGGGGCGCCCCTGCAGATCCTGAACGGTTGCCGTCTGGACGTCGATTCCCAGATTTTGGTAGAGGGTCGCAAAGACTTCCTGGAAATGGACGGGTCGGGTTTCGGCATGTTCGCCGAGTCGGTTTGTCGAGCCGATGACTTGACCGGATTTCATTCCACCACCGGCGAGCAGTGCGGTCGAGACGCGGGGCCAATGATCGCGGCCGGCATTGGCGTTAATTTTAGGGGTCCGACCGAATTCACCCCAGACGACAACGGTGACATCGTCGAGCATGCCTCGGTTTTCCAGGTCCTCGACCAGAGCTGTGACACCTTGATCGAGCATCGGCATATCCTGACGTCCGCGTTTGAAGTTTCCGCCGTGCCAGTCCCAGCGACTGAAGGCCAGGGTAACGCAACGTGCGCCTGCTTCAATAAGACGACGTGCTGTGAGAAAATCATCGAGTAGCTTGGGACCGCCGTCGGCTGCTTTTTTCGAGGTTCCTCTACCATAGCGATCGCGCAGTTTCTGATCTTCTTTGGTGATGTCCAAAGCATGCGCGAGTTTACTGGAGGTCAGGATTCCGAAAGCCTGTTGTGTAAATGAATCGAGGCCCTTCATCATTCCGGAAGTATCGACCTGACTGCGAAACTGATCGAGCGAACTGAGTACCTGTTTTCGATCATCAAGTCGATCAAGAGTGATGTCGTTGAGTGTCATATTCGCCATGCCAGCACCGTTAGGACGGAAGGGTGCGTGTGACAAACCGAGGAACCCGGGGTCTCCCGCGCGCGACCAGGGCATATGTCCCATTTTGGGAGAAAGGCCGAGGAAGGGGGGAATCGAAGGATCGACGACACCGAATTTATTTGAAACTACTGCGCCCAAGGAAGGCCAGCCGCCCAGCGGTTGATTTTGAAAGCGTCTTCCTGAAAGACATTGAAAGGCATCGTGTCTTCCATCGGAGCCGACCATCGAACGAATGAAAGTGAACTTGTCGGCCATTTGAGCCATGCGAGGAAACTGGTCGCCAATTTCGATGCCTGGAACATTCGTTTGAATCGCATTGAACTCACCCCGGATTTCGCTGGGGGCATCGACTTTGATATCCCACATGTCCTGATGAGAGGGGCCACCCGGCAGGAAGATCATGATGATCCCCTTGTGTGGTTTGCGATTTGTTGCCTGCTCTGCCTGAAGAACTTGAGGGAGAGAAATGCCACCTAATGCGAGCCCGCCGATCTCAAGAAAATTTCTTCTTGTAATCCGGTCACAGAATTTACTTTGTTGAGAACCCATGATTTTGAGCATGGTATCTGTTCTCCTCATTCAACATGGCGGGAAGATAAAGGCAGGTAATACGAATCAATATTAGTCCGTTAGTCATGACGCAGGTCAGCCATATAGAAATATCGGCGAACCTTTATATAAGTATAGATCTTTTTCATTAGAAATCCAGAGCAGACTGCAGAATGTGTATGATTTGTCCAGTGTTTTTCAAGAGGTCGGTCCCGTTGAGGCGGGGAACGAGGGGTAAGGTGTTAAATGTTGATGTTGATTTTTCTGTGCCGAGCCAGAGAATCAAAGTTGGCTGAGCGGGCTGTTGAGTTTTCTGTGATTGTTCCCAGATAGAATATTTGACATCGGGATACTGTGATTTTAATTCCTGAATGATGGGCGTGGCTTCTTCGTCGGGCAGGCCGGCAATTGAGAATTCAAATGGTCGCTTAAGTAATCTTTGTTGCAATTCGTTGATCGTAATTTTTTTAACAGGGTGAATGACATCGGGAGCGATTTCTGATAATGGATCGAGCACGAAACGTCGGTACCAGAACGCAGGATGTGGAATCAAAAGCCCCTTCGATTCCAACGTGACCTGTTCATAAAGCAGGAGATCCAGATCGAGGGTTCTTGCACTCCAGCGAACGTTTCGGGTGCGTCCCATTTCCGTTTCGACTGTCTGTAATTCGGAGAGTAATGCTTCCGGTGAAAGCGAGACTGACAGATGTGCCGCGCCATTGAGAAATGTGGTATCGGTCTGGTTCCCGACGGGAGCGGTTTCAAACCATGGGCTGGTATTAATCAGTGCGATTTCAGGATGCTGGTTAAGCCGATCCAGTGCCTGGGAAAAGGTATCCCGGACATTGCCTTGATTTCCACCTAAAGCGATATAGCAGTCATGCATACCAGTTCCATGAGCTTGAAGACGAACAGATCTGATTCTGTTTTTGAATTTTAGTGAATCATAATAAAAGTGCAAATCCAGCATCGGCTGGATTTCCACTTCGAGACTGGATCGAATTTTCAGGAAGGATACAAGCAGGTATGATGAAGATCAATGAACTTTGAACTTGAGCTCACAATTTGTAGTCTCAGATGTTCTCAATCTTAGAAGCCGTGATTTTGCATTTCCGTATTTGAGTTTTCAAATAACGAATTTGTTTGGGTTCCAATCGCGCCGATCGCAACGATACATGCCATCAAAATGGCTGCAAGCATGACAGCGTATTCAACAGAGGTAGGACCATCCTCTTCTTTTAGAAAGCGTTTCAAAAATTGCATGTCAAAAGCCCTTCGGTGTGTGAGTTCCCTGTTTTGATAACGTTGACCGCTTTACTGTGACCACGAAATCAACAAGATTCCCTCGGCGAGAGAATTTCGTATACTTAAAATCTACCTCATGGTTTTGCTGCTCCACTTCAAAAACTGGAAAAGTTATCAATAAAACGAGTATTTCTCATCGTGAAACCTGTTTTTTCCGAGCGGAATCAGAGGGAATGGCCGTTGTAGCTCTGTTGAGACTGGCATATTCAGAGTCTCCCTGTCACAATAAGCGGCACAGGACATCTTCGGGCTCTGAATAGTGAGGAGCTGTCAGGAGTTAGGTCTGTACGAGTTGTTATGTTTGTTCCCTTTTTATGAACTCTATTGAATAGGATACAATTGTTATGGCCAAAGAAGAGGCCATTGAAGTCGAAGGTACAGTGACAGAAGCGCTGGCAAATACTCAATTTCGAGTGGAATTGGAAAATGGGCATCAGGTACTGGCTCATGTTGCGGGCAAGATGCGGAAACACTTCATCCGTATTGTTCCTGGCGACAAGGTCGTAGTCGAAGTCTCACCGTATGATCTGAACCGTGGACGTATCGTCTATCGCGAGAGATAGTCGACGGCGGTACCACCAGTCGGGTATCCAGTGTCCGTAACAGGTCGATTCACTTTTGCAGTGTGATCCCTTGTTTTGTGATGAGCTCTGGATTCAAACCTTGTTCGTTATTATCGCTCATGAAACCTGCACCATAAAGTCATGTCTGATCAGTCTGTAAAGAAAGAGCCGCTTCCTTTTGTGCAAATCTTTACGGATGGCGCATGCCGGGGAATCCGGGTCCGGGAGGTTGGGGGGTGATTCTGCGACATCCATCTACGGGTACCGAGAAAGAGTTTTCGGGTGGAGAACTCGAAACGACAAACAACCAAATGGAACTGCAGGCAGTGATATCCGGACTGGAGCAGCTGAAGCGCACTTCCCAGGTCGAGGTCGTAACGGACAGTGTATACGTCGCAAAAGGTTCCAGAGAATGGATGCCTAACTGGAAAAAAAATAACTGGAGACGCCGTGAAGGTAAGAGCTGGAAGCCAGTGAAAAATGAAGAACTCTGGCGACAACTGGATTCACTGCTGGAGCAGCATGAAGTCAAGTTTACTACGATCAAAGGCCATAGCGGTCATATAGAAAACGAACGCTGCGATGAACTGGCTGTTGAGTATGCTCTCAAACTGCAGAATCAATCTGATCTGTAACTTTATGGTTCTGGAATACGATGACCGAGTCACCTCTGGAAACTCCTGTTCAATTTCTTAACGGAGTAGGAGCAGAACGCGCCGCGCTGCTGCACAGAATCGGGATTCAAACCGTTGAAGATTTACTCTGGCATTTGCCACGGAATGTGCTTGATCTGACGGATGTTCGCCCGGTGAGCGAACTGGAAGATGAGCAGGTTGCATCGGTCTGCGGTAAAGTAGTCGACCTGGATGCCCGCACAATTTCCCGTGGTCGCACTATTACTTCGATCTTGCTGGACTGTGGAGATGGTTTTCTGAAGGGAACCTGGTTTAATCAACCCTGGGTGATCAAGCGTTTTTTCCAGGGTCAGTTGCTGATGTTTTCCGGCAAAGCAAAAAAGCGTTCCGGAAAATGGGAGATGTCGCATCCTCAATACCAGGTACTGGAAGAAGATCTGGACAGTCCTCAAGGCTTGATTTTACCGAAATACAGTCTGACAGAGGGGCTTAAGATGTATCAGATGCGACGGTGGGTTCGCGCCGCCGTCGATGAATTTGCACACCTGATCCCCGATTATTTACCGGAAAAGTTTCTGCAGGAACAATCACTCCCCCCGCTCTCTCAAGCAGTGATTCAAATGCATAAGCCTCAGACGATGGAAGAATATCATGCGGGTGTTCATCGTCTGATTTATGATGATCTTTTGGAATTTCAGCTGGCACTTGCGATGCGGCGTCGACTTTGGACTTGCGTCGATAATGCGCCACTACTCAAAGTCACAGCGAAGGTCGATGCCCGCATTCGAAGGTTATTTCCTTACGAATATACTGATGGTCAAAATGGTGCTGTTGAAGAAATCAGCGGCGACCTGGCTTCTGGTCGCGCCATGCATCGGATGCTGCAGGCAGATGTCGGCGCTGGAAAAACGGCCATAGCGATTTACTCGATGCTCGTGACAATCGCTGGAGGGTACCAGGCTGTTTTGATGGCACCGACAGAACTTCTGGCTGTTCAGCATTGGGAAACCATCAACGATATTTTAAAACATAGCCGTGTTAAGAGGTGTCTACTGACTGGCAGCCTGTCTGCAGCACAGCGTAAAGAAACGCTGGAGCAGATACAATCTGGTGAGCAGCAACTCATTATTGGAACGCAGGCTGTCGTACAAAAAGATGTGAAGTACCATAATCTGGGACTGGTCATTATCGACGAGCAACATAAGTTTGGCGTCATGCAGCGGGCTCATTTTACCAGTGATCAGAAGACGCCTCATATGCTGGTGATGACGGCGACTCCGATTCCGCGCAGTTTATGTATGACCCAGTTTGGAGAGCTGGATATCTCGGTAGTCTCAGAGCTGCCTCCCGGACGTCAGCCTGTGGTAACAAGCCGCATCGCAACGACTCCCCAGCGAAAGAAGGCGTGGGATTTTTTACGCTCGCAAATAGCTGCAGGACGACAGGCATATATTGTATGCCCAAGAATTGAATCTGAAGACGAACAAAATATTCGATCCAGTGCAGAAGAAGTTTACCGAAAGCTGCAACAAAGTGAGCTTTCTTCCGCATCAATTGGTCTGGTCCACGGCCAGATGGATCGGGAAGAGCGTTCTCAAATCATGAACAAGTTTCATCAAGGTGAAATTCAGGTACTTGTTTCTACTACTGTTGTCGAAGTCGGGGTTGACGTGCCTAATGCGACGCTTATGGTGATACTTCAGGCTGATCGATTTGGATTATCACAACTCCATCAGCTGCGTGGACGGGTTGGCCGTGGCTTACATCGCGGCTATTGTTTTCTGTTTTCATATACTGAGAATGAAGATGCCTTGAAAAGACTTCTGGTTATGGAGCAGACAACCGATGGTTTTGAAATTGCTGAGGCCGATTTTCAGACGCGGGGTCCTGGTGATATTTTTGGTACACGACAGCATGGAGAGTTGCCTTTGCGGGTCGCTGATTTAAGGAGGGATGAATCGATATTACATGAGACACGTGAAGTGGCTTTGCGACTGGTCGAAAAAGGAGAATTCGACCAACCTCGATTTGCACCATTAAAAATTCGTGTGCTTGATCGATTTGGTTTATTGATGGATCTGGGGCAAAGTGGGTGAATTTCAGAGATTTACAGTCTCAAGTGCGAACACGATTGGAAAACCATGCCGCCAGCGTACCACAGACGATCACCGGAAACCAGGCTGCCTGATCAGGAGTCAGCAACTTCGTGCTTCCGAAATAGGAGAAGCATTGAGAAATTGCAAAGATGCCGCCCATCATACAGACGCAGACTGCAATATTCAAAATTTGACTGCGGCTCTCTTTTCGAAGCACAAAAGGAATCGACATGATCACGGCAATCAGATTCATGAAGGGACGTGTTAACCGGCTATGCAGATCCATTTTCTGTTTACGGATTGAGAGATCGCTGAAGGAGGGATTATTGATTCTTGCTATCAAATCAGTTGTTGAAATCAAAGCGCTGGAATTACGATTGCAAAGCTGATCACAGCCAACATCAGTGACAATAAAAATATCACGAGGGTCATTACCTGGCAGAATCATTTCTTTCGCGAATTCGGCGATTTCCAACTCATCATATCGTGGGGATGCGTTTTTAAGTAACCAGCCGCCTGATGTGTCATCTGATTCGGAATGGTAATAGGCGACGTCAGATTTCACCGTGACAAAATCGTGTACTGTGGGTTTCGATAAAACAAACTCTGCCAATTTTATTTTTTTTTCTGTAAGATATAATTCGCTGCCCATTAATCATGATTCGAGTACTAAAGTCATACACAGGTTCGACAACCTGAGTGCTGTTCCCCTTGTCTCCACGGTCTGCCTGTACTTTATCGGCAATATGGGGAATTAAAAGTTCCTGGTTTGCAACAATAATACAGTTGACAGAAATCGTAGCGAAAGCCAAAGGAATCGCCAGTCGGTACGTGGGAATACCTGCAGATAAAACCGGGTTGAGTTCTCCGTGCCGAACAATCAGCGAAAAGACGACGACTCCAGAAAGAACAGTCAGGATCGGACTGACCATGTCAAAGAATATGCTGGATTGATAAGATGTAATACTCAAGCATGACCATGAGTAAACTGGTAGAAGAACCTTCAGTCGCAGCGAGTTGAAATCCATCGATGTTGGTAAACCCGTCAAATACGACATAGAGCCCGTAGGTCGCAATGAATCCAATGATGAAAACATGGAAATATCGTTTTAGTAAATAACGGTCGAAGGTTGTAAACACGCTTCCCGATCACTGTTTGTAGTAAAGTGGTTGGATTTGAATGTCGTTTCAGAAAAAATGGGGACGCGTATTACATCGAATTCCCATAGATGGGTCAATATCAGGAAACGGATGGAAATCCACAGGTTATGAACATATGCAAGTCAGTCATCAGGCAAAGATCATATAACTGAAATGAGTGACGCGCCCGAGAAAATTTGAGCCTGTCTAATAAAAGAAATAATTGTAAGTCATTTTATATTATTAAGTTGTGTAATAATTCTTAAATTTGAATGTTTCCAACTCTCGACATTGATATCGCGTAGTAAATAATACTTTGAGCGAGGTTTTGAAACAAAACGGGCAACTTTTGAGAATGTTTCCCGTTGCATCGACAATTTCAAAGCTATGCTTTCTGAGAATCAACAGTTGAAACTGCTTGCCGAAATTGATGTTCATGAGAGGAAGAGAGAGTGGTAAGAAAAGACGCAATAATCCGGTTACACAAGCAACTGTTGAACAGGCGCGATGTGCTCAAAAAAATGGTGGTCGAAAGTTCAGAAGGTCCTCTGCCAGCCAGGCTTCCGTCGAAGATAGTGGTGATGCTGCTCTTCGAGACACGTCAAGATCTGGAGTCCCATTTGGCAGAAATCGAATATCAGAAGTTAGTGCAGATTCGTCGTGCGATCTCACTGATCCAGGAAGGTCGCTACGGCCATTGCGAGAATTGCAATAAAAGTATACCGATTGCACGGCTTAAAGCAGTTCCTTACACGATGTTCTGTGTCGATTGTGCACAACAGCGCGAATCAATGGGGTTATCCAGTCAGGACATTAATAGCGATTGGGAGAACGCCTACGAATTTGAAGATCGTCTTAAGGATCAGGAAGTCAGAATCCACGATTTCGATATCGAAAAATAATCCCTCTTTCCGATATGTATGAAAGAGGGTCCGACGATTTGATTGAGTTGTATTTTTTTCTCTCAATAACCCAACCTGCTTTTCACCTTATCGTGTTGGGTTTTCCGAGTATGATATTGCAGTCAGCAGATTGACCCTTTGCGTTACCGGAAATTAATCTGGCAAAAATCAGTTTTGTCTGGTTTCCTGTAATCAAATTGTCCGGCAGTTGGCGAAGGATTGCCTTATTTTGTCGTAGCTAGAGATAGCTGGAATGCAAAAAAATCCTGAACTCTGCTGAGAGATTTGCAATATGAAAAAACGGTACTCGCTTGTTATAACGCTGGCGTTTGTCATCTCTGCTTCCATGTGGAGCGTTGGCTTCGAAAATTCCTATACTTCAAAACAGCTGGAAGCCAAGGTTCCGTCACAAGGAACCTCTAAGCACCATAACTCTGTGATGCTTCCCGATATCATCCCTGCATGAAGGAAGCAAGCACCTTGCCAAGATCGCAAAACTCGCAACCCCCAGCGTCGTACATATTCAGTGTGAGACGACAAACTCCCCGTGGCGTAGAAGAAACCGGTTCGGGGTCATCGTACGTGGTGGAAGGGAATTCCGGGTTATTTATCGTTACGAACCGGCATGTTGTGCGGGATTCCAATGGTCGCTCGATTTCAATTCAGCTGCACGATGGACGGATATTCACCCACAACGCAAATGGGAAGATAAAGATACCGATTTAGCTGATCTTAAAAATCGATGTCACTGATGTCACCCCAGCCGACTGGGGTGACAGCGATAAACTGGATATCGGTCATATGGTCTGGCGATGGGAAGCCCTTTTGGTTTGAGCGAATCTGTGACACTGGGAATCATTAGTGCCGCCAAAGGACGTCGTTCACTTCAATTGAGGAAGTGGGTCTGAGGTTCTGAACCAGAACTTTCTGCAGACTGACGCTGCCATCAACCCGGGAAACAGTGGTGGTCCGTTGATTGATCTCGAAGGGAAAATCATCGGGATCAATACTGCGATCGCATCCAACAGTGGTGGTAATGATGGAATCGGCTTCAGTATCCCCAGTAAGCTGGTCCGTCACGTCTTCAACCAACTTGTCAAGATATGGTCAGGTCTATCGAGCCTACCTTGGTGTACAACTCGATCCCGAATTCAGTATCGCGACCGCGAGCCGATTGAAGATGGACCGCGTTCGTGGTGCCCGTGCGTTGTCAAAGTCATTTCCAATACGCCTGCTTCACGGGCTAATTTGAAATACGATGACATCATTCTCAGTTTTGCCGGTATCGATGTTCTGGATCAAAATCATTTGATCAATCTGGTGAGTCTGACTCCCATCGACCAACGTGTCAGCGTTGTTCTGCTGCGAAATGGCCGCAAAGTTAACGTCATGGTGGAATTGGCAAACCGGAGGATTCTGGATGAACTGGAACGAAAAAACAAAAAAGAATCACAGCAGTCTTCAATTCGACTGGGACCATCAGCTGAACCAACGAGTTTTCAGCGGATTAAAAAAAGGAAACAGATCAATCTGCATTTGAAGGCTTACAGCTATATGCCATGAATCAGGAACTCGCGATGCAGTTGGGGTTCGAGAAATCTCAGACCGGGTTACTGGTGATGCAATGTGGACAAGAATCATTCTCTGCATGGTGTAGTTAAACTATATGATGTCATCGAAGAGGTCGCTGGAACTCCTGTGCGCAATTTAAAAGAGTTCCACCGGGTTGTGAAGCAGAACCAGGCTCATGCGTTCTCTGGTGCTGAAAGTCTCCAACGGTAAACAAGGAATCCACATCATCAGTTAGTCATCTGGCAACCAGAATCTCAACAATTAAGAGACATTCACGTCAGACTCCCTGGTGTTTTCTCAATACACTCGTATCAGGAGGCCAGTTGTCCGTCAGCAGACGCATTGCCTGATCAAAATATTGTATCAATGAAAAAACCAGGTCAGTATATAACTGACCTGGTTTCACATTTTATTTATACTGTGTTATAGTGCTTCGGAGTCACTATAGAATCGAGTTGTCAACTCTTCAAACAGAAGTGGATCTCGAATAGAGTCGTTGGCGAGGCTGACTCCTGGAAGCGATGGTTTCCTTCGATCGTACCACGCACAATTACCTGGATAGCGACTGCCTGAATCTCCCTGCGCAAGATCGCCTAGAGACTTAAAGACGACCCTCCCATTTTCCGCGATATGCTGAGTTGGACCGGTTGCTGAGATCAATTCTCCGGGAGGAAGTTCGTAAGAAATCGAAACGTTCGAGGCAGACTTACTACCATCGTTTTTGATCACGATTTTGTATCCTGTTTCAGAACCGATTTCGACAGGAT
>CALOEF010000008.1:0-13947 GCA_942492165.1 uncultured Planctomycetaceae bacterium
TAAAAACGCAACGCGATACTATTTAAAATTAGCGCTGATGTTTTTCTGTGGTGCCAGCCTGGTCATTCTTGGAAGTAAGCTGCTGGTGACCAATGCTGTGCAGGTGGCACGCTATTTTGAAGTTTCCGAATTATTGATTGGCTTGACAATTCTCGCGGTAGGGACTTCACTGCCTGAATTTACCATATCTGTGCTCTCCATCATTAAGGGACACGGCGCACTTGGAACGGGAAACATCATCGGAGCTAATGTTCTCAATATTACCATGGTCATATCCACTTGTGCGTTAATTCAGCCTTTGTCGATCCCCAGACAAACGGTCTTTCTTGACGGCCCTGTTGTCATTTTACTGATTGTGGCAATGTTGGGGCTTTCCTGGAAGCGTAAGTCAATTTCCACATTGAGTGGTTTTATTTTGTTGGGAATTTATGTTTCGTATCTATTCGTCGCAACATTATGGTTTGGACGCTAAACTCTGTGATTCAAAATACAGACTTGATTCGACGGCCAGATAATGAATACTATATCTGTGTCGGCATTGTTTCTTCCGGGATCAGCTGCGCCGTTATTTCGCCTGGTTGTTCTCTTTTAACATGACTTACTCCTGTAAAAATTCCCGAAAACAGTAATGTTCCCCACATGGTGAGAATTGGAATCATAGGACTCGGTCCATACTGGGAACAGCGTTATGAACCTGCGCTGCGTATGATGGATCAACGTATTCAGATTACAGCAGTCTATGATCCAGTTCGCAGTCGCGCAGAGCAAGTTGCTGAGCAGTGGGATGCGACTGTTGTTTCTGGTATTGGATCTCTCGTCTCGCGTTACCCGTTGGATGCTTTTTTACTGTTGCATTCAGACTGGATGGACCACTATCCACTCAAAATACTCAGTCAGCAGCAGCGGCCTGTTTACATTGCTGGTAGTTTAGGTGAAGACCTTGCCTTGTTGGAATTAATCCATGCGCGAGCGACCGAACAGTTAGTGACGCTGATGCCGGAATTCAGCAGAAGATACTCACAGGCGACAAGCCGTTTTTTTGAATTAGTTGTGACATGTCTGGGGAATCCTGGTTCCATTTATATCGAGACATGTTGCCCTGAATCAGACCAGCATGTAGAAGTTCCCGGACAGAAGAATGAATTCGACTTTCTGGTGGGTTTAATTGACTGGTGTTGTTATGTCATGCGAACCAAACCTGTTCGAGTTCAGACAACACGACACTCTGAGTCGAATGAGCAGTCTGGAAACGATCAGCAGATTAAAATTGAATTTGTTCCTGATCCAGTGACGGCAGCTGAGCGTTTTGCATTGATTAATATCAAGAGCCAACAGAACAAGTCAGAGTATCTGTTTCCCAGCCACCAGATTCAATGTCGAGATGGATTTGCAGAGTTTCATTCACCGGATAAAATCTATTGGGAGACTAAATCGGCTTCCGCCACAGAATCCCTGGAAAGTGATCGCCAGGATCTGGAGGTCATGTTAGACCACTTTTGCCGTCGGGCTGTTGGTGGAATTATCCCCGTTGCAAATATCCAGGATGTTTGTCAGGCGATTCAGCTGGTACAGCTTTCTCGCGAAAGCCTGAACGCAGGAAAGCCTCTCGAGTACTTGACAGGACAAGAAAATCGGGGTCCAGCAGATGGTAAATAAGAGCTTGGTTATTTTTTTACGCGTTGTGCATGAGGGTGAGATTTTTCGTAAGTTTCGAGCAGACGTTTCGTGCTGACATGAGTATAAATCTGCGTGGTGGTTAGACTCTTGTGTCCCAGCAGTTCCTGAACGCTGCGTAAATCTGCGCCGCCATCCAGCAGATGTGTCGCAAAGGTGTGCCTCAATGTATGGGGACTGGTTTTTTTATCCAGTCCGGTTTGCAGGAGATACTTTTCCAGCATCCGGCCGACACTGCGAGTCGTGATTCTGGTTTTCAGCCGATTGAGAAATAAGGCATCGGAATCAGGATGAGTCCCTGATTTTGGCTTCTCGTTCTTCCATCCAGTGTGTTAAAGCTTTGGCGGCAAAACTTCCAATAGGAGCAATGCGTTCCTTGCGTCCTTTTCCCAGAACTCGAATGATATTGGCATCCTGATCCCAGTCACTCACATTCAGAGCCACCGAGTTCAGAAACACGCAGTCCGGCAGAATAGAGCGTTTCCAGAATGGCCCTGTCTCTCAGGCCCATTTTCTGATTTGCAGGCGGCGCCTCCAGTAACGTACCAATCTGATCTGTTGTTAAAAAATGAGGTAATTTTCTGCCGGTCCGCGGCGTTCGAAGCGGCTTGGCCGGATTGGTTTTCGTGTAACCTTCCCGGCAACAGTAACGGAAAAAACTCCGCAGGCACGCCAGACGTCTGGCAATCGTCGTTTTTTCGTACTGACATTCATGCAAATACGCGACGTACCGTCGGAATTCACTGATTCCGATCTGATCGGGAGGAAGTAGGCTCTCTTCGTAGTCGGTCAGATATTCGAGGAGACTGTCGAGATCTTCTGAATATGACTTGAGAGTCAGGTCAGATGCATTCCGTTCAATTTGAAGGTATCGCAGGAAACGGTCAATCGCATCATGAAGTTCAATTGACCTGATAGGTTGCGAAGAGATCATAGGGAATTCATGTCAGCAATCGTCTGGTAATGAGTGGATTCATAGTACTGAGTTAACAGGTGCTGCAAATTCAGGCTGTTTTGCGCAAGCGGCTGGCTTGTTCTTCCAGTTCGGCTTCCCGTCTTAGTTTTCTAACTTTCTGACTCATGACTGCTGCATCATACCAGGTGAAACTCAAGTCTTTGTCAGCTGCATATTGCCCCAGCGTCTGTAACATTTGAGAAGAGCTGACATCGTCATAGAGAAACACGTAACGTTCTTCATCTTTGACTAATGCGACGACATTCATTTGTTGTTTCACTGTAGCAGTCCTTTGTTTTTTCGTCAGAGCACTGGAGTCAGAGACTGGATAGGTTTGGGAGTGCTCATAAAACCGCAATAGTAAATATCGGCTTCTGAGCGGTGGGATTATCGATATTTTCTTACTTTGAAGATCATCTGGTGTTTAGCTTGTCCGCCATGCAGTGTTAGCATCTCTAGAATCATTAAATGTGATGTAAACCGTATAAAGTCCTCACTCCGGTGCAGATAAGCTTCCCAGCCACCACTGCGGCGGTCTCCGCTGACTTCCAGGTAATCACGTAAGTTGGCAACCAGAGCGGCATCAGAACCGTCAAACAGCCGTGTATAAGACATGAATGGCTGGCGGGGATCAAACGCCGATTTCCGTCGTAGTGGAGTGGGTGGGCAGTATTCTTCAAACTGCTTTGTATCCGAAGTATTGTTCTTGAGGGTCCGGGTTGCTGGTGTCGTGGGAGGTTTGGGAGCAGTAACTGATTGTTGATCCTGAGTTTTGCAGGTGAAGCAATGGAAGCTGCCCAAGGGGTTTGTTGCAATCGCTGTACCCTGATTGGCTTGGGCGTAGGCCTGGATCACCTGATCTGGTTCTGTGTAACTGGCCTGTGTCAATCGAAGACTTCATGATTGACCTCGAAAAACGGTTCTGAAAGCGGCAGGTATTTGATGATATCGGGTGGGCAGCCTTCTGGGCCGATGTCCTTCATTTGGTTTCCGTTTTATGATCTTGACGTTTCGCCTTTCGTTTCGAGATGAGAAGCCTGTCTTATCTCTTTGTTCATTTGATGCTCAGCTTGCCTCGTTTCCTTTGCAGCCAGCCGATCCATTTTGAACAATTCGATTCAAGATCGATTTTTTTCGGCTTGCCGCTCTTCCACCAGAAGTGGAACTCCCGGGATAAATTCCTGAGCATGAGGAGAATACCAGGAGACCTGCATTCCAATTCGAGGCGGATAATAAGGGGAATAATCAGTAATCGCACCAATCACAACCGCATCAACGTTCAAGATCTCGGCCAGTTTGAGAACATCATCCGGATTATTCATGTGAGCTGATGTTCGACCATCGCTACTTCAGCGACTCCGAGTGGTAAGACCTGGAATCCCAGGGACTTTCTGTAGTTCTGAATAATAGGCGAGTGCAAAGCGGCGTCCGTCGACATCTGGTTCCTGGCTCAGATTAAAAAACGGAACGATGGCGACGGTTTTGAGTCTCGGATTGGGATTGGTGACAGAGGTCCGCATGATCACGCACCCTGTCAGGCTGCCAAACAAATCAGCATTAAAAAATGCGAGTCAGCACCAGATCAGTTCCCGTGGGATGAAGACAGAAAGAATCGATATCAACTTTATCGGCATAACCGGCAGGGTGACTTCAATGAGAAATTTCTTAAGTTTAGTTCCCCTATTTTTACATTTGCAGCAAATCCCTGTTTTGAGCTGTTTCTTGATCGAGAGATTCTGAAATGGTCATATTTTCAGCGGATGTGATTTGACTGATAAAATGCGTTCAGTACGTGATTTTCGCCTTTTTATCAATGCGAATCCTATGAATTCACCGCTACCATCGAAGCCTGATCCCCGTCCTGCCGTTTGTTATTGGACCACTGCAGCTGGAATCACGATATCTGCTGTCTCCGTTAGCGGGATATACGAATTTACCTTTTCGACGGATTGTTCGTGAACTGGGAGGGGGGTCGGCCTGGCAACGACCGATCTGGTGAATGCGCGGGGACTGCTGGAAGGAAGTGAGAAAACGCTCCAGCTGATTCAGACCTGTCGAGGAAGATTCCCCGTTTGCCGTCCAGATTTTTGGAAGTGAACCAGAGTCAGATGAAAGATGCGGCACAGTTATTAGAAGACGCGGCGTCGATTCGATTGATATTAACATGGGTTGTCCGGTGAATCGGATTGTCAAAGGGGGCGCTGGGGCCAGTATGATGTGTCGCCCCAAGCATACTGTTTCCCTGGTGCAAACTGTGGTTGAAGCAGTCAAAATTCCCGTCACCGTCAAGATGCGACTGGGCTGGGATGATAGTGATCTGTCTGCCCCGTTCTTTGCCCGGGAGTTTGAACAAGTGGGTGTCGTCGCGGTTGCCATCCATGGTCGGACTCGGGAGCAGGGTTTTCGGGGTTGTGAATCATGATGGAATTCGGCAAGTCGTGGAAGCCGTCGAGATCGATTCCCGTAATCGGTAACGGGGATGTCACGAATATTGCTGATGCGGATTTTATGCTGAAGGCAACAGGATGTGCGGGCGTATCGATTGGCCGCGGAGCACTGGCAAACCCGTGGATCTTCCGGCAGCTGGTGCAATGGGAGCAGACCGGTGAATGTGATCCCCCGGTAATTTTGATGATCGGCTGGAACTGCTGTTACGGCAGTTTCGTTATCTGCTGGAGATGACCACCGAACAGCGGGCAATTTCCATGTTTCGGAAAATGGGACACTGGTATTTGAAATCGATGCGCGTCAAACCCGCATTGCGGCATGAATTTCAATGTGCTCAGAATCTGGAAGAGTTTGATCAGGCGGTCCGAGAAATTGCGCAGAAAGGACCTGCTTCCGGTTCCCGACAGTGGAGTTCTGCCGGATATGCATATTCCCGTTCCCGGTGGACCGGTGGAACGCTGGTAAGCAGAAACATGGTTTCAGTGTCTTCGTCCATTTCTTCAACCAGTGAATGTCCAGTTCGATGCGGAGTTTGCTGATTCTGCGTTCGTCGGACTCAAGTACTTCAATTCGCAACTGCTGCCAGGTCAGTGTTTCACCAGGTTGAGGCACTTTACCGATCTGCGTGATCACAAACCCACCAATGGTATCAAAGTCTTTGCCTTCAGGCAGCCCATAATCATATTGTTCATTCAGGTCATCAATATGGACACGGGCATCGACTTCCACCAGGTTTTCACCCAGTTCAAAAATCATCTGCTCCTCTTCTTCGTCAAATTCATCGACGATATCCCCCACGATTTCTTCAAGAACATCTTCCATAGTGACCAGGCCTGCCACTCCGCCGTATTCATCGATGACGATTGCCATGTGGACATGTTCTTTCTGCATGGTTTCCAGCAGTGAATCGATGCCCGTTGTTTCAGGAATATAGAAGGGAGAAAACATCAGATTCTGGATGGTCAGCTTTTTCGGAGAATTGGAATTCTGATTCTCTTTCGAGAAATGTTTGAGCAATTCCCGGGCGTAGAGAATTCCCACGATGTCATCTGTCGATTCTCCAATGACAGGGAATACGGGAGTGCCCTACATCGATGAACTTTAGCAGGGCTTCGTCCAGCGTTGCATTTACGGAGATGTATTCCATATCCATTCGCTGGGTCATGATCGCCGCGACGTCTTCATCCTGTAGTTCCATCACACGCTGAATCATTTTTCCAGCTTCCGATTCCAGAATCCCTCCGCGCTCCCCTTCTTCCACGACAGAAAGGATTTCTTCATTGATATAGGACTCTCTTCCATTTTTGTTTTCCTCGATGCCAGCTAACCGATGTGAAAATGCATCAATTTTCCACGCGAACCAGATCAGGGGAGTGAGAAAAAAAGGGTACCAGCGAATGACCGGCCAAAATGTTTTCAGGAACCGTTCACCTGTAATTCGAGAGAGGGTCCATGGCATGATCATCAGAAAGAAGATGACTGAGCCGAATGCCAGAAATAGTTGAATTACGAATTGAATACTTGCTGAATTCGGGCTGAAATTATCAGGAATTATCAGGTATTGCCTGATGAGCATGAGAGAGCTCAATATCAATCCGCAAAGATAGGAAAAGTCAGCAGCCAGTAGAGTCGTTGGATGAGATTTCAGTATTTCGCTGAATCGATCTGGTACATCTGCTTCATTACAGAGCGTTTCCAGCCGACTTCGTGAAAAATCTCTTAATGAAAAATCTAATAGACCCGAGAACAGGGTAAATATAATTAAGGCAGCGAAAATCAGTGCGATCATAAATCGAGCAAATAGACAAATTGTTAAAAATAAAATTGAGTCTGAATTTTAATAGAATCAATCGGGATTTTACTAAAAAGTTGCGGGTTGGATCAGTTTACAGTGACATATTTTAGGAGATCTTAGTCTTTTCGTCGAGGAATCGTGAGTCCCCAGCGATCCAGGGTCTGTTGCTCTTTGATACGCATGAGATGAAGTTCGTCTTCTGATAAGTCATCATAGCCACATAAATGCAATAATCCGTGAACAATGTAGAGCAAAAGTTCATCTGTGGCAGACCATTGGTACGTTTTTGCCATAGAGACTGCCATTTCCGCTGAGACAATAATTTCACCTTCGAGCGTCTTTCCAGACCCTCTCAGCCCGGGAACCTGTTTGTCAGGCTCAATTTGACATTCCAGTAAAAAACTCAGAACGTCTGTCGCATAATCATGTTCCAGATATTGTCGATTCAACTCACGGATCGTTGCATTATCAACAATTGCCAGACTGACATCAGCAGCGATGACTTTTTCCAGTTGGAGAAGGTGGCAGGCCACTTCCTTGAGCCGTTTTTCGTCAACTGATAAATCATTCTGAGTGTTTTGAATTTTGATTTGAATCAGATCAATAGTATTCATTCAGGTCGTCTGTCATTTTTTATGCTGAGCGCTCTTCAGGGTATTTAATTCGACCGTGGTAGATCCCGATAAGAGATTTTACCAGGGACTCTTCAATAATATTAATTTCGTGCAAGGTTAATGAACATTCATTGAACTGCCCGTCTAGCAGACGCTTCATGACTAATGAATGAACTAAAGATTTGATACGTTTGGGTGTGGGGTCACTTAAAGTTCGGCTTGCACTTTCGACGGCGTCTGCCAGCATCATGACCCCCGCTTCTCTCGTTTGTGGTCTTGGTCCCGGGTATCGGAAAGACGATTCTTCTGCGTCTGTTTTGTGGTCGGGTCTGAGATCTGCCTGTTTTTCTGCTTCTCGATAAAAATACTCAACCAGAGTTGTGCCATGATGTTGTTCGATAAAGTCAATCAATGGTTGTGGCAGATTATGTTGACGCGCCAGATCGACACCATCTTTAACATGTCCAATGATAATTAATGTACTCATGGCGGGGGCAAGATTATCATGCAGGCTTTCACTTCCAACAACCATATTTTCGATGAAATATTGTGGCTTCAGCATCTTTCCAATGTCGTGGTAATACGCGGCAACACGTACGAGAAGTCCATTTGCACCGATCTTGTCAGCAGCGGCTTCACCGATGGTTGCTACTGATATAGAGTGATTATAAGTTCCCGGCGCGCGACGGACCAATTCCTGAAGCAGAGGATGCGAAACACCACTCATTTCCAGCAAACTAATATCTGTGACAACACCAAATAACGACTCAATAAACGGCAGGCTGCCTGCTACGAGATATCCTGCTGCCAGGCACCACCCTGCTCCTTGCAGATTTTCCCAAAAAATTCGATAGTCAAAAAAACCATCGGAGAGATCTTGTTTATTGATCAGAGTAATTCCCCAGCAGACAAGGAAATACGTAAAGCCCATTCCGAAACCAATTTTGATCAACGTCGATCGAGATGAGACTGAAGATAATGAAGTGACTGCAATAGCAGAAACACTCATCAGAATCACAAAATGTCCTAATGATGCGCCTGTTGAAAGACAGAGAATGAGAGACAGCGATAATGCGGTCAAGATCGCCATCATTTGATCATAAACGATGGCAAACACCATTACTGTTACTATGAGAGGTAGAATTTCCGCACGCCACGGATCATAAGAAAGCAGGCGCCCCATGAAGACAGTCAGAATGATCACGCTTAAGTAGATACTCAGTCTGCTGACTGTTGCTGCGACCTTTTTTTTGTTGCGTAGCAGATGATATCCATTCAGGACTGCGAGTACGATCAGCATCAGAAAGATGATTGTGATGCGGATGCCCCGTTCATAACCGGGAACGATCTGTTCTTTGGCTTCATATTCAGCGAGTAAAAGTGCGAGCTGGGTTTCATCAATTAACTGGCCCGGTTCAACCAGAATCGTGCCACGCGTTGAAATGTATCATAGATTTCGCCAACTTTCATTCTGGCCTGTTTACGTTCCTGTAATGTTTTTGCTGAATCGTAAATCAGGGTTGTGGGTGCCTGAAAAAGAATCCAGTGGGAGAGAACTGCGGAAATAGGAGCCAGCTTGGGGAATTTCTTCCACTCTCTGCCAATAACGCCATTTGCTGAAAGTTGATTAGTGAGTTGAATATCAAACGGAGTCACCTCGAGTGGGGTGTTCGTATTATCATAAATAATCTCGATGCGATCGTCGGCGCGTATCTGATTTTTGGTGAGATCATTCTCATTGACGATTCCATATGTCAGAAGTGGTTTTACCAGTTCTTCGAACTCGTCTATGATTTCTTTAATTTTTTTTGTGTCTTTTGAATCTGGATTACTCACGACAGACTTCAACTCTGCAAATGTCTGCTCAGATTCTTCTGGAAACTGGTCGATGAACTGTTCTAGTCGTCTGGACGATGTGAGTCCAAGTTTAGCCCGGGTGTCAAGTTCAAATCATCCAGAGATTTGGCTTTGGCAATTGCGACCAGGTCATCCCGCAGCAACAAAGGTAACTTTTCGATCAACTCCGGATTTTTGTTTAAAATAATAGGGAACCTCAGATTCTTTCTGGGTTCGTTCCCGATCTGTTTCGATGGGATTGGCAAGCTTGAACGAGGCATTGGCAATGATTCCATGTTCTGAAAACATCCCCAGCCGATAAGGAAAGGGTGTTTTCCAGCTCTCTACGGCAATCATCAAAATCAGGATGGTCAACAGGCAGGCCGCCAGGCGTGAAAAGGTTCCGCGATTGTTGAGCAATTCGCGCATCTTCGAACTTAATTTCGAAGAGTTCCGCATACTGGCAGCAAGTGCAGTTCGGGATTTTTTGGAACCAAAAAAAGCCATGAAAACGACCTGAACAGAGAGTGGTTTTAGAGTAAAGAATGTGAACTTGAATTAGTGGCCGAGCGTGTCTTCATTTTGATAGGCTTTCACTATTTCACCGACCAGTCTATGTCTGACAATATCTTCGTTTTTTAATTTTACGATTCCGACTCCTTTAATATTCTGTAAGCGGGTCATGGCATCAGTCATTCCACAAGATATATCAGGAGGCAGGTCAATTTGAGATGTATCGCCAGTCACCACAATTTGGGAACCCATCCCCATACGGGTTAGAAACATTTTCATTTGAGTTACTGTGGTGTTTTGTGCTTCATCCATAATGATAAACGTATTGTCCAGGGTACGTCCTCGCATAAAAGCGAGAGGCACAACCTCGACAATATCATTGTCCATATATCGATTGACCTGTTCAAAATCGAGTAGACTGCTTAATGCATCGAGAAGAGGGCGTAAAAAAGGGTTTACTTTTGCCAGCATGTCACCGGGAAGGAATCCCAACTTCTCTCCTGCTTCGACTGCAGGACGAACAAGTACAATTTTACGTACCTGCTCTGTTCTTAATGCATGGATAGCCATTGCAACCGCCAGAAAAGTCTTCCCGCAGCCTGCAGGTCCTGTACAAAATACGAGATCATGTTCACCAATTGATTTAATATACTCAGATTGACCGGGTGTCCTTGGGTGAACTTTTTTGGTTTTCTCAAAAAGATCAATTGAAGACGGAGTCGCGATCGGACTCTGTTTGACACTTTTGTTAGAAGTGTTGCCGTTGGTGAGTGCTGTTTGCACTTGCTCAATTTTGAGTTGTCCGGTGCTTTCAACAATCGCTTTTAACTCGGTAAAAATCCGAAGCGATCTCTGGATATCCGAATCTTCACCTGTAATCCGCAGTTCATCTCCACGATGAACGACATCGATGTCTATTGCGTCCTGAATTTGTCTTATATGACAATCATGAGTTCCCAGCAGAATTGGAATCTGATCAGGATCTGAAAAGGAAAGTGTGGCTTCTGACATCAGAGATACTGTATGTGCCTCTTGAAATTAAGGAATAAAACAATTCTGAGCAAGAAAATGATGACATGAAAATTGGAATTTCGCCATGCTGGACTCTGTGAAAACTTGAATAAATTACAGACTGAATACCAGCAACGCAAAGGATTCCTGACGTCATTTTAGTAAGTCTACTCCAGCAAAACAGGAAGAGAAAGGAGAGAGTCGTCCATTAAAACGTGTTTTTTTGTAAATAGCCAAAAAATAAAGAGTTATAGAAATGTAATAAAACAAAAAAACGTCTGGTTTTGATACAAGGCAGGTGTCAGCATCCGTTCTCCAATCATAAGTCTGCTGTCGTTAACAGCCAGTTTACCCATTCCCACTAAACGGAATTCTTTATTTTTTTAGGTCATTATTGATGTCAAGATCTAGCGTTTGGGCAATGCGACTTTTGGACCCTGCTGAGATACTGTCGATTGTAATGGTAATTCTCAAGAAGAGGTCATAACCTGTTCGATGAATTGTTCATAGGATGCAGACTAAGAAGATTGATGAGACCTGCACTCGTCTTTATTCAACACTTCAAAATTGAAACACCCAGTACTCTGACCGTACTGATGAAATAAATGCGAAAAGGTTATCGGAAATGTACGAAACATCTTTTGGGTTCAAGGACCGGCCCTTTACCGTTTCACCCTCATCGACTTGTTTTTTTCAATCTGCAGAACACCAGAATGCATTAGACGAACTACTTGTTACGATTACCAGTTTGAACGGAATCGCAATTCTGACGGGAGATGCTGGTACTGGGAAAACCGCAATTTGTCAGCAGGTAATTTCACGCCTGGAAAGCCAGTTTCAGATTCATTCTGTTGAGCATTGTAATTTTCCGACGGTAAGAGCCTTATTGCAAACGTTGGTGTATGGATTAACAGAAGCATACGAAAAAGTGAGTGAGCAGGAGTTAAGATTAGCTCTCAAAGCGGAAATTCACTCTTCTATTTAATCCACCATCAGCCCATATTGATAATTGTCGATGAAGCCCATCTGTTGAATGATCAATTTCTGGAAGAGTTAAGGGTACTGTCTGATATTTCTATAGATGGTCAACCTGGCCTGCAGTTGCTTTTGAGTGGCCAGACCGCACTGGAAGAAACATTATTTCAGTCATCTCTCTCGTCATTGAGTCAAAGAATTGGTTGTCAGGTATTCTTGGAAAAGATGACGCGCCAGGAATCAGAACAATATATTGAATATCGCTTGAATCGGGTTGCGACAGTCGAACGATCATTTTTTTCAGATGATGCTGTCAAGTTTATTACGCATGTGAGTGATGGATTACCACGCTGTCTCAACCAGATTTGTGATCATGGGTTAATGTTGGCTTATGTCCAGGATTCTCCCCTGGTTGATGAGTTGATGGCTCGTGAAGCATTTCATGACCTGCAACAGTTACCCTTGCATTGGAATGACCCCTTGCCGGCCGCTTCTCCATTAGAAGAGTTGCGAAGTGTCAGTCATGCGGATGAGATTGAGATAGAATCAATTTCAACTGAAGATGATTCGGAACATGAAATAGATGACTTCATGGATGACCGTTTGAATCAGTTAGTGGAGTCTGATTTCATGGAAACGGAGCTGGATTCAGATGATTCCAGTTGGGATTCAAACGATGTTTTTCTCTCTGGGAGATGATATTGAAGCCATTGAAATTGGTAGCGGGCAGGAAACAGCGTCCGATTGTGAAGAGACAATCAGTATGCCCCGGCAGGAACTCGAATCTGAATCAGAGTGCTCCGAGGTAGATGAATTCGTCTCTCTGGACACTGACGAGGTTCCAATAACTGATGCAACGGACGGGTTCACGCAGATCATTGATCGATATGCTGCCATCGATGCCGGGATTGACCCTGAAATGCTTCCAGAAGTGACCGTTCCGAATACAAGTCTGTCTGACAGAAATCTTCAGTTGATACCGCCAAAATTCGATGTCTCCGCAAAACCTGCAGATGCAAAGAATGCGCATTCAAAAGTACAGGAACCTCAAATGGAACAGGTACCGATTTCGGAATTCAATTCCGATCTGGATCTGACATCTGAGACTTCTGATGTACGAGACAGTAATATTCCTGCAGTTACTGAGCCTGACTTTGATCAAGCACATCAGGATTCCACAAATGAGAATGTGTACCAGGCTCTGGCGCAAGAAATATCCATGGACGAAGAAACATTTGAAGAAATGTTAGCGGCACAGGTTTTTGAAGTTTGTTCAGAGACTCGAAAAGGGCTGCTCGATTCATTAAATGAAATTCTCAGTTATCCAGATCTGTCTGAAGAGTTCAGTCAGGCTGAAACAGGAGAGCCCCTGGCATATGACATTGTTTTGCCTGAAGAGGAAGAGATTAACGAGTCAGAATTCTCACCTTTACAATCACAGAATAATGCAGGTGAACAGGAGAATTCAGAAGCAAAGTCATATCGTCTGGATTCATATGTAGAATCTGAAAAACAGGATTCCGCAAATGCCCGGTTAAAAGGTCCCGCTATGACCCGGTATAAAAACTTGTTCAGTCGACTACGTCGAAAGCAGGAGCTGAGTGAGAGATAAGCTGCTCTATGATGGGCCTGCATTATTTAAACATCACAATTGATACGAACAGATCAATTGGTGAGTTTGTTCTGACCGTTCGTCGTATTTTCAGCATGATCGACTCAAGTGTGATACTGGTGATGGTATCTAGCTGAGTTGAACCCTTCTTGAATATTTCCGATTTTTTTTTGAGTAATTTTGCCCGATACGCTTAATACACAGCGTTTTTTTCGAGGCGAGGCTCAAATGCAGCAAGATAAAAAAGTCGGTTTGGCGTTAGCGTTATTGGTACTTGGTTTTGTGGGTGCATTCTGCCTGCGGCAGGATCATACCTCAACGACAGTCGATATTCCTGAATTAAACGATCCCAATTATCTGGATGAACAGATAGCCGACAAAGGCCGTACTCCCTATTTCAGTTCGCAAGGCAAAGAAAAATCAGAGATCGAATTGAGAAATGAGCAGGTGCTGACAGGGCTCTCTGATGAATCGCTTCTCAACTCAAATGCGGAACGATCAACGCCTGCGAATT